>NZ_JBEXMD010000001.1:0-545884 GCF_040610315.1 Amycolatopsis sp. NPDC004169
TTGGGGGGGGTCTCCCACCCCGCGGCGGGGGCCGATCCCCACCTGTGCTCCACCCCCCCCCACCACCCGCGGCGGCCGCGCTTGGCCCCGCCCCGCCCCCGCCGTTGTTCGTGAACTCAGCCGCGGATGCGCCTCGACCAGCGGCGCCTGAACGACTCCGGCTGGGGTTCGGCAGGCGCCCCGGCCTGGGGCCTGCGCACCACCGGGGCGTAGACCGCCTTCGCGACCTCGAGCTTGGCACTTCGCAGCCGCGCGAGGGTGTCCGCCGAGTAGCCTCCGGCCGATGGGCGGTCCGGGATCTGGGTGAGGTCCTCCAGCACCGTCCAGTTCGAGCCGAGCGCAGCGAGCGAGCGGTGCTTCGTCGCGTAGTAGTCGGGGTTGATGGACACTGCCACGCCGGACGCGCCGGCTGCCGCGGCCAGCATGTGGACGTGGAAGCGGGTGGAAATCCACGTCTGGCGGGGGTTGGCCGGCAGGCCGTGCGCCCAGATGTGGGAAAACGGGTAGAACCGGGCGCCGGGGAGCTCGCGCTCGAGCAGGGCGAACACCTCGCGGTCGACGCGGGGCACCCCTTCCACGATCCCGACCCGCTCCGGCGGCACCTTCCACGAGCGCAGCATCGACAGCACCGCGCCGGCCAGCTTGCCGATACCGACCTCGACGAGGTCGGACTGGAGGCAGAGCATGACCTCCGGCTGGTCCTCGGCCGTCTCGTAGCGGTGCGGGCCGATGCCCAGGAACGCGTCGTCGATGCCGGGCTGCACGTCGACCAGGGCCGCCGATGCTTCGTCACGGACCTCGACGACGTCGAAGTGGTCCAGCAGGCTCACCAGCAGAGGGGCGACGTCGTCGCAGGCCGGCACGAGACCGTGGCCGGTCATCGCGGCCCGGCCCCCCGAGCGCTCCACCGCCGCCGCGGTCCCGGAGAACAGGCCGATCTGCTTGGGCCACAGCTTGTTGATGTAGCCGCCGCCGACGACGTGCACCACGTCGGCGGTCGCGAGCAGCTCGATCCCGCCGTGCAGGCGAGGCATCATGCCGGGGTTGTGCACCGCTTCGCGCACCCAGGCGGCCGCCTGCCACGGGTCCTCCGACGGCGCTTCCCAGCACAACCGCCACAGCGTGTCGGTGAACTTGGCCCGGGGGTGGATGCCGTCCAGCAGGACCGCCGCCGGACCCGGCGAATGCGTGTCCACCCAGACGTCGGCGTCGGGAGCCATCGTGGCCAGCTCGCGCAACCAGCTCGCCGCGATGAGCTCATCCCCGTAGTTGGGGTGCCCCACCGGAGCCACCACGTAGTAAAGAGCACGTTGGTCCGGCTTCGTCGACGAAGCCGAACTGGGGGCGACCACCATGCGCGGAATCGTACGGCGTGACGCACTGTAACCCAGGCCACCTTGGCACTAACCGCGAGCGCTGGTTGCGGGCGGGGCGGCCCGGCCGGTGCCGGGCCCATCGGTACCCTCGTCCACGTGCATGCCACCAGCACGGTTCAGGCCGCGAACTCCTCAGTAGCGACACCGGCGCCGCCGGTGTCGGACAGCAAGACGTTCTCGCGGGCCTTCGCCGACATCAAGGCCGGTTTCCGCGCCCGCGAGCTGTGGGGTCACCTCGGCTGGCAGGACATCAAGCAGCGCTATCGGCGCTCGGTGATCGGGCCCTTCTGGATCACCATCAGCCAGGCCGTCATCGCGCTCGGGCTCGGGCTGCTGTACTCGCAGCTGTTCAACTCGCCGATCCAGGTGTTCCTGCCCTACCTGTCCACCGGGTTCATCCTGTGGGGCTTCATCAGCGGCTGCCTGGCCGAGGGCATGGAGACGTTCATCGCGAACGAGGGGCTCATCAAGCAGCTCCCGGCGCCGCTGAGCGTGTACATGCTGCGCACGGTGTGGCGCCAGACGCTGCTGCTGGCCCACAACCTGATCGTCTACGTCGTCGTCCTGGTCATCTTCTTCAGCGCGCTCGACAACCCGTACTCGCTGGGTTCGAAGGACGGGCTGTGCCACGACGGCCTCTTCTGCCACCCGGGCCTCAGCTGGAACATCCTGCTGGCCATCCCCGGCTTCGTGCTGCTCGCGCTCAACGCGGGCTGGGTGACGCTGCTGCTGGGCATCATCTCGACCCGCTTCCGCGACATCCCGCAGGTGATCAACTCGCTGATCCAGCTGCTGTTCTACGGCACGCCGATCGTCTGGCCGGTCGACCAGCTGATGAACGGCGGGACGCGCGAAGGCATCTCCTGGGTGCTGCCGATCATCCAGGCGAACCCGCTGTACCACTTCATGCAGGTGGTCCGGGCACCGCTGATCGGCCAGTCGTTCACGCCGGGAAACTGGATCGTGGTCGGCTGCATCACCGTCGTCGGCTGGGCGCTCGCGCTCGTCGCGATGCGCAATTACCGTGCCCGCGTCTCCTACTGGGTGTGACACATGGTCAGCATTGACGTCCAGAACGCCTACGTCGACTTCCCGATCTTCGACGCGAAGACCCGGTCGATGAAGAAGAAGGTCCTCGGCAAGGTCGGCGGCAAGATCGGCACCGACACCAAGGTCCCGATCATCGAAGCCCTGCACGACGTGACCCTGAATCTCCGCGAGGGCGACCGGGTCGGCCTGGTCGGGCACAACGGCGCGGGCAAGTCCACGCTGCTGCGGCTGCTCGCCGGGATCTACGAGCCGACCCGCGGGTCCTCGCGGATCCACGGCAAGATCGCGCCGGTCTTCGACCTCGGCGTCGGCATGGACCCGGAGATCTCCGGCCAGGAGAACATCATCATCCGCGGCCTGTTCCTCGGCATGACCGCCAAGGAGATGGAGAAGCGGGTCGACGACATCGCGGAGTTCACCGAGCTCGGCGACTACCTGCAGATGCCGCTGCGGACGTACTCGACGGGTATGCGCGTGCGGCTGGCGCTGGGCGTCGTCACCTCGATCGACCCCGAGATCCTCATCCTCGACGAGGGCATCGGCGCGGTCGACGCGGCGTTCCTCAACAAGGCGCGCGACCGGCTCAAGGACCTCGTCAAGCGCTCCGGCATCCTCGTGTTCGCCAGCCACTCCGACGAGTTCCTGTTCGAGCTGTGCGACTCCGCCCTGTGGATGGACGAAGGCCACGTGAAGCAACGCGGCTCGCTGCGGGACGTCCTCACGTCGTACAAGGGGCGTGACCCCTTCGAGAACATGAGCCAGGAGACCCTGGACCGCTTCGGCATCGAGCCGGTGGCGACGACGAACGGCGGGGAATGATGGCGAGCGAGACCCGGCAGCTGCCCGACGGCGCGGTCGTCGGCGTGGTCGTCACGCGGCACCGGCGCGAGCTGCTCGCGGACTCGCTCAAGGTCATCGCGACCCAGACCCGGCCGGTCGACCACCTGGTCGTCGTGGACAACGGACCGGACGACTCCGCGCGCGAGGTCGTCGAGAACTACCCGCTGCCGTACACGTACCTGCCGTCGCACCGGAACCTCGGTGGCGCCGGCGGGTTCGCACTGGGCATGCTGCACGCGCTGTCGCTGGGCGCGGACTGGATCTGGCTGGCCGACGACGACGGCCGCCCGGCCGACGAGAACGTCCTCGCGATCCTGCTGGAGGAAGCGGAAAAGCGGAACCTGGCGGAGATTTCGCCGGTGGTGTCGAACATCGAGGCGCCGGACCAGCTGGCGTTCCCGCTGCGCCGCGGCCTGACGTGGAAGCGGTCGCAGTCCGAGCTGGGCACGGACTTCCTGCCGGGCATCGCGTCCCTGATGAACGGCGCGTTGTTCCGCGCGTCCACTTTGGACGTCGTCGGCGTGCCGGACCTGCGCCTGTTCTTCCGCGGCGACGAGGTCGAGCTGCACCGGCGGCTGGCCCGCTCGGGGCTGCCGTTCGGCACGTCGCTGAAGACGAAGTACCTGCACCCGGACGGCTCGGACGAGTTCAAGCCGATGCTGGGCGGCAAGTTCCACGCGCAGGACCCGGAGAACGAGGTCAAGCGGTACTACACGTACCGCAACCGCGGATACCTGCTGTCGCAGCCGGGCATGCGGAAGATCGGCGCGCTGGAGATCGTCCGGTTCGGGCTGTACTTCGTGGGCGTGAAGCGGGACCCGAAGGCGTTCCTGCAGTGGCTGAAGCTGGTGCGGCAGGGCCGCGCCGAGAAGTTCTACCGATACTGAGAAGGGGCCCCCGGCGGGGGCCCCTTCTTCGTGCTATTCGCCGATGACCGGCGGCGCGGTGCGCATGTCGGTGCCGAAGACCTCGTCGGGGTCACCCTCGACAAGGTAGGTCGGCCGCGAGTGTTCGGTGTCCTCGTCGCCTTCGCCCTTCTGGCCGCGGCCGAGACCACCGCCGGGGCTCATGCCGCCACGACCGGCCGCACCGGCCCCGAGACCACCCATACCGCGGCCGGCGGCCGCTTCGGCCGCACCGATCCCGCCCGGCCGGGCCGCCCCGGACGCGGCGCCCGCGCCGGTCGCGTTGCCTGCCGCGCCGGAGCCGCCGGGGCCGAACCCGCCGCCGCGGCCACCGCCCCCGCCACCGACCTTGGAGTTGTAGGCCTCGTCGCCGCCGAAGTTCATCCCGCCCATCGGCATCGGGCTCATCGGCGGCATCCCGGTGAACTGCTGGTTCGAGTTCTGCGACGACGCGACCGGGACCGAGCTGGGCGTGAAGCCGGACGGCGTGGTGGTGCCGGCCGGGACGAACCCGGACCCGGTGGTCGACCCGGGGCCGGAGACGGTGTGCCCGGCCGGCCCGCCGAGCGACCCGGGGGTGTTGCCGGACACGAAGCCCTGGGCCGTACCGCCCGGTGTGTTGACCGAGTGCGAGCCCGGCGTGTTCACGCTGGAGGGGTTGTTGATGCCGTTCTTCTCGCCGGTGCCATCGGTGCCATCGCTGCCCCCACCGGTGCTGAAACTGGGCGGCGGCGCGAAGGCGGGCTGCTTGGAGGCGGCCTCGTAGAGGTTCTTGTCGTAGGTCGCCATGACACTGGCGGCCTCGTCGTGCGCGGCCTGGCTGTCCTTCTGCTTCTGGATCGACTTGTCGACGTTGTCGGGCAGGTTGAAGGGGTTCGAGGTGGCCCAGCCCTTGAACTCTTCGGTCCAGCTGAAGGGGATGGGGGCAGGCATGGAGTTCTTCGCCGTGGAGGCGGCCTGGCCCTGGTCGTAGATGGTTTCCGAGGCCAGCTTGGCGTTTTGGGAGTTGGCGTCGGACCACTTGCTGAGGCTGGTGAAGTACTGCTGCGCGTTCTCGGCCGCGGAACCTTCCCAAGTGCCCTTGGAGGCGTTGACCGCGGTGGTCATCGACTGCGAAAACTTGTCGAAGACCTGGTGGACCTGGTGGTAGGCGGTCGAGACCTCGGACACCTGGTCGACATCGAGGTTGCTCTGGAGAAAAGCCTGGAGCTGGGTGTGGTCGGTGCCCTTGTAGTCCGCGTTGGGCGCGTGCAACCCCGAGACGTACTCGACATCACGGCCCTGGGTGGCGTCCTTGACGTTCTTGTCGCCCATCTGCTGGGCTTGGTTCTTCGCCCTGGTCTGGGCCATCCACTGCTGGATCGGACCGAACAGCCAGCTGCTGGGGTCGACGCCCTCTTCGGCCTTCTGCTGCAGGTAAGCGTCCCGCTCGGCCGGCGCCATTTCCTGGACCTGCTGGGGCGTCTTGTCCTCGGTCTTCGGGCGCGGGCCCTGTTGCGTCGTCATCTGGGTCCCCTCATCCCTTCGGCAACCGTGGTTCGACAGCGGTCTTCGCGACTGCCTCGGCGACCTGGCACGCCTCGTCGGACGACGCGACGGCCGTCACTTCCACGTCGACCCTGGAGGAATCACCGACGGCCAGCGCCAAGGTGCACCCGGGAGCGACGCCATCGGGCGATTCCTTCGCTTTCCGGCCGTTGATCTCCGTGTCGGACACTCCGCGACCGGTGTCCCTGACCTGGTCGATCGAGGCGTTGTCGCGGACGTTCGCGCCGACGACCATGCTCTTGTCGCTCGCCGAGGCGATCTGCTTCTGGTAGCTGCACGACCGGGCACTGCCGATCTTGCCGTTTTCCGGCGGATCGAACTGGCCGTAGCTGCTCAGATCACTCATTTCGAGGAGCGAGCAGGGATCGGTGATCGACTGGGTGCCCCCGCCGCCGGACGACGTGCTGTCCGGCGGCTTCGACTCGCCGGCCGACGACGACTGCGCGGGTGATGCCGTTCCCCCCTTGGTGGTGGTGCACCCGGCCAGCAGTGCCCCGCCGATGAGGAGCGGGAGGACGATGCGAGTGAGGGATTTGTTCATTACCTCAGGCCTGTTTGGTCTTGAGCGCGGAGAAGGCATCGTCTTCGGTCCCGGTGTAGAGCCCGGCTGCCCTGGCCAGGGCTTGGTCGGCCTGCGTGGCCACTTCTCGCAGCTGGTTCAGCACAGCTCGCGCCGACCCAGTGGCTTCGGTGGCGCTCTTCTGGTCGTGCGAAGCGACGGTTTGCCCGTACGGGTGGCTCCCGAGCTGGGGCGCCTGATCCAGCGCATAGACCTTGTGCCCGAGACCGTCGAGGTCCTTGACCAGCGCGGTCAACGCGTCGCGGAGCGGCTTCACACCCTCCGGCGTGATCTTGAAGCCACCGCTCGCGGCCGCGGCGACCAGCTTGTCGGTCTGCGCCTTGGCGGCCTGCACCGCGGCGCCCATGGCACCGGAGGACAACGGGTTGAGGAGGTCCGCGAGGTAGGCACTGCCCCCGCCGTCAGCTATCTGCATCGCTGTTCCACCCCGAATCGCTTCGCCCATACCTACGCACCCGGGAGTCTACTAGCGGGACACCCAGCGCAACGGCCGTTCACCGATCTTCACTTCCGACGCACGCCGCGCCCGTACGGTTCCCCGGTGCTCAGAACTGCCCTTCGAGCTGGGCGTACAGCTGCTGGGCCAGCCGGGCGTTGTCCGCCGGAGCGTAGGTTATCCAGCGCTGGCCGTCCGCTGCCGCTCGTGATGACATCAGCCAGCGGCCGTTCGGGGTGTCGAACCAGGCCAGTGGGGGGAACGTGGCGCTGCGGGTCTGGGCGGTGAACTGGCCCACGCGCTTCTTCGGCTCCTGGAACACGCGCTCGATCATGCGGACCTGCGGGCCGCCGCCACCGCTGTGCGACCGCGGGGCGCTCACGCCCGCGAACGGGTCGTACGCCTCGTCGCGGCGCTGGTGGCGGGGCTGCTGGACCGGCCGGGAGATCGTCACCGACTGGCCCGGCGCCGCCGGCGTCAGCGGGAGCAGGTCGACGATCGCCGGGACGATGCCCGTCGGGCGGACCTCCTCGAAGACGATCAGGTTCTCCTCCTGGCGGGCGAGGACCGCGAACTGGCCGTCGGTCGCCACGCGCGCGAACAGGTGGCGGTCGCCCAGCTCGGCCGCCGCGTTGATCGTCACGCTGCCGCGGACGAACGTCGCCAGCGCCAGCTCGGCGTCCGCGTCCAGGCGCCCCCGGCTCCACAGGCCGCGGCCGGTCAGGTCGCGGACGACGGCGTCGCGGATCATCGCGCGCTGCTCGATCGTCGTGCCGACGTGCGGGACCTCGAACGGCGTCGGCGCGCGGCCGAGCCCGAGCTGTTCCAGCAGGATGTCCACCGCCGCCAGCGACAGCGAGAACGAGTGCGGCATTCGCTTCCAACCCCCCGCGGATGAGTCCGGCTTCCCGGGAAAACCGTAGCTCCGCCCTCAGCGAACCCGCTTGCCGGGGCAAGATCGCCGCTGGTCCGATGGACGCATGGCCGACACGAAACCCGCCCTCGTCCTGCACCTCGCCACCGGCGGCGAACCGCTGCTGTTCGCGCTGACCACCGAAGAATCCGGGAAGCTGGCCGGCAGGCTCGCCCAGCTCGTCAAGGCGGGCGCCGTCGAATCGGTGACCACCAAGGACGACTCGGTGGTCGCGGTCAACTTCGCGCACGTCGCCGCCGCCTACATCGACGACCTCAACCGGAAGAGCAAGGTCTTCGGCCTGCACGCGTGAACGGCGAAGGCCGCCTCACGACGTGCGTGAGACGGCCTTCGCCACGGAACGCTCAGAGCTTGTACAGGCGCTTCCAGTTCTCCCGCGAGGTGAGCTCCGGCATGGCCCGCTTGTACTGCTCCTGCACCGCCGCGCCTTCCTTGCGCAGCCGCTGGATGACCCGCGCGCCCTGCTTGGCCAGCGCGAACATCTTCACCCGGTCGTAGGAGCGGACGCGGACGCCCTCCTGGCTCGCGTCGGTGACGACGGCCGTGTCGAACAGCGCGATGTGCCACCAGTTGGCCTCGTCGATCGGCACCGCGCCGAGCCCGAAGCGGCTGCGGCCGAGCACCCGGTCGAGCACCCGCTTGATCAGCACCAGGCGCTGCATGCTGGGCCGCGGCGCGCTGTTGATGATGCCGATGTCGTTGGACGCGATGCCCGGGACGTCGGTCGCCTTGTGGCGCTTGGTCTCCGGGTAGTCGTCGCGGATCCGGCGGATCTCCTTCATCGCCTCGACCCCACCGTCACGCAGGACTTCCGGGCCCTTGAGGAAGTCCTCGACGGCCTTGATCAGCGTCGCCGACAGGCCGTACTGCATGCCGAGCAGGTAGCGCACCAGCTGCGCGATCAGCACCCGCGAAAGCAGGTTCAGGTTGAACGGCGAGTGCAGCGCGGCGGTGATGATCGAGTTGCGCAGGTTGAAGTACCGGTGCCACTCGTCCCAGTCCTTCATGTGGAAGTCCGCGTGCCACACGCCCGCACCCGGCAGGGTGACGGTCGGGAAGCCGTGCGCGCGGGCCCGGTAGGAGTACTCGGCGTCGTCCCACTGGAAGAAGAACGGCAGCGGGTAGCCGGTGGCCTGGACCACCTCGTAGGGGATCAGGCACGACCACCAGCCGTTGTAGCCGGCGTCGAGGCGGCGCTCCTGGCGGTTCGGCTTCAGCGTCTCCTCGTCCACGCCGAGCAGGTCGGCGGTGGACAGCGAGTGCTCGACCGGCTGGCCGGGCTCGAGCGTGTTGAGCCGCGCGTACTCGGCGCCGACGTGCAGCTGGTTCGGGTGGAACAGGTTGAGCATCTGGCCTCCGACGATGATCGGGTTGGCGGCGCGGTTGGAGAACGCCGTCATCCGGATCACCAGGTCCGGCTCGAGCAGCACGTCGTCGTCCATGAACAGGACGTTCGCGTGCTCGGTCGCGGTGTGCCCGGCCACCTCGAACAGGCCGCGGGTGAAGCCGCCGGCGCCGCCGAGGTTCGGCTGCTTGATGTAGTGCAGCTTGTCGCCGAGGTCCTTGGCGACCTGCTCGAAGCCGTCGCGGGACTCGACGAGGTCGGTGCCCTGGTCGGCGACGTAGATGGCGTCCAGGGTCTCCAGCGAGGAGACGTCCGCGGCGAGGGCCTGCAGGTTCTTCAGGCAGTCGTCGGCGCGGTTCATCGTGCAGATGGTCACCGCGGTCGGGCGGATCTTCTCCGGGGCCTCGACCGTCCAGCGGACCTGCTCGACGCGCAGCGTCTGGCCGCCCTCGGTCTCGAGGTCGAGCCAGAGCGCGCCGCCGTCGTAGAACTTGTCCAGCTTGCCGGTCAGCGACACCTTCGCCTGCTTGGCGTCCTTGACCTGCTCGGCGGCCACCACGCGGGGCTCGCCCTCGACGTCGGAGGCGCCCATGGACAGCAGGCCGGTGCCGGTGACGACCGCCTCGACCGAGACCTCGGTCACCGTCGTCCAGCGCTGCCAGTAGCTGGCCGGGAACCGGCCGAAGTACGTGTTGCCGGACACCTTGGAGGCGGGCTCGAGCGTGATCGACGCACGGTCCCGCACGGCCGCGCCCCACTCGAGCTCGGCGTACAGGTCCTTGCTGACGATCGGCGCCGGGCCGGCGTAGAGCCCGCGCTGCGCCGTCAGGCGGCCCTGCGGAGTGTGCTCGGTGAACCGCGTCTCGGCGGCCGCGCCGGTGGTCGGCGCCGGGGTGGCTGTCTTACCGGGCATGGTTCCTCAGTTCTCCTTGGTCGACGGCTCGCGGAAAACGACCCACTTCAGCATCACGAAATTGATCACGGTGGCGGTGGCCTGCGACACCGCCCAGCACAGTGTGTGCTGCCACGCGGACTCCGGCAGCACCTGCAGCGCCAGCTGGTTCACCCCGACCGCGACGAAGAACGTCACGGTGTAGAGCAGGACGAACGAGCCGATCTGCGCCTTCCCGTCGCGGCGCCCGCCGGCGAAGGTGAACTTCCGGTTGAGGAAGAACGCCGTGGTCGTGCCCACGATGAAAGAGATAGCGCGGGCGATGTCGACCCACGGTGAGGTGGCCATCCCCGCCACCTGCGTCAACAGCGTGTAGGTGCCCAGGTCGACGAGGGCGCAGAAGCCCCCGATCAGGGCAAAGCGGATGAGCTGGCCCAGCAGTCCCGGGGAGGACTGCGCAGCCGCTACGTCGGCTTGCGGATCGGTCGCCACCACTGCATTACCTCGATACCTGTGTCACGGTCACCCGCGCGGGCGCTTGTGCCTTGATGCGCAAAGTGTAGAGATGAGCACTTCAGGGTCACGTCTCGGGCGGTCAACGGCGTGGCTACCCTGGTCGGGTGACCCACGTACCCAACACACAGCGTCGCACGCTCATGGGCTGGGCGCGGACCGCACCGACCACGGCCGACGTGCTGACCACCGCCGACGTCGAGGAGATCGCGCGCGCCGTCGCCCACGCGGGTGCACGCGGCGTGATCGCGCGCGGCCTCGGCCGGTCCTACGGTGACCCGGCGCAGAACGCCGGCGGCCTGGTCGTCGACATGACGGCGCTGAACCGGATCCACTCGATCGACCCGGACAGCGCGCTCGTCGACGTCGACGCCGGGGTCAGCCTCGACCAGCTGATGCGCGAGGCGCTGCCGTACGGCCTGTGGGTCCCGGTGCTGCCGGGCACGCGCCAGGTGACGATCGGCGGCGCGATCGCCAACGACATCCACGGCAAGAACCACCACAGCGCGGGCAGCTTCGGCAACCACGTCGTGTCGATGGACCTGATCACCGCCGACGGGCAGATCCGCACGCTGACGCCGGAGGGCCCGGACGCCGAGCTGTTCTGGGCGACCGTGGCCGGCATCGGCCTGACCGGCATCATCGTCCGGGCGAAGATCCGGATGACGAAGACGGAGACCGCGTACTTCCTCGCGGACAACGAGCGCACGAACAACCTGGACGAGACCCTCGAGCTGGTCAGCAACGGCTCCGACGACAACTACACGTACTCGTCGGCGTGGTTCGACACGATCTCCACCGGCGCGAAGCTGGGCCGTGCCGCCTTCGGCCGCGGCTCGCTCGCGAAGCTGGACGAACTGCCGCCGAAGCTGCGCGCGAACCCGCTGAAGTTCGACGCCCCGCAGCTGGCGACGCTCCCGGACGTCTTCCCGAACGGCCTGGCCAACAAGTTGACGTTCGGCGCCATCGGCGAGCTGTACTACCGCAAGACGCCGAAGGCGGCCCGCGGCGTGATCCAGAACCTGACGGCCTTCTACCACCCGCTCGACATGTTCGGCGAGTGGAACCGGGCGTACGGCTCGAAGGGCTTCCTGCAGTACCAGTTCTCGACGCCGCTCAACGCGCACGAGCCGCTGCGGAACATCGTGAAGAAGATCGCCGAGTCGGGGCACGTGTCCTTCCTGAACGTCTTCAAGCGGATGGGCGAGGGCAACGCGGCGCCGCTGTCGTTCCCGCACCCGGGCTGGATGGTCTGCGTCGACTTCCCGATCAAGAACGGCCTGAGCCGGTTCTGCCAGGAGCTCGACGAAGACGTCCTGGAACTGGGCGGCCGGCTGTACACGGCGAAGGACTCGCGCACCTCGCCCGAGACGTTCGCGAAGATGTACCCGCGCCTCGAAGAGTGGCGCAAGGTGCGCGCTTCCATCGACCCCGAAGGCGTTTTCGCCTCTGACATGAGCCGGAGGCTCGAACTGTGATCGACGCGGTGGGCAACCCCCAGTCCCTGCTCCTGCTCGGCGGCACGTCCGACATCGCGCTGGCGATCGCCGAGAAGTACCTGGCCGAGAAGCCGCTGCGGGTCGTGCTCGCGGCCCGGCCGTCGCCCCGCCTGGAGGCGGCGGCCCAGCGCCTGAAGGACCGCGGCGCCGAGGTGTCCACAGTGGACTTCGAGGCGGCGGACACGGCATCGCACCCGGCTGTGCTGACCAAGGCGTTCGAGGGTGGCGACATCGACGTGGCGGTGGTGGCGTTCGGCCTGCTCGGCGACCCGGAAGAGGTCTGGCAGGACCACGCGAAGGCGGTGGAACTGGCCACGGTGAACTACACGGCGGCGGTGTCGGTCGGGGTCGCGTTGTCGGAGAAGCTCAAGGAGCAGGGTCACGGCACGGTGATCGCGCTGTCGTCGGTGGCGGGCGAGCGCGTCCGCCGGTCGAACTTCGTGTACGGCTCGACGAAGGCCGGCTTCGACGGGTTCTACCTGGGTCTCGGTGAGGCGCTGGCGCCGTTCGGGGTGAAGGTGACGGTCGTGCGGCCGGGGCACGTGAAGACGAAGATGACCGAGGGGCTCAAGGACGCCCCGCTGGCGCAGACGGCTCCGCAGGTGGCGGAGATCGCGGTGGGGGCGGCTCGGGCTGGTAAGGAGCTGGTTTGGGCGCCGGCGCAGTTCCGGCTGGTGATGTCGGCGCTGCGGCATGTTCCGCGGCCGATCTTCCGGAAGCTGCCGATCTGAGTTGAGGGCATCCACGCCGGTGGATGCCCTCAACTCAAACGTCACAGCGCGTTCAACGCCTCGGTGATCTTCGGCTTCCATGGCCAGTTCCCGGCGTGGTCCGGGCACCGAAGCCCGAGTTCCCACAGCTCCCGTGCCTTCCGAACGTCACCGAGCCCGGCCATCGCCTGTCCGTAGTAGTAAAGATCACGGGACAGGGCTTCACGGTGCGAAGGCGGGTCAGTCAGGTCGTCGGCCAGGGCTTGGGCGAACAACTCGGCCGCCACCGCCCAGTGGCCGGCCGCCCACGCCGCGCGAGCCCGGAAGATGAGCACGAGGTCGGCGCGAGCGTTCTGCCGGATCCACGGGTCGTCCTCGAGAGCCTGCAAATGGGTCACAACGAGGTCGAGATCGCCGGTCAGCAGCCCCAGGTCGGCCAGGTGGGCATGCGTGTTCATCACCCAACGGGAGGCGCTCGGCCCCTGGGCCTCGTCTCCACCGAAGTGCTCCAACGCGGCCAGGTGCGCGGCTTTGTACTCCTCCGCCTCGACGACACCACCCAGCAAGCCGTGGCGCAGGCCGACCAGCCGGGAGATATACGCGCTGGTCCGATCCCCGGCTTCGTCAGCGGCTTCGGCGGATTCCGTGAACCACGCGAGCGCCTGGTCGAGCCGGCCGTGCAGGGCCTCCAGGTAGGCGAGATCGTAGAAAAGGGAAGACCGTTGCCTCGCCGATGTGACGTCGTCGACGTCGGTGACCTCCGCGATCGCCTGTGCCAGCAGCCGGTGGGCGGCGTCCAGGTTTTCCGGGCCACCCAACCGGCGAAGCCGTCCCGCCTCGCCGTGGGAGAACGCGATCCGCGCGGCCGCGCGGTTCCTCGGGTTCGGGATGGCTTGTTCGAGGTAGTCCGAATCACTCAACCGGCGCAGCACAGCCGCGTTGAGATCGGCCACGTCGTGTCGGTGCTGGAGCATCGCGTGCAGGCTGCTCGCGAGATCGGTGCGGCCTTCGTTGATCAACCGGGCAAGCACGGCGGTGAGGCCATTTTCCAGTTCGGGTGAACCGGACATGGCCACGTAGGCCGCGACGTAGTCGCCCAGCATGTCGTCCACACCGACCCGGTGGCTTTTGGCGATCCCGAACGCCGGCGCGGCGAGCAGATCGGTGAGCAACTGCTCAGCCTGAACGCGGGTGCGGGCAGACCCGGCGGTCCGGATCGACGCGACGAGGTGCGAGGCCGTGTTGTTCAAGGCGTACGCGTCGTCGCACGTGGCCCAGGAGTCACCGTGTTCGGTAAGCAGCCGCTGGGCTAGAGCGAGGTGGCTTTCGTCGGCTTCCACATGCCAATCATCCAGGATCCGGTCCTCATCTGCCGAGGTCAGGAACTCGGCCATGGTGACGTGGTGCAGCCGGACCGTCCGGGTTTCCCCGGACAGGAATTGGGCCAGATCATCGAGCGCCTCGCGGGCGTGGGCGCGGTCACCGGTCAGGTCCGCGAGCAGGAGCAGCGTCTTCAGCGGCAGCGGGGCTTGGGCGACGGCGAGGACCTCCAGCAGTTTGCGGTGCACTCGCGTCCACACACGGGTCCACTGGTTCCCCTCGCGGCGTTTGACAGTGTCACGAATCACCACGAGGAAGTACTCATAGATGCCGTCCAGCCCCGCAGGCAGTACGGACAACCGGGTGAGCGCCGCCACTCTTCCGGTGTCACCATCGCTCACCGCGTCACGCAGCCCGCTCGCCCACAACGTCAGGTAGAGAAAGCTGCCTTCGGCGTGATCGGCAATGCGTCGCGCGACCGCCTCCACGCCGACCCGTCGCACTTCGGGCAGCTTGGCGATGGCCGGTTCGGAGACGACAGTCCGTGCGTACTTGAGCAAGTCCTCGCGCACCTCCGCGGCGGAAGGTTCGATCCGCTCCTCGCGCAACCGCTCCGCTTGCGCGAGCCGGAACCGGCGCAGCAACTCGGTGTCCGGCCGCGCGGACACCACCACCCGCAAGTTGGCCGGAAGCTCCGGGCAGTCGGCGAGCCATTCGAGAATGTCCGTCCGCCCCACGTCTTGCCCCTGGTGACGGAGCTCGTCTACGGAGTCGATGCACAGCACGACCATGGCCGCGGGGTCGCTGGCGGCGAGCCGGACGGCGGGCTCGATCAGTGCGAGGTGCTGCAGGTTGCCGACGTCGTTGAGCCTGGAATCCGCGACCATCCGCGCGATCTCGAAGCCCACGACGCTGCCTTCGGCGATCTCGACCTGCTGCGCGACCTGTACGGCCGTGTGCTGGAACGGCGAAATGTGCAGCAAACCCACTCGGGCGCCCACGACGCGACCCGCCTCGGCGACCCGGCCAACTGCCTGGGTCACCTGGACGTCCAAGTCGACACGCATCAGCTCCGGGCGCAGCAGGGCCAGCTGGTGCCCGACGCTCAGCAGCAACGACCACGCGTCCCCACTAGCCAGTGGATGGCTGCTCAACCGCCGCAGGAAGTACCGTGGTGATAAGGCGTGGCGCTGGGTGAGCCACGCCAGCAGCGTGCTCTTGCCAGCGCCGGGACCACCGGAGAGCAGCACGAACCGGCAGTCCGGATCACGGAAGTGCCGCTCGATCCTCGCGGCCAACCAGAAGCGCTCGACGAACCCCTGCTCGAGGTAGCGGGCGATCACCTTTTCGTACAGCAACTCGTCCCGGCTGAGCCGGGCCTGTTCGTCGGTCAATCGCCGATCCGGTCGAAGTCGACGCCCACGGCGGTCCCGGAGACCTCGTCCGCCCGGACGGCGCCACGCACGTGGGTGCTCCCGCCGACGACCCGCGCACGGACGCCGGCAACGTAACCCGATACGGCTGCGACGTCGACAGTGCCTTCGACCACCGGGCCGGAGGCCGGTCGCTGTTCTCCGCGGAAGGTGATGCGCTGGCGGTAGACAGCTTCGAGCAGTCGCCGGACGGCGTCGGTGGTTTCGAGCAGCCGTCCGTCCTCGGTGCTGATGGGTTCGATGTCGTCGACGTAGTCCTGAAGCACCTTGCGCAGCTCCCGCAGATCCGGCTCGACCCGATCGAGCACCACGGGATCCGGGTCCAGCGGAGCCAGCTTCCCCTCCAGAGCCGTGGTGTCCGGAACCGTGGCCGCCTTCTCGCGACGGCGCTTGAGAAGCTCAGTTGCCTGGTTGTATACGAACTTGATGCCTTCGGTGAGCACCGTCGCCCCGAGCACGGAAAGCGTCAACGGGTCCGCCATGTGTCATTCCTCCCCGTGGTTGACGGCTCTCGTCCTACCGGTCACCCGCACGGGGGAGCAAGCCCTTTAGCCTGAACGGCCGCAGGGGTGGGATCCGGCTCAGCCGCCGGTGGCGTGGGCGGGGACCAAATACAAGTTCTGGCTGCCCACCCACGGTGAGTCGATGTGCCAGCTCGCCAAGGCCGTCCGGGGTGGGGTGCGGCGGGTTGTCGCCAGGACCAGGTCTGGGCTGGTCGGGGCGACGCTGTGGTCGAAGTTGTGGAAATTCGCCTCCAGCAGCGCCCGGCCCAGTTCGCCGCTGCGGCGCTTCGTCTCGGCGATTGCCGGGTCGACCGCGCCGCGGTCTGAGAACTCGTCGACCAGCTCGCAGTCGCACGCGTACGCCAGTGCGCCGACTTCGCCCGCCGTCTCGACCTTGCGGCCGTGGGCGATTGCCGCCAGTTCCTGGCCTATCTCGCGGTACTCCGTTGTCGATGCGTGGTTGCTCGTGATCGGGGCGAACTGGCGGGGCAGGCCCGGCAGCAGGTACACCGCGACGCTCGCGACGAGCGCCGTTCCGGCCAGCGTCCACGTTGCCCGCCGCATCGGTTCCGGGACCGCGCAGGCGCAGGCCGCCAGGAAGATCGTTGCGCCGATGATGCTCGGCGCGTAGTACCAGTGGTACGGCGGGACGCCCAGCTGGCTGTACGCCAGGTAGTGCAGCGCGCCGGCGATGGCGAGCGCCGCGAACGGTGTCAGGCGGCGGGCCGTCTCTGAGCCGCGGCGGTACTGGACCAGCCACGCCGCTCCGGCCATCGCTGCCAGCAGCAGGGGCAGGAACGACAGCGTGGCCGCGGCCGGGAAGTTGCGCCAGTACAGGAGCGGGCCGTTGGTGAAGCTGAACGGGCCCCACGACTGCTGGCTGATTTTGATCACGAGCGTGTCCGGCACCGCCGAGCCGAGCGCCACCCAGCTGAACGCGAACCAGGGCAGCGTGACGGCGAGCGCGGCGAAGACCGTCCGCCAGATGCCCACCCAGAACTCGCGGCGGGCGGCGAACAGCACCGCCGCGATCAGCACCAGGTCGATCCGGACCAGCGCGAGCAGGCCGATCACGACGCCGAGCCGTCCCGCGTGCCGCTCCCCCGCGTACACCAGCGTCCACACGACGCCGGTGGCGCCGAGCGCGACCTCCAGGCCGATCGACGACAGCAGCAGCGGGTTGACCAGCAGCAACGCGAACGTCAGCGGCGCGAACGCCGTCGGCAGGCCGGTGCGCTCGCCCAGCCGGCGCAGGCCCAGCACGAGCAGCACCTGCGCGACGACGAACACGACGCCGGCGGCGAGCACGGCGTCGCGCACCAGGAACGTGACCGCGCCGAGGGCCAGGACGTTCAGCGGGGACGTCGCCGTGTTCGCCGTCCCCTGCTCGATCAGGCCCCAGTGGCCGTGGAAGGCGAGGTTCTTCGCGTAGGACAGCGTGATGTACGTGTCATCGATGAGATGGCTGCTGACCAGGGCGAACACGACGGCGGACGCGGCCGCGGCGCCTGCCGGCAGCGCCCACGAACGGGTGATGGGGATGGCCGCCGGCAGCGCGCGGGCGACGTTGGGGAGTTCTGCGGAGGCGCTTCGCATCCATGACACCGTACCCCGCTCGTGATGCTTCTGTGATCTGAGCGGGGTAGGCGTGGCCGAGGCCACAGAGGTGGATCAGATGCCGTCGCCGCCACCGGAGGCGGCGTGGCCACGGCCTCCGAAGCCGGGACCGCGGCCGTCGAAGCCCTGGTCGGGGCCGTTGTACTGGCGGTGGACACCGGGGCGGCCGTCGCGCGGGCCGTGGTGGCTCGCGGCGGCGATCCCGCCGACGATGCCCGCGCCGACCAGCATGCCGAGCACCCCGACGGCGACGAGCTGGGTGGCCCGGTGGCCGACGAACCGCCGGAAGCCGCCGGGCTGCCGCGGGGGCGGGCCCCAGGCGGGGTAGGGCTGGCCGGGGACGGGCGGGGGCCCGGGTGGGGGTTGCTGGCCGTGGACCGCGGTCTGGTCGGCCGGGGTGGTGCCGGCTGGGGCTTCCGCGGGACCGGCCGCGCTCTGCGCGGCGGCCGCTCCCGACGCGGGTGCGGCGGCCGGGCGGCCCGGCTCCGCAGGCTCGGAAGCAAATGCGGCTTGCGCGGCGGCTTCCCCCGAGCCAGGGCCTGGGACGGCGGAATCGGCCGCGCTCTGCGCGGCGGCCGCTCCCGCAGCGGGTGCGGCGGGAGCGGCCGGCCCGCCTCCGCAGGCTCGGAGGCGAATGCGGCCGTGGGAGAGGCTTGCGTGGCAGCGTCTCCCTGGCCGGAACCTGGCGCCGCGCGCCCGGCCGCGGCAGGAGAGGCTTCCCCCGCTCCGGATGCTGGGGCCGCGGAGGTAGCCGCGGGCTCGGGAGCCGGCGGGGGGCCGGCAGCTGCCGCTGTCGGGTGCTCGACTGTCGGCTCGTCCGGAACCTTCTTCTCGCGCGGCTGGTCGTTCATCGTCGCTCCTGTGGTCACGGGGGCGGGCGCAGTGCCCGCCCCCACCACCTCAGGGTGCGCCGGTCAGCTGTGCGTCAGCTGAAGCGAACCTGTCGATCCGCCATGAGAACTCACAGGTAGAACGCCAGGAACAGGGTGATCACCCAGGTTGCGCCCAGCACCTGCAGGATGCGGTCCTTGAGCGCGATCTCCTCCGGCTCGCCCGCGATGCCGCCGTCGACGTCGACCGCGTAGCGCAGGACCGCCACCAGGAACGGGACCATCGAGATCAGCGCCCACACCGAGTTGTGCTCGGTCTGGCGGATCTCGAACGCCCACAGGCAGTACGACATGATCAGGATCGCCGCCGACGTCGCCCAGACGAACCGCAGGTAGCTCGCCGAATACTTCTTCAGCGACGAGCGGATCTTCGCGCCGGTGCGCTCGAACAGCATGATCTCCGCGTAGCGCTTGCCCGCCACCATGAACAGCGAGCCGAACGCCGTGACCAGCAGGAACCACTGGGACAGCGCGATGCCGCCCGCCACGCCGCCGGCGATGGAGCGCATCAGGAAGCCCGAGCCGACGATGGCCAGGTCGACCACCGGCTGGTGCTTCAGGCCGAAGCAGTAGCCGAGCTGGACCGCCTCGTAGACGCCCAGCACGACCGCCAGCTGCCAGCTCGCCGCGAACGACACGGCGAGGCCGGCCAGGAAGAACACGACCGCGGCCCCGTACGCGACCGGGACCGGGACGATCCCGGCCGCGATCGGGCGGTTGCGCTTGGTCGGGTGGGCGCGGTCGGCCTCGACGTCGATGGCGTCGTTGATGAGGTAGACCGAGCTCGCCACCAGCGAGAACGCCACGAAGGCGATGATCGCGTCGATCAGGAGACCGGTGCGGTCGGTCGACTTCGAGAACGCGAAGAACGGGGCCGCGAAGACCAGGACGTTCTTCACCCACTGCCGTGGCCGCGCCGTCTTGATGACGCCGCCGACCAGGCCGAACGGCCCCCGCGACGCCGTCGTCTCGACGGCGGCGCCGGCCTCGGGAGTCACGGCAGGTTCGTCGCTGCTGCGCTGCTCGGTCGTTTCGCTCATCGGCTCTTCTTCAGCTTCCGTCGTATCAGACCACCGACGAGCCCCCCGAGAGCTGCACCGGCCAGGACGTCTGTCGGATAGTGAACGCCGAGCACGAGCCTCGAGGCCAGCATCGGCGGTACCAGGGCGGGCACCAGGTTACGCCCGGTCAATCCGGAGTAGAGCACCGCCGCCGCCGTGGTGGACGTCGCGTGCGACGACGGGAAGCTCAGCTTGCTCGGTGTGCCGACCAGGACCTCGACGCTCGGGTGGTCCGGCCGCGGCCGCCTGACCACGCGTTTCACCGCGATCGAGGCGGCGTGCGCGCCGACCACACCCACCGACGCGACCAGCCAGTCCTTGCGCCGCTCCTTGTCGAGCGCGGCGCCGACCAGGCCGATGGCAAACCACCCGGCGCTGTGCTCGCCGAAGTGCGAAAGGCCGCGCGCAGCCTTCACCGAAGCTTCACTCTTCAGAAAGCCCTGCGCCTTCGACAGGACTGCCACCTCGCCGGCGGGCTGCCCCTTCTCAAGCATCGAGGGACCCGTCGAGCGGCGCACCGTCGGTCAGGTGCGGGGCGATCTTGTTGTCGAACGCCGACAGCGCCGAACCGATCGCCATGTGCATGTCGAGGTACTTGTAGGTGCCCAGCCGGCCGCCGAAGAGCACGTTCTTCTCGCGCGCCTCGGTCTTGGCGAGCTCGCGGTAGGCCTCGAGCTTCTCGCGGTTGTCCGGCGTGTTGATCGGGTAGTACGGCTCGTCCTCCTCGCCCGCGAAGCGCGAGTACTCGCGGAAGATGACCGTCTTGTCCTTGGGGTAGTCCCGCTCCGGGTGGAAGTGCCGGAACTCGATGATCCGGGTGTAGGGGACTTCCTGGTCGTTGTAGTTGACGACCGAGGTGCCCTGGAAGTCGCCGGTCTCGGCCACCTCGGACTCGAAGTCGACGGTGCGCCAGGTGAACCGGCCCGCCGAGTAGCCGAAGTAGCGGTCCAGCGGCCCGGTGTAGACGGTCGGCGTGCCCGCGGGGATGTGCTCGCGGACGTCGAAGTAGTCGACGTTCAGCCGGATCTCGATGTTCTCGTGCTCGGCCATCTTCTCGAGCCACGCGGTGTACCCGTTGACGGGCAGGCCCTCGTAGGTGTCGTTGAAGTACCGGTTGTCGAAGTTGTAGCGGACCGGGAGGCGCGTGATGATGTTCTCGCCCAGGTTCTTGGGGTCGTTCTCCCACTGCTTCGCGGTGTAGCCCTTGATGAACGCCTCGTAGAGGGGACGGCCGATCAGCGAGATCGCCTTCTCCTCGAGGTTCTGCGCGTTGGCCGTCTCGAACTCCGAGGACTGCTTCGCGATCAGCTCGCGCGCTTCGTCCGGGGTGTGCGACTTGCCGAAGAACTGGTTGATCAGGGCCAGGTTCATCGGGAACGAGTAGACCTGGTCCTTGACCCGCGCGAAGACGCGGTGCTGGTAGTTGGTGAACTCGGTGAACCGGTTGACGTACTCCCAGACGCGCTTGTTCGAGGTGTGGAACAGGTGCGCCCCGTACTTGTGCACCTCGATCCCGGTCTCCGGGTCGGGCTCCGAGTACGCGTTGCCGCCGATGTGGCTGCGTCGCTCGAGGACGAGGACCTTCTTGCCCAGCTCGGCCGCGGCCCGTTCGGCGACCGTCAGGCCGAAGAAGCCGGACCCGACGACGACGAGGTCGTAACCTGCGAAATCGTCTTCAGTAATCTTGGCGGGGTTCGTGTGCGCGCTCACGGGCGTCGAGGGTACGGGGGTCGCTGACCCGCCCCGCACCCACCTATCACATTTCGGCCTACGACACACCTGGAAAGCAGTGCCTGCACCCGAGGACTTCTGGAGCTACTTCGGCGCGGTGGCCACCTACCTGGCCGTGCTGGCGGTCCCCGGCGGGGTCGTCGGGTGGGCCGCCGGCCTGCGCGGCTGGGCCCTGGCCGGCCTCGCGCCGCTGCTCAGCTACGCCATCACCGGTCTCGCCGGGCCCTGGCTCGCCATCGCGCACGTCCCGTACGGCCCGCTCAGCGTGGCCGCGGTCACCCTGCTGTTCGCCGCCGTGCTCCACGGCCTGCGCCGCCTGGCCACCGCCCGCGGCCGGCTCACGCCGGACGCCGGAGGACCGCCGTGGACGCGGCGGGCGCACCTGGCCGTCGCGGCCTGCGTCACCACCGCCGTCGCGGTGTCGATCGTCGTGGTCGTCTCCGGCCGCGGCGGGACGACCGCGGTGTTCCAGCGCTGGGACACCGTGTTCCACGCGAACGGCATCCGCTACATCGCCGAGACCGGCGACGGCTCGCTGACCGGCATGGGCACCATCAACTGGTACCCGGACGGCTCCTTCTACCCCAACGCCTACCACCTGGTCGGTGCCCTGGTCTACCAGCTGTCCGGGACGTCGATCCCGGTCACGCTCAACGCGGTCACGATGCCCATCGCCGGGCTGTTCGCCCTCGCCATGGCCGCACTGGTCCGCCAGCTCGGCGGCCGCGCGGTGTTCGCGGGCAGTGCCGCGCTCGTCGCCGGCGGGGCGACGACCGGGGCGTACGAGTCGGTGTCGAGCGGCCTGCTGCCGTTCGCGCTCGGCATCGTCCTGACGCCGCTGGCGGTGGTCGCGCTGCAGCGGTTCCTCGCGCGGCCGGGCGTCGACACCGGCGCGGTGCTCGCGCTGAGCGCGACCGGCCTGCTCGCCGCCCACTCGAGCGCGCTGTTCGGGGCGCTGCTGTTCGCTTTCCCGTTGGTGGTGCAGCGCTGGTACCGGGCCGTGCGCGGCCGCCGCGTCGACGGCGCCGGAGAGGGCACGCGGGCCTGGCGGGTCGTCGGCGGCGACGTCCTGCGGATGCTGCCGGTCATGGTCTTCGCCGGGCTGCTGTCCGCGCCGATGATCCTCGGCGCGATCGGCTTCACGTCCGGCTCGTACCCGTACTACGCCTGGGGCTCGCACATGCCGGTGTGGAAGGCACTGGCCATGCTGGCGACGTTCAAGCAGGTGCTGCCGGTGCCGCAGATCTGGCTGACGGTGTTCCTGGCGATCGGCGTGCTCACCCTCACCGCGCTGCGGCGGATGCGCTGGCTGGTGCTCTCGGCGCTCGGGCTGTCCGCGCTGTTCGTGCTCGTGGCGTGCTTCGGCGGCGAACACTGGGTGATCAGCCTCTCGCGGCCCTGGTGGAACGACCGGTTCCGGCTGATGGCGCTGGCGTCGATCCCGCTGTGCCTGCTCGCCGCGCACGGCATGAGCGAGGCCCAGCGGTGGCTGGCGAAGCTGGCGAGCGGGCGCGCGTGGGTGCGCGCGCGGCCGTGGCTGACCGGCCGGGTCGGGCTGGCGACGGCGGTGCTGCTGGTGGTCGCGATGGGCGTGCTGACCGGCGGGTTCTACCGCGCGGCCAACGCCAAGACGGTGTCGCTGCTGTACTACAACGGCCTGCCCGGCGAGGTGGTCCCGCCGGTCAGCCAGGACGAGATCGACGCGATGGACCACCTCGGCGCGCTCGGTATCCCGGCCGACCAGAAGGTGCTCAACGACCGGCTCGACGGCACGGCCTGGATGTACGCACTGACCGGCGTGCACCCGGTGGCCGGCCACTACGACGCCGGCGTCGCTCCCCCGGACGCGCTCTACCTGGCCAAGCACTTCGTGGACTACGACAGCGATCCCGAGGTGCGCGCGGCCGTGCGGCGGCTGAACATCCACTACGTGCTGGTGGGCAGCGGCACCATCCGCCGGGACACACCCATCGCGTGGGGCCTGCAGCACCTGGACGGGCACGACTTCCTGCAGGTCGTCTACCGGAACCCGGGCGCCGTCATCTACCGGATCGTCAAGTAGAACGCCCTCGTGGCCGCGGCGCCCCACCGCGGCCACGAGGGCCCCCGCACCCCCGGGGTGGTCTGCAAGTACCGACGCCCGAGGGGCGGCAATCGGTTTCCCGATCACCCCGATGTCACTCGTTCGGACTAGTGCAGCTCCGGCAGGACGTCGGCCGCGACCTGCTCCAGGACGGCTTCCCGGCCTTCGTAGGGCGACGACGACCGCGGCCAGTGCGAGATGACGTCGGTGAAGCCCAGCTCCCGCGCCCGGCCGACGGCGTCGCGGAACGCCTCCACGCTGGTCAGCGAAAACACCGGTGACGAGTCCAGGCTGAGGTGCCGCTGGATGCTCGCGCGGTCGCGGCCCGCCTCGTCCAGCCGCCGGTCGAAGATCTCGGTGAGCTGCTTGATGCCGGCCCACCACTCGTCGGCGGTGTCGCCGCCCTTGCCGGTCGTGACCCAGCCCGCGCCGAACCGCGCGGCGAGGGTCATCGTGCGCGGGCCGTTCGCCGCGACGACGAACGGCAGCCGCGGCCGCTGGACCGGGCCGGGCAGGTTGCGGGCCTCGCGGGCCCGGTAGTACTCGCCGTCGAAGCCGAACTTGTCGGTCATCAGCAGCCCGTCGAGGGCCTCGACGAACTCGGTGAAGCGGTCGACGCGCTGCTTGGCCGTCAGCTCCGGGGCGCCGAGCACCGCGCCGTCGTAGTGGTGGTGGTCGACGCCCGCGCCGACGCCGAGGACGAACCGGCCGTCCGAGACGTCGTCGAGGGTGTTCAGCTCGCGCATGAAGGGCACGGGGTGCCGGGCGACCGGCGACGCCACGAACGTGCCCAGCCGGATGCGGGAGGTGACCATCGCCGCCGCGGTCAGGGTCGGGATCGCGGAGAACCACGGGCCGTCGACCAGGTTCTTCCAGCCCAGGTGGTCGTAGGTCCAAGCGTGGTCGAAGCCGTACTCCTCGGCGGCGCGCCACTTCGGCTCGGCGGCCCACCAACGATCTTCAGGGAGAATCACGATGCCAACTCGCACAGATCCGGACGCTATCGGTAACCGCCGGAGGTCGCACGGACGGGGACGGTCCCACCCGAACGTGTCAGGGACAATGGTCGGGTGGAGAGACCCCAGTTGATCGCGTCCGACGTCGACGGCACCCTGCTCGGCCCCTCCGAATCCCTCACCGGCCGCACGATCGCGGCCGTCCGCCGGGCGATCGAGGCGGGTGTGCCGTTCGTGCTGGCCACCGGCCGTCCGCCGCGCTGGATCGCGCCCGTGGCCGGGCCACTCGGGCTGACCGGGTACGCGGTGTGCGCGAACGGCGCCGTCCTGTACGACTGCGGCCGCGAGGAGGTCGTCGCGGTGCACGGCCTGCTGCGGCCCGAACTGCTCCACGACATCGCGCACGCGCTGGACAAGGCCCTGCCCGGCTGCCGGCTCGCCGCCGAGCGGGTGAGCACCGGCGCCGACCACGAGATGCGCAACTTCGTGATCGAGCCGGACTACCACAACCCGTGGGGTGACGGCGAAGGCCGCACCGCCCCGCGCGCCGAGGTGCTCGGGCACCCGGCGATCAAGCTGCTGGTCAGCCACCGCGGGATGTCGTCGGAGGAGATGGCGGACGGGGTGACCGCGCTGTTCGACCGGGACGTCGACGTCACGTACTCGTCGTCGGGTGGCCTGGTCGAGCTGTCCGCGCACGGCATCACCAAGGCGACCGGGCTCGCCGACGTCGCCGAGCGGCTCGGCGTCGGGCCCGAGCGGGTGATCGCCTTCGGCGACATGCCCAACGACGTCGAGATGCTCCGCTGGGCGGGCCACGGCGTCGCGATGGAGAACGGGCACCCACAGGCGCGGTCCGTCGCCGACGAGATCACCGGCCCGGCCGGTGAGGACGGCGTGGCGCAGGTCCTGGAGCGCTGGTTCTAGCCGTCTTACGGGGTCCGGGTGGCGGAGCCCCCGGCCCGGGGCGAAGCCCCGGGTGTCACCGCCGGTCGAGTTCCGCGGCTTCCTCCGGGGTCGGTGCGGTGCCGCCCAGGTGGGCCGGCAGCCACCAGCGTTCCTCGTCGGAGGCGGGCTGGTCGGGGTACTCGGCCTGGGCGCGGTCGAGCAGCGCGCTCATCCGGGAGCGCAGCTCCTTCGTGACGACGTCCCAGTCGTCACCCTTCGCCGGGTGCATCGGCTCGCCGATGAGGATCGAGATGGGCACGTGCCGTCGGGTGAGGTCCTTCGGCCGTCCCTTCGTCCAGAGGCGCTGGGTGCCCCACAGCGCCATCGGCACGACCGGGACGTCGGCGGCCGCGGCCATCCGGACGGCCCCCGACTTGATCTCCTTGACGGTGAACGACTGGCTGATGGTGGCCTCGGGGAAAACGCCGACGACCTCGCCGGCCTGCAGTTTGGCGAGCGCTTCGCGGTAAGAGGCCAGCCCGGCCGACCGGTCGACGGAGATGTGGTGCATGCCGCGCATCAGCGGCCCGGCGATCTTGTTGTCGAAGATCTCCTTCTTCGCCATGAACCGCGTCAGCCGCTTGGCCGGGCGCGCGCCGAGGCCGCAGAAGATGAAGTCGAGGTAGCTCACGTGGTTGCACGCGATGACCGCGCCGCCGCGGCGCGGGATGTGCTCCGCGCCCTCGATCCGGATGCGGTTGTCGAGTACCCGGAACATCGTCCGGGCCGCCGCGATCACGGGCGGGTAAACCAGGTCAGCCATCCGGCAAGGTTACGGGACCGTAGGTTCTTGACCGCTGTTCAGCGGGCAAGAACACAATGTGACGGCGACCAGGAGCGCGAACAACGCGACGGACTGGTGCTTGATCCCCTCGATGCCGTCCCCCAGCGCCGCCGTCCCGAACTGCGTCACCGAGACGGCGAACAGGAAGGCGACCACCACGCCGAGGGCGGTCCGACGCCGCAACCAGGCCCTGACCAGTACGAACAGCCAAATCGGCACCAGTGCGAACAGCCCCAGCGGGGCGAGCAGGCCGGTCAGCCAGGACACCACCGGCACCCGGTACTCCTGCGCGTGCGGCGGGAAGCCGGCTTCCTGGTCGAAGCTGCCGAGGTAGTCCGGCCGCGCGGTGAGCTGGTCGGTGGCGGCGCGATCGAGCACTTCGAGGGTCCGGGCGGGGTGGTGCGCGAAGTACGCGACGACGTTCCCGCGGCTCATCCGGTCGCGGTAGCGCGGGTACAGCGGGTCGATGCGCGCCGGGTGCGGGTGCCACCAGCCGTTGCCCGCGTACTGGGCGAACGACGGCGGCAGCCCGAGCTCGGCCAGGTCGGCCTGGGTGTCGTGGCGCCCGTCGACGATGTTGAGGAAGATCGAGTTGAAGACGTTGATCTCGCGGGAGTCGTCGCCCGGGAAGTCGCTGTACGTCCCGTCGGGCGCTCGCGCGGGCTCGACGCTCTGCTGCGCGTAGAGCGTGACGGCGCCGATCGCGCCGATCACCAGCACCGCGGACGCCCACCGCTTGGCCCCGCGCAGCGGGCCCGGCCGGGTGAACAGGATCGCCAGCGCGAGGATCGGCAGGATGGTCAGCGTCTGGACCTTGGCGTTGACCGCCAGGACGCCGCCGGCGAACGTCACCGCCATCCCCGCGTAGCTCCACCGGCCTTCGCGGGCGGTCAGGAGCAGGCCGCCGACGGCGAGCAGCAGGCCGAGGAAGGCCGCGCCTTCGCCGAGGATCGCGGCGAAGTAGCCGAAGACCGCCGAGTCCGCGACCACCAGCAGCAACGCCGCCGCCACGAACAGCCGGGCCCGGCGCGGGTGCGGCAGGCCGAGCACGATCGCCGTCACGGCCGCCGCGGCGATCACGCTGCTCAGCAGGCCCAGGATGACCAGGCTCAGGGTGCCGTGGAGGCCGATCAGCCGTCCGATCCGGACGGCCAGGTCGGCGAGCCAGCTCTGGGTCAGCAGGTACGTCGGGCGGCACGTCTCCGGCGTCGGCGGGTAGGCGAGGTGGACGAACGGCTCGGGCAGGCCCTTCCAGGTGATCCCGGCCCCGCACAGCACGCGGCCGCCGTCGCCGTTGTTGGACATCGCGATCGGCCGCGGCACCAGGAACCGCACCACCAACAGGGCCAGCGCCGTGCCGAACACCCCGAGCCCGAGCCGCGCCTCGGCGCCCAGCTGCCGGTCCGGGGCCTCGAGCTTCACGAAGGACAGGGTACGTAGCGGAAGTCCGGGCCCTGGTCGAGGTCGGCGACCAGCGACTTCGCCTGCTCGGCCCGCGGGTACACCGAGACCCAGTACGGCGTGCCGACGCGGCGGAAGGTCGCCACCTGGTACTTGCCCGCGTACACCGGGTCGATCGCGCAGTGCTGGCGGTCGGCGTACCCGCCGTCGGCCGGCAGGGCGACCGTCGGGCGGCGGCCGTTGACGACGTAGTCGTAGTCGGTCGCGACGCCGCCGTCGTGGCGTCCTTCGCGGGCGATGTGGTCGTCCGTGCGGCCGAGGACGTCGATGATGAGCAACTGCCCGCCGTGGGCGGCGAGCGCGCCGGGCGCGGCCGCGCTGACCACCGATCCCGGCGGCAGGTAGTCGCCGAGCCAGCCGCCGATCTCGGCGAGCTCGACGCCGTGCGCGTGCCAGTTGCGGACGCGGTCGAGCATCTCGGGGCTGAACACCGAGACGAGCACCGCGATGCCGGCCAGCCCGCCCGCGGTCACCGGCACCAGCCGCGTCCCGACCGGCCACGGCTTCGGCCGCGGCGACGGCTTCCCGGCGACTTCCGCGGCCAGCACGCCGTACGTCCCCGCGGCGGCGACGGCCAGCAGCGGCGGCACCGGGGCCAGCAGCCGCCACGACGGGCCGGGGTCGCCGCCGATCAGCACCGCGGCCGCGGACAGCCCGGCCGCCATCGCGAACAGCAGCCAGATCAGCGCCCTGGCCTCGACCGCTTTCACGACCTGGGCTTCGCGGTGCGCCTCGGACTCCGCCGCCCGTGTCCCGGTGTCGGAGCGGCGCAGCACGAGCGCGACCGCGGCGACCAGCCCCAGCAGCAGGAAACCCTGGTGCGCCAGTGCGAACCCGGACAGGTACGGCCAGCCGGTGGCGAGGCGGTCGTTCAGCGGCCCGCCGAGCTTCGCGGCCAGCGGGGCCGGGACGAAGTGCTGGTAGAACGTCGCTCGCCAGGCCAGGCGCGGGATCAGGAAGACCAGCGCGCCCAGCGCGTACCCCACCGGCGCCCACCAGCTGTGCTTCGCCCGGAGCGCGGCGCCGGCCAGCCACAGCCCGGCCAGGGCGGCGACCACCAGGCCTTCCGGGCTGGTCATCACGGCGAAGGCGACGAGCACCCCGGCGACCACCGGGCGGCGCGCGGCCAGCGCGTACCCGACGGCGAGGACGATCAGCACGAACAGCGGGACTTCGGAGCCCGAAGCGCCGTAGACGGCGAGGCCGCCGGCGCTCGCGGTGAGCACCGCGGCGGCCACCCCGATCGCGGGCCGCGGCAGGGCGCCCTCCGGCGCGGCCGCGGCGACGATCCGGTTGGCCAGGAAGCAGGACACGAGCACGCAGCCGAGCGCGGCGAGGACCCCCGAGACGACCGCCGTGGTGCGGATGTCGGCGCCGAACGCGGCGCGCGGCAGGGCGACCAGCACCACCCAGAAGAAGTTCGTGTACCCCTCGACGCGTTCGCCGGGGTTGAAGACCGGGCCGTTGCCGTCGGCGATGTTCTGCGCGTAGCGGAAGGTGACGAGGGCGTCCTCGGTGACGGTCGCGAACAGCAGCTGGTGCAGCAGCGACAGCCCGAGGGTGAGGGTGAGGACGCAGGCCCGCCAGCCGCGGTCGACGTCGAGGCGGTGCCAGGTCAGCACCACGGTCGCGGCGACGACCAGCCACGCCACCACGACCGCGTAGACCACCCGGCCCCCTCCGCCTCGGCACCGCACCCGCCCGGGCCCCCACCCAGGTTATCGATCATCGGCGGCGAAGCGTTTCCGGTGGACCGATCACCGGTCCGAATGGGGGTGGATCACTTCGCCGGCGACAGTCAATCAGGGAATTCCACTACCCAGAATAACCCGATCGGGTGTCGGTTCGGCCGGCGGAACTGACGTCTTGGGAAATCGCCGATCGGAGTATCGGCAGGCGTGGCTTGGCTGCTTCGACGGGAATTCGAACGGTCGCCGGGCATTTCGGCGAACTTCCCCACCGTCCGACGCGGCGGTGACGGCGAATCGCTTTCGAAACTGTTCGACGGATCCGGCGGGTGCGCCGGGTTGGCCATCCATTGGGTCATTTCGGGAAAGCCGTCCGCCGGCCCGGCCCCGCCTTATCAGCCGGGGCTGACCGGATTGACGGGCGAACCGTTCTACCGGCCGCCTCCGAGTTGTCCACAGGTGGGCAAACCTGTGGACAGCCTGGGGACAACCCCCGGTCAGGCGGGGGTGGCCGCCGGGCGGGCCGAGCGGGCCGCGACCGCCGCGATGCCGGCCGTCAGGAGGTCGGCCACCGTGAACATCACCCGGGAGGCCACCGCGAACGCCGTGGCCTGGCCGACCGTCAGGCCGCTGGCCGTCAGGACCGCGACCTGGGCCACCTCGCGAACGCCGACACCGCTCGGGAGGATGAACGCGAACGTGCCCACCGTCATCGCCACGGCCATCGCGCCCACGCAGAGCACGAAGCCGCCGATACCGGGGGTGCCCACCGAGTTGGCCAGGAGCCACAGGTGGACACCCTGCAGGCACCACGCGGCCGTCGAGGCCCCGAAGACCTTGCCGATGACCGCCCAGCCCAGCGGGTGCGCCAGCGGCGGGCGGCGGAGGATCCGCAGCACCAGTGACGTGCCCCAGGTGAGGATCTTCGGGTGCAGCATCGCCAGGCCGAGCGGGATCAGCACGAACAGCCACAGCGCTCTCGGGCTGTTGCTGAACACCGCCGGCGCCGCCAGCAGCGACACCACCAGCGCCGACACCACGCCGACGCCGAGCTGGATCAGGGAGCCGGTGAAGATGCGGGCGCGGGCCAGGCCCGCCTTGCGGCCCAGCTCCATCTGCAGCAGGTAGGCCCAGACCGAGCCCGGCACGTACTTGCCGAGCGAGCCGACCAGGCAGATCTGCGCGCCGCGGGCGTAGCCGATCGGCGCGCCCAGGTCGTCGACCATCACCTGCCAGCCCCAGGTCGAGACCAGGATCGCCGCGACCAGGGCGACCAGGCTCAGCAGGGACGACTCCCAGGCGACGTCACGCAGGGTGTGCCAGAACTCGCCCCAGTTGGCCGCCAGCTGCTTGGCCGCGAAGCCGATGACCAGCAGGATCGCCACCCACCGGACGACGTCGAGGATCTTCGCCCGGGTGGACTTCGGCTGCTTTCCGGCAGCCGGCAGGTCCTCAACTGTCGTCATCGACGGCTCTCCTCAGGCCTGGACCGTGACCAGGCGGCTGAACTCGGAGAGCAGATCGTAACCGTCCCACACCGCGGAGAAGGTCAGGGCGGAGCCGAACGGCACGATCCGGTCGACGCCGCGGCCCGCGAGCTCGTGCGCGAACGCCGTCAGCTCCTCGGCGGTGAAGCCGAACTGGCTGACCGTCTGGTCCTTCCGGAGGACGATCGGCACCAGGTCGGACAGCGACGAAACCCGCGCGTTCGCGAACGTGCCGGCGCCGAGCCACTCGCGCGGCAGCACCGCCGGGTCGGCCAGCTCCAGCGTGGCCAGGCCGTTGCCCTGGAACTCGATCTCCTTGACCAGCCCGTCGACCGCCGCGCCGTACGCCGAGACGCGCTTCTGGACCGCCATCGCCGGCTCGGTGACGTGCTCCTTCGCCGAAAGCACGGCCGCCAGCAACGCGCGGAACTCGCTCCCGGCCGCCACGGCCCCAGCCTCGTCGCCGACCCAGAACACCGCGCGCGGCGAGGAGCAGGCGGCCTGGTCGAACCAGTACGAGTCGTTGTAGAAGCCCTCGGCGGCCGCGCGCCGCTCTTCGGCGGACGCCCGCTGCCAGCCCGCCACCGAGGCGACGGCGAAGGACGAGCGGTCCGGGAACGTCAGGTCACGCGCATGCGGGGCCAGCGGGTACTTCCGCAGGGCCGCGACCGAGCCGTCGCCGCCCCAGATGACGCGCAGGTCGGCGGCCAGCGACAGGGCGCCGCTGACCTCGTCACTGCGGTCGTAGGTGACCATGCGCTGGGTCGCGGTAATGGCCTCCGCCACCGAAGCGTCCACTTCGGACAGAGCAGCGTTCAGCGCTTCCAGCACCGCTTCGGCGGCCCCGGCCGAGCGCGAGGAGACCCGCACGACGTTGTGGTTGCCCGCCAGCGCGGACAGCGCCCACGAGTAGACGAAGATCGTGTCGACGTTCGCCGGCGGCACGTGGAACACCAGCCCGCGCGGGAACCGCAGCGCGTTCCCCGAAGTGTCCAGGGTGGACAGTGCCTTGGCGATCTCGCCCTTGCGCAGGAAGAACCCGAGGGACGCCAGCTCCGGGAACCGGCGCGCGGTGGCCGGGGCCAGCAGCTTGCGCGCGAACTTCGTGATGAACTCGACAACCCGCGGGTCGCCGACGCGCAGCCGTCCGCCCGGCGGTGCCGCGCGCAGCTGATCGACCAAATCGCCGACGGAAACCGCGTCCGACGAGGGGAAACGCTGGGTCAGAGAAGTCACGCCGCCGCTCCCGAGAACGTGTCGGAGCACCCGCGGGCCTCCGCCTTCGGCAGCCGGCCGAGCACCGAGAAGTGCTTGCCCGGCCAGTCGCCGTCGTCGATGCCGTTGTAGACGCCGAGGTCTTCGGTCAGCAGCACGTGCCCCGGGTACGACCGCGGCAGCGTCGAGACGACCTCGATCATGCCCGGCTCCCCGACCGGCTGCTCTTCCCACGTCTCCGGGTTGCGGATGACGACGTCGGCGAAGTCCGGGCAGTACAGCGAGTTTCCGGACGGGCCCTCGAGGAACACCGTGCCGATCTGCTCGATCATCCCGTAGTAGTTGTGGATCCGGGTGAGCCCGGTGTCTTCCTTGAACCGGCGGCGGAACTCGGTGTTGTCCACCGCGCGGTCGATCAGCTTCTTCCAGCCACCGCTGTGGATCAGGATCCCGTTCGACAGGTCCAGCCCGTGGTCCCGCGCGACTTCGTACAGGTACAGCCAGACCATGAACGTGAAGCCGAAGATCAGGAAGGGCTTGTCGCCGTACTCGGCCAGGAACTTCTTGACCGCCTCGACGTCGGGCTGGTCGTTCTCGTCGAGCACGTACGTGTGCTTGCGGCCGAAGTTCGCCATGCCCAGCACACCAGCGCCCCGCGCGGAGAACGAGCGGCGGTTCTTGATGATGCCGATCGTGTCGACCATCAGCATCGGCAGCCGCTCGCCGCCGAGGACCTCCTGCAGCGTGGCGCCCAGCTGCTTGGTCTGCGCGCCCGCCGCCTCCTTGTCCAGGTAGATGCGGGACGCGCCGGCACCGGTGGTGCCCGACGACGTCAGCGTCTTGAACACCTCGCTGTCCGGCACCGACTTCAGGTCGTGCGTCTTGAACATCCGCACCGGCAGCCACGGCAGGTCGGCGATCGAGCCGAAAGCCGCGCCGGGCTCGACGCCCAGGGAGGACAGGATCCGGTCGTAGCCTTCGGAATTCGCCCGGTGGTGGGCGGTGAGCGCAGCCAGCTCGGGCAGCAGCAACGCTTCCCGGTCGGCCTGCGACCGCGTGAACACACTCATACCCGCCCCTCCAAGGTCCGGTAGTCGATCTTGCCGCTGGCCAGCAGCGGCACGGTGTCGATCGGGCGGACGTCGAACCCGCTGGCGTGCAGGTGCAGCCGCTCGGCCAGCGCCCGCGACGCGTCCTTGCAGATCTCCTTGTCCGCCCCTTCGGCGAACAGCACGACCTTGTCGCCTGCCGCCACCGCGGCCACCACGTCGATCCCCACCGCCGCGGTGCGCACCGCCTGCTCGAGGTCGTCGAGGCTGACGCGGTTGCCGAAGACCTTGCCGATGCGCTTGAGCCGTCCGGTGATGAACAGGTAGCCCTCTTCGTCGAGGTACCCGAGGTCACCGGTGGCCAGCACGCCACCGTATTCGTCGCCCTTGGCCAGCCCGGACTCGTCGTCCGCGTAGCCCATCATCACGTTGGGCCCACGGTAGACGACCTCACCGACGATCTTCGGGTGCGTGGTCTCCGAGCCGTCGTCCCGGCGCACCGAGAACTTCCCGCCGGGCAGCGCCGGCCCCGCGGAACCGAGCTTTTCGGCCAGCTTTTCGGCGGGCACCGTCGTCATCCGCGGCGCGGCCTCGGTCTGGCCGTACATGACGTACATCCGGCCGCCGACGGCCAGCATCTTCTCGTTGAACTCGGCGACCAGCTCGTCGCGCAGCTTCCCGCCGGCCTGCGTCAGCGTGCGCAGCGTCGGGTACTTCGCGGGGTCGAACTTGAGCCGCCGCAGCATTTCGTAGTGGTACGGGACGCCCGAAAGGGACGTGACGCCGTAGGTGTTCACCGCGTCCCAGAAGCCGCGGCCGAGCACGCCGGACGGCTCGATGACGATGGTCGCGTCTCGCACCAGGTGCGAGTTCAGCACCGAGAGGCCGTAGCTGTAGTGCAGGGGCAGGCAGGTGGGCGCGACCTCGTCGGCGTCGATGCGCAGCACCTGCGCGATGGCGTCGGCGTTGGCCAGGATCGCCTGCCGCGAGAGCCGCACGAGCTTCGGGTTGCCGGTCGAGCCGCTGGTCGGCAGCAGCACGGCGAGGTCGGGGTGCGGCTGAACGCCGTCCGTGGACGAGCGGATCCAGTCGGTGCCCTGCGTGGTGTACCCCTCGGGTGCGGCACCCGAAGCCGCCAGCACGGCCGCCGGGCGGAACCGCGAAACCAGCCCGGCCAGCACGTCGGCGTCCAGCGCCGGGTCGATCAGCGCGATCGCCCGCCCGGACTCGAACGCGCCCAGGTAGGTCAGCACGCTGTCGAGGTCGACCGACATCCGCGCGAAGACGACGCCGGTGGGCAGCGCCGCCAGCTCCTCCACCGCGCGGCCGACCTCGGCCGACAGTTCCGCGCCCGCCAGCGTGCGGCCCCCGGCCACATCGACCAGCCGGGCTCCCGCACCCAACAGCGTCACAGCACCAAGCCTCCGTCGATCCCCAGCACCTGGCCGGTGATGAACGACGCTTCGTCGCTCACCAGGAACCGGATCGCGTTCGCCACTTCTTCCGGCCGGCCGAGGCGCCCGAGTGGCGTCTTGCCGGCGTTTTCCGCCTTCGCGTCTTCGCTCAGGCCCGCCGTGAGATCGGTCTCGATCACGCCGGGGGCGACCGCGTTGACGCGGATGCCGGACCGGCCGAGCTCCTTCGCCGCCGACTTCGCGATGTTCGCCACCGCCGCCTTCGAGGCCGCGTACACGGTCTGACCAGCGCTTCCGTACTCGCCGACGATCGAGGCGAGCACGACGATCGAGCCGGACTTCTTGCGCATCATCGCCCGGGCCGCGGCCTGGACGGTGTGCAGCGTGCCGGCGACGTTCGTGCTCAGCGTCGTGTCGACGAGGTCTTCCTTGATCATCCCGAGGAGCGCGTCCTCCATGATCCCGGCGTTCGCGACCACGACGTCGAGCTTGCCGTGCTCCTTGGCGACCCCCCTGACCAGCGAAGACACCGCTTTCGCGTCGGCGACGTCCAGCGCCAGCCCGGAAGCACCCACGGAGGCGGCGGCCTCCTTGGCGCGAGCCTCGTCGCGGCCGGTGAGCACCACGGTCGCGCCCGCCTCGACGAGCGCGCGAGCGGTGGCCAGGCCGATCCCCCGCGTCCCGCCGGTGACGAGCGCGACGCGACCGGAAAGATCAGTCATTCTTCGACTGCAGCTCGGTCACCATGTCCACGGCGACCTTGAAGCTCGACATGTCGATGACCTGGTCGGTGTCGAACTCGACGTCGAACTCGTCCTCGATGGCCGCGACCAGCGCCATGTGGCCGACCGAGTCCCACGCCTCGATGTCGCGGTACTTCAGGTTTTCGACGTCCACACCGCCGTCGAGGTCCAGCGCCTCGACGAAGACCTCGCGCAGCTTGGGGGCGACTTCCGACATCAGATAGCTCCTAGTGCTCTTCGCGCGGGCGAGCGTCCCACGCCTTTACCAAGGTAGAGAGGTCGCCGGGCAGCGTGACGTCCGGGAGACCTTCCTTGCCCTTCAGCCACGGCCCGAGGGCCTCGATCGTCTCCTCGTCGAGACCGCGGCGGGACAGGCCCACCACGTTGACGCCGGTGACGCGGGCCGGGTTGCCGACGGCGATGGTGAACGCGCCGATCTCGCGGCGCACCGCCGAGCCCATCCCGATCATCGCGCCGGGGCCGATCACGACCTTCTGGTGCAGGATCGCGCCCATGCCGAGGTTCGCGCCGTCCCAGATGTGGCAGTGGCCACCGGTGACGGCGTTCGAGGCGATCGTCACGCCGTCGCCGACCAGGCAGTCGTGCGCGATGTGGGAGTTGCGGAGGTAGTAGCCGTCGCTGCCGACGGTCGTCGTCCGCCAGGTCCCTTGGTGGACACTCACGTACTCGCGGATCCGGTTGCGGCTGCCGATGACGACGCCGTGGCCGTCGTGATCCGGGTCACCGGTAGGCGCGTCTTCCCAGGCGGCGGGGTGGGGACGGCCGCGGTCCTCGCCCGGCGTGCCGATCGTCACGTGCGGGCCGATCCAGTTGCCGTCCCCGATCCGGGTCGGTCCGGCGATCACCGCGAACGGCCCGATGACGTTGTCCTCGCCGAGTTCGACACCTTCGCCGATGACGGCGGTCGGGTGGATGCGGTTGGCCACGGGTGGTCGTCCGTTCGTCGGCGGCTGGGTACTGGGCGCGCTGCCGCGCCCGGTAACGTGTGGCCCGCGTTGCTGCAGGGCGGCCGGGCGCAGAACCGGCGGCTCACTGTACCGGACGCACCGAAATCGCCTGCCGAGAGAGACTGCCCATGATCCCCATCACTGTGGTCGACGTCCGCGACGCGGAGGACCTCGTCGTCGAGGTGCTGCGCTCCGGCGCCATCGCACAGGGACCGATGGTCAAGCGCTTCGAGGACGCCTTCGCGGCGGTCTCCGGGACGAAGCACGCGATCGCGGTCAACAACGGGACCACCGCGCTGGTCGCCGCCCTCCAGGTGCTGGACCTGCAGCCGGGTGACGAGGTCATCACCTCGCCGTTCACCTTCGTGGCGACGCTGAACGCGATCCTCGAGGCCGGCGCGACCGTCCGGTTCGCCGACATCCGGCGCGACGACTTCGCGATCGACCCCGACGCCGTGGCCAAGGCCGTGACGGACCGCACGAAGGTCCTCATGCCGGTGCACCTCTACGGCCAGACCGCGGACATGGGCAAGCTCGCCCCGCTGGCCGCCGAGCGCGGGCTGCAGGTGATCGAGGACTCGGCGCAGGCCGTCGGGGCGTCCTTCGAGGGCAAGCCGGCCGGCTCGTTCGGCATCGGCTGCTTCTCGCTGTACGCGACGAAGAACATCACCACCGCCGAGGGCGGGGTCATCACCACGGACGACGACGCGCTGGCCGACAAGCTGCGCGTGCTGCGCAACCAGGGCATGCGCGCCCGCTACCAGTACGAGGTCGCCGGGCACAACTACCGGATGACCGACCTGCACGCGGCCGTCGGCATCCCGCAGCTGGCGAAGCTCGACCAGCTGACCGCGGCCCGCCAGGCGAACGCGAAGCGCCTCTCGGAGGGCCTGGCCGGCACGCCGGGCCTCGACGTCCCGCAGGTGCTGCCGGGCCGCGAGCACGTCTGGCACCAGTACACCGTGCTGGTCGGCCCGCACGCGTTCCTCTCGCGCGACGAGCTGGCCGCGGCGCTCACCGAGCGCGGCATCGGCAACGGCATCTACTACCCCAAGATCGTCTTCGACTACGACTGCTACGCGGGTCACGACCTGATCCCGGGCGCGCGCGTCGAGGACTTCCCGGTCGCGAAGTCGGTCGCCGAGCAGGCGCTTTCGCTGCCGGTGCACCCGCACCTGACCGAGTCCGACCTGGACACCATCATCGAAACCGTTCGCGAGGTACTGGGCGCATGACGCATCGGATCGCTCTTGTCGGTACCGGGAACATGGGTTCCCTCCACGCCCGCGTGCTCGCCGCCAACGAGCGCGTCGACCTGGTCCGCGTGATCGATCCGCGCGAGGAAGCGGGCAAGCTCGTCGCCGACCGGTACGAAACGCGGTGGACACCGGAGATCGGCGAACTGTCCGATGTGGACGCCGTGGTGCTCGCCTCGGCCACCGAGGTGCACTACGACCTGGCGCAGGAGATCTTCCGCCAGGGCAAGCCGATGCTGGTCGAGAAGCCGGTCTGCAACAGCTTCGAGAAGTCGCAGGAGATCGTCTCGCTGTCGGCGAAGAACGACATCCCGCTGATGTGCGGCCTGCTGGAGCGCTACAACCCGGCGGTGATGACCGCGCGGGCGCTGGTGAACGAGCCGGTGCACCTGATGGCGCGCCGTCACGGCCCGTACGCCCCGCGCATCAAGACCGGCGTGGCGTGGGACCTCCTGGTGCACGACGTCGACCTGGCGATCCAGTTCTTCGGCGGCGCGACCCCGGCCCGCGTGACGTCCGGCGCGGGCTACTTCCACCCGTCGTCGGCGGAGGGCGCGGAGGACACGATCGAGACGGTCCTGTCGTTCCCGACCGGCCTGGCCACGGTGTCGGCTTCGCGGCTGGGCCAGCGGAAGGTCCGGTCACTGGTGGTGTCGGAGCTGGACCGCCTGATCGAGATCGACCTGCTGCGCCGGGACGTCACGATCTACCGGCACGTCTCCCACGACTCCGTCACCCCGGACGGCCTCGGCTACCGGCAGCAGACGGTCATCGAGATCCCGGAGCTCGTCACGGCCCGCGAGCCGCTGGCCACCCAGCTCGACCGGTTCTGCGACCTGCTGGAAGGCAAGATCGACGCCGACACCGAGCGCGACCTGATCCTGCCGTCGCACCACGTCGTCGAGCAGGTACTGACCCAGGCCGCGGCCTAGACCGCTCTGCCGCGGCAGACCCGCAGCTGCCGGGTCTGCCGCGGCTTCAAAGACAAAAGCGTCCTCGCCGGACGGGCAGGCTCTGGGATGACCCCGGCTCCCGCTGTCGCCTCACCTTCTGGAGGTGGGCCGCGGGGTGGTCATGTGAGGGGGCATCACCCGACCACCGACCGAGTCACGCACTACTCGTCTAGCTCGCCGGCACCGGGAACGCGGCCGGGCTCCGGTGGCCACCGGGGCCCACCGCGCGGACGCCGAAGAAGACGTTGTCCTTGGACAGGTCGATCTTCGCCGTCAGCGCCGGGCCGACGTCGATCGCGTGCGTCCAGTCCGGGGCCGTCGTCTCGCGCCAGACGACCTCGTAGCTCGTCGCACCCGGGGTGGCGGTCCAGACCAGCTCGGAGTCGTTCGTCAGCGCCGCCGTGCGGATCTTCACGCCCTTCGGCGTGCCCGGTGCGGTGGCGAGCGACCACAGCGCGGCGCCGTTGACCCGCGCCACCCGGGCGATGAACGGGAAGTCGCAGAACTCCGGCAGGTCGCCGTACTGGACGCCGTTTTCTACGCGGACGTCCTGGTGCTGGTGGGCGAAGTCCTCGTTCGGCTCGGTGAACCGCGCCGCCGGGTAGCCCTGCTCCAGGAAGCCGATGTGGTCGCCGCCGCGCAGGTAGCGGTCACGGCGGTAGATCACCCGGACCGTCATGCCGGTCGCGTCGTTCTCCGCCACCGACTTCACGAACCGGGCCAGCTGCCGCGGCGGGGAGTCGTTCTCGCCGCCGATGCTGCGGCGCAGGTTCGCCTCGGCCGGGGTTTCCGCCGTCGGGACCCCCTCGGCGAAGAGGCGGATCGTGAAGGGATCGCGCGTGCCGTCGTCGGCGCGGCTGGAGCCGACGATGTCGTCGGTGAACATCGCCTGGACGTCGGTGCCGGCCGCCTTGAACTGCTGCGCCATGAACCGCGAGCCGTACAGGCCCTGTTCTTCGCCCGCGACGGCGGCGAAGACGATCGTCGCGGCCGGTTGCCGCGTCGAGAGCACCCTGGCCAGCTCCAGGGCGAGCGCGACACCCGAAGCGTCGTCGTCGGCGCCCGGTGCGGCGCCGGTGAAGTCCATGACGTCGGTGCGGCGCGAGTCGTAGTGCCCCGAGACGACGTACACGCGCCCGGGATCGGTGGAGCCGTGCAGCGTCGCGACGACGTTGGTGATCGTCGTCGGCACCGGGATCCGGTCGGCGGGCGGCTGGACGTACGACTGCAGCGCGACGCTCAGCCGTCCCCCGGAAGCCGCCGCGACCTGCTGGAACTGCGCGAGGAGCCAGTCGCGGGCGGCGCCGATGCCGCGAGCCGGGTCGTCCTGCGCCGACAGCGTGTGCCGGGTGCCGAACGCGGCCAGCCGCCGGACGGTCGCTTCGATCCGCCGTTCGTCGACCTGGCGGAGCAGGGCCTTCAGTTCCGCGTCGGGCCGCTGCGGGCGGACCGGGCCACCGGGCCCGCGGTCGCCGAGTTCGGCGGCGCCGGCCGGAGCCGCGGCCACCAGGCCGAGCGCGGCCGATGCGGTGAGGAACGCGCGTCGAGAGGTCACGATCCACGTCTTACGCCCGCACCGGGTGAGCGGGTACCGCCTACTTGGTGAGCCGCTTGCCGTCGGCGTCGTAAGCGATCAGGGGGGTCAGGACGGCCGAGTTCGGGACCTCGTCGGGGTTGAACCAGAAGAACACCACGCCCGGGTCCGCCGACCACCTGGCCAGTTTCGCCTCGACGGTCCGGCCGTGCACCGTGGTCGTGACCCTCTCCGCCGGGCCGGCGAAGTAGCCGAAGACCGGGATGACCTGGTTGCGGATCACCTCGCCGCCGTCGGTGGCGTGGAAGCCGAACGAGCGGTCCGAGCCGCGGAACTCGTTCGTCGCCAGCACCGACTGCAGCGACGTCCCGGACCGGAAGCCCGCCACCAGGCCGAAGCGGATGCCCGGCAGCTCCGGCGCGTCGACGGCCCGGGCGTACAGGACGATCTCGCCGTCCGGGGTCCGGATCCCGGTGCCGACGACGTCGCCGATCGGCTGCTCCACGGGCTGTGGTGTGGTTGGCGCCGGTGCCGCCGACGTGGCCGGGGCCGGTGGCTGCGCGACCGGCGCGGGCGCGGGCTGCCGCAGCTGGATGGCGAACACCACGACCAGCACGACGGCGGCCGCGGCGGCCACCCCGGCAGTGCCGGTCAGCAGACGGCGGCGGCGCCGGATGCGCCGCCCGCCTGCCATGATCACGGCCAGGTCGGGTTCGGCGAAGGGCTCCTCGGGCGGCTGCCGGAGGGCGGCGCGGAAGTCGTCGAGCTCGTTCACCGCCCGCTCCCCCCGATCAGCGTGTCCTCCGGATCGGCCCCGACCCGCAGCTTGGCCAGCGCCCGCGAGTTCGTGCTCTTCACGGTACCCAGGGAAACACCGAGCTCACGGGCCACCTCGGCTTCCGGCAGGTCGAAGAAGTGCCGCAGCACGACGACGGCACGTTCGCGGTCGGTGAGCGTCTTGAGCATGGCGGTGAGCCACTCGCGCTGGGTGACGGCCTTGCCGACGTCGAGGCGGTCCGGCCGCTCGGGCACAGTCTCGGTGGCGTATTCGCGGAACGGCCGCCGCCAGCCGTCGATGACGTGGTTGACCAAGACGGTCCGGGCGTAGCCGTAGGCATCCTTGTGCCGCACCCGCGACCAGGCGGCGTAGGTGCGCGTGAAGGCGGTCTGGGCGGCGTCTTCCGCCTGGTGGCGGTCACCGGTGAGCAGGAACGCGGCGTGCGTGAGCCGGGCCGACGACGCGCGGACGAACTCCGCGAACTCCTCGTCGCCCCGCGCCATGCGTCACCTCGCTCCGTCCTCAACCAGCGACGGGCGGGCCCGCGAAAGGTTGCTTCACGATCTTTCCCGAGGTTACCGGGCACGCCTGAAACGTTGTGTAACCGATATCTCGCGCTCGGTCACGGAGGACTAGATTATGTGCTGCGCGCGGGACGTGCGGTTCCGTGCGGAGGGCTTCACCGCCGGGAGGTCCGGGCGGTTTCACGACGGCGGCGCCGGCGCCCGGCGCCGGTGCCGCCGTCATCCAAAGCCGCCGCCGTCGAACGGCTCACTCCGAGAAGTCACCCGAGGGCGCGCCCCACCCGGACGCGTCGCCGCCGCGTTCCTCCGCGATCTCCCGCCGCCGGGCGTTCTCCGCGCGCACCCGGTCCACTTCGGACTGGATGTACTCCTCGTCGTAGCGCTGGAACACCCGGGCCGGGTTCCCCGCCACCAGCGTGCGCGGCGGGACGTCCTTCGCCACCACCGAGTTCGGCTGGACCGTCGCGAAGTCGCCGATCGTCACGCCCGCCATGATCACCACCAGGCCGCCGATGAAGCAGCCCTTGCCGATCTTCACCGGCTTGCGCTCGATCAGGTCGCTGCCCGAATGGTTCTGCAGCGTCATGTTCGCCAGCCAGCTCGAGTGCGTGAAGATCAGCGTGTTCAAGCCGATGCTCGTGTGCTCGCCGATCTCCAGGCCGCCGCTCGCGTCGAGGGCCGCGCCCTCGCCGATCCAGCAGTGGTCGCCCATCTTCAGGTTCTCGGGGCTGATGATCTTCACACGCTCGCGGACGCGACACGTCGGGGGCAGCCCGTAGAACTGCGCGCGCTCGGCGTCGTTCATGTACTGCGAGACCAGCTCGGTCAGGATCTGCGGGCGCAGCCGGTGGCTGCGCTCGTCATCGAAGAACATCGGCTTCCGACACCAGCTTCTCGAAGGTCCTGAGGTGCTCCTCGGCGACGACGTCGAGGCCGAAGTTCGACCGCACCAGCTCGCTCTCCCGCTGCGCGATCAACGCCCGGCGCTCCGGGTCGTCGAGCAGCTCGATCACCGTGCGGGCCACCGCTTCCGAGTCGTCCGGGCGCACCAGCAGCACATTCTCGCCGTTGCGCAGCTCGATGCCCGGGTAGTTGTCCTCGGTCACCGAAGCGATCGTCGCCGTCCCGGAGAGCATCGCCTCCAGGGACGCCGTGCCGCAGCCGCCGTTGAGGTCGTGCGTCACGATGTCCGCCGCCGCGAAGTACGCCGGGACGTCCTCCTTCGGCACCGCGCCCGTGACGATCAGCGCCTCCGAAACGCCCAGTTCCGCCGCCCGCTTGAGGAATGCGTCGTGGTACACGCGGCCGACGACCACCACCCGCACCCCGGGGTGCTTGTCCAAAATGGACGGCAGGGCCTCGATCAGCGGCAGCCGGTTGCGCAGCGGGATGACGTGCCCGAGCGAGACGATCAGCGGTGCGTCCCCGATTTCGTGCTCCGCGCGGACGTCCTTCGTCACCGGCTTCGCGAAGTGCCCGGTGTCGACGGCGATCGGGAAGTACTCCGAGTTCGCGTCGCTGGTGCCGTACCGGTCGACGCAGTAGTCGACGCCCAGCTTGTCGAGGATCACGTACTTCGGCTTCAGGTACGCCAGGATCGGCCGCACGAGCACCGCGTCGAGCAGCCGGAACACGCCGCCGTAGAGCTTGTTGTCGCTGATCAGGAGCGTGTGGATGGTCAGCAGCGTCGGGACGCCGTGCCGGCGCGCCCAGATGCCGGCCAGCCACGACAGGTCGAAGAACTGGCCGTGCAAGTGGATCGCGTCCGGCTTGAACTCGTCCAGCAGCTTCCACAGCCGCCGCCAGTTGCCCGGCCGCAGCGACGCGAAGCTCATGTCGAAGTCGATCGACAGGCCGATCTGCGGCATCTTCACCGCCGGCAGCCGCACGACGCGGTAGCCGTCGCGCTCCTCCTCGGCCGGGGCGTCGGCGTACTCGGCCGTGATCGCGAGGACCTCGTGCCCGGCCTCGACGAACTGACCCGCCAGCGACGCCGCCATGTGCGCGCTCCCGCCGACGCGCGGCGGAAAGAAATTGTTCACCACCGCGATGCGCATCGCACGTCCTTGGGCAGGCCCCGCGGTGGTGTTCATTCGGTTTCCTTGACCAGATCCCGCATGCCGTCTTCGACGGTGATCCGCGGCTCCCAGCCCAGCACGTCCCGCGCCCGGCTGATGTCGGCCGCGCGCCGCGAGACCAGCACGTCACGGTCGTTGAACAGCGGCTCGACGTCGACGCCGACGGCCTCGATGAGGATCTTGGCCAGCGCCGCGATCGACGTGTCGATGCCGGTGCCGATGTTGATCGGCACGTTCGCCTTCTCCGACTCCAGCGCCGCGACGACGGCGTGCGCGAGGTCGGTGACGTGCACGAAGTCCATCGACTGGTCGCCGCGGCCGTCGATGATCGGCGGCTGGCCGTTGCGCAGGCGCTGGATGAAGTGGTTGATCACCGAGGTGTAGTAGGCCTCGATCTTCTGGCCGGGGCCGTACACGTTGAAGAACCGCAGCGCGTTCCACGAGAGGCCCTTCTGCCGCTCGTAGAAGCCGAGCAGGTCCTCGCCGGCGCGCTTCGAGATGCAGTACGGCGTGAGCGGCTTGAGCTCGTCGTCCTCGTGCATCGGCAGCCGCTTCGGGTCGCCGTAGACCGAAGCGGTCGAGGCGAACACCAGCCGCTCGACGCCCTCGTCGGCGGCCGCGGCGAAGACGTTGTGGTTGCCGATCATGTTGATGTCGATCGACTCGTGCGGGTCGGCGATCGACTTGTTGATCGAGACCGTCGCGAAGTGGATGACGTGCGTGCAGCCGCGCATGGCCTCGCGCACCGCGCCGCCGTACCGGACGTCCTTCTCGACCAGCTCGACCTTGCCGGTGGCGACGAACTCGTTGACCCGGGCGCGGTCGCCGCGGGTCATGTTGTCGAAGATCCGGACCGTGTAGCCGCCCTCGAGCAGCAGCGGGATGACGTGCGCGGCGATGAAGCCACCGCCCCCGGTGAAGAGCACCTTCTTGTCGGACACCAATTTCTCCTCGGTAGGCGGCTTCAGGACAGGGACTGCACGGCTTCGCGCACGACCTCGGCGACGCGGGTGACTTCGGCGTCGGTGAGGTTGGCGTGCATCGGGATGGCGAGCTGACGCGCGAACGCGTCGGCCGAGACGGGCAGCGGGGCCTGAGGCCCGTAGATCGGCTGCAGGTGCGAGGCGTAGGTGCCGAAGTTGCACTGGACGCCCTGCGAGCGGATGCGCAGCGCCAGGGTGTCGCGGCTGACCTCGGGCGCGACCGTGAGCAGGTAGGCCTGCCACGGGTGCTCGCGGTCCGGCAGTTCGACCGGGACGGTCAGCGCGTCGACGTCGGCGAAAGCCTCGTGGTAGCGCTTCGCGACCGAGCGGCGGGTGGCGAGGAGGTCCGGCAGCCGGTCGAGCTGGACGTTCATGATCGCGGCCTGGACGTCCGACAGGCGGAAGTTGTAGCCGAGCTCGTGGAACTCCGGGATGGGCAGCGTTTCCGAACCTTCGCGGCTGATCGCCGGCTCGATGCCGTAGGTGTGCAGCTTGCGGGCGCGGGCGATGAGGTCTTCGCGGTCGGAGACCAGCGCGCCGCCTTCGCCGGCGGTGATGCCCTTGCGGCCGTGGAAGGAGAACGCGGCCAGGTCGGCGAGGCTGCCGGCCGGGCGCGTCTTGTACGTCGCCCCCGCGGCGCAGGCGGCGTCCTCGAAGAGCCAGAGGCCGTGCTTGTCGGCGATCGCGCGGTACTCGTCGAAGTCACCGGGCTGGCCGGCGACGTCGACCGCGAGGATGCCGACCGTCTTCGGCGTGACCAGCGCTTCGACGTGCGCCGGGTCCGCGCTGAAGACGTCCGGGCGGATGTCGGCGAACACCGGCTTGGCGCCCGCCTGCACGACGGCGTGGCCGGTCGCCGGGAACGTGTAGTCACCGACGATCACCTCGTCGCCCGGCTGCACACCGAGGACTTCGAGGCCGAGGAAGAGAGCCGAACCGCAGTTCGCCGTCGTCAACGCGTGCGCCGTGCCGGTGACCTGGGCGAACCGTTCCTCGAACCGGCGGCACGCCGGTCCGGCGCCCGCCAGCCACCCGGATCGGAAGACTTCGGCTACGGCGGCTAGCTCCTCTTCACCTACGGTCGGCTGACCGAGGGCGATGCTGTCTGACGACATACCTCTCCCATTGCGTGGGGACCCGGCGAAGTGTATAGACGCACGCTCAGGTGATTCACAGGACCACGCCGAACTCCCGTTTGGAGTGACGCCCGCCGCAGGTCGGGGACGTCTTAGGCTGGGGTCCATGCGATTCGGGGTGCTGGGGGCCGTCGCCGCGTGGCGCACGGACGGCACGCAGGTGGCGGTGGGCGGCCCGCGGTCGCGGACGCTGCTGGCGCTGCTCGCGCTCGAGGCCGGCCGGTTCGTCCCGGCGGAGCGGCTGATCGACGGCATGTACGGCGAATACCCGCCGGAGGGCGCCGCGAACGCCCTCCAGTCGCAGGTGTCGCGGCTGCGGACGGCGCTGAAGGAGCTCGCGCCGGTCGAGTTCACCGCGGCCGGGTACCGGCTGGCCGTCGCACCGGACGAAGTGGACGTTCACCGTTTCGAACGGCTCACCCGCGAAGGCCGCGCGCTGCTGAAGAACGGGGAGCACGCGCGGGCGGCGGAGGTGCTCGGCGAGGCGCTGGCGCTGTGGCGCGGGGCCGCGTTCACCGACCTGGCGGACGCGCCGTTCGCCGCCACGCAGGTCACCCGGCTCGACGAGCTGCGCGCGGAGGCCGTGGACGACCACGTCGAGGCCCGGCTGGCCCTCGGGCAGGCCGAAGACGTCCTCGCCGGCCTGCGCGAGACCGTCGCCGCGCAGCCACTGCGGGAACGGCCGCGCGCGCAGCTGGTGCGGGCGCTGGCCGCCGCGGGCCGCTCCGCCGACGCGCTCGCCGCGTTCGAGGATGCCCGCCGCACGCTGGCCGACGAGCTGGGCGCCGACCCCGGTCCCGAACTCGCGGAGGCGCACCTTGCGGTGCTCCGCGGCGAAACCGAGAAGCCGGTGCTCCCGGCCTTGCCCGCGCAGCTGAGCAGCTTCGTCGGCCGCGAAGCCGAGCTGCGGCAGGTTGCGGAGCTGCTGGACCGCGCCCGGCTCGTGACGCTGACCGGCCCGGGCGGCACCGGCAAGACCCGGCTGGCGGTGGAGGTCGCCGCGGGCCAGGCCGGTCCGGTGGCGTTCGTCGCGCTCGCCCCGCACGGCGGCGGTGACGTCGCGGGCGCGGTGCTGGCCGCGCTCGGCCTGCGCGAGAGCGCGCGCGGCGGCCCGCAGGACCCGGTCGAGCGGCTGGTCTCGGCCCTGCGCGACCGGCCGGTCCTGCTGGTGCTGGACAACTGCGAGCACGTCGTCGAGGAGGCGGCCCGGCTGGCCGCGCGCCTGCTCGCCGCGTGCCCGGGGTTGCGCGTGCTGGCGACGAGCCGCGAGCCGCTCGGCATCACCGGCGAGCAGCTGGCGCCGGTGCCGCGGCTGGCCGTCCCGCCGCCCGGGACGCCGGCCGCGCACGCGCTGGAGTTCGCGGCCGTCCGGCTGTTCGCCGACCGCGCGGCGGCGAGCGATCCCGCGTTCGCGCTCGACGAGTCGACGGTCGGCGACGTCCAGCACGTCTGCGCGGCCCTCGACGGCCTGCCGCTGGCGCTGGAGCTGGCCGCGGCCCGCGTCCGCACCCTGGAGCTCGGCGAGATCGCGACCCGCCTCGACGACCGGTTCCGGCTGCTGGCCCGCGGCAGCCGGACGGCCGAAGCGCGGCACCGCTCGCTGCGCGGGGTCGTCGAGTGGAGCTGGGACCTGCTGACCGACGAGGAACGCTCGCTGGCCAGGAGACTCTCGGTGTTCTCGGGCGGCGCCACGGCCTCGGCGGCCGCCGAGGTGTGCGGCGCCGACGTCGACCTGCTGCCCGAGCTGGCGGACAAGTCGCTGGTCGAGGCGGTCGGCGGCCGCTTCCGGATGCTGGAGACGATCCGCGCGTTCGGCGGCGAGAAGCTGGCGGAGGCGGGCGAAGCGGAGACGCTCCACCGCGCGCACGCCGAGTACTTCCTGCGGTTCGCCGCGGAAGCGGACCCGAAGCTGCGGACAGCGGAGCAGCTGGAGTGGCTGGCGCGGATCGACGCCGACTACGACAACATCCTGGCGGCGCTGCGCTGGTCGACCGAGCACGACGTCGTGCCGGCGCTGCGGCTGGTCCCGCTGCTGGCGATGTACTGGTGGATGCGCGGACGGCGGTTCGAGGGCGCCGGGCTGTCGCTGGCCGTGGTGTCGCGGTGCTCGCCGGAGCTGCGCGAGGAGTACGTCGAGGAGTTCCTGGTGTGCGTGCTCGGCGCGCTGGCCGGGCCCCCGCACGAAACGCTGGAGCAGTACTTGCCGCTGGTCCGCCGGTTCGCGACCTCGGAGGACTGGACGCCCCGCAACCCGATGCTGGTGATGCTGCTGGGCGTGGTGGCCGGCCCGCCGGGCGACGACGCCGAGCTGCTCGGCCGCGGCCTGCTCGCGGCCGGCGACGCGTGGGGCTGGGCGCTGCTGCCGATGGGCACGGGCCTGCGGGCGATGATGTCGGGCGATCTGGCGGGGGCCGAGGAGGGGTTGCGCGAGGGTGCGGCGCAGTTCCGCGCGCTGGGCGAGCGGTGGGGCCTGTCGATGGCGCTGGACCACCTGTCCCAGCTGCTGACCTGGCGGGGCGAGCACGCGGCCGCGTTGCCGCTGATGGACGAGGCGCTGGGCCTGATGCACGAGATCGGCGCGACCGACGACGTGGCGGACCTGATCTGCCGCAGGGCGTGGGCCCACCTGCTGTCGGGCGACCCGGCCCGCGCCCGGGCGGACTACGAGCTGGCGGCGGCCACGGCCCGCAGATCGGGAATGCCGGAATCCCGCGCGGCGGCGTACGTCGGGCTGGCGAACCTGTCCCGCTTCGCCGGCGACCTGGCGGCGGCCCGTGAGCTGTGCGAACGAGCCCTGGCGGAGTGCGCGGGAGGCTCGTTCGCGGCGGAGTCCCTCCGCGCGACGGCGATGATTTCCCTGGGCTGGCTGGCATTGGCGGAGGGCGACCGGTCGTCGGCGGCGGCGTTGCACCGCTCGGCGTTGCTGATCGGGCGCAAGTGGAACGCGAGCGACGTGGTGGCGTTCGCACTGGAGGGGTTGGCGGGAGCGGCGGAGTCTTCACAGGCGGCGGTGCTGCTGGGAGCGGCCGCAGCGGTCCGGGGGACGGCGATCACCGGAGACCCGGACGTGACGGCGGTCCGGGGGCGGCTGGTGGCGTCGCTGGGGGTGGGCGAGTTCGAGCAGGCGTACCGGACGGGGCTGGGGATGAGTGCGCAGAAGGCGCTGGAGCACTCGATCGGGGACGGGCGTCCCGCAGGTGGGGACACCTAGATTGCGGCCATGCCGAGGACGGACATCGTCACCCCGAGAACCCGGACGCTGGCGGCTTCGATCCGCACGGTGCGCAAGGACGCCCGTTTCGGACTACGCGAGCTGGCCCGGCGGCTGGGGATCAGCCCGCAGCAGCTGAGCGCCTGGGAGCTCGGCCTGCGCACGCCGAGGCTGGAAGACGTGACCGCGATCCTCGGTGCGCTGGGGGTGATCGGTGAGCGGAAGGAGCAGATCCTGACGCTGGCGAAGGGCACTGCGGAGCCGGGCTGGCTCACGTACGGCACGCCGGGGATTCCGCAGCAGCTCGCGGCGGTGATCGAGTGCGAGAAGGCGGCGGAGTCGATCGTGGAGTGGTCGCCGCTGGGCATTCCGGGCTTGCTCCAGACTCCCGCCTACGCACGTGCGCTCTTCAGCAACGGTTCCTCCGAATACGACATCGAGCAGCGGGTGCGGCTGCGGATGGAACGCCGCCGCCTCATCGTGGGGCGCGAGCCGACTCCTTTCGAGGCGCTCATCGGCGAAGCTGCGCTTCGCGACCGCATCGGCAGCCCGGCGACCATGGCGGAGCAACTGCGCTTCCTCACGGAGATCGGCGCCTTCCGCACCATCTCGATCCGGGTGGTTCCGGCGCATTGTGGATGGCACCCCGGACTGGCCGGCCGATTCATCCTGTACTCGCTGGTCGACAAGAGCGCGGTCTTGTATTTCGAGCATTTGAGCTCCGGAGCCTTCGTGCCCGACGACTACGATGTCCGGAAGTACCGCGCGGCGATCAAGGGCATCCACGCGGTCGCGATGGGCCCGGCGGAATCCTCGAGCTTCATCGCCCGGCTGGCGGAGGAGATCGATGGTGCTGAGGGTCGGGGCCTGGCGGAAAAGCACCTATAGCGGCCAGGAAGGCGCCTGCCTGGAAGCAAGCTGGCGGAAAAGCACCTACAGCGAGCAAGAGGGCGCCTGCGTCGAGACAGCGCTCGACCGGGCCGAGGTGCTGGTCCGGGACTCGAAGGACCCGGCCCTGCCCGTCCAGCAGCATCCCGCCGCGGCCTGGCGGGCCTTCCTTAACCACCTGGTGAGACTCGCGTAGCCTGATTCACCGTGCGTAACGTGGTAGTCGTCGGGGGCGGGATCGTCGGTCTGGCTGTGGCCTGGGAGCTGACCAGGCGGGGGCTGGACGTCACCGTCCTGGAAAAGGAATCCCGCTGGGCGGCCCACCAGACCGGGCACAACTCGAACGTCGTGCACGCCGGGCTGTACTACAAGCCCGGCTCGTTCAAAGCGCGGATGTCCGTGGCCGGGAACCGGTCCATCGTGGACTTCGCGCGGCAGTACGGCGTTCCCGTCGAGGTGTGCGGGAAGCTCGTCGTCGCCACCGACGAAAAAGAGATCCCCGCGCTCAACACGCTCGCCGAACGCGCCGAGGCCAACGGTGTCCCGGCCAAGCAGATCTCGCCCGCCGAAGCGCGCGAGTACGAGCCCGAGGTCGCCTGCGTTGCCGCGCTGCGGGTCGAATCGACCGGGATCATCGACTTCCCCGCCGTCTGCCACGCGCTCGTCCGGCTGCTCGACGAGGCCGGTGTCGACCTGCGGCTGAGCTCGCCCGCGCTGGCCATCCGGGCCGGCGGCAACGGCGGGGTCGAGGTCGCGACCGGCGACGGCGTCGTGCAGGCCGACGCGCTGGTGAACTGCGCCGGCCTGCACTCCGACCGCGTCGCGCGGCTGGCCGGGCTGACGCCGTCGGCGAAGATCGTGCCCTTCCGCGGGGAGTACTACGAGCTCAAGCCGGAGCGGCGGCACCTGGTCAAGGGCCTGATCTATCCGGTGCCGGACCCGACGCTGCCGTTCCTCGGCGTGCACCTCACGCGCATGCTCGACGGCAGCGTCCACGCCGGCCCGAACGCCGTGCTCGCGCTGCGCCGCGAGGGCTACCGCTGGCGCGACTTCTCCCCGAAGGACGTCGCCGAGGTTATGGCCTTCCCCGGCGCCTGGCGGCTCGCGAAGAAGTACGCGTTCCCGACCGGGCTCGACGAGGTCCGCCGCTCGTTCTCGAAGAAGCGCTTCGCCGCCAGCCTCGCGCGGCTCGTGCCGGCCGTCACCGAGGACGACATCGTGCGGCACGGCTCCGGCGTGCGCGCCCAGGCGATGCGCCGCGACGGCTCGCTCGTCGACGACTTCCTCATCGAGACCGCGCGCGACCAGGTGCACGTCCTGAACGCGCCGTCGCCGGCCGCGACGAGCGCGCTGGAGATCGCGCGCCACATCGCCGACCAGGTGGCGAAGGACTAGCCCGGCAGGTTCGCGGTCACCAGCGGCAGGCCCTGCTTCACCAGGTCGCAGGTCTTCGCGTCGTCGCCGATGAACCCGCTGACCACCTGGACCGACGACGTCTCGGTGATCGCCAGGGTCGCGCCGCAGGTCACCCGCAGGCCGCCCATGTTCGGGAAGATGCCCCACTTCTTGCCGCCGACGTCGACGGTCTCGGTCGGGGCGACCCCCTTCGCGCCCGGCCACTCCCCGACCGGCGTGCTCGGGCCGAACCAGACCTCGAACGCCTTCTGGCCGCCGTCGCCGTCGGTGTCGTCCCAGAGGCAGTAGGACGCGTTCGGCACCGTGGAGGAGGTGTCCTTCTCGCCGTTGGGCGAGATGTCCTTCAGCTGGGCCACCTGGTCGGGCTTCAGCATCGCGCACGGGTCGGCGGACAGCAGCGGGCCGCCCGGCTCCGGCTTCGCCGACGTCGACGGCGTCACCGGCGGGGCGTCCTGCCCGCCGGGCAGGTGGGCCGCGACCTGCGGCACCGCCTGCTTCACCAGCTCACACGACCGGTCGAGCTTGCCGGCCGAGACGCCGACGAAGGCGAACGACTTGGCGCCGAGCAGGGTGTAGAGCGAGCAGTCGTCGGGCAGGATCGAGGCGTACTGCGTCCAGCTGAGCCCGCCGATCCGCTGCGGCTCGGACTTCTTGACGGCGCCGGCGATGTACTCGTTGAAGTCCATGTCCGAAGCGACGCCGACGGTGAGGATGGCCGACGGCTCGACGTCGTCCTTGGAGTTCCAGAGGCACATGGGCGGCTGCAGCCGCTCCTTGTTCTCCTTCACCGAACGACCCGGCGTCCGGTACCCGAGGCCGTCGACCTGGGCCTCGTCGAGCAGGGTGCAGGCGTCGACGGCCGTGACGACCGGGCCCTGGCCGGGCACCGGCGACGCCGAGCCGCCGACGGTCACCGTGCAGCCGGTCACCACGGTCACGGCCGCCAGCGCCGCCGCGACCTGCCACTTCATCCGCATGGATCCTCCTTCGGCCCGGACACTACTGGGACGAACGGAGCAGCACCGCGGATCCGCCCGATTCAGCGAGGCGTGAGGACTTCCTTGCCGCCGACGAACGGCCGCAGCGCCTCCGGCACGCGGACCGAGCCGTCCTCCTGCTGGTGGTTCTCGACGATCGCGACGATCCACCGGGTGGTGGCCAGTGTGCCGTTGAGCGTCGCGGCGATCTGCGGCTTGCCGTTCTCGTCGCGGTAGCGGACGGACAGGCGGCGGGCCTGGAACGTCGTGCAGTTGGACGTCGAGGTCAGCTCGCGGTAGGTCTCCTGGGTCGGGATCCACGCCTCGCAGTCGAACTTGCGGTGCGCGGACGTGCCGAGGTCGCCGGTCGCGGTGTCGATCACCCGGTAGGGCACCTCGATCTTGGCGAGCATCTGCTCTTCCCAGCCGAGCAGCCGCTCGTGCTCCGCCTCGGCGTCCTCCGGCTTCGCGTAGACGAACATCTCCACCTTGTCGAACTGGTGGACGCGGATGATGCCGCGGGTGTCCTTGCCGTACGAGCCCGCCTCGCGCCGGTAGCAGGACGACCAGCCCGCGTAGCGGTTCGGGCCGTCGGTCAGGTCGAGGATCTCGTCGGCGTGGAAGCCGGCGAGCGGCACCTCCGACGTGCCGACGAGGTAGAGGTCGTCGTCTTCGAGGTGGTAGATCTCGCTCGAGTGCTGGCCGAGGAAGCCGGTGCCGGCCATGATCTCCGGGCGCACCAGCGACGGCGTGATCATCGGTGTGAAGCCGTTCTCGAGCGCCTGCGCGATGGCCATGTTGAGCAGGCCGAGCTGCAGCTGCGCGCCGACGCCCGTGAGGAAGTAGAACCGCGAGCCCGACACCTTCGCGCCACGTTCCATGTCGACGCCGCCGAGCCCTTCGAGCAGCTCGAGGTGGTCCTTCGGCGCGAAGTCCAGCTTCGTCGGCTCGCCGACGTGCTTGAGGACGGTGTAGTCGTCCTCGCCGCCGACGGGCGCGCTCGGGTGGACGAGGTTCGGGAGGGTGCGGAACAGCGTGTCGAACTCCTCCGACGCGGTGTTCTGCTCCGCCTCGGCCGCCTTGACCTGGGCGGCGAGCTCCTTGGCCGTGGCCAGCAGCTGCTGCTTCTCCTCCGGCGGCGCCTTCGGGATCTGCTTGCCCAGTAGCTTCTGCTCGTTGCGCAGCTTGTCGGCGGCCGCGATCGAAGACCGGCGCCGGGAGTCGAGGGAGAGCAGCTTGTCGACCACTCCCTCGTCTTCGCCACGGGCGCGCTGCGACGCGCGCACGGCTTCCGGGTCATCGCGCAGAGTCCTGGGGTCAATCACGGGTCAGAGGGTAGTCCGTACAGACTGTGCGTCCCTACTGGGTTATCCCGACAGTCTGATCGTTGAAGCGCTGTTCACGGCCTCCTCATACTCGCTTGAGACCCCGAGGAGGCGTTCGATGACCGATGAGCTGCTCGCCCGGCACCGCGCAGTCATGCCGTCGTGGATGTCGCTGCTCTACGAGGAGCCGATCGAGATCGTGCACGCGCACGACCGCCGGATGACCGATTCCCAGGGCCGCACCTACCTGGACTTCTTCGCCGGGGTGCTGACCAACTCGATGGGCTACGACGTCGCCGAGATCGGCGACGCGGTCCGCAAGCAGCTCGACACGGGCATCCTCCACACCTCGACGCTGTACCTGATCCGCTCCCAGGTCGAGCTGGCCGAGCGGATCGCCAAGCTGTCGAACATCCCGGACGCCAAGGTGTTCTTCACGAACTCGGGCAGCGAGGCCAACGACACGGCGCTGATGCTGGCGACGCAGTACCGCCGCAGCAACCAGGTGCTGGCGATGCGCAACAGCTACCACGGCCGCTCGTTCGGCACGGTGGCGATCACCGGCAACCGGGGCTGGTCTGCGTCCTCATTGAGCCCGGTGAAGGTCAACTACGTCCACGGCGGGTACCGCTACCGGAGCCCGTTCCGCGACCTGCCGGACGCGGCGTACATCGACGCGTGCGTGGCGGACCTGGTGGACGTCCTGGACACGGCGACGGCGGGCGACGTGGCCTGCTTGATCGCCGAGCCGATCCAGGGCGTCGGCGGCTTCAGCCTGCCCCCGGACGGCCTGTTCCGGGCCATGAAAGAGGTGCTCGACGCCTACGGGGTGCTGTTCATCTCGGACGAGGTCCAGACCGGCTGGGGCCGGACGGGCGAGCACTTCTGGGGCATCGAGGCCCACGGCGTGACGCCGGACATGATGACGTTCGCGAAGGGCCTCGGAAACGGCCTCGCGGTGGGCGGCGTGGTGGCCCGCGGAGACGTCCTGGACTGCTTCCAGGCCCAGTCGTTCTCGACGTTCGGCGGCAACCCGGTCTCGATGGCCGGAGCGACGGCGGTCCTGGACTACATCAAGGACCACGACCTCCAGGCCAACTGCGCGGCCCGGGGAGCACAGCTGCTGGCGGGCCTGCGGGCGGCTGACTCGCCGCTGGTGGCGGAAGTGCGCGGCAAGGGCCTGATGATCGGCGTGGAGCTGATCAAGCCGGGCACGACGGAGCCGAACGTCCCGGCCGCGGCCCGCATGCTGGAGGAGACGAAGAAGCGCGGGCTGCTGATCGGCAAGGGCGGCCTGCACGGCAACGTCCTGCGCCTCGGCCCCCCGATGACGTTGACGGCGGACGAGGCCCAGGAGGGCGTGGACATCCTGGTGGACGCCCTGGCGGCCACGCACGAGGCGCTGGCCGGGTAGCCGCGCGCGGGCTCAGGCCGGCCGGGTGCCGGCCTTGAGCCCGTCCATCAGGAGGTCCAGCAACCGCCCGGCCTTGTCCGCGTGCGCGGGCCGCGGTGCCACGGTGAAGATGCCGATGAGGGAGGCGGCGACGTCTTCGGCGCCGACATCGCCGCGAAGATCACCGGCGGCGCGCCCGGCGTCGAGAATCGCGGTGATGGCCGACAGCAGCTCGTCCCGCGTCTGCGCATGCGCGATCTCGCCGGACTCGATCATCGCGAGCAGCGTGTCGAGCATGCCGTTCTTGGTGGCGATCCAGTCCCCGAACAGGTCCATCCAGCCCCGCATGGCCGCGGCAGGCGCCAGCCGTCCGAGCAGCTCCCGAGCCCCGGCGGTCAGCCGCCCGACCTGGTCCCGGTAGACGGCGTCGACCAGCGATTCCCGGGTCGGGAAGTGCCGGTAGAGCGTGGCGATACCCACGCCGGCCTCCCGGGCGATGGCCCGCATCGGCGGCTCGGCACCCCCCGAGGCGAACATCCGGGTCGCCACCGCGAGCAGCTGCTCACGGTTGCGGCTCGCATCCGCGCGCATCGGCACGTCAGTCAAAACGGATCACGCTCCGGTTCTGGTGTACGGTGGACCGTAGAAACGGAGCATAGTCCGTTTCGTAGTGCCCGGAGGAGACTCATGCGGGAAGACAGAAGCAGGGCGGTCCGCCTCGAGAAGTTCGGCGGCCCGGAGATGCTCGAAGTCCAGGAGGTCCCGGCCCCACAGGCGGGCCCGGGCCAGCTCAGGGTCCGGGTCACGGCGGCGGGCCTGAACCCGATGGACTGGATCATGACGGCCGACGCGGAAACGGCGTCGAGGTTCGGCTTGACCCTCCCAGCAGGCTTCGGAACCGACTACGCGGGCGTGGTCGACCAGGTAGGAGCAGGGGTAACGGACTTCCAGCCGGGCGACCGGGTGTTCGGAAGCGCACTGTCCCGAGCGGTAGCGGACTTCGTGGTGGTCGACTTGACCGGAGAGTCGGTGGCGGACGAAGCCCACCACACGCCAACCGGAGTGGACGACCGAACGGCAGCAACCTTGTCGATCGCCGGCCGCACGGCAGCGGCAGCCCTGGCAGTGATCAACCCAGGCCCAAAGGACACGGTGCTGATCGGCGGCGCAGCAGGCGGCGTAGGAGTGTTCGCGGTCCAGCTGGCCCGAAGGGCCGGAGCCCGCGTATTGGGAACGGGCTCGGCAACATCGGCGGAGTTCTTGAGAGAACTGGGCGCGGAGGCAGTGACCTACGGCGACGGCCTGACCCAAGCCCTCGAATCCGAGGAAATCACCGCAGCCATCGACTTGCACGGAACGGAAACGGCAGAGACCGCCCGCAAACTAGGCGTCCCGGACACCAGAATCTGCACGATAGCGGCCAGGGTGGAAGGAATCCCGGGAGCCAACGGAGCAAACGCCCCGGCCAACACTTCGAGCGAGATCGCAAAGCTGGTAGCGGAGGGCAAAATCCACGTACCAATAGCGGCAACATTCCCAATGGAGCAAATCCGAACAGCAGCCGAGCTACAGGCAAAGCGCCACGTAAAGGGAAAGCTCGTCATAGAAATGTGAGCTGGGTGGTCATCCCGTCGCCTGAGGCCGCAAAAATCACTTTGAGCCGGGCCCGCAACCAACAACGCGAAGTGGGGAGCCAGAACAAAGCTTGCGGGCCCGGCTCAAAGTGATAGGCCTCAATCAGGCGACGGGATGACCACCCAGCGACCCAACTCCAGAACCGGCGGCCGAGAGCGGTAGTGGTGGTCATCCCGGAGCCTGCCTGTCCGGCGAGGACGATCTTTAAAGCCACGGCAGACTTCGTGCGCAGCTTCTCGTCGCTACCGCGGCTGAGCTCTGCCGCGGCACGGCAGCGGATCCGACCTCCCCCGCCCCTCCGTTCGGATTTTCAGCCGCCGGACGGGTTTGTCAAGGCGGGAAAGCGTGCCTTGACAAACCCGCCCGTCGGCTGAAGGGATAGCAGGGATGAGGGGCGGGGGAGGTCTGGTGAGGTGTTTGGTTGCCTCGCGTTACCGGCCGGCGGTTTTCGACGTTCGTTTGGCCGCCGGTCCGGATGTCTCACCCGCGCACGAACCTCACCACGTGCTCCGCCAGTTCCTCGCCCTTGTCCTCCTGCAGAAAATGCCCCGCGTCCCCGATCACCGGGTGCTCCAACCCCCGCGCTCCCCTCATCGAACGCCGCAACACCGGAGCCATCCCGCCAGTGATCGGATCACCATCCGAAAACGCCACCAGAAACGGCAATTCCAGCTCGCTCAACGTCTTCCAAGCAGCACGGTTGGCTTCCGACGCCGGGTTGTCAGGCCGGTACGGCACCAATCCCGGCATGGCCCTCGGCCCTGCCTTGTACATCTCGTTCGGGAACGGTGCGTCGTAAGCCGCCCGGACCTCCGATGACAGCGATGTGCGGCACCCCGCCTGCACCGACCGGCCGACGTCGAGCACCGGGGCCTTTTCGATCGCTTCACGGAACGCGTGCCACACCGGTGGCATGTCCTGGTCGCCCGTTGGCAGGCCGGTGTTCGAAGCCACCACCCGCGCGAACCGGGATGGCTGCGAAGCGACCAGGCGCAAGCCGATCAACCCGCCCCAGTCCTGGCCGACCAGCGTCACCTCGCGCAGGTCCAGTGCGTCGAACGCGAACGCGCGCATCCACTCCACGTGCCGGGCGTACGAGTGGTCCGCCATGTCGGCCGGCTTGTCCGACCGGCCGAAACCCACCAGGTCCGGTGCGATCGCCCGCAGGCCCGCCGCCGCCAGGACCGGGAGCATCCTGCGGTACAGGAACGACCAGCTCGGCTCGCCGTGCAGCAACAGCACCACCGGGCCGTCGGCCGGGCCTGCCTCGACGTAGCCCACTCTGATCCGGCCGCCGTGGGGGTCCGCCAGCTCCGCGTAACGGGGCTGGTACGAAAAGTCGGGCAGGTCCGTGAACCGGTCGTCCGGTGTCCTCAGCAGGCGCACGGACCCCACGGTAGTGGCGAACGTCAGGAGATGCCGACCGCCACCACGAGACCCAGGCCGAGGTGCGCCGCCGCGACCACGATGCTCACCGGGGCGAACTTCTCGCTCTCGATCGTCGAGGCCACGTCGATGCGGGTCGCCCACTCCAGGAGCCGGACCGCGATCACCTGGACCGCGATCCCGAGCAGGCCGTAGACCAGCGATGTGATCAGGCCCTCGGTGAGGTCGCTCGCCGAGTTGAAGATCGCCACGACCACGATGAACGCCATCGAGAGCATTCCGGACGCCGTCACAATCACCGCGTTCGGCAGGCCCTGCGTCACCAGCTTCGACAGCTTGCCCGGTGTGGTCCAGTCGATCGCGTAGAAGCCGGCGAACATCAGCAGCAGGCCGACGACGCCGTACAGCAGGATCGCGCCGATCCCCCGCACGAGGTCGGAGCCGAACGTGTCGGACAGCGCAAGGGTCGTGTTCACGAATTGTCTCCCGGGAGAAAAGAGCTGATCAGCAGCGGTGTTGTATCACGACTCGGGGATGCGGTGTGGGACGAATGCCGCACCGTCGTCCGTCACCAGGCCGCCGGTCTCGCGGATGCCGAGGCCCGCGGAGCTGTCGCCGACGATCCACGCACCCAGCGCCGGCCGGTAGCCGTCGAACTCGGGCAGCGGGTCGAACGCCTGGTAGACGAAGCCTTCCGCGCCGTAGACGCCGTCGGTCTGGGTCTCGTAGCCGGTCGCGACGATCTGGACGTTCGCGCCCTCACGGCCCAGCTTCGGCTTGCGGACGTACTCGGTGAGGATGCCCGGGTCGTCGGCGAACGCGGGCAGCAGGTTCGGGTGGCCCGGGTAGTTCTCCCACAGGATCGCCAGCAGCGTCTTGTTGGAGAGGATCATCTTCCACAGCGGCTCGATCCACAGCGTCCGCGGCAGCGACTCGACGGCGTGGCGGCCGAACTCCTCGTCGACCACCCACTCCCACGGGTACAGCTTCAGCACGGTCGCCATCTGCGCCTCTTCGAGGTCGACGAACCGCTTGAGCACCGGGTCCCAGCCGATCTCCTCGATCGCCAGGCCCACCGTGTCGAGCCCGGCCTCGGCCGCCGTCTCCTGCAGGTACGCCGTGGTGACGTTGTCCTCACCGGACGGATCCGCCGCCGACCAGGTGAAGTGCAGCTCGTTCGACGGCAGCTTGTCGCGCAGCAGCGACCACCGCTCGACCAGCTTCTCGTGGATCGAGTTCCACTGGTCGTCGTCCGGGAAGACGTCGGTCTTCCAGTGCCACTGCAGCAGCGACGCCTCCAGCAGCGTGGTCGGCGTGTCCGCGTTGTACTCGAGCAGCTTCGCCGGCGACTTGCCGTCGTAGCGCAGGTCGAACCGGCCGTAGACGTGCGGGTCCTGCCGCTTCCACGACTCGGCGATGTGCGGCCAGACCCACTCGGGGATGCCGAAGCGCTGGTAGCCCTCGGTCGTCACGACGTTGTCGACGGCCTCCAGGCACATCGAGTGCAGCAGCTCGACGTCGGCCTCCAGCGAGAGGACCTCGTCCATGTCGAAGACGTAGTGCACCGACTCGTCCCAGTACGGCCGCACCCGGCCGCTGGCGTCGCGGGCCGGCGTGCCGTAGACGAGTCCCTGCTCTTCGACGATCCGCTGCCAGTCGCGCCGCGGCTCACGCCGGTCCCGGTACACCTACGATCCCCCGCTCTTGCCGCTGCCGCCGCTGCCGCTCTTGCCGCTGATGCCGAACCCGCCCCGCTGGACGGACTTGCCGGACTTGGTCGTGACGTTGGTGCGCGACGACGGCGCGTCGAACGTGCCGCCGGAGACGCGCTGGCCGACCACACCGGTGCCGCCGTAGTTGTAGCGGTAGCTGTTGTAGCCACCGCCCGGGATCGGCAGGAACAGGAAGCCGCCGCTGTGGTAGCCGCCGTGGCTGGTGACGTAGTTGTCGTCGCAGTAGTCGTCGTTCTGGACGACGACGCCGTCCTTGTCGGTGCAGACCGCCGTGACGTTTTCGGTCTTCGCGACCGTGTAGAAGGTCGCGACCAGGCCGACGAGCCCGACCGTGACGCCGCTGCCGATCAGGATCTTGCGCCGGGTCGCCGCCTTGGCGTCGGCCTGGCGGGCCAGTTCCTCGTTGCGTTCCTCCTGGGCCAGCGCCTGCTGGCGGGCCCGCTGCTCGGCCAGCGAGGGCTGACGAGGCTGGGTGTTCGAATCCTGAAACCTCATCGAGCCGCGCTTCGGCGACTCGGGGGGCGGCTGGTCCCCAGTATTGTTGTCCTGCGTCATGTGCGCTCCGTAATCACCGGCCACCGCGAAACCTTGACCACCCTAACCACCCGGATCGCGCACGTCATGCGCGGCGCGGGCATCATGGAGTCCGATGTCTTCCAGCGCCGATCGGTTCCCCACCGCCAGCCAGACGCTGCGCACCCGCGTCGTGATGGGCGGGATCTTCGCGGGCGCGCTCATCGCGCTCGCGCTCAGCGTCGTGTTCTCGTGGAGCGACGGCATCACCGGCGGGTCCGGCGGTGGCGCCGGCAAGCTCTCCGCGGCCGCCCAGGAAGCGTTCCACTCCCCACCGGGCAGCTGCCTGACCTGGGACAACCCGGACGCCAGCGACGCGCGCAAGGTGGCCTGCACCGAGCCGCACCTGTTCGAGGTGACCGCGCTGGTGGACATCGGCCCGCAGTTCCCGGAGGGTGCACCCGTCCCGTCGCTGGACCAGTGGCAGCAGATCGCGCAGCAGAAGTGCACCGCGGACGTGAAGCCCTACCTCGGGCACAAGCTCGACCCGTACGGCAAGCTCACCACCAACCTGCTCCGCCCCACGCCGTCGCAGTGGGAGGACGGTGACCGCCAGCTGCGGTGCGGCCTGCAGTGGGCAGGCCCCGGCGGCAAGCTGCTGCCGACCACCGGGCCGGCGAAGGACCAGGACCAGTCGCTGGTCTTCGAGCCGGGCAGCTGCCTGGCGCTGCTCGGCAAGGGCGTCGGCGACCCGATCGACTGCACGAAGCCGCACTCCTACGAGATCATCGCCACCCTCGACCTCAAGACGAAGTTCAAGGAGGGCTACCCCTCCCAGGACGACCAGAAGGCCTGGCTCGACACCGAGTGCAACAAGGCGGCGGCCGACTACACCGGCGGCGCCGACCTCGACGCGAAGAAGCTGATCCTGACCTGGGACCTGCGGGAGCAGGAGAGCTGGGACACCGGGTCGACCAAGGTCAACTGCAAGGTGGCCTCGGCGCTGCCCGACAAGAGCGGCCTGCAGGCGGTGACCGGCAGCATCAAGGCCGCCCCGGCCGGCCCGGACGGCGGCCAGCCCCAGGACGGCGGCCCGCCGTCGGACGGCGGTGGCGGCCCGGCCACGCCGAGCTCCGCAGCGCCGTCGACGAAGCCGAGCAGCTGATGCCGGTCGAGATGAGCCGCGAGCGGTTCGAGGAGCTGGTCTCCGAAGCACTGGACGAGGTGCCGCCCGAGTTCGCCAAGGCGATGGACAACGTCGTCGTGCTCGTCGAGGAGTTCAACGACGAGGCGCCGGACATCCTCGGGCTCTACCACGGCATCGCGCTGACCGAGCGGACGTCGTCCTACGGCGGGGTGCTGCCGGACCGGATCTCGATCTACCGGCAGCCGATCCTGGCCATGTGCGAGGACGAGGACGAGGTCGTCGAGGAGGTCCTGATCACCGTCGTGCACGAGCTGGGCCACCACTTCGGCATCGACGACGCCCGGTTGCACGAGCTCGGCTGGGGCTGACCCGGCGAAATCCCCCGTCCAGTCCGGACGGTCCACCGAATTCCGCGCTTCCGGCCGTAAACTGTCACGAGTTTCACTGGTGGTGACAACGTGACCACGCGCAGCCATCACCGCGGTTATCCTCGTACCCGGAGTCGTTGGGCGTCGATTCGTGCGGGGAGGCACAGTGACCGAAGCCCGGAACGACGGCGGTGGCCGAAGACTCACCTGGCTGCTGACGTCGAGCGCGGCGTCCCACCTGGGGGACGGCATCGGCAAGGTGGCGCTGCCGCTGCTGGCCACGACGCTGACCCGTGATCCGGTGCTCATCGCCGGGCTGTCCGCCACCCAGTTCCTGCCGTGGCTGCTGTTCGCCGCGGTCGCCGGCGCGCTGGTCGACCGGATCGACCGGCGGCGGGCGATGATCGCCGCGAACACCGCCCGTGCCGTCGCGGTCGGCGCGCTGGCCGTGCTCGTCGCCGCCGGCGGGATGACGATCTGGCTCGTCTACCTGACCGCGCTGATCATCGGGACGGCCGAGACGATCGCGGACAGCGCGGCGAACGCGCTGATCCCGGCGGTCGTCGGCGACGGCTCTTTGGACGCGGCCAACAGCAAGCTGCAGGCCTGCGAGATCGTCGGCCAGACGTTCCTCGGCGGCCCGGTCGGCAGCCTGACGTTCGCGCTCTTCGCCGCCTTCCCGTTCGTCCTCAACTCCGCCGGCTTCGCGATCGCGGCCGCGGTCCTGCTCGGCCTGGCGGGCACCTACCACGCGAAGGCGGAGACGCCGGTCGCGCCGGCGAAGCTCCGCACCGAGCTCGCCGACGGCCTGCGCTGGCTGCGCGGGCACCCGCTGCTGCGGCGGCTGGTCGTCGTCGCGGGGCTGCTCAGCCTGGTCAGCGAGCTCGCGCAGGCCCAACTGGTGCTGTACGCGCTCGAGGACCTCCACCTGTCCGACGCGACCTTCGGCTTCTTCGCGTTCGTCGGCGGGATCGGCGGGCTGCTCGGCGCGGGCGTCGCCCCGCGGCTGGTGCGGGCGACCGGACGGCTGCCGGTCGTCGCCGGCGGGATCGTCTGCTGCGGGCTCGGCTTCGGCGGGATGGGCCTGGTGCGCTCGCCGGTCGCGAGTGCGGCGCTGTTCGGGCTGTTCGCGGCGGCGGTGGTGGCGGTGAACGTGGTGCTCGCGACGGCCCGGCACACGCTGGTGCCGGGTGAGCTGCTCGGCCGGGTGCTCGGCGTGTGGCGCACGGTCGTCTGGGGCGCGATCCCGCTCGGCGCGCTGCTGGGCGGCGTGCTGACCGAGCGCCTCGGCTCGGCCGCGCGGACGTTCGCCGTCTCCGGTGTGGCGATGCTGGTGATCGCCGCGTTCGCCTTCGTCGCGCTGCGCCGGTTCCCCCTCGGTGACGAATCGGACTCAGCCGCGGCGCTGACCCACCACGACCCCGGATTGTGAGCTGAAATAGCCCCTCACCCAGGTGGTGGTGAGGAGGCCGTCATGCACACCGTCGACCCGGGGACCGGCACCGACGCCGATCCCGACTTCGACGCGTCTTCGTCCGAGCCGGTGCCCACCCCGCCGTCACGCCGGTTGCTCGTGCTGTGCGGGGTGGCCGGGTTCGTGCTCGGCGGCAGCGTGCTCGGGCTCCTGTGGGGACTGTCCGGAGTGCACGCCGGCGCGCTCGAAGACGCCGTCGCGGCGTGCCAGGCGCTCGACCGCGTCGGCGAGCTGCCCGACACGAGCCGGGACGCGCAGCCGAAGCTGACCCCCGCCCTCAGCGGGGAGCGGCTGCACCGGATGGTGGCCGCGCGCGAGCTGTCGGCGGCCGCCGCCCAGATCAACGCCAACTACCAGCCGCTGGCCGACCACATCGACGGCGTCAGCCGGATGGTGCTGAGCCTGCACTTCAACGACATCTCCGGGCAGCGCCACCTCACCGAAGCGAAGGAGATCTGCGGCCGCATTTAGGCGGGGTGGACGGTCTTCACGGCGAGCTGGTTGCCGGGGATCTTCGTGCTCGCGCAGCCGGTGCCTTCGCTCGGCACGAAGTTCGACGCGGTCTCCTGCGGCAGGTAGATGCGCAGGCCCTTGACCGGCGTCGGCTGGCAGGTGCCCGGGTCGAAGTTCTGCACGTTGACGAACTGGATGTCGGCGGCCGCCGTCTGGCCGGGGTTCAGCTTCACCGCGTTGCCCTTGGTGCCTTCTCGGAAGGCGTCCTTGCCGACCTGGTGCCCGTCCGAACCGGCCACGTAGGACACGCCGGGGAACCCCTGGATGGTGCAGGGCTTCGCGCTGGCGTTCTTGATGAGCAGCGGGCGGTACGTCGAGCCGGCACCCGCGTCGCCCTGGCCGAGCGAGAGCTTGACGTCCCCGGCCTTGCACAGCCCGTTGTCCGCGGGCTGGGCGGCCGGCGGCGGGGCGGGGGTCGAGGCGGAAGGACTCGACGTGGCGGTGGTGACCGTCGTGGTGGCGGTCTCCGAGCTGGACGGCGTCGAGCTGCTCGCCGCGTTCGTGGTGCCGCCGCCACCGCAGGCCGACAGCGCGAGAACGCCCGCCGAGGCCGCGACGACCGGGAACAACCGTGAAAGCTTCATGTCATTCGCCTCCCTGGTGTGGTGCTACTGGGTAGACGTACCGGGGCGCGGCCGGGTTGGCTGCTTTCGTAAATTCCCCACCAGACGTGTTCTAAACGTGACGATCTCACACGTTCGGGTGCTCAGAGGGGCGTGTCGACCCAGGTCAGGCAGCGCCACTGGCCATCCGGCCGGGCGACGAGCTCCACGAGACCGGTGTTCGGGATCAGGGCCGCGTTGGCGACGTCCGCGTGCACGTTCGGGGCCAGCCACTCGGCGGCCAGCCGGATCGCACCGCCGTGGCTGACCAGTGCGACCACCCCGTCCGGATCGGCCTGCTCGTGCTTGGCGCGCAGCCGGCCGACGGCGTCCAGCATCCGGGTGCGCACGCTCGTGCCGCTCTCGCCGCCGGGCAGCGAAGGCGTCAGCTCGCCGAGCGTCCAGCGCCGGACGGTCTCCATGTACGTCCGGATCGACGTGTGGTCGGTCGCCCCTTCGAGATCACCCGCGACGACCTCGTGGACGCCGTCCACGACCTGCACGTCCATCGAGAACCGCGCGGCCAGCGGCGCCGCGGTCTGCTGGGCGCGCGTGGCCTGCGACGCGTACACGGCGACCAACGGCTCCTCCGCCAGCCGGGCCGCGAGGTCGTCCGCCTGCCGTCGGCCGAGGTCGGTCAGCGGCGGGCCCGGCAGGGCGGTGTCCAGCGCGCCGCGGACGTTCCCGTCGGTCTGCCCGTGCCGGATCAGCAGCAGCCTCACGCCTGGGCCCCCTTGCGGACCGCGTCGGCCCACGCGGCCGCGTCGACGAAGTCGTCGTTGCCGAAGCCCGGCTCGATCGTGGTGGGGATGCCGTCGGCGCGGGGGTGCGAGCCGAGGAAGCGCAGGTTGCGGCAGTGCCGGCGCAACGCCGTCAGCGCGTCGAGGACCCGCGGCTCGGCCACGTGCCCTTCGAAGTCGATGAAGAAGCGGTACTCGCCGAAGTTGTTGCGCGTCGGCCGGGCGTCGAGCCGGGTCAGGTTGATGCCCCGGCCGGCCAGCTCGGTGAGCAGCTCGGCGAGCGTGCCGGTGCGGTTCGCGGCCGCGGCGACCACGGACGTCCGGTCGGCGCCCGTCGGCTCCGGCAGCTCGCCCGGCCGGCGGACCAGCAGGAACCGCGTCGCGGCGTCGGCGACGTCGCCGACCTCGGTGGCCAGCACGTCGAGGGCGTAGTGCTCGACCGCGACCGGCGCGCAGACCGCCGCGTCGAAGTCGCCCTCCAGCACACCGACCGCGGCGGCGGACGTCGACGACGACGCCACCGCATTCGCGCCCGGCAGGTTCGCGTCGAGCCACTCGCGGACCTGGGCCAGCGCGTGCGGGTGGCTGGCGACGGTCTTGATCTCCCCGCCGCCGGGCCGGGTCAGCACGCTGAAGTGGACCGGCAGGATCGTCTCGGCCACGGCGACCAGCGGGGTCGACTCGCTGAACCCGTCCAGGGTGGCGGGCACGACGCCTTCGACCGAGTTCTCGATGGGGACGCAGGCCGCGTCCGCCTCGCCGTCGCGGACCGCCGACATCGCCAGCCGGACGGTCTCGTAGGGGATCAGTTCCTCGCCGGCGGCGAGCAGCCGCGCGGCCTGTTCGGTGAAGGTCCCTTGGGGCCCGAAGTATGCGATCCGTGACACAGCACCCAGGCTACGGGGGCCGGCCGTGGCGACATTCACTCGGACAGCCGGTACGCGAACCGGTTACGCCGGGTGGCATTTTTTGCGATGCTGAGGGCGTGACCGCCGAATCGGGCACGCACACCGGACGTGAGGGCACCAGGCCGCCGGTCACCCCTCGCGCACCCGAGCTGGTGCTGTGCGCCGTGGATGACCCACTCGCCGACGCCTGGACCGCCGCCGCCCGGAAACTGGCCGGCCGGGTCCGGGTACACCGCGGGTCGGTGCTCGACGTCGTCGCACAGGCCGTGGTCAGCCCGGCCAACTCCTACGGCTGGATGCGCGGCGGCATCGACGCCGTCTACGCACAGGCGTTCCCGGGTGTGGAGCAGAGCGTCCGCAGCGCGGTGCTGGCCTTCCACGGCGGCGAGCTGCCGATCGGCGACGCCGTGGTGGTGCCGACCGGCGAGGCCGAGCCGGCCTGGCTGATCAGCGCCCCGACCATGCGGGAGCCCGGCGAGCTGCTGCCCGCCGACACCGTCCACCCGTACCTCGCCGCCCGCGCGGTCTTCCTGACCTGGCGCGACGGCCGGCTCGACGAGGGGCCGGTGCGGGAGCTCGTCGAGACGATCGCGATGCCGGGGCTCGGCACCGGCGTCGGCGGCGTCGCCCCGGAAACCTGCGCCCGGCAGGTCGCCGCGGCCTGGGCCGAGGTCTTCGAATCGCGTAACGCTGGGTGACCAACCCCGGTTGGGGGGTGGACTACATCACAGCGCGTTCACCGGCCGTAAGCCCTACCGTTAATCACGCAGGTGAAACGCGTCCGCCAGTGCAGGCGACGGCCGGAGGAGTGTGCGATGACCCGGGTCCGCGAACTCAGCCCGTATGTCGAGCTGCACCGGGAACAATGGAAAGAACTGCGAAGTTCGACGCCGTTGCCGCTGACGGCGGCGGAGCTGCTGCGGCTGCGCGGCCTCGGTGAGCAGGTCGACCTGGCCGAGGTGGCCGATGTCTACCTGCCGCTGTCCCGCCTGATCAACCTGCAGGTCGCCGCGCGCCAGCGGCTCTACGAAGCGACCAAGACGTTCCTGGGTGACGACTCCCGCAGCACGAAGGTCCCGTTCGTGATCGGCATCGCCGGGAGCGTGGCGGTCGGCAAGTCGACCACGGCCCGCATCCTGCGCACGCTGCTCGCCCGCTGGCCGGACCACCCCCGCGTCGACCTGGTCACCACCGACGGCTTCCTGTACCCGCGCGCCGAGCTGATGCGGCGCGGGATCATGCACCGCAAGGGCTTCCCGGAGAGCTACGACCGGCGCGCGCTGCTGCGGTTCGTGACCGAGGTCAAGTCGGGTGCCGAGCGGGTCGCCGCGCCGGTGTACTCGCACCTGGCCTACGACATCCTGCCCGGCCAGGAGCAGGTCGTGCAGCAGCCGGACATCCTGATCGTCGAGGGCCTCAACGTGCTGCAGCCGGGCCCGCGGCTGATGGTGTCCGACCTGTTCGACTTCTCGATCTACGTCGATGCGCACACCGACGACATCCAGCGCTGGTACATCGAGCGGTTCCTGGAGCTGCGGCACACGGCGTTCGCGGACCCCGCGTCGCACTTCCACCACTTCGCCGGCCTGCCCGACGACGAGGCCCGCGCCGAGGCGCGGCACCTGTGGCACTCGATCAACGAGCCGAACCTGATGGAGAACATCAAGCCGACCCGGCCGCGGGCCACGCTGGTGCTGCGCAAGGACTGCGACCACACCATCAACCGGGTGCGGCTGCGCAAGCTCTGACTTGTCACGCACCTCGTCACCCACATGCCGCACATTCGCACGCTGAGCGAGTGCGCAGGCACGGTTCGTTGCGCCCCGGCGACTCTCCGCGCCGGATTCCGGCCGATCGGCCGAGGCGGCCCGTTCAGCCGTAACCGGTTGGCCGATACCGGGCGTGCGTTGTGAAAGCGACCCTGAAGGAGTCAGGAAAACGGCTCTGAGCTGGGGAGGAGGCCCACGATGTTCTCGATGATCCTCACGTGGGTCGGTGCGGTGCTCGGTCTGGCCTTGCTGATCGCGATGGCCGCCGGGACGTTCGTCGTGGACTTCGACGACCGGCTGCAGGAGCGCCGCCGCAAGGGAAAGCCCGCCGAACCGGCAGGCCCCCTCCCGTAAGCGTCAGAGCGCGGCCAGCGCCTCGAGGTAGGCGTCGGCGTCGTATTCGAGGTTTTCCGCGTCCAGCAGGCTGTTTTCCAGTGCGTCGATGAGCTGCTCGAAAATCTCGTCGCGGTCGAGCTCACCCTCCTGGAGGCGCTCGACGGCCTGCCAGACCTCGGCGGGCTCGTTGTCCCACAGCTGGTCGACGATGGTCGCGCGCAGGATCAGCCGCTGCTCTTCCTCGTCTTCGTCGGCCTCGGCGATGACGAGCGCGCGGCGCTGGTCGGCGTCGGTCGGGTCGAGGTCGACCTCTTCCTCGTCGATCTCCGTTGTCGTCGACGGCACGGCGAACATCCGCCGCTCCAGCGCGTCGGCCAGCTCGGTCGGCGACAGGTCGGCGGTGTCGGCGAAGTAGCGCTCCAGCGGCGAGTCGTCATCGTCGGCGTACTCGCTCAGGTAGTCCTGGACGGCTTCGTCGAGCGCGGCGATCGCGGTCTCGGTCAGGTGGGCCCGCTCGCCGGTCCACTGCACCCAGGCCAGCACGACCGGTTCGACGGCGTCTTCGTAGTCGGCGTCGAGCTCGTACTCCTCGCCGAGCAGCCCCTCGAGGAACCGCGCGATCTTCTCCGGCCCGACGCGCAGCGGGTTGCCGGGGTCGGTGCGCAGGCCGTGCTCCAGCAGCAGGCCACCGATCGCGCGGGCGGCGTCGGCGTCCTCACCGCTCGCGGTGACGAACTGCTCGACGACGGCGGCGCGCTCGGCGTCGGACCACTCGGCCACCTCGGGCACGAGCGCGGGCTCCGGCAGCGCGCGGCACCAGGTGAGCGCGACCGCGTGGAAGCGCGCGTAGTCCTCGCTGACGTCGGCTTCGTCGAGGTGGTCGGTGGCGGCGAGGCCGTCCGCGATCAGGCGGTGGGCCTCGGCCGGGTCGACGGCCTCGAAGACGACCAGCTCGGGGTCGGCGTCGGACTGCTCCCGCATCTCGGCGACGACGTCGGCGGGCCGGTCGATCACGACGAGGTCCCGCACGCGGCCGCCCTCGGTGTAGTCGAGCAGCGCGAGCAGGCCGTACGCCTGGTCGCCGTGGGAGAAGACGCAGAGCAGGGAGGACTCGTCGCCGTAGATGTCACCGGTCCGCCAGCACTCGCCGGCGACGACCCGGCCGAGCCCGGCGGCGAAGGCGGGCTCGGGGATGCCGCGGCCGAGCACGACCTGCAGCCCGGCGTCGGCGGCCTTGCGCTCGACGTCGGTCTCCGCGACGACCTTCAGCGCGGCCAGCAGCCCGGCGGCGCCCGGCGTGATCTTGCGCTGCGCGAAGCCGATGAGCTCCAGGCCGAGCGGCTCTTCGCCGTCCTCGACGGGCAGGTCGTGGAACTGGCCGAGCACCTCGGAGGCGAGCAGTTCGACGTCGACCGGCGCGGGGTCGGCGCCCAGCGCCGAGAAGTCGTTCAGGACGTCCTTGAACAGGCCGGTCACGCTGTGCGTGACGGGCTGCGGCTGCCTCTTGCGGGCGCGACTGACCGGGCTCATGGCCTCATGCTTTCACTTCACCGCGAGTGGGTCGCGGTGGCCCTGGCGCGGGTCCCGCCGCGGGCCCGGCGGGGAGGCGCCGAGCCGGGGCGGCGGAACTGGGCCACCGCGACGCCTGGCGCGCTCACGATGTCCCGGTGCACGTGTATCACCGGTTCTCCCGGCTCAACGAGGGCTGCGCGGGGAGGTTACGGCCTTCGGAAGAGCGATCCTGGCGGTCCGGATTTCCGTGATGAGCCGGGTTTTCCGCCGGTGGTTTTCCACCAGCGCGGCCAGGTAGGCGGTGAATTCGTCCGGCGTCTCGGCGCGCTTGTGCAAGGTGCGCAACAGCTTCAGCCGGCGGGCCGCTTCCTGGTACGCCTGCGGGTCCTTGCGCTCGATGAGCTCGTCGACGTGTTCGCGGAAGACCGGGATCGTCTCGGCCGGGTGCTCGGCCGCGCGCTGCTCGGCCAGTTCGAGCTTGAGCTCCGGCGAGGCCCCGAACCGCACGCAGGCCCGCCAGGCTTCGTCCGGACGGCCGTCGTCGAGCAGCACGCGGACCAGCTCGTCGGCCTGCCCGGTCCCTTCGGCCGCCCGTTCGCGCAGGCGGGCGAGCGCTTCCCGGCGCTGGACCGTCCACTTCCCGTCCTTCGTCGCGGCCTCGCGCAGGGCCGCGAACGTCTCGCGGCCCGGCTCGGCGTCGAAGTCCTTGCGGCGGCGGGAGGTTTCGCTTTCCGGCTCGGGCGACACCGACGGCGGCTGCTTGTCGTGGGTGAGCGCGCGGGCGGCGTGCGCGATGGCCTCGCTGTGCCGCCCGGCCGCGCGCAGCACCCGGACGATCTTGAGGCTGACGTCCACCCGCGGCGGCTTGGCCGACAGGATCGCCACCAGCTCGTCGACGTCGCCGAGCACCTCGGCCAGCTGCTCCCGCAGCCGTTCGGCCACGTCACGGCGGTGGCCGGAGCCGTTCGCGGCCAGCACGTCGTCCACAGTGGACTTGATCCGCTTGAGGCCGGGCTCGCCGAGCGCCGTCGCGAACTCGGCGAGGTCGATGACCGGGCGGCCGGGGCCGTCGAACTCGACCTCGAGGATCCAGTCGGCCAGCTTCTCCGGGTCCGGCGGCCGGGCGGCGCACGCGCGGGCGTACAGCTCCACGGCGCGGTCCAGCCGGTCGGCCAGGTCGCCGGCGTGGTCGCCGGACTGCTCCAGCACCTCGCTGATGTCGTCGACCGTGCGCCGGGCCAGCGGGGCCAGGTCGGCGCGGCTGCCGGCGTCGAGCATCCGCTGCAGCGTGTCGAGGACCGCGCCGATCTTCGCGGTGTACTCGACGTTCCCGTCGGTGACCGCGGTGTCCAGCAGCCGGTGCGCCTCGCTGACGTCACCGGATTGGGTGGCGGCGCGCAGTTCGAGCGAGTGCCGCAGCTCGGGATCGCGCTCGGCTTGGGCGTGCAGCAGGTCCGCCAGCGTCTCCGCGTCCAAAGTGCGCAGGTAGGGGCGAAGATCCGAGTGGGGACTCACGCGCACCAGTCTGCCCGACGGCCGCCGGCACGCGTGTGGGCCAACCGCGTGCTCTTTTCGGAGTAATCGTTGACGGACAGTGAGCGGCTCACCGACGCCGCAAGTCGTCGAACACGGCTTTCAGCGGCCACGGATCCGGCAGACCGGACCGTGGTGACCGTGCGTGGCGGGGGCGCGGGATGGCCGGGCGGACGGTCGGCACCATGATCGGGACGACCGGGACCGGCACCCGCGCCACGAGCCGCCGCACGACCACCATCAGGAGGACGGCGAACAGCAGGAGCGCCGTCCCCGCCGCGAGGGCACCGGCGAGGGTGCGGCGGCCGTCATCGAGCGTCAGCTGCACGGCGTACTGGCTCTGCTGCGTGTACAGCAGGCCGAGCCGGGCGGACACGGCGTAGGCGGCACTGCGCCACGTGGACTCGGGCAGCGGAAGCGGTTCGGCGGCGGTGAAAGCGTTCTCGGCCGCGGTGAGCCTGCTCCATTCGGCGCTGCGGGTGAGCGACTCGTACGCCATCCGGCCACTCTCGGTGAGCTGCGGGACGACCCGGGCCAGGTCGGCGCGGTAGGAGGCCACGGCGGAGGTGAACGACCCGCGCGTCACGTTGTCCAGCCCGGCCAGCGCGAGGGAATCGGAGCGATCCATCCCTTCGGCGACGGAAAGCAGCTCGACGGCGGTGGTCTGCTGGTAGGCGGACTCGGCGTCCGGGGCGTGGCGCGCGTAGTCGCGCAGGCCGGCGATGGCGGACTCGATCCGCTGGGTGTAATTCGCGTACGCGGCACCGCGCTGGTCGGGCGCGGCCATCGCCGCGCTCCGCTCGGCCTGCAGCGCGACCACCGCTCGGGCCGTCCGGTCCGCGGCGGCCGCCGTCTCCACGGCCTCGTCCCGCGTCCGAACCGCTTGGTGGATCAGGAGAATCGCGATCACGACAGCCACGGCGACGAGCGCGCCACCGGGGATGAACGCGATGCCCAGCATGCGGCCGCGGACGGATCGCAGGTACTTCAAGACGTTCCCTTCCCAGCCTTGGTCCCCGCAACAATCCCGACGGGATTCAACCTATTGAGTGAGAGATTCACCGGTCAACGGCAGTCCGCCATACGGGCGTTAGCTCACTGTGACGATGGAGGCACAATCGCGCCCGTGACCTTCGACGACGTGACCCAGCGGCTGCGCGGCTTCGCGGCGGCCCGTGCCTGGGAGCCGTACCACACCCCGAAGAACCTCGTGATGGCGCTTTCCGGCGAGGTCGGCGAGCTGACCTCGCTGTTCCAGTGGCTGACGCCGGAGGAATCCGACGCGTGGCGCGCGGACCCGGCGCTCGAGGAGAAGGTGCTGGACGAGATCGCCGACGTCACGCTCTACCTGCTGCAGCTGGCCGACCGCCTCGGCGTCGACCTGGCCGCGGCGGCGCACGCGAAGATCGACCGCAACGAGGTCCGCTTCCCGCCGCCGTCCTAACCCCAGAACACCCCGCCGGGGTTGCGGTCGATCTCGGCGAGCAACGCGGGCGGCGTGCTGGCGACCGGCGCGTCCGGGTGGTTCAGCCACTGCCCGGTCTGGTCGGTCCACCAGACCGACCAGATGCCGAACTCGTCGAACCGCAGCTGCGCGATCTCGTGCTCGCTCCACTCGGGCCCGGCCTGCGCGCGGCGTTCGACGATGGTGACGGCGCGGCCGCGGGTCCGGCACTCGACCCGGACCCGGTCCTGGAGGTGCTCGGGGACGCGCTGCGCGCACCACCGTTCGATCTGCCGCAGCGCGAGCTCCGGAATTGCCATGACTCCAGTGAACCGGACCGCGTCAGCCGGCGCGCAGGTGGGCGAGCACGGCTTCGTAGGTTTCCGACGGCGCGCACCCGTCGGTCGGCACGACGACGCAGCCGGGCCGCTGCGGCAGGTAGGCGGCGAGCTGGTCGTGGATCCGCCCGACCAGCGCGGGACCGCCGCGTTCCTGCACGACGTCGTCGACGCCCTTGGTCGCGGCGTCCCCGTTCGCCGCCCGCTCGGCGAACCGCCCGCAGGCGACGGACTTCTCGGCGGTGAGCAGGATTTCCCGGTACTCGGCCCGGCACGCTTCCGCGGCGGCCTCGAAGGGTTCGACGTCGGCAACCCGGGTGGCGAGCTGCGGCATGACGACGTCGTGCCCGGTCCGCAGGTGCGTTTCGGCCATGGCGACGGCGAGCAGCTGCGCGGCCTTGAAGGTCGGGAAGAAGGTCTCCCGCCAGCCCCCGATCAGGCAGACGACCCGATCGGTGTCCAGGTTCAGCACCCCGGGATGCGCTTCGGCGTAGGCCTGCGCGATCGTCGACTTCCCGATCCCGGACGGCCCGTTCAGGTGGATCAGTCGTGGCACCGGACCGAGGCTAGCGCGCCGCGGGCTCGGCCAGCCACCAGCCGCCGAGCAGCGTCCCCACCCCGAGTACGGCCAGGAAGATCCCGCCGGCCAGCGGGGTTCCGCCGAACATCGCGACCACCACGATGAACATCAGCAGCAACCCGACGCCCATCATGATCCGCCCGCCGACGAGCTTCGACGTCCCAGCCGCCGCCGCAACCGGCGGCGCGGGCGGCGGCTCGAAGCCGAGGGCCACCGGAGCGGCGTCGACGTCGAGCAGGACGGCGCCCAGTTCGGCGGCACGGGCCAGCCTGGGCTCGTTCGCGGGCACGGTCGGGTCGGCCACCAGGTGGGTCACGCTGGCGGTCAGCTTCTTGGCCAGCTGGACGCCCTCGGCGAGGACGCGCGCCCGCAGCCGGTCCGCCGCCACGGTGGTGCCGAGCACCAGCACCCGCGTCGGCTTCCCGCCGTCGGTCGGCCGCAGGTCCGCGGCGCCTGCCACGCCGAGCGCGGTCGCCACCTGCCGCAGTTCCCGCGCTTCGGCCGCGGTCACCACGCCGTCCCGTTCCGCGATTTCCCGCAGCGCGGCCACGAACTGCTCGTGCGTCGACCGCACGTGCGCTTCCGACAGCCCGGCCTCGCTCGCCAGCGCGGCCAGTGCCGTCACCTCGTCGGCCGTCAGGTGCTGGTCGGCGACGACACCGGCGAGCAGGTCCAGGTAGGCGTTCCCGGCCCCGCTGCCGGGGATCCGCTCGACGGCCTCGGCCATCCACCCCGGTTCGGCGGGCAGCTCCTCGGCGCGGGGCAGCAGCCGGCCACCGGCGAAGCGCGGCAGGCCGGGGAAGACCGGTGGGGTCGCGAAGGTCAGTCCGTAGCGCCCGAACAGGACCGTCGCCAACCGCGCGGTCGTCCTCGCCGCCGACAGGGCCGAGGTCCCGGTGGGCACGCCGAGGGCATGCGCCACGGTCGCCGTCCGGTAGTTGGGCAGCCGCAGCACCGACCGGGCGGCCGCCGTCGTCGAAACGCCCGGCAGCGCGGGCACCCGGACCCCCACCGCTCCGGTTTCGCGGTCGAGGAACGCCCCGGTGAAGGCGGGGTCGGGCGCGACGACCACGCTGCCGGCGCACAGGTCGAGCAGCGGCCCGAGCACCTCGCCGAACGACGGCGCGCCGTCGAGCTCGCCGCGCGTGATGCCGTGCACGAACGCCGGGCCGGGCGGCACGCCGGGCCCGGGGTCGACCAGCGTCGCGAACTCGCCGACCAGCGAGCCGTCGGCGTGGACCCGCGCGGCGGCCAGCTCGACGATCCGGCCCGGCCGCAGGCCGGTGGTCCGGATTTCCAGTGCGGTGAAGTCGAGACCGTGGGCGGGGTGGCCGCCGGCGCCGAGCAGCGGGAGGGATTCGATCACGTCCGCTGGTCGTTTCCCGGCCGGCCGTTGTGACAGCTTTTCGGCGTGGCCGCGTGGTTCGTGACGTGATCGTGACGGCAACATTCCGCCGGATAACGACTGGTGGTCGATCACGAGCTCGCCCGTAACAAGGACGGGAGATTTCCCGAGTACACCGTCGGCAGGTCGCTCGAGGAACGAGGAAATCCCGCATGCAGGCGAAGAAGCGCTTTCCGAACTGGCTGAAGATCGTCCTGGCCGCGTTCACGGTCCTGTTCGTGCTCGGCGCGATCTTCGGCGAGGCACCCGAGCCGAAGCTCGCCACCGCCACCGCTCCTGCACCCTCGGCACCCCCGGCGACCAGCACATCCGCGACGCCGACGCCGACACCGGTTGCCGTCACCTACACCGTCGGCAGCGTGCCGGACGGGGCGACCGTGGTGGTCAAAGGCAGTGACGGCAGCGTCAAAACGGTGCACGTCCTCGGCGTGCTGGCTCCTCCCGCGAGCAACGGCTGCTACGCGGCGGAATCGCTCGCGTGGGCGTCCTCGACGCTTTCCGGCAAAGCCGTCACGCTCGGCGCGGAAACCGCGCAGGGCATTGCCTTGACGCTCCCCGACGGCCAGGACTACGCGACGCTGGCCATTCGGCAGGGTTATCTCAAGTACGCGGCCACCGCCGCATTGCCCGCGCTCGCCGATACCGAAACCGCGGCCAAGACCGCCGTCGCCGGGCTGTGGGGACCGCCGTGCCGCGGAACCATCGACGCGCCCGCGCCGACGACCACCGCGCCGGCGCCGCCTCCGGTGGTGACGCCGAAGCCGGCGCCGGTCACCAAGGCGGCTCCCCCGCCGCCGCCCGTGGAAACCACCGAGGAAGCCCCGGCGCAGGCGTACTACGCGAACTGCTCCGCGGCGAAGGCCGCGGGTGCGGCGCCGCTGCACCGCGGCGAACCCGGCTACCGGCCCGCGCTCGACCGCGACGGTGACGGCGTCGCCTGCGAACGGTGATCTAGCCTGGTCCGATGACGACCGCCGGCGAACTGCTCGGCAGGCTCGCGGGCCTGGACAAGGACGCACTGGCGAAGGTGCTGGCCCACCGGCCGGACGTGCTGCTGGAGCCGTGGCCGCGGCGGCTGGACGTCGTCGCGGCGCGGCTCGCCGCCGCCGAGTCGATCGAGGCCGCGCTGCTCCGGCTGCCCGCGCCGCTGCTGCAGGTGCTGCGGGCCGTCCAGCTGTGCCACGCGCTCGGGCGGCGGCCGGCACCCACCGAAGAAGTGGCCCGGCTGCTCGGAACGGACGCCCGAACCGTCGAAGCCGCCGTGGCGGAGCTGGCCGAACGCGCCCTGCTCCTGCCGGGCACCGACGGCATCGGCCTGCCGGACCCGCTGCGCCGCAACACCTTCGCCGCCGAGGGCCTCGGCCGTCCGCTGGCCGGCCTGTTCGAGGAGTTCGGCACGAGCCGGCTGGCGAAGCTGTCGCGCACTCTCGGCCTGCCGGGCACCGGCCGGAAGGCCGAGCTCCTGCTCGGGCTCGTGGAGTTCTTCCGGGACGGCGAAACCGTCCGCGCCCTCTTCGACACCGCGCCCGAGGAGACGCGGAACCTGTTGCGGGACATGGCCGACAGCGTTCCCGAGGTGCAGGGCCTTGCCCCCGCGGGCTGGGCGTTCGACCACGGCTTCCTGGTCGGCACCTTCCACGGCACGGTGGCCATGCCGATCGAGGTGTCGCTCGCGCTGCGCGGCCCGGACCACCAGCTGCCGTTCACGCCCGACGAACCGCCGTACCCCGTCACCCACACCGGGGCCGACGCCGCCGAAGCCGCGTCCTCGGCCGCCGCGCTCCGGTTGCTCGACCGCGTGTCGGCGATCCTCGACCTGGCCGCCACGGACCCGTTGCCGCTGCTCAAGGACGGCACGATCGGGTCCCGGCTGGTCAAGAAGATCGCCAAGGACACCGGGGGCACGCCCGCGGAGATCGAGCTGGCCATCGACCTCGCCGCGCAGGCCGGCCTGCTGGTCGCCGACGAGCCACCGCCGCCGCGCCGCGGCCACAAGGCCCCCGCGCCCACGCTCGCGCCGGACCCGGACCTCGTCCGGCCCGCTCCGGCGCTGCTCTACCGCCTGCTGCTGACGACCTGGTGGGACGCGGCGGCGCCGGGCTTCGAGGCCGACGCGCTGGTCCGGCAGGTGATCGTGCGGCTGCTGGCGCGGCTCGGCCCGGGCGAAGCCGTCACGGACGTCGAAGCGCTGACCGGGCTCGTCGGGTGGCACGCGCCGATGCTGCCGGCCGACGACCTCGCCGGGTACGTCCGGGACGCGCTCGGGGAATGCGAGCTGCTCGGCGTGGTCGCCCACGGCGCGGTGACCGCGGCCGGGCGCGCCCTGCTCGAGCCGCACACGCTCGTCAACGTCACCGACGAGCTGGTGTCCCGGGCGCGGACGACGGCGTTGTTCGGCACCGACCTCACCGCGATCGTGCCCGGCTCGCCCGACGCCCGGCTCGCCGCGTTGCTGGACAGCGTCGCCGACCGCGAGGCCCAGGGCACCGCGACCAGCTGGCGGTTCTCCCCCGCGTCCGTGCGGCGCGCGTTCGACCAGGGCGCGACGACCGGCGAGCTGCTCGACGACCTGCGCACCATCGCCGCGGGCGAGCTGCCGCAGCCGCTGGTGTACCTGGTCAACGACGTCGCGCGGCGGCACGGTGAGGCGCAGGTGATCGACGTCGCCAGCGTCGTCGTCGGCGAACCCGCCGTGCTGGCCGAGCTCGCCGCGCACCGCAAGCTGGCCAAACTCGGCCTGCGCGCGGTGGCACCGACCGTGTTGACGTCCACTGTGGACGCTTCGGGGACGCTGGCGGCGTTGCGCGAAGCGGGTTATGCGCCGACCCGCCACGCCGCGGACGGCAGCATCGTGCTGCCCGCCCGCGACCAGGCCGAGCCGACGGTCGCCGTCCGCGACCCCGAACCGGATGAACTCCCCGCCGATCCCGCCGGCCACGCCGAGCGGCTGCTGGCCGCCCCCTCGACCGGGCCGGTGCTGCTGCGTGGCCAGCTCGCGCGGGCGATGAGCGACCGCTACGCGGGCCGTCTCACGCCGAAGCAGCAACAGCTCTGCTGGCAGCTCGAAGCCGGGCTCCCGGTCGACGTCGCCTACGACGGCGAGCACCTCGTCATCGCCTACCCCGAGCTCGACGGCGACGTCCTGGACGTCTGGTCGCTCCTGGAGCGCACCTACCGGCGGCTGGAGCTGGCGCGGATCGAGCTGGCTCAGGCCTCGACCGCGGTGAGCCTCGCGTAGGCGACGACGTTGTCGAGGTAGTTGCCGCTCGCCCGGTCGAACGCCCCGCCGCAGGTGATGAGCCGCAGTTCGGGGTCCGGGGTGTCGCCGTAGACCTGGTCGGTCGGGAACGCCGCCTTCGGGTAGCGGTCGACGCGGTAGACCGTGAAGACGGCGATCCGGCCGTCCGCGCGGGCGACCTCGGCCTGCGCGCCGGGCTGCAGGTCCTTCAGGCGGGAGAAGGCACCGGGCACGTGCTTGTAGTCGACGTGCGCGGCCAGCACGGCCGGGCCCGCCTCCCCCGGTGACGGGGCGCCGGTGAACCAGCCGACCGTCGTGGCGTCACCCGGCACCTCCAGCGCGCCTTCCGGGGTGAGGCCGAGGTCCTTGATCCCCTCGGCCCGCACGCCGATCGCCGGGATGGTCAGCGACGCCGGTTTCGCCGCGGGGAGGCCGTCGGCGGTCGTTGCCGGGGTGCGCGCGACGCTGGCGGTGCCCGGCGGGTCCGGGGCGGCCGGACTCGGCGGGGCGACGTCCTGCGGCGCCCGCGGCGAGAGGACGAGGACGAGGGCCACGGCCAGCACCACGCCGAGCGCGGCGACGACCGCCGTGACCGCCGGCCACAGGCGCGGGTGCCTCAACTCGGCCGCCGGCGCAGGTAGAGCACCATGCCGCCGGACACCGTCGCGGCGAGCAGCGTGCCGCTGAGCACGAGGAAACCGGGAACGTCTTCGTCCGGTTCACCGCCGCCGGTGGCGACACCGCCGACCGGCTTGACCTTCACCTGGGCGTCCGTCTTCTTCCTGGGCGGGACGGGCTTTTTCTCCGTCGGCGGGTTCTGCGTCGTCGTCGTGCTCGTGCTCGGTTGTTTCGGCCGGTGCGCCAGTGATTCGCAGGCGATTCCGTCTTTGTCTTCGTCCAGGTGGTAGGGGTCGCCAGGGGTGGCGTCGAGGACGTCCTGGGCTTCTTCCTGGTATTGGAAGTTCTTGCAGTCGACGTCGCCGGTCAAGGGCGTCGCGAGCTGGGCGGAGGCGAACGGGGCGGGGCCGAGGAGAGCGAGCCCGGCGACGGCGACGGCCGTCGTCAGGGCACGGCGGAACAGGGACAACGGAATTCCTTCCGAGCGGAATCGGGGCGATTGCGTGGTTACTATCGCGGCCTTGCCGGAGCCGTTACGGACGATTCCGGAATTCCGGAAATGCCAGCGCTCCACGAAGAAGGCCGGGTTCCGTGATTCTTTCGCGTTTCGGTGTTGACCTGCGGGTATATGACACAGGAATGCATACCCGTTGGAATGTTACGGAGCACGCGGTCACACCTTTGAGGTAATTCACGTGTGACGGTGCCGACCGGCCGCCACCGCGGCGCACGCACACCCCGTAGCCTCGGGGTATGCCGATCCAGGTACTGCTCGTCGACGACCACGAACTGGTCCGCCGCGGGCTCCGCGACCTCCTCGGCGACGAGCCCGACATCGAGGTCGTCGCCGAGGCGAGCAGCGTCGAAGAGGCCCTGGCGGTGGCGATGCACGTCGAGCCGGAGGTCGCGGTGGTCGACGTCCGCCTCGGCGACGGCGACGGCATCACGCTCTGCCGCGAGCTGCGGTCCAAGCCGAACCCGCCGGCCTGCCTGATGCTCACCGCGTTCGACGACGAAGAGGCGATGGTCGGCGCGATCATGGCCGGCGCGGCGGGCTACCTGCTGAAGCAGGTGCGCGGGCAGGACGTCGTCAACGCGGTGCGCGAGGTGGCGGCCGGGCGGTCGCTGCTGGACCCGGTGAGCACCGCGCGCGTGCTGGACAAGATGCGGCACCCGCCGACGGACGAGCTGGCGACGCTCACCGAGCGGGAGCGGGACGTGCTGGAGCTGATCGGCCAGGGGCTGTCGAACCGGGAGATCGCCGAGCGGTTGTTCCTCGCGGAGAAGACGGTGAAGAACTACGTCACGTCCGTGCTGGCGAAGCTGGGGATGCAGCGCCGGACCCAGGCCGCGGCTTGGATCGCTCGGCGCGAGAAGTAACTCTTCGCCACGGTTGCGGCCGCAATCCGCCGTTCGCTGCGACCTTTTCAGGCCCCGTCACGGTCCGCCATCTCGATCAGGCGTTTTCCGGGTCAAGGTTCACCCGAAGGTGAGTCGAATATATGTTCGATGACTCGGTAAGATCATTGACGAGGGCGTGGAAGGGAGGATGGATGACCCGAGAAGGTTGAGTCGCAGGAGCAGTGGTCAGTCGAGAGGCAGGTCGAACGCGACGAGCGTGCCGAGGCTGGGCGAGGAGTTCAGGAAGAACTTCCCGCCGGCGGCGTCCGCGCGTTCGGCGAGGTGGCGCAGGCCGCGGGTGGCGACACCCTGGGGCACGCCGGAACCGTTGTCGCGGACGCGGAGTTTGACGCCGCGGGAGTCCCTGGTGAGGGTCACGCGGGTTTCACTGGCGCCGGAATGCCGGACCACATTGGACAGTGCCTCGCGGAGAGCGGCCCGGATGTGGTCGGCGCGTTCCGCGGGGATGTCGGCGAATTCGCCGGACAGCTCGAGGGTCGGCGGGTAGCCGAGCAGCTCCCCGGCGATGCGCACTTCGCCCCGCGCCGATTCGGCGAGGTCGGTGGGCGTCCCGGTGTCGTGCCGGGGCTCCGGTGACCGCAGCGCGCGCACGGTGCCGCGGATTTCCTCGATGGTCTGGTCGAGCTGGTCGATGGCGTCGGAGAGCCGCGCGCCGTCGGCTTGGGCGAACCGCTTGCGCATGTTGCGCCGGACGCGGTCCAGCTGCATCCCGGCACCGTAGAGCCGCTGGACGATGACGTCGTGGAGCTCGCGGGCAATGCGCTCCCGCTCTTCGTAGAGGGCAACGCGGTGACGGGCGTTGGCGCCTTCGGCAAGAGCGAGAACGACCCCGGCTTGCGCGGCGAAGGCCACGAGCATCTCGACGGTCCCGGCGGAGAAGGGTTCCCGCCCCCGCTTCCGGTAGACGGTGAGCGACCCGAGAACCCGCCCCCCGGACCCGAAAGGAGCGGCGGCGAAGGGACCGTAGCCGTGGAGCTCGGCGGGCACGTAGGGCGCGGTCCGCGGATCGACGGTGAAGTCCGCGCTGGAGACGGGCTCGCCCCCGCGAGCGACCTGGCCGGCCGCGGAGTCGGCGGGCAGCGCAAGGCCGCGCAGGGATTCACCTGCGCCAACACTAGAGGCGCCACCGGTGGAGGCCTGCTCAGCGAGTGCACCTGCGGCCGGGCTTTCGGCCGGCTCGGCAGCGCTGTCGGCGTGCACGTCACCCGCCGGTGCGGCCGAACGCGGCACCGCACTCGAAGCTGACGAGTTGCCCGAACTCGCGTCGGCCGTTGGCGAGGCGGCGGTGGCATCCGCTGTTCGCGGTGGCTCGCTGGTGGCGTAGTGCGCCGCCTCGACCACTACCCTGCCGTCCTCGGTGCTGACCATGGCCAGGCCCAGGTCGGCGTCCGCGAGCTCGGCCGCCCTGGCCACGACCGTGTCCAGCACCGCTCCCGGGTCGTCGCCGGACAGGGCGGTGCTCGTGATCTCGGTGGCCGCGGACAGTGCTCGTGCGGCAAGCGTCGGGTCCATGAGTTCCGTCATTATCGCGCGCGGCTGTGCCTGCCCGCCGAGGGCTCCGCAGGAACCGATCACGGGACCGGCACCCGCGTGACGACCCGGCCGTCGCGGATCTCGAGGACCACGTCCGCTTCCGCCGCTTCCTCCGCCGTGTGCGTCACGTGCAGCACCGTCCGGCCCGCCAGCGCCTCCCGCAGGTTCGCACGGACCTCCCGGGCCGTCGCCGAGTCGAGGTGCGCCGTGGGCTCGTCCAGCAACACCAGCCCCGCCGACGGAGCTCCGAGCAACGCACGCGCGAGCGCCACCCGCTGGGCCTGGCCGCCGGAGAGGCCGCTGCCGCCGCTGCCGAGCAGCGTTTCCGTCGGCAGCTCGGGAAGGGCCGCGGCGCTCAACGCCGCGCGCAGTTCCTCCTCCGTTGCCGCCGGGCGGGCCAAGCGCAGGTTCTCGGCGATCGTCGTCGCCGCCAGCAGGGGCTCCTGCGGGGCCCATGCCACCTCCGCCGGCACCTCGACCACGCCGCGCCGCGGCGAGAGGAAGCCCAGCAACGCCGCGACCAGCGTTGACTTGCCCGCTCCGCTCGGGCCGACCACCGCCGCGTACGTGCCCGGCCGCAGGTTCACGTCGACGTCGTGCAGCACCACCGGCCCGCCCGGCCAGCCCAGGTCCACGCCCCGGAGCGCCACGGCCGTCCCGAGCAACGGCGATGGCGGTGCCGGCACGTCGGCGAGGCGGCGACGCGCCCGCTGCACCGTGTCCCAGTGCTGCGCCACCGGCGGGAGCAGCGCGAGCACCTCCGCCAGCGCGAGCGGGACCAAGGCCAGCAGCGGCGCCAGGACCGGGTCGAGCCGGCCGGCGGTGACCGCTTGGGCCGCGAGGGCCGTGCTGATGACCGCCGCCGCTCCGCAGGCCAGCGTCACCAGGGCCTCGGCCGCTCCCGCGCCGAACGCCTGCCGGCGGGCCTGCGTCACCAACCGGGTGTCCGCGTCGGCGAGGGCCCGGCGGTGGTCATCCGCCCGGCCGAACGCCAGCAGCTCGGCCGCCGCCTCGAAGATCGTCAAGACTCGGGTGGCCACCTCACGGCGGCCGGCCGCCAGGGCCGAGGTCGCCCGGCGCTCCACCTTCAGCGCGATCCACGGGGCGCACAGCCCCAGCGCCACCGCCGCCGCGAGCGTCCAGCCCGCCGACGGCAGCACCCACGCCTGCACGGCGATCGCCCCCGCCGCGACCAGGGCCACCACCAGCGGCGGCGAGACCACGCGCGGCAGCAGGTCGCGCACGGTGTCGACGTCGCCGACCAGCCGGCGCTGCCCCTCTCCCGCACGCAGGCCGCGCGCCGGCCCGAGGCGGACCAGCGAGTTCCACAGCCGCACGCGGACGCGGCCGGCGATGCGGAACGCGGCGTCGTGCGTGACGAGCCGTTCGACGTACCGCAACCCCGCGCGGCCGAGGCCGAACGCGCGGACGCCCACCACCGCCACCGTCAACGTCAGGATCGGCGGCTGCTGGGACGCCTTGGCGATGAGCCAGCCGGACGTCGCGGTCAGCGCCACCCCGGCCAGCAGCGCCAACGCGCCCAGTACCGCACCGCCGAAGAGCCGTCCGCCGAGGAGCGTGCGCCACCCCAGCGGCGCGCCCGGAGAGTCCACTGTGGACTCCTCCGCGGATTTCGGCGCCTCGGCGGGCAGGTCGACCGCCGCGGTGCGCTCGTGGGCCGCGATGACCGCCGCGGCGCCGTTGGCGACCGCGCGCTGCACCGCGTCGAGCACCAGGCGGGCGCTCGCTTCGTCGAGGTGCGCGGTCGGCTCGTCGAGCAGCAGCAACCACGCACCACCCTCCACCCGGTGCAGCGCGCGGGCGACCGCCACGCGCTGGCGCTGCCCCAGCGACAGCTGGGAAACCGGCCGGTCGGCGAGCCCGACCAGCCCGAGCTCGGCGAGCACCGCACCGGCGGAGCCCACCTCTTCGCGGACCGTGCCGCCGGTGAACACCGGCGACTGCGGCACCCACGCGGCCTGCTCGCGCCAGCGCGCGAGGTCGGCGTCGGCGAGGTCCGTCGAGCCGGCGGTGATGGTGCCGTCCGCCGCCGGGACGAAGCCGAGCACGGCCGCGAGCGTCGTCGACTTACCGCCGCCGCTCGGGGCGCGGAGCCAGACCGTCTCGCCGGGCCGGACCGTGAACGACTCGCCGTCCGGGGCGAACCCACCGCGCCGCTCGACGCGCAGGGACGACACGCGCAGCTCGCCCCGCGAAGGGACCGCGGTTCCCGCAGCGGGCGCCGGGATCGCCAGCAGGTCGGCGACGCGCCGGACCGCTTCGACGCCGTCCTCGCTGGCGTGGAACGCGGCGCCGACCGCGCGCAGCGGCTGGTAGCACTCCGGCGCCAGGATCAGCACACCGAGCCCGATGGCCAGCGGCAAGTGGCCGCCGGCGAGCCGGACACCGATCACCACCGCGACGAGCGCCACCGACAGCGTCGCGACCAGTTCCAGCACGAACGCCGAGGAGAAGGCCACCTTCAACGTCTTGAGCGTCGCGCGGCGGTGGCGTTCGGACAGCCGCCGGACGGTCTCGGCCTGGGCCGCGGCGCGGCGGAACGCGGTCAGCACCGGCAGCACGCGCACGAGTTCGAGGAGCCGCTCGGACATCCGGTGCGTGGCATCGGTCGCGCCGGCGACGCGGTCGGCGGTGTACTTGCCGACGAGGATGGCGAACACCGGCAGCAGCGGCACGGTCAGCGCGACGATCACGCCGGAGGGCCAGTCGGTGAACAGGATCGCCGCGCCGGCGCCGAGGGGCACGACGGCCGCCGTCACCAGCGCGGGCAGGTACTCGCGGAAGTAGGCGTCGAGCGCGTCGAGGCCGCGGGTGGTGAGCGCGGTCAGCTCGCCGTGGCCGCGCCGGGCGATCCACTCGGGACCCAGGCGCAGGACGTGGTCGACGGCCTTGGCCCGCAGCTCGCGGTGCGCCGTGGCGGCGGCGCGGGCGGAGACCGTGCGCACCGCCCAGCCGGTCAGCGCGCGCGTCGCGACGAGCGCGAGCAGCACGGCCAGCTGGGCGGTGCGTCCCCCGGACCCTGCTCCGGCGATCGCCGCGAGGACGTCGGCGAGCAGGAACGCCTGCGCCACCAGCGCGGCGGCGTTGACGAACGACAGGACAGCCACCAGGGCCAGCGCTCGGCGCACCGACGGCACCAGGGCCGGCAATGCGCCGAGCGGGCCCTTTCCCGGCCGCGCCGAGTCCACTGTGGACTCCGAGGCGAGAAGGGGTGCGCGCCCGGGAAGTTCGCTCATGGTGCGTGGACCGCCGGGATGTGCTGGGTGCCGATGCGCTTGCGGAACACCCAGTACGTCCAGCCCTGGTAGATCAGCACGGCGGGGGCACCGAAGACGGCGACCCACGTCATCACCGTCAGCGTGTACGGGCTCGACGCGGCACCCTCGATGGTCAGCGTGTTGGCGACGTCGGCCGTCGACGGCAGGACGTTCGGGAACAGCGACCCGAACATGACCACCGCGGCCCCGGCGATGACCACGCCGAGCGCGGCGAACGCCTGCCCGTCGCGGTCGGCCCGCAGCCGCAGCCAGGCGGTGGCCGCGGCGACGGCGCTGATGCCGAACGCGAGCAGCGTCCACAGCGTGCCCGAGCGCCACTGGACGACCGAGAGGAACGCGACCATCGGCACCATCGCGACCGGCAGCAGCCGCAGCGCCAGGGTGCGCGCGCGTTCCCGCAGGTCACCGCTGGTCTTGAGGGCGAGGAATGCGGCACCGTGGGCGATCGAGAAGGCGGCGATCGCGAGCGCGCCGAGCAGGGTGTCCCAGCGGATGGCGGCGAACGCGGAGCCGGCGCGGTTGCCCTGGGCGTCCAGCGGCAGGCCGAGGACGGTGGTGGCGAGGATCAGCCCGACACCCAGCGGCGGGATCCACGAGCCGAGCACGATCACCCGGTCCCAGTTGTGCCGCCAGCGGTCGGAGTCCACCTTGCCGCGGTACTCGAAGGCGACGCCGCGGCCGATGAGGGCGAGCAGCACGAGCAGCAACGGCAGGTAGGCGGCCGAGAACAGCCCGGCGTACCAGGCCGGGAAGGCGGCGAACATGGCCCCGCCGGCGACGATGAGCCAGACCTCGTTGCCGTCCCAGACCGGCCCGATGGTGTTGACCATGACGCGGCGCTCGGTGTTGTCCCGGCCGAGCACCTGCAGCAGCATGCCGACGCCGAAGTCGAAGCCTTCGAGGAAGAGGTAGCCGAGCCAGAAGAAGGCGATCACGACGAACCAGGCGATTTCCAGGGTCATCGCACGCCTCCGTGGCCCTGAGTTATCCACAGCGGGCGGAGTTGTCCACAGACGGGCTGTGGGTAACTCGCCAGAGTGGTCACATCGACACTCATCGTCAGCACCTCAGTAGGCGAAGGCGAGGGTGTCCTCGCCCGGTTTGTCGGAATCCTTCGGCTTCTCGGGAGGCATGACCGCGTCGACGCCACCACGGACGTACTTGCGCATCAGGTACACCTCGACCACGCCGAGGGCGGCGTACACCGTGGTCAGCGCGATCAGCGACGTCCACACCTCGCCCGTCGTCAGCCGTGAGACCGCCTGGGCGGTGAACATCCACACGCCGTCCACACCCGTCGGATTGGGCACCACCACGAACGGCTGACGCCCCATCTCGGTGAAGATCCAGCCCGCGCTGTTGCCGAGGAACGGCGTCGCGATGCCACCGAGGACCAGCCAGGGGAACCAGCGGCCGCCGGGGACCCGGCCGCGCCGGGTCAGCCACAGCGCCAGGACGCCGATGCCCGCCGAGACCGCGCCGAAGCCGATCATCATCCGGAAGCCCCAGTACGTCACCGGCAGGTTGGGCACGTAGTCGATCGGTTTGCCGGCCAGCGAGCCCAGCGCCGGGTCGTCCGGGTAGTTCGTGCCGTACTTGGCCTGGTACTCCGTGACCAGGTTCTCCACACCCTTGACCTCGGTGGAGAAGTCGTTGTGCGCCAGGAACGACAGCAGCGCGGGCACGTTGAACGTCTTGACGTCTTCGCAGTTCGCGCCCGAGACGTCCCCGATCGCGATGATCGAGAAGCTCGCCGGCTGTTCGGTGTGGCACAGCGCTTCCGCCGAGGCCATCTTCATCGGCTGCTGCTCGAACATCAGCTTGCCCTGGGCGTCGCCGGTGATCGCCAGCACCGCGAAGGCCGCCACGCCGACCCAGCCGCCGAGACGCAGCGAGGAGCGCCAGACGTCTTCGTGGTCGCCGCGCCGCCACAGGTGCCAGCCCGCGACGCCGACCAGGAACGCCGCCGCCACCGAGAACGCGCCGGCCAGGGTGTGCGGGATCGCGGCCAGGGCCGTGTTGTTCGTCAGCACCGCCCAGATCGAGTTCATGGTCGGCTTGCCGTTCTCGAACGTCACGCCCACCGGGTGCTGCATCCACGAGTTGGCGGCCAGGATGAAGTACGCCGAGGCCATCGTGGCCAGCGAAAACGCCCACGCGCAGGCCAGGTGGACCTTCTTCGGCAGCCGGTCCCAGCCGAAGATCCACAGGCCGAGGAACGTCGACTCGACGAAGAACGCGACGAGCCCTTCCATCGCCAGCGGCGCTCCGAAGACGTCGCCGACGAAGCGGGAGTACGCGCTCCAGTTCATCCCGAACTGGAACTCCTGCACGATCCCGGTCACCACGCCCATCGCGAAGTTGACCAGCAGGAGCTTGCCCCAGAACTTCGTCATCTTCAGGTGCCGCAGCTCGCCGGTGCGGACCCAGCGGGTCTGCATCGCCGCGACCAGGATCGACAGCCCGATGGTCAGCGGGACCATCAGGAAGTGGTAGACGGTGGTGATGCCGAACTGCCACCGCGCTAGCTCAAGGACCTCCACGTGGTCCAGCGTGCTCCGGGCCCGGGGAGGCGGCCAGATCAACTGGTCCCGTTCGCGGCGGGACCAACGTCCCGGGTGACTACAGCTGGTCGAGCGCCTCCCGCGCCTCCTCGGCCACAACCCGCCGCGGGCCCTCTTCGCCCAGCTCGAGGACGTGCCGGAGGGCCAGCGCGTACGCGGTGTCGAAGGCCTTGTCCGCGGCGACCGGGATGTCCGGCGTCACGCCGACGCCCTCCCAGTTCTCCCCCGTCTCCGGGTCGTACGACCGGGCGATCGGGACGGTCACGTCCAGGTGGGTGTCCACTTTGTACCGGTCACAGGGGTGCGCGCCGCCGCGCGTCACTTCGCCGACGGTCTTCGCGCGGCCCTGCCGCTGCAGCGAGAAGGCCAGGTCCTCGCCACCGGAGAACGTCACCGGGCCGGTGAGCACCCAGATCGGCTTGGTGCCGCCGAACTTCGGCCCCGGGACGTACGGCAGCGTCCACATCTGGGTGACGCGGTCGGCGTCGCGCTCGTAGAAGTCGAGGTAGTGGGTCCGCTCGTCGACGAGGTAGCTCTGCAGGAACGCGCTGGTCTCCGGGTCGCCACCGCGGTTGCGCCGGACGTCGATCAGCAGCGCGTCGGCCGGCGCGACCAGCGTCATCGCCGCCGAGAAGGCCGGGGCCGCGAGGTCGATCGGGTAGAGCATGGTCGTGTCGAGGTAGCCGACGTTGCCCGGCAGCCGCCGGACCGCCGCGACCCCGAAGTTCTCCAGCTCGCCCGCACGCCGGAAGGTCTCGGACGCGTGCTCCGCGTCACCGTCGACGGCGACCGGGTCGACGTGGTGCCGCAGCCGCAGGTGCTTGTCGCCGTTCACCGACTGCAGGTCGGCTGTGACGGCCGTCGCCAATTCCTCCTCGCCGAGGTCCGCGTACGCGCCTTCGTCCAGGCGTGCGCGCACCACCTTCGCGACCTTCACGGCGACGTCCGGGAAGACGTAGTGCGCTTCCAGCCGTCGGATGACCTCTGCTACCTGCTCGGCACGTGCCAGTGACCCCATGCCGGTGAACCTACCGCAGGCCACAACCGGAAATTCGGCGTACCGAAGAAAATTGTGTGCCGCCCCGAGTTGTCAAATTCATGGCCGCCGATCAGGCAATTTCGCGCAAGCCATCAGCTTGCGGTTCGGCTGAACGCCCCTTTATCGTTGCAGTGAAAGGGGCGAAAGAAATCTCATGACTACCGCCATGGTGGCGTTGATCAGCGCGTTCGGCCTGGTCCTCGCCGTGGAGCTGCCGGACAAGACGCTCGTCGCGACCCTGGTGCTGACCACCCGTTTCCGCGGCTGGCCGGTTTTTGCCGGGGTGTGCGCCGCGTTCGCCGTGCAATGCGTCATAGCGGTCGCGTTCGGCAGCATCCTGACGTTGTTGCCTGACCTCGTCCTTTCCCTCGTCGTCGCCGCGATGTTCGGCCTCGGCGCTTTCATGCTCCTCCGCGAGGGGTTCAGCGAAGCCGACGAAGCAGGCGAAGACGCTTCGCGCACCGGCCCCTCTCCGCAGACCTTCTTCCGCTCCGCGATGACGTCGTTCGGCGTGCTCTTCGCCGCCGAATGGGGTGACGCCTCCCAGCTCGCGACGGCCAGCCTGGCCGCCCGCATCGGCAACCCGGTCGCCGTCGGCGTCGGTGCTTTCGCCGCGCTGGTCGTGGTCGCCGGGCTCGCCGTGTTCATCGGCGGGAAGATCCGCAGCCGGATCAAGCCGAAGCTGATCCAGCGCTGCGCCGGGTTCGTGTTCGCCGGGTTCGCCGCGTTCGCCCTGCTCCAGCTCGCTTTCTGACCACTGCCTCACAGGTTCACCCGGTAACCTTTCGGGAACGAAAGGGAGAGCACCAGGTGAACTCGCCGAAGACGCGCGCGGTCTCGCCGCTGCACGGCCGGATCGCCCTCGGCGGCATCGGCCTCGCCGTGGCCATCTCGATCGACCTGCACCTGCGGCTGTCCGGGCAGGTCAGCCCGGTCTGGCAGACGCTGTCGGAGTACGTCTACGGCAAGCTCGGCACGTCCTCGGCCGCGCCGTTGTTCAGCGTGATGTGCCTGGCCCTGTCGTTCGGCTCGGTCGCTCTCCTCGCCGGCATCGCGAAGGCCCACCGCCCCGGCACCACCGCCGTCTGCGCGCTGCTCGGCGTCTGGTCGGCCGGGCTGCTGGTGTGCGGGCTGGTGCCGGTCGACCCGGACGGCCAGGCGCGTTCGCTCGCCGGGCAGGTCCACAACCTCGCCGCGCTGACGGCGTTCGTCGCGCTGCCCGCGGCGACGTTCGTGCTGACGAAGAAGGGCCGCGAGCGTTGCCCGTGGGAACCCCGCCGGACGACGATCCGGCGGCTGGCCACGGCGAGTTTCACCAGCGTCGGCGTGGTGCTCGCCGGGTTCGTGCTGACCCTCGTCCTCGGCCCGGCCCGGCAGGACGTCACCCTCGGCCTGTTCGAGCGCCTGCTGTTCACCGTCGACGTCGCCCTGCTGCTGACGATGGTCCGGCCGCTGCTGGCGGTCTCGCGGCGCTAGGAGCCGTCCGTCTTGAGGATGTCGGCCAGCCGGCCGGCGGCCGCGACGACCTGCGGGCCGACCTCGGCGGCCTTCAGCGGCTCCATCGAGACGACACCGACGCTCGCCCGCAGCCCCGGCACCCCGCGCACCGGCGCCGCGACACCGGACGCGCCGGCCTCGAGCTCACCCGTCGACGTCACCCAGCCGCTGCCGCCCGGCCGCAGGCTCATCGCCTTACCCGCCGCGCCGGCGGTCAGCGAGTGCCGGCTGCCCACCCGGTAGGCGACGTGGAAGCTCGTCCAGGACGGCTCGACGACGGCCACCGCAAGCGCTTGCGTCCCCTGCGCGACCGACAGGTGCGCGGTCGCGCCGACCTTCTCGGCCAGCTCGCGCAGCACCGGGCCGGCCGCGTCCCGCAGCTGCGGCAGCACCTGCCCGGCCAGCCGGAGCAGCCCGACGCCGAGCCGGACCTTCGTGCCGTCGCGCCAGACCAGGCCGCGCTCGGACAGCGGCACGAGCAGCCGGTAGACGGCCGCGCGGCTGGCCCCGATGGCGACGGCCAGCTCGGAGATGGTCGCCGCGTCACCGCCGGCGTCGGCGACCGCCTGCAGCAGCGCCAAGCCCCGGTCGAGCGTCAGCGACCCCTCCCGGCTGGTCACAGCAAGCCGAGTTCGCCCAGGTCGGAGACCGGCTCATCGAATGTCGCCGCCGCGTAGGACGCGAAGAGCGCCCGCACGGCCTTCGCGGCCGGCTCGGACAGCGCACGGGCCTCGTCGGCCAGCGCCTGGGCGTCCGTCGACTCCAGCGCACCCCGGACGTCGCCGCCCGCGAGGCTGCGCGCCGAGGCCACGAGCAGGTTCAGGAAGCCGTGGTGCACGAACCCGGTGTCCGGGTCGGTGTGCCGGACCGCGCGGTGCAGGCTGTTCGTCGCCTTGAACGACGCCCCGCTGGAGCCGCTGACGACGGCGAGGAAGTCCGCCACCTCGTCGACGCTGGGGAAGTTCTCGCCCGCCTGCCCGCCGCAGCGGATCTTCGGCCAGCTGCCGTGCTCGATCACCTTGCGGACGCCGTCGAGCCAGCCGACGCCGCGCCGCGGCTCGACGACCCGGATGACGTCCTCGGGCACGAACTCCGAGACGCGCTCGAGCCACACCTCGTCGACGTCCGACGGCGCGGGCATCTCGACCATCCGGAGCGCGAGCAGCTCACTGCGCGACTCGACGATCGAGATGGCCTTCGGCACGCCGCCCAGCCCGGTGTCGATGATCAGCGAAAGCGGCAGCGGCTGCTTCGGCTTGATCTTGATCAGCTCGGTGATGAGCTCGGGCAGCCGCGACGCCTGGCAGAGGAAAACCCCCAGTACACCGGCGTGTTCGGAGTCCCGGCTGGCGAAGTGCGCACGCAGCGCTTCGGGCATGGCCGCACCGACCGGAGGGAACAGCGCCGAGTCGTCGACGAGCCTCGCGAACAGGGGAGGAATTCCACGGGGGCCGGGGGGCGTGAGTTCCACAGCGCTTGACACGACTGACACGCTAGTAGCGTACGACATCAGGACAAAATCGTTCGCACAACGGACACGTCAGAAGGGGGCGTCGATGCCTTACTACCGGCGAGTAGGCGAGATCCCGCACAAGCGGCACACCGCGTTCCGCAAGCCGGACGGCGGGCTCTACGCCGAAGAGCTGATGGGCGTCGAGGGCTTCTCCGCCGACTCCGCGCTGCTCTACCACCGCGGCCTGCCGACGGCGATCGTCGACGCCGTCGCGGTCGAGGAGGACCGCGGGTCGCTCACCCCGAACCACCCGCTCAAGCCGCGGGCGTTCAAGACCCAGGACCTCAAGTTCGGCGGCGAGGCCGACGCGGTGACCGACCGGCGGCGGCTGTTCGGCAACAACGACGTCACCATCGGGTTCGTCACCGCGACCGCACCCAGCCCGCTGTACCGCAACGCGGCCGGTGACGAGCTGTTCTACGTCCACGGCGGCGCCGCGACCTTCGAGACCATCTACGGCCGCCTGGAGGTCGGTGACGGCGACTACGTGGTGATCCCGACGTCGTGCACCTACCGGGTCGTCCCCCACGGCGAAGTCAACCTCTTCACCCTCGAAGCACGCGGGCACATCGGGCCGCCGAAGCGCTACCTGTCGGCGAAGGGCCAGTTCCTGGAGCACTCGCCGTACTGCGAGCGCGACATCCGCGGGCCGGAAGAGCCGCTGCTGGAGGACGGCGAGGACGTCGAGGTGCTCGTCCGGCACCGCGCCGGGCTGACCCGCTACACCTACGCGACGCACCCGTTCGACGTCGTCGGCTGGGACGGCTGCCTCTACCCGTGGGTGTTCAACATCGACGACTTCGAGCCGATCACCGGCCGCGTGCACCAGCCGCCGCCCGTGCACCAGACGTTCGAGGGCCCGAACTTCGTGGTCTGCTCCTTCTGCCCGCGGAAGGTCGACTACCACGAGGACTCGATCCCGGTGCCGTACAACCACGCGAACGTCGACTCCGACGAGCTGATGTTCTACGTGCGCGGCAACTACGAGGCCCGCAAGGGCTCGGGGATCGGGATCGGCTCGCTCTCGCTGCACCCGTCCGGCTTCACGCACGGCCCGCAGCCGGGCGCGGCGGAGGCGTCGATCGGCGCGGAGTTCTTCGACGAGACCGCGGTCATGGTCGACACGTTCGCGCCGCTGGAGCTCGGCGAGGCCGCCGACGCGTCCGAAGACCCCGGCTACGCCTGGACGTGGTCGCGTCGCGGGCCGAAGAGCTGACGGGACCGGGCCCTCCCCCGCGCGTGCGAGGGAGGGCCCGTCCGATCAGGCGTCGTACCAGCCGTAGTTGGTGATCGTCCCGTGGCCGTAGCAGTTGCCACCGAAGATCCAGTAACCCGGCCCCTGCGCCGGCCCGTAGATGTCCGCGCCGTCCGAGCAGTGCGTCCAGGCGCCGGTGCGGCCGTAGTCGACCCGCACGTTGGCCTCCCAGCGCGAACCGTCGTAGAACGTGGTCACCCAGCTCTGCACGTGGTCGGTCGTCGCCTGCCCGCTGACCGCCGAGTGCGTGCCCTTGGGCAGGTCGGCGGCCGAGGCCGTGCCGGCCCCGAGCAGCCCGGCGGCGGCCAGCGCGCCCGCGCCGAGCACGGCGGCCCCGGCCCGCTTCATCGTGGTGCTGTCCATCGATCCCTCCAGTGTTCCCCCGTCGGCCGGACCGGTCGATCCGGCCACGTCCCGGTCTAGTGCGTTGGGGTTGTCCTGTCCGGCTCACTGGACAGCGAACGACAATCTGCGAACAATGGATTGCGCCTAGGGGGGTGGCGTAATGCCGCGTGGGGAACGTCCGATTGATACGGACGACGAGGTGTTGTCACAGTTCGCCGCGGATTTGCGGCGATTGCGGGAGAAGGCGGGTCGTCCGCCATATCGGCAACTGGGAAAACGAGCGCATTACTCGGCGGGGACATTGTCCGACGCCGCAGGCGGCCGGAAACTGCCGACGCGCGCGGTCGCACTGGCATATGTGCGCGCCTGCGACGGGCCGGTCGCCGAATGGGACAGAAGGTGGCACGAAGCCGCCGCGAAATTGAGCGAGCGAAGACGCGCGGCCGCCGGGGCCGCCGCGGAGCCGCCGTACCCGGGCCCGGCCGCGTTCGGCGCCGGGGACGCAGGCCGGTTCTTCGGCCGTGAGGACGTCGTCGACCTGCTGCGGAACCGGCTGGCCGGGGCCCGGTTCCTGGTCGTCTCGGGCCCGTCCGGCAGCGGCGTGACGTCGGTGCTGCGCGCGGGCCTCGTCCCGGCCGTCCGGGAGCCCGCGGTGGTCCTGCGGCCGGGCCGGCGGCCGTTGGAGGAGTGCGCGGCCCGATTGGCGGCGCTCACCGGGACCCCGGCCGTCCGGCTGCGCGCCGAACTCGCCGCCGGCCCGGGCCACCTGCACCTGCGGATCCGCCAGGCGCTGCCGCCGGACGCCGAGTTCCTGCTGGTCGTCGACCAGTTCGAGGAGGTCTTCACCGCCGAGGCGCCCGAGCGGGCGTGGTTCTTCGCCGCGCTGGCGCGGGCGGCGCAGGCCCCGGTGCGGGTGGTCGTCGGCCTGCGCGCGGACTTCGCGGACGCCTGCGCGCGGCACCCCGCACTGGCGGAACCGGCCCGGAACGCGGTGATCCCGCTGGCGCCGCTGACCGCGGGCCAGGTGCGGGCCGCGCTCGTCCGGCCCGCCGCCGAAGCCGGCCGGGGACTGGAGAACGCCCTGGTCGCGACCCTGATGGCCGAGGTGGCGCGGCAGCCGGGGGCGCTGCCGTTCGCCACCGAAGCCCTGCGCCGGACCTGGCAGGCCACCCAGGGCGTCACGCTCACCCTCGCCGCGTACGAGGCCACCGGCGGGATCACCGCGGCCGTGGCCGGCGCGGCCGAAGCGGTCTTCCGCCGGCTCTCGCCGGCGGAGCAGGACGAGGCCAGGAGCCTGTTCCTGCGCTTGGTCGGTTTCGGCGACGGCACGCCCGACACCCGGCGGCACGTCCCGTACGCCGAACTCGGCGTGACGCCGGTGGTCGCGCAGTTCGTCCGGGCCAGGGTGGTCACCGCCGGCCGGACGGGACTGGACCTCGCGCACGACGCGGTGATCGACGGCTGGCCCCGGCTGCGGGGCTGGCTGGCGGCGGACCGGGACGCCCTGCGCGTCCACCGGCGGCTCACCGAGGCCGCCGGATTGTGGGAAACCGCCGACCGGGATTCCGCCGTTCTTTATCGCGGCCGCCACCTCGACGAAGCGCTGGCTTGGGCAAAGCGGTCCGACGCGCGGCCGAACCCGCCGGAACGCCGGTTCCTCCAGGCGAGCGCCGGCCTGCGGGCCGCCGAAGAATCGGCGACCCGGCGACGGCGACGGCTTTCCGTGGCGACCACACTGACCGCGTTGCTCGGCGCGGCGTCGACGGCAACGGCGATTTTCCGCCGTCGACGCGGCGGTTTTTCGAGGATTTCGACCACCCGTTCACCGAGCAGGTGAACGAAATGCGCCGGCGGCAATTTTACCGTCGGCGCGCCGACGGAGGGCGGTTTCCGGCGGCAACGGTTCGGCAACGCGCCTCCGGCCACCCGCCCGTCGCCGGATAATGACCACAGACGCGGAGACGGGGAGGGCTCGATGATCAATTCCCAGCCGGTGCGGCGAAGGAGAAAGATTTTCCCGTTCGTCGCCGCGATCGTGGTCGCGATCGCCTTGATCATCGGGATCCGGTACTGGACCAGCGGCTCGAGCGACGACGCCGAAGCGCCGAAGTGCTCGGGCGCCGACGCCGTCGCGCTCACCATCGCCTCCTCCCCGGAGAAGGCCGGGATCGTCCAGGAAGCCGCGAAGGCGTACTCCGGGCGGACGGTCGCCGGGCACTGCGTCGACGTGGTCGTGCGGTCGAAGTCGTCCGGCGTGGCCATGCAGGCGCTGGCGAACGGCTGGAACGAAGCCACCGACGGGCCGCGCCCGGACGTCTGGACGCCGGCCGCGAGCGGCTGGGTCAACCTGCTGCGCGTCAACGCGAAGGGCGACACCGGCTCGATCGTGCCGGACGGCGACCCGCCGTCGGTCGCGAACGCGCCGCTGGTCGTCGCGATGCCGAAGCCGATGGCCGAGGCGCTCGGCTGGCCCGCCAAGGCGATCGGCTGGAAGGACCTGGCCGGGCTGGCCACCGACCCGGCGGGCTGGGCGAAGTACGGCCACCCCGAGTGGGGCAAGTTCCGGCTCGGCAAGACGAACCCGAACATCTCGACGTCGGGCCTGAACGCGACGATCGGTGCCTACTACGCCGCCACCGGCACGTCGTCCGACCTCACCGCGGCCGCGCTCGAGAAGCCGGACGCGAAGCAGTTCGTCACGAACATCGAGCAGGCGATCGTGCACTACGGCGACACCACGCTCACCTTCCTGACCAACCTGCAGAAGGCCGACGACAAGGGCGCGGCGCTGTCCTACATCTCGGCGGTCACCGTCGAGGAGAACTCGCTGATCGGCTACAACCAGGGCAACCCGACGAACGACCCGGCCAAGGTCGGGCAGCACGGGCCGCCGAAGGTGCCGCTGGTGGCGATCTACCCGGGTGACGGGACGCTGAACTCCGACCACCCGTTCGTCACGCTGAACTGGGCGGACGCGACGCGCAAGCAGGTCGCCGCGGACTTCCTCGGCTACCTGCGCCAGGACGAGACGCAGGCGAAGTTCGCCGCGCTCGGCTTCCGGTCGTTCGACGGCAAGCCGGGCCCGCAGGCGACGCCCGCCAACGGCGTCCGCCCGGAGGCGAAGATCAGCTTCCTGCGGCCGCCGTCGCCGTCGGTGCTGTCGAAGCTGCTGGCTTCCTGGACCGACCTGCGCAAGAAGGCGAACGTGCTGCTCGTGGTGGACGTCTCGGGCTCGATGGGTGACGAGGTCAAGGGCACCGGCAAGAGCAAGATCGACCTGGCGAAGCAGGCCGCGATCGACTCGCTCGGCCAGTTCGTGCCACGCGACCAGGTGGGGCTCTGGCAGTTCTCGACCCACCTCGACGGCGACAAGGACTACCAGGAGCTGCTCCCGGTGCAGCCGCTCGGCACCGGCGGCAAGGAGACGCTGGCGATGCGGCTGAGCGGGCTGACACCGCAGTCCGGCACGGGGTTGTACGACTCGTCGCTGGCCGCGTACGAGTACATGAAGGCCCACCTGGACCCGACGGCGATCAACGCGGTCGTGGTGCTGACCGACGGCCGCAACGAGGACTCCGGCGGCATCGACATCGAGCACCTGGTGCCGCAGCTGCGCCCGGAGGGCAACGCGGAGTCGGTCCGGCTGTTCACGATCGCCTACGGCTCGGACGCCGACCAGGACGTGCTGAAGCAGATCGCGGAGGCGACCGCGGGTTCGGAGTACGATTCGTCCAAACCGGACTCGATCAACCAGGTGTTCACCTCCGTGATCTCCAATTTCTGACATGAAGTTCGCCCGTGAGCTCGCCGAACCGTGGGGCCTGCTGCTGGCCGCCACGTCGGCCGGGGTGGCGTGGGCCGTGCAGCTGCCGGTCGTCGCCGCGCTCGGGATCGGCGTGGCGGTGCTCGCGGCGCGTGCGGGCGCGGCGGCGCTGGGCGGGGAGCAGGAGCCACCGCAGCGGGAAGCACGAGTGCTGGACGTCGCGCCGGGGTCGGCCGAGGAGGGCTGGCTCCGCAGGGCATCGGCGGCGGCGGAGGGCTTCGCGTCGCTGAGCGGCTCACTCGCGTCGGGTCCGCTGGCCGAGCGCGTCGCGGACATGGAGCCGGTGGTCCAGGAGACGTTGTCGACGCTGCAGCGCTTGGCCGGCCGCGCGTCGGCGACGGGCCAGGCACTGGCCAGGGTCGATCTGGAGGCGGTGGCGCACGAGCGACGTCGCCTCCAGCGCGAGTTGCGCACGGCGAGCCAGGAGGTCCGCGGCGACCTCGAGCAGGCGTTGACGGCGGTCCAGGCCCAGGCGGACGTGCACCAGCGGCTGTCCGGCGCCCGCGACAAGCTGCTGGCCCAGCTCCAGTCGGGCGCACTCGGCCTGGACAGCTTGGTGGCAAGGGTCGCCGAGCTGACGGCGGCGACTTCGGACGTCACGGTGGACACGGGCGCGGTGCGCGAGCTGAGCGACCAGCTGGAGGGCATCCGGCAGGGCGTCCTGGAGACCGAGCAGGCCACCCGCAAGTCCCTGGGCTAGGCGGCCACCGGCGTCCGGTCACGGCGGGGCAGCAACAGCGGCGTCGCCAGCACGAGAACGCCGGCGATCCCGATCGCCCACCGCGGCCCGGCCAGACTGGCGAGCAACCCCCAGAGCGCGGTCAGCGTGGCGATCGACGCCTTCGTGCTGACCGACCACGCCGACAGGGTCCGCGCGATGCGGTCCGCCGGGAGCTGTTCGAGCCGATAGGTCGCGAGCACCGGGTTGAAGACGCTGCAGCTGGCGATCAGGCCGAACTCGACGACCATGACGTAGACCAATCCGCCGGTGCCCGCCGGGATGAACGCCAGAGCGGGCAGCCAGAGCGCCCGGATCGCGCCCGCCGTGATCAGGACGGGGTGCCGCCCGAACTTCGCGACGAGCCGCGGGGTCAGCCGCGAGCCGGCGAGCCCGCCGAGGCACGGGACGGCGAACGCGAGCCCGTACTGCCAGGGCGGGAACCCGAGCTGGTTGAGCATCAGCACGGCGAGCAGCGGTTCGGTGCCCATGACCAGGCCGTTGAACACCATGGCGTTGAACAGCAGCGGCCGCAGTCCCCGGTGTGCAAGAAGGAAGCGCCAGCCGTCGGCGAGATCGCGCGGCCGCAGCCGGGTGGCGCTGCGCGGGCGCGGTTCGTCCCCGCCGATCGCGCGGATCCCGAGCGCGGAGAGCAGGAAGCTGACGGCGTTGGCGACCACCGACGTCACCGGCCCGAACAGCGCGAACGCGGCGCCGCCGAGAGGCGGCCCGAGCGCGGTGGCGGTCCAGTTGGTGGACTCGAACCGGCCGTTGGCGACGAGCAGGTCTTCGGGCGGCACCAGGCCCTTGAGGAAGGCACCGCTGGCGGAGGTGAAGGTGATGTCCGCCGCGGCGACGACCACCGAGACGGCCAGCAGCTGGGCGAAGCTCAGCACACCGAGGCCATAGCCGGCCGGAACGCTGACCAGCGAGCCGAACCGCACGAGGTCCATGGCCACCATCACCGGCTGCTTCCGCCGCCGATCGACCCAAGGCCCCAGCGGAACGGCAACAAGCGCCCCCACGGCAGGCCCGACGGCGGCCAGCGCCGAGACGGCCGCGGGTCCGGAGTGGAGGACGAGGATCGCGAGCATGGGGAAGGCCCCGAAGCCGAGCCAGGTCCCGAAGGCGCTGACTGCGTAGGCCGACCAGAGCCACCTGAACCGCGGCCCCAGCGACCGCCCGCGCATCACCTGCCAGATCAAAGCGGCGCCGGCTGCGCAGGGCAACCGACATACCGCAGCGCGGCCGACATCTTGCGGTGAAGCCGGTTGTGCACATGTGGCACCGGTTGTGGACAACTTCGCCTGGAGGCCGGGCTTTCCGGGTTTCCGTCGTGCCCCGCCGATAGAATGGACTTGGGGTCGCCCCCCTGGGAGCGGTGGGGGATGTTTTGGATCCTCTTGGGCCCTTGGCAACGTTTTGTCGAGTTGCGGGCTGGGGTCAGCCGAGCCAGACCGTGCCCAGTACCGGGTAGCCCGGCAAGCCCGTCTTGGCCGCTCCCGGGCGGGGGACGCCCGCGATCCACAAGCGGCCCGTTGCCGCGATGTTCGCCGCCATCGAGGGGTCGGCCTTGGGGAGGCGGAACGGGACCACGCGGCCGTCCGCCAGCATTGTCAGGCCGCTGAGCCTGGCCGCTCCGTGGCGGGTCATGCGGACCGGGCCGTCGAGGACCGCTCGGAGTTCCGTCCAGTGGTCCGCCGCCAAGGGACGGTCGTGGGCGAACGCGCGCAGCACCGCCGCGACGGCTCCCAGCAGTGCGCCCGCGCCGAACGTCCACGCCAGCCAGCCCACGGCCGGGAAGTCGAGGGCGACCCAGCCCGCGAACCCAGCCAGCACCAGCAGGAACGCCGCCGTCGCGCGGCGGTCGCGGGCGATCTGGCGGCGGTGGGCCGTCAGCACCGGGTCGAGCCTCGGGGAACCGGAGCCGGCCGGTGCCGGCACCGGGAGCGCGCCCGGCGGCGGGCCGTCGTGGACGCGGCCGCGGCGGAGGCGCACCACGCCGGAGAAGCCGACGAACACCTTCGGGCCGCGGCCCAGCAGCCACACCCGCCGGTGGCCTGCCACCAGCAAGCGGTGGGCTTCGTCGAGGCGGACGCGCAGCCAGCGCCCGTCCGGCAGACGGACGGCGACCGTCCGCCCGGCGGCGACCAGGCCGTCGGCGGTGATGTCCACCAGCCGGAACGCTTCCCGCTTGAGCCGCGCCTCGGGCACCCGCACGTACGCGCGGTGGAGCCACCACGCCTCGATCGCGCCGGCCAGCGCGAACGTGCCGATCAGCAGCGCCACCCCGGCGCCGGCGACGAACTGGACCACGCCGAACGCCAGGAAGAACCCCGCCACCAGGCGCTGGTTCGCGGTGTCGCGGCCCAGGCGGTCGAGGTACTCGCCGAAGATCGGCAGGGCCCCGGAGGGCATGGCGGGGTCGAGCTCGAAAGCGCGGACGCTCTCGGGGACCGGGACGATCGGCACGCGGAACCCCCAGGGGCTCGGGTTGTCACCCCCTTTTCGGCAAAGTGGGCACCGGCGTTACCGGATGCGCCGGTCAACGGAAACGACGTGATCGCCACGACTACCCAGACCGTCGAATTCAGGTTAGGCTCACCTAACTAGGAGGTGAGCCGTGACCGAGGCACCCACATCCGTCCGCCGCCCGCCGGCGCCGAACCCCGCCGAGCGCGCCAAGACGATCGCGACCCGCAACGGCCCCGCATCGTTGCTGCCGACCTGCGACCGCGCGGACCTCGACGGCGAGCGCGTCGTGCCGCTCCTGCACCACGTGCACCACAGCGGCAGCGTCAGCGTGCTGCTGCCCGACGAGCACCCGATGGTCCGGACGGCGAAGCAGACCCAGCGCGGCGAGCTGGCCGTGATGGTCGAGCTCGCCGACCAGGCCCCGGTCGCCCTGCGGGAACCGATCCGCGGGCTGCTGTGGATCACCGGCTGGCTGCGGCCGCTTTCACCGGTTTCGGCCCGTTCGCGAGCGGTGGCGATCGCCGAAACGCGGCCGGACGAGCGGCTCCTCGACGTCGGCCACGGCGTCACGCTGCTGCGGCTCACCCCGGCGTCGCTCGTGCTCGCCGACGCCGAGGGCACGCACTCGCTGCGCCCGCACATGTTCAGCGCCGCGCCGCCCGACCCGTTCCACGACTACGAGGCCCACTGGCTGCGGCACTTGGAGAGCGACCACGCCGACGTCGTCGAGCAGCTGGCCAAGCACCTGCCGGCGGAGCTGCGCGGCGGCCGGATCCGCCCGCTCGGGCTCGATCGGTTCGGGCTGCGGCTGCGCGTCGAGTCCGCCACCGGCGACCACGACGTGCGGCTGGCGTTCTCGAAGTCCGTCGAGAACCCGGCGCAGCTCACGTCGGAGCTGCGCCGGCTCGTCGGCTGCCCGTTCCTGCGCGGGCGGTCAGGCTAGTTCGGCGGGGAAGCCGCCCTTCGCGATCGGCCCCCAGCTTTCGATCGTCACGCGGATGATGCTCTTGCCCTGCTTGACCATGGCCTCGCGGTATTCGGCCCAGTCCGGGTGTTCGCCGGAAATGGCGCGGAAGTACTCCACGAGCGGCTCGACCGATTCCGGGACGTCCAGCACCTCGGCGGTGCCGTTCAGCTGCACCCACTGGTCGTTCCACTCGTCGGACAGGATGCAGGCCGACACCTTCGGGTTGCGCTTGACGTTCACGACCTTCGCGCGCTTCGGGTAGGTCGAGATGACCAGCCTGCCCTCGGCGTCGACGCCGCAGGTGACCGGCGAGAGCTGCGGGCCGCCGTCTGCCTTCGTGGTCAGCAGGATCGCGCGGTGGCGGGTCGACAGGAACTCGACCAGCGCGGCACGGTCGACGGTTTCGTTGGTGGCGATGCTCCTCGGCATACCCCGAAGGTAGCGTGCGTCCATGACGTTCACCGCGCGATCGTGGCTGGCCCCGGCCCGGCCGTCGTTCCCGGAGCCGATCGACGACCCGCGCGAGCGCCGCGCGATCAAGCTCGAGCTGCTGATCGTCTTCGGGATCACGCTCGGCCTGTCCGGCGTGCGCAGCCTGCTGTCCCTTGTGGACTCGCTGTTGCAGCCGGTGCCGCTGGCCCAGCAGCAGACCCAGCTGAACGTGCCGCAGGCCGCGGCGAGCCTGATCGACCTGCTCAAGCAGCTGCTGTCGGCCGCGCAGCTGGTCGGCTGGGGCGCACTCGGGCTGTACCTGCTGTGGCGCGCGGGCATCAAGGTCGCTCAGCTCGGCCTGGACCGCCGGTCGCCGGGCCGGGACGCGCTGCTGACCGTCGGGCTCGCCGCGCTGATCGGGATCCCGGGACTGGCGCTCTACTTCGTCTCCTACCACCTCGGGTTCAGCCTGGCCGTGCAACCGTCCACTTTGGGCGATACGTGGTGGCGGCCGATCACGCTGACGCTCTCGGCGTTCGGCAACGCGTTCGCCGAGGAAGTGCTGGTCATCGGCTACCTGCTGACCCGGCTGCGGCAGCTCGGCGTCCGCGAGAACAACGCCTTACTCGGCGCCGCGGTGCTGCGCGGGTCGTACCACCTATACCAGGGGTTCGGCGGGTTCGTCGGAAACCTGATCATGGGACTGGTGTTCGGACGGCTGTGGCAGAAGACCAACCGGCTGTGGCCGCTGGTCGCCGCCCACACGCTGTTCGACTTCGTGTCGTTCGTCGGATACTCGCTGCTCAAGGGGCACGTTTCCTGGCTCCCCTGACTAGGATCTGGGGGGTGATCGACGAAACGGCACCTCCCCGGGTGGACAGCGAAGTCGGACCCCTGCGCGCGGTGCTGCTGCACCGGCCCGGCAACGAGCTCAAAAGGCTGACGCCCCGCAACAACGACCAGCTCCTGTTCGACTCGATCCCCTGGGTCGACCGGGCCCAGGACGAGCACGACGCGTTCGCCGAGGTGCTGCGCGGCCGCGGGGTGAGCGTCCTGCTGCTGGCCGACGCGCTCCGGACGGCGCTGGAGGACGACCGGGCCCACGCGGCGGGCGTGCACGCGGCGGTCGACGACCGGCGGCTCGGCGGCGACCTGGCCGACTCGCTGCGTTCGCACCTCTCGAGCGTCGACGCGGCCGGCCTCGCCGAGGTGCTGATGGCCGGGATGACGTTCGAGGAACTGCCGTCGGCCGAGGGCGCGTCGCTGGTGCGGATGATGAACCACCCGCACGACTTCGCCGTCGATCCGCTGCCGAACCTGCTGTTCACCCGCGACTCGTCGGTGTGGATCGCCGACCGGGTGGCGATTTCGTCGCTGAACATGCCCGCGCGCCGCCGCGAGACCGCGGTGCTCGACCTGATCTACGCCTACCACCCGCAGTTCCGCCACGCCGCCCGGGCGTACGGCGCCCATTCGGCGCCGATCGAAGGCGGCGACGTGATGCTGCTGGCGCCGGGCGTGCTCGCCATCGGCGTCGGCGAGCGGACGACGGCAGCGGGTGCCGAGTCGCTGGCGCGGTCGGTGTTCGCCGACGGCATCGCGCACACCGTGCTGGCGGTGCCGATCGAGCAGTCCCGCGCGACCATGCACCTGGACACGGTGTGCACGATGGTCGACGCCGACGCGGTGGTGATGTACCCGCTGGCGCGCGACTCGCTGACAGCGTTCACGCTGCGCCCGACCGGCGACGGCGGGGTGAAGGTGGCCGGCCCGGCGCCGTTCCTGGTGGCCGCGGCCGAGGCGATGGAGATCGACCGGCTGCGCGTCATCGACACCGGCCTCGACCCCGTGACGGCCGAGCGCGAGCAGTGGGACGACGGCAACAACACCCTCGCGCTGGCGCCCGGCGTGGTCGTCGGCTACGAGCGGAACGTCGAGACGAACGAGCGGCTGGAGGCGGCCGGCATCGAGGTGCTGCCGATCGCGGGCTCCGAACTCGGCTCCGGCCGGGGCGGGCCGCGGTGCATGTCCTGCCCGATCCGCCGCGATCCCCTGCGCTGAACAAAGCAAGCCTTCCCTAAATTGCTTTCGCGATTTAGGGAAGGCTTACTTAAATTAGGCTCGTCTTCTTTAGGAATGGTAACCCTAATAGGGGGCAGATCACCAGTGCCGAGTGGCATTTCGGCCAATCTTGATCTATTCTGATCTGCATGGCCCTCACCAAGAAGAAAGAGCCGCGCTCGAAGTTCTTCGAACTGCTGCAGGCGCAGATCCACAACGAGTTCAACGCGTCCCAGCAGTACATCGCGCTCGCGGTGTGGTTCGACGCCGAGGACCTGCCGCAGCTGGCGAAGCACTTCTACAAGCAGTCCGTCGAAGAGCGCAACCACGCGATGGCGCTCGTGCAGTACATGCTCGACCGCGACCACCACGTCGAGATCCCCGGCACCGGGGAGGTGCGCAACGACTTCTCCGGCGTCACCGAGCTCATCGAGCTCGCGCTCGAGCAGGAGAAGGAGGTCGCCGCCGACATCTCCGCGATGGCCAAGGCCGCGCGCGCCGAAGAGGACTACATCAGCGAGCAGTTCACGCAGTGGTTCCTCAAGGAGCAGGTCGAAGAGATCTCGCAGATGAACACGCTGCTGAACGTCGTCAAGCGCGCGAACGGCAACCTGTTCGAGGTCGAGAACCACCTGTACCGCGAGTCCGTCGGCGACGGCGGCACCGACTCGCAGATGCCGCCGGTGGCCGGCGGCGCGCTCTGATCCTCTGAGAATCGGAAAACCCGGGCTCTCCCCCTGTGGACAGCCCGGGTTTCCGCATGCCGCCGGCCCAGTCGTTCAGCCGGCTCGGTCTGTTCAGCCGGCGCAGTCCTGAGTGGCGCTCGTCAGGCTCGTCTGCACGACGCCGGTCTCGCCCAGCCGGAAGCGGTACTCGGCGGTGGCCCCGGCCGGGGCGACGACGCCACCGGCTTCTTCCTTGGCCGCCGGGTAGACGGTGAGGACCTGGTCCTTCGTCGACCCGGCACCGATGCCCTCGGCGGTGTGCACGGCCACGTCCGGCGTGACGGCGACGAGCCCGGACGTCTTCGAAATGACGACGCTCGCGGACGCGGGGAGCCCACTGCCCTCGGCCTTGTAGATGGTGCAGCCGGCGCCGGCCTGCGCATCGGTGAGCGTGATGGTCTGTGCGGCGACGTCGGCCTCGGACATGCCCAGCTTGAGCTTGCCGAAACCGTCGGCCGCGAGCAGCGGTCCCGTGGTCACGGCGGGGAGCTTGGTCGGCCGAGGCGTGGCCGACGGCCGCGGCGACGTCTGCGGTGGCGCGGAAGCGCTGATGCTCTGGGTGCCGGTCGGCGCCGCCGGCGTCGACGGCTCCGGCGCCCGGCCCTGCGTGAGGTCCTCGGGCGGCTTGACGCTGGTTCCGGTCCCGGCGGCGGACATCGCCGCGGTGCCGTCCTCGGTGTGCAGCCGGACCATGGTCAGCCCGCCCGCGACAGCGACCGCGGCGGCCGCAACCCCGGCGACGGCCTGCACGACGTGCCGACGGCGACGACGCCGTCGCGCCCCGGTGACGATGACCGTCCCGGCGTCGGGCGGCGGGGGCAAGTCCAGCCGCTCGTCGGCGAACAGCGCGCGCAGGCGCTGCTCCAGTTCGTCTTCGGAGATGTTCAACCCGCACCACTCCCTTCGCCGTCGGCCGACTTCAGCTTCATCCGCAACGACGTGATCGCCTTGCTGGCCTGGCTCTTCACGGTGCCCTGCGTGACGCCGAGGGCGCTCGCGATCTCCGCTTCCGACAGACCCTCGTAATAACGCAGCACCATGACGGCCCGTTGTCGCGGCGGCAGCGTTCGTAACGCACGCCACAGCGGCTCGTGCTCGAACGGATCGGCCGGCACGTGCGGGCTGGTGTCCGGCAGGTCGGCGACGAGGTTCTCCCGCCGCGTCCGCCGCCAGCGGCTCACGTGCGCGTTCGCCATGGACCGGCGGACGTAGGCCAGCGGGTCGCCGGTCTTTTCGTGGACGTACGTCCAGCGCGAGCCGATCTTCTCCAGCACGGTCTGGACCAGGTCCGCGGCGTCGTGCGGGTTGCCGGTGAGCGCGTGGCCGTACCGCAGCAAACCCGGCAAGGTGGCCTGCACGAACTCGCCGAAGTCGACGAACTCGCCAGCCAACGTCGCGGCCCTCCCTCGGCCTGCGCTCACCCAGGCGTCTCCCCCGGTGAGGACGGGTGCCGCAGCGGTCACCGTATCGCCTCCCATCGGGGTCGGGTAGCCGGAAGCCGGCTCGCTTTCCTCCCCAACACGCATCACAGCCCCCTCAGGTTGCCTGCGTTCCCGGCCGAATTCCCTCTTGGTCGGCCGGGCGCTGATCTGCCCACGTCAGCGGTGGGCGAGCGAGTCGGGCAGCCGGAAGCCGGCGCCCTCGGACTCACGGAATTCGTGCACACCGACCACGGCGGCGTGCGGGATCGGCCCGTAGACGTGCGGGAACCAGATCCCGGCCGGGTGCGGCGGCACGCCGTCTTCCCAGCGGACCGGCGCGTCGACCTTCGCCGGATCGATTTCGAGCAGCACGAGGTCGGTGCGACCCCGGAACCGGATGTTGGCCGGCAGGGTAGCCGTGCCGAAGTCGGAGCAGTGGATGAACCCGACTTCCTCCAGGGACGGATCCCGGTACTCGCCGCCCTCGCCCACTTCGGCCCAGTCGGCCGCCCCGCAGATGTGGAGTATCACGTCGAGAATGGTCCCACCGGCACGAACCGGCGGCGGTGTCTCGTGCGCCACATAATGCCTGGTTGAACGCTCATCGAGCGAGTGGAGGACCCGCGGTTCGTACCGATGGTCCGGCACCTGCCGACGGGTTGGGCCAGCCGGGTGGCGGGGAGGCTGCGGGGTCGGGGCCCCTTGGGCGAGCCGGGTTGGTGCCGGGTCGCCGGCCGAGCCGGGCCATCATCGGCGGCCGGTTTGGCCGCCGGGCCGAGGCTGGGGGTTCGCGCCAGTCGTGGCCTGGGTTGCACCAGGTCATCGACCGGTTGGCCGCCGACCGGTGCGTCGGTCGGCGGCCGGCGGGTCAGCGCAGGGTCAGCTGGCGGCCGATGAGGCCGTCGCGGGCGCGGCGCTCGGTTGCGTTCAGGGGCTCGTCGTCGAGGGACTTCAGCGCCGTCTCGAGGCGGGTGCCGAGGGCTTCCTTCGCGTCCGCCCACTCGCGGGCGTGGGCCTCGGGGTCGAGGTCCCAGACCGGGACGAGCAGGCCGTGCGCTCGGAACGAGCCCGCGTACCGCGAGCCCTCGCCGAGGCCGAGCTCGCCGGCCGCGGACAGCCGGGCGAGGGCCTGGAGCAGCAGGTTTTCCGGCTCCGGCCGGACCCAGCGCAGGTGCGCCTTCTCGCCGGCGAGGACCCAGTAGGCGCCCGAGCCGAGCCGTTCGGTGGGCATGATCGCGGCGTTCGCGCGCTCGAGCGACACGGCGACGTCACCGGTCGCGTCCGCGTCCTCGGGCAGCCACCAGCCGAAGTCCGTGTGCAGCGTGACGTCGAGCTCCGCGCCCGGCGCCAGCAGGTCCTGCAGCCGCGCGTGCTCGTCGGCGGACGGCGGGGTGGTGGTGTCCGGCACGCCGAGGACGTCGCCCTCCTTGGCGTCCAGCAGCCACTTCAGCGACCGGCCGAGGTCACGGCTGATGTCGGACGAGCGGGTCTGCACCTGCAGGCCGAGGTAGCGCCGTCCGTCCGAGCGGACGAACGCGGCCGCCGCCATGGGCAGCACCGTGCCGAGGGTGACGTCGCCACCGTCGGCGAGGGTGAGCTGGGCCGTCGCGGACGGGACGAACTCGCGCAGCGCGATCAGCTCGGGCTCCGCCGCCAGCCCCTCGAAGGGCTGGCCGACGAAGACGTCGCGCACCTTCTGCTTGCGGTCCGACGCCTGCTTGGGACCCTTCTTGCGCGCGCCCTTGCCCACTGCTGCCTCCTCTGGCTCGGCTTGAGACGCTATCGAAGGGTTAGTCTCGCGACGTGTTCGACCCCCGCGATCCCGCGTTCCTCGATGACCCGTACCCGGCGTTCGCCGCGCTGCGCGCACAGGGCGAAGTCCATTTCCACGAAGGGCTGGGCATCGCCATCGCGGTGTCGCACGCCGCGTCGTCGGCCGTCTTGCGGCACCGCGGCCTGGGCCGGATCTGGCAGGACGCCCAGCCGCTCGAGCGGTTCGCCTCGTTCAACCTGCTGCACCGCAACTCGCTGCTGGAGAACGAGCCGCCGGCCCACACCCGCCTGCGCCGCCTGATCGCGGGTGCGTTCGGCCGCGGCCACGTGCAGCGGCTGCGTCCGATGGTCGCCACGCTCGCCGCCGGCATGGTCGACGACCTCGCGGCCGCGATCGCCGCGGACGGGAGTGCCGACCTCCTCGAGCACCTCGCCCAGCCGCTGCCGGTCGCGGTGATCGCCGAGCTGCTGGGTGTCCCCGGCACCGACGGGCCGCGGATGGTCCAGCTGTCCAACGCGATCGTGAAGATGTACGAGTACGGCCTGCCCGAGGAAGGACGCGACGCGGCCGAGCGGGCCGCGGCCGAGTTCGTCGACTACGTCCGTTCGGTCGCCGCGGATCGCGCGGACGCACCGGGCGACGACATCATCAGCGATCTGCTGCGCAGCGAGCTGACGCCCGACGAGCTGGTGGCCACAGCGGTGTTGCTGCTGATGGCCGGCCACGAGGCGACGGTCAACGTGCTCGGCAACGGCATCACGGCCCTGCTCACGCACCGGGACCAGTGGGAGCGCTTGCTGGCCTCACCTGCCCTTCTGGATTCGTGTGTCGAGGAGCTGATCAGGTTCGACGCGCCGCTGCAGCTGTTCGAGCGGACGGCGACGGAGGACGTGTCGATTTGTGGGTACGTCGTGCCGCGCGGGCAGAAGATCGGCGCGTTGCTGGGTGCTGCGGCCCGGGACCCGGAGGTGTTCGAGGAGCCGGATCGGCTGGACATCGGGCGGACGCCGAACGCTCACCTGGGGTTCGGGATGGGGATTCACTACTGCGTGGGTGCTCCTCTTGCTCGGGTGGAGATCGCTGCCGCGTTGAGTGCTCTGACGGAGAAGTTGCCGGGGCTGCGGTTGGTGGAAGCGCCGGCTCGGCGGCCCGAGTTCGTTATTCGTGGGTTGCGGGAGCTTCGGGTCACGGTGTGATGGGGTCCCGCCCGGGTCGTGCGTGATTCGGGGCGGGACTCGCGTGATCGGGGCCGGGTTCCGTGTGATTGAAGGCGGAACTCGCGTGATTCTGGGCGGATCTCGTGTGTGGAGTTGCCCCGTGGGGCCGGACACCTTGATTCCAGACAGTGGTCTGGAGGGAGGATGTCCTGGTGTCTCGCAGGTCGAAGTATCCGGAGCAGTTCCGTCGTGACGCCGTCGAGCTGGTCAACTCCAGTAACCGGCCGTTGCGGCAGATCGCCCGCGAACTCGGGGTCAACCACGCAGGCCGCCGAGGGCGGGCCGCCGGCAGAGGACCCGGCGGTGACCCGGTGAGGTGGCGCGGTTGCGGAAGCAGGTCGCTGAGCTGCAGAAGGAGAAGGAGATCCTGCGGAAAGCGGCCGCCTATTTTGCGCGCGAGATGGATCGATGAGCTACCGCTACCGGTTCATCTCCGAACACCGCGCCACCTTCGGTGTGCAGCGGTTGTGCCAGGTCCTGGGCTTGCGCCGGCAGGGCTTCCACGAATGGGTCGCCGCGGAGGAGGCCCGGGCCGTGCGGGCGGACGCCGAGGCTGAGCTGGTGCGGGTGATCGCCGGGATTCACGCCGAGCACCGTGGTGCCTACGGTGTCCCGCGGATCACCGCCGAACTGCACCGCCGCGGCCACCTGGTGAATCACAAGCGGGTCGAGCGGCTGATGCGGGAGCACGGGCTGGCCGGGATCACCGCCGCAAACGCCGAGCGTTGACCCGGCCCGCGGCCGGCCCGACCGCGCCGGTCGGTGATCTGATCCGCCGCGACTTCACCGCCACCGCTCCCGGCCTGCGATTCGTCGGGGACATCACCTGCCTGCCCACCTTCGAAGGCTGGCTCTACCTGGCCACCGTCATCGACCTGCACACCCGCGAAGTCGTCGGCCACGCCATAGCCGACCACATGCGCACCACCTTGGTTTGCGACGCCATCGACCTGGCCGCTGCCCGCGGCCTGATCGGCGATGATGCGGTGTTTCACTCTGACCGCGGCGTCCAGTACACCTCCGGCCAGTTCCGCACCGCCCTCGCCGAGCACCGGATCCGCCCGTCGATCGGGCGGGTCGGGTCCTGCTACGACAACGCCGTCGCCGAAGCCTTCCTCGCCACGTTGAAGACCGAGATCGGCACCACGATCTGGCCCACCAGAGCAGCAGCCCGCCACGACGTGTTCACCTGGCTGCGCTACTACAACCACCACCGGCTGCACTCCACCAACGGCCACCACACCCCAGCCGAAACCCGCACCAACTACTCTCAGGCCCTGACTGCCTGAAAACCCCGTGTCCGCCCCACCGGGGCAACTCCACTCGCGTGATTGGGCGGGCTTCACACGTGATTGGCGGGGCTTCATGGGGTTACTCCGGTGAAGAGGTCGTCTTCCACTTTGGGGCCGGGGGTTGAGTGGGCCAGGTGGTAGTCCTCGTGGGGCCAGGTCTGGCGTTCGATTTCTCTTGAGTGGGTGAAAAACGGGTGGGCCGGGTCTACTTGGGTCTGGTGGGCCAGGAGGGCGCGGTCGCGGGTGGCGAAGTGGTTCTCGCAGCGGATTTTGGTGGTGATGGGGAGTTTGTCGGGTGGGAGTTCGTTCAGGACTTCGGCCATTGAGGACTCCAGGCCGGCGGCGACGGTTGCCTTGTGGATGGCCTCGAACCAGGCTCGGCTCAGAGTTGCTTGGTAGTACAGCTTTTGGGGGCGCCAGGGCTCGCCGGTGCCGGGATAGCGGGTGGGGTCGGCGGCCGCGGTGAAGGCTTCGGTCGTTATCTCGTGGGTGCGGATGTGGTCCGGGTGGGGGTAGCCGCCCGTTTCGTCGTACGTGATCACCACGTGGGGGCGGAACTCGCGGATCAGGGCCACCAGGGGTGCCGCTGCCTCGGCCAGGGGCAGGGCGGCGAAGCAGCCTTCGGGCAGAGACTCGCCGGGGTCGGGGAGGCCGGAGTCGACCATGCCGAGGAAACGTTGGCGGACGCCCAGGATTTCGGCAGCCGCGGCCATCTCGCGGCGGCGGATCGCCGGTAGGTCCGCCCATGTCTCGGCTGTGTCGAGGGCCGGGTTGAGGATGTCGCCGCGTTCGCCGCCGGTGCAGGTGGCCACCAGGACGTCGACGCCTTCGGCGGCGTAGCGGGCCAGCGTGGCTGCACCCTTGCTGGACTCGTCGTCCGGGTGGGCGTGGACGCTCAGCAGGCGGAAGGTCATCAGGGGGCTCCTTCGGGAAGTGCGGGAATCGGGGACGGCGCCGGCGGCGCTCGGTGGGCGGATGCGGCGGAGTGAGCTCGCGCCGAAAGGTCGCCGATCAGGGAAGGGGCGGGAATCGAGGCCGGAGGCGCTCGGTGGCGCGCGGCGCGGTCAGTTCGCGGCGAAGGGTCGCCGCCTAGGAAAGCGCGGGAACCCCGCTCGGCGGCGCTCGGTGGGCGGGTGCGGGGGGGTGAGGTGGCGGCGAACGGTCGCTGCCGGGAAGAGCGGGAATCGGGGCCGGGTGCCGCGGCGCTCGGTGGTCCGGGGCGGCGGCGTGAGGTCGCGGCGGGGGTGGCCGAGGTCGTCGGGCTGGGGTCTGGTCGGGGCGGGAGTCAATGTGGGCTTCTTTGGGGGAAGAACAGGGCCGGAATCAGGGTCAACGCCGACAGGGCGAGGGCCCAGGTGAACGTGGTGCCGAAGGCCGTGGAGGCCGGTGCGGCGGTGAGCTCGTGGTGGAGGATCGCGGCCAGGAGGGCCGTCCCCAGCGAGCCTCCGATGCGGTTGACCACGTTGAACGCGCTGGCCGCCCTGGCGATGTCGGGCTTCTTCAGTGAGCCGTAGAGCGTTGTCATCCCCGGGGCCGTTGCCGCTCCCAGGCCGACTCCTCGGATCAAGAGGGACAGCGTCAGCACCGCGCCGCCAGGTTCTGCGGCCACGCAGGCGAAGGCGATCGTGCCCAGCAGGGACAAAGCTATTCCGCCCAGCATCAGGCGACGCGGGCCGAAGCGGGACAGCAAGCGGCCGCTTGCCAGCATCACCGCCGCTGAGCCCAGAGCCTGAGGCGCCAGCAGCAGGCCCGCCCGCAGCGGGCTCGCCTGCTCCACCTGCTCGTAGTACAGCGGGAGCAGCAACATCGAGCTGTACAGCGACGCCCCCAGCAGGAACGTGCTCCCGCTCGCCACCGCGAATCCCTTGTTCCGGAACAACGCCAGGTCGAGCACCGGTGACGCCGTGCGGGACGCGTGGATGCCGTACGCCACCAGCAACGCGGCCCCGGCCAGCCAGGCGACCGCCACTCCCTCGGCCAAGCCGTAGACGAAGCTGCCGAGCCCGGGCGACAGCAGCGCGATCCCCCGGACGTCCAGAGGTGCGGCCGCGCCGTCGGGGGCTGGGGCCGGGAGGAGGCGGCGGGCGCAGAGGAACGTTGCCACTCCCAGCGGGACGATGCCGAAGAACATCCAGCGCCAGCCGAAGTCCGCCACCAGTGCGCCGCCGAGCATCGGGCCCAGTACCGGGGCCACCGTGGCCGGGAGGGTGATCACGCCGATCATCCGGCCCAGCGCCGGGCCCGCCGCCTGGGCGAACACCGCCTGGCCGACCGGCTGCATCAACCCGCCGCCCAGCCCGTGCAGCACGCGGAACGCGATCAAGGCCGGCGCCGACCAGGCGAAGCCGCACAGCAGGGTGCCCGCCGTGAAGATCGCCACCGCCGCCAGCCAGACCGCGCGGCCGCCGAACCGGTCCGTCAGCCAGCCCGACAGCGGGATGGCCGCCGAGGCCGCGAGCAGATACGCGCTCGCCACCCACTGGACCGTCGTCAGCGGGCTCTCCAGGTCACGGGCGATCGAACCGATCCCGACCGTCACGATCGTCGCGTCGAGGATCGACAGCACCGCGCCCATGATCAGCACCCCGCCGAGCCGCCACGGCGCCGCATCGGGTCGTACCGCCGTTGTCATGCCCACCCCCGGTTGATTAGGTCGAACCTCAGATTAGGTTCGACCCACTCATTGGGTCAAGCACAATCTTGGGTCCGACCCAGTAGAGTGACGCCATGAGCGAGGGACTGCGGGCCCAGAAGAAGCACGAGACCCGGAAGACCATCTCCGACGTGGCCACCCGGCTGTTCATCCGCAACGGCTTCGAGGACGTGACGATCGCGGACATCGCCGCCGAGGCGCGGGTCGCCAAGATGACCGTGACGAACCACTTCCCGCGCAAGGAAGACCTGGTCTTCGACATCCGCGAAGACTTCGCGTCCTGGCCCGCCGCCCTGATCCGCGACAGCGTCTTCCACGACACGCGCGAGCTCTACTTCGAAGCGCTGGGCGCCGAGCGCGCGCTGGTCGGCTTCTCCGGCCCCGGCTTCGTGCGGATGATCAAGGAGAGCCCGGTCCTCACGAACGCGCTGCACGAGATGCACCGCGAACGCGAGTCGGCGTTGATCGACCTCCTCGTCCGGCGCCACCCCGAAGAGGAGCTCAACCCGGCACTCGCCGCGGCTCACCTCGCGACGGTCCTGCGCCTGCTTTTCCAGGAGGTCTTCGACCGGACCCTGGAAAACGGGGAAGCCATCGTCGACGAGCTGTGGCCCATCGCGGAACAGGCCTTCGACCAGCTGGAACCGGTCTTCGGGAGGTACTAGCGCGCGGCGCCGGCCGGCCGCGAAGTCCGCAGTTCCGGCTCCGGCGCGCCCTGCACCTTCAGCACGCGCATCTCGCGCACGTCCCGGGCGTCCGACGGCGCCAGCAGCGCGGAGAACCGCCGTACCAGCAAGGCCGTCAGCACGGCCAGCGCGACCGCCGACAGGTCGGTCAGCGCGACCAGGACGACGCTGTCCGCCATCGACTGCACGTCGTCACGGAAACGCCAGGCGATCGACACGCCCAGCAGGATCCAGTTCAGCAGCCAGGCACCCCACCACACGAGCACCTGCCGCGACGGCTTCGGCCGGACGTCCCGCGCGCGGCCCAGCACCGCGTGCTCCAGCTCGCCGACGACCGACAATGCCAGCGGCAGGTTCGCCACCGGCACGAGCACGCCGACCAGCACCTGCCACAGCGGCCGCGGCGGGTCGTCGCCCGACACTTCCGCCGCCGCCTGGCGCGCGACCAGCAGCCACCACAGCGACAGCCCCGCGGGCAGCAGCGCGAGGATCGAGGCGAGCAGGCCCGCGGCCAGCACGAAGCCGTCGGAGAACGCCACCACCGAGCGGGACAGCGCGGAATCACGGCCCTGGACCAGCAGCACGTACCGCCAGATCTCCGCACCGGCCGCGGCCAGGGCGAGCACCGCGAACGCGAAGAGGACGACAACCACGCTGCGGCTGAGCACCGGCACCCGGTCGATCGGGCGGATCTCGTCGGACGCCGTGCCGGGCACCGACGTCGGGCGCCGCCAGACGAGGTTCGGGAACCCCCAGCGCGGCGGCACCGGGTACGACGGCGGGCCGAGGTACGGCTCGGGCGCGACGACGCGGCGGCGTGGCCACGCACCGGGCGGCGGGGTCGCCACCCAGCGCAGCTTCGGCCGGTACGCCGGACGGCGGTGGTAGGGGTAGGGCTCCGGCTGGGCGGCCAGTGTCCGGCCCTGCAGCTGCTGGGCGGACGGCGGCGGCGCCTGGCGCGGCCAGTACCCGGGCGGGTACGGCTGCCCGGCGGGAGGCTGCCCCGGGTGCAAGGCTAGATCACTTCGGGTTCGATGCCGGGGTGCTCGCCGACCATCGGACGGCCTTCGCGCTGCCACGCGCCCATGCCGCCGGCCACGTTCACCGCGTCCCAGCCGCTCTGGTTCAGCCACGCGGCCGCGCGCGCGGACCGGCCGCCGCTGCGGCAGATCACGTGGATCGGCTGGTCGTCGGGCAGGTCGGCCAGCTCGCCGACGCGGGCGGGCAGCTCCCCCATCGGGATGTGCACCGCGCCGGGCGCGTGCCCGGCGGCCCATTCGTCGTCTTCGCGGACGTCGAGCAGCACGAGGCCGTCCTTGGGCAGGTCGCGGACCTCGGCGGTCGGCAGTTCAGCAGGGCTCACCACGATTCCCATGCTGCCATGCGGAGGCGTTGCCCGCGCGTGAGGTAGCCGATCACCCGTGCGGTTCCGGGCCGCACGCGTGATTGGGAGGCCATCACGCGTGATTGGAGGGGCGACACGCGTGATGGGGAGGGCGACACGGGTTACTTGCGGTGGCGGCCGCGGCCGGCGACGCGGGTTTTCTCCTCGGCTTGGCCGAACCGGGCGACGGCCCGGTCGCGCATGAAGCCGAGCGGGTCCGGGGCGTGCAGCCGGAGCATGATGTCGTGGACGTGCTCCGGGCGGCCGTACCCGGTCACGCGGCTGACCAGGTACGTCGTCACGAAGGCGGCCGGCACGGTGATCAGCGCGGGCTGGTTGACGAACCAGGGCGCCCAGCCGCCGGTGTAGCCGCTCACCACGTTGACCACCAGCGCGGCCAGCACCAGGCCGCCGCCGACGAACATCCCGGCCAGCGCGCCCGGCCAGGACAGCTTGCGCCACCAGATGCCCAGCACCAGCAGCGGGCTGAACGTCGACGCGGCGAGGGCGAACGTCAGCCCGATCGACAGCGAGATGTCATCCGGCCGCAGCGCGACCGCCAGCCCGATCGGGAACAGCGCGACCAGCCCGGCCGCCACCCGGAAGTCCCGCACCCGGCCGGGCAGCAGGTCGGTCGAGACCACCCCGGCCACGCTCACCAGCAGCCCGGACGTGCTGGACAGGAACGCGGCGAACGCGCCGGCCGCGGTGACCGCGCCGAGGATCTGGCCGCCGACCCCGGGCAGGATCGCCGAGGGCAGCCGCAGGATCGCCGCGTCCGTCTTGCCGGTCACCAGCAGCTCGGGGACGTACATCCGCGACAGCGCGCCCAGCAGCGTCGGGAACAGGTAGAACAGCCCGAGCAGCAGCAGGACGTGCACGGTCGTGCGGCGGGCGGCCTTGCCGTCCGGGTTGGTGTAGAAGCGCACCAGCACGTGCGGCAGGCCCATCGTGCCGAGGAACGTCGCGAACATCAGCGAGTACGTCTGGAGCAGGTCGGTGAGGCTGCCGGAGGCCGGGTGCAGCCAGTCCGCGTTGTCGGCGACGGAGTCGGCGACCACCGGGACCGGCGTGCCGGCCATGAACTTCAGCTTGGTGCCCTCGGACACCGTGTGCGGCGCCAGCGGGGTCCAGTGCGTCGGCCCGGCCGCCGGGCCGTTGTCGGTGCGGCCGTAGGCGTAGAGGTAGGTGTCCGCGGTGACGCGCAGGGTGACGTCGGTCTGCACGTCGACCGTGGTGTCGGTGACGAACACCGGCGGCGCGGGGGCGCCGAGCGGCCGGAACCCGTCCGGGCTGCCGCCGGTGAAGAAGACCACGCACAGCACGAACGCCGGCACCGCGATGGCGAACAGCTTGAGCCAGTACTGGAACGCCTGGACCACGGTGATCGCGCGCATCCCGCCGGAGATCACGTTGACCGTGACCACGACCATCACCGCGATCGCGCCCGCCCAGGCCGGCACCGGCAGCACCGTCGCCAGGGTCAGGCCGGCGCCCTGCAGCTGCGGGGCCATGTACAGGATCCCGATGAAGACGACGAACGCCGTGGAGAACCGGCGCAGGCCCTGCGAACCGAGCCGCATTTCGACGAAGTCGGGCAGCGTGTAGGCCCCGGACCGGCGCAGCGGGGCCGCCACGAACAGCATCAGCGCCAGGTAGCCCGCGGTGAAGCCGATCGGGAACCACAACGCGTCGGCGCCGTCCTTGAGCACGATTCCGGCGATGCCGAGGAACGAGGCCGCCGACAGGTATTCGCCGGAGATCGCGGCGGCGTTGCGGCGGGAGCGCACGGTGCGCCGCGCGACCAGGAAATCGTGCGTGCTCGTCGCCGACCGCGAGGAGCGGAGACCGAGGTAGGGCGTCACCACGGCGACCAGCACGATGCCGGTCAAGGCCCACGGGTTCAACTGCACGGGAGGAATCCTCGCACGAGCGGGCGCGAAACTAGTTTTCGATCATGTCCACGAACGCGCGTTCGTTGCGTTCGGCGAGCCGGTTGTACCAGATTCCGACACCGAACAGGAATGGGAACGGCAGCACGCCGAGAATCAGCCAGGCCACCGGGATGCCCAGCAGGCTGGCCCTGGAGAACCCGGGCACCAGGTAGAACAGCACGGGCAGGGAACCGAAGACGCCGACGACGAGCAGGGCGAGCAGCAACGCCGTGCGCAGCTGCACCTTCACCAGGTGGTCGCGGACGAGCAGCTTCCCCCAGCTGGTCTGCTCCTCCAGCTCGACCCGGGCGCGCAGGGTGCCCGCCCCGCGGCGCGGGTCGGCGAGGATCACCCGCTCCCGCTTGGGTTTCGCGTGGTGTTCCGGCTTCGGCGGCGGCTCGTTCTCCGGCGCGGGCGGCAGGTGCTCGACGACGGCACGCTCCGCCGGCTGCGGCAGCGGCCGGGGACCGCGCCTGCCGAGGGTCGGGTCCGGCTCTCGGACGCCGTTGGCGCGGCGCTCGTAGAAGTCGTCGGTCATGGGCCGGTCCCGGCTCAGCCGTTCCGGCCCGAACCGACCAGCCGGTCCTTCAGCGCGCGGGTGTGCCGACGGCTGACCGGCAGCACCTTCTCCTCGTTGCCGATCACGACCTGGTAGCCGCCCTGGCCCATGCGCAGCTCGGTGATCAGCGGCAGGGCGACCAGGAAAGACCGGTGGATGCGGACGAACCCGGCCTTCTCCCAGCGCTCCTCGAGCTGGGCGAGCGGGATGCGGACCAGGTGGCTGCCTTCGGTGGTGAACAGCCGCGCGTAGTCACCCTGCGCCTCGACCCAGCGGACCGACGAGCGCGGGATGAGCTTGGTCGTCCCGGCCAGCTCGACCGGGATGACCTCGTCGTCGTTCTTGACCGGCTCGCCGCCCAGCGCGCCGGGCGGGGGCGCCGCGGCCGCGGCGAGCTTGTCGATCACGCGCGTGATCGCGCGGTCGAGGCGGTCCTGCTGGTAGGGCTTGAGCACGTAGTCGAGGGCGCCGAGGTCGAAGGCGTTGACCGCTTCTTCGGCGTGCCCGGTGACGAACACCAGCGCGGGCGAGGGCCGCAGCGCGGCGAACACGCGCGACATCTCCATGCCGGACAGGCCGGGCATGTCGATGTCGGCGAAGACGGCGTCGACGATCGGCAGGCCGCGGTCCTTGCGCTCGCGCAGCCGCGGGTCGTCGGTGGACAGCAACCGCAGCGCCTCGGAGGCGTCGATCGCCGGGAACACCTTGGCCACGTGCGGGCTGTTGCGCAGGCAGTGGACGAGTTCGTCAAGACCGTTCGGCTCGTCGTCCACGGCCAGGACCACGAGCTTCCGGGTGTCATCGTGAGCACTCACAGTGAAACGCATCCTGCCCATTGCCGAGTGCAATGTCCAGCCCCCGTCTGCCTGATGTGGGAAGACCCGCGGCCGGGGCCGCGGGCCCCCTCCACTCAATGCACGAAGGTGAACCAGTTCAGGTTCACGAAATCCGCGGGCTGACCACTGGTGAACGTCAGATACACGTTGTGCACGCCGGTCACCGCGCTGATGTTCGCCGGCACGGTCCGCCAGCTCTGCCAGCCGCCGGTGTTGCCGACCGCGAAGCTGCCGATCGGCGCGTTGGACCGGCTGTCGAGCCGCACCTCGACGAGCCCGCTGACGCCGGCCGCCGCCCCGGACGCGACGCGGGCCTGGAAGTTGGTCGCCGCGCTGCTGCCGAAGTCCACGTTCGGGTAGAGCGCCCAGTCGCCGTTGGCCACCGCGCCGATGTTCTGGCCGCCACCGCTGTCGGAGGTGGCCTCGGTGATCACCCCGGACTGCTGGCTGAACGACTCGGCCTGGATGGTGCTGTAGGCGCTGCCGCCGCCGGAGGGCGGCGTGGTCGTGGTCGGCGGGGTCGTCGTGCCGCCACCGCCGCCGCGGGTGGTCACCGTGACGTAGTCGACGACCATCGGGTGGCCCGGCACGATGCCCGGCCCCGGCGTCGTGGTGCCGGAGTTGTTGTTCGGGAACGCGCCGCCGATGGCGAGGTTGAGCAGCACGAAGTAGCCCTGGTGGGACGTCATGTTGGCCCACGTCGTCGCGTCGAGCTGGTTCTGGCTCACCGAGTGGAACTGCTGGCCGTCGACGAACCAGCGCAGCACCTGCGGGCTGGTGCTCGCGTCCCATTCGAAGCGGTAGGTGTGGAAGGCCGACTGGCAGCTGCTGCCCGGGCAGGCGCGGTTCGCCGGGAGCCCGGTCGTCTCGTTGCACGGGCCGCCCGGGTTGACGCCGCAGTGCAGGACGCCCCAGACGGAGTTGATCCCGTTGACGTTCTCCATGATGTCGAACTCGCCGATGGCCGGCCAGTTCCACCAGTTGCCGCGGTAGGGGCCGCCGAGCGCCCAGAACGCGGGCCAGTAGCCGAGCGCGGCCGCGCCGGTGACGTTCGGCATCTGGATCCGGCTTTCGATCCGCATGACCCCGCCGGACGGCGGCTTGAAGTCGGTGCGCTGGGTTTCGATCCGCGCCGACGTCCAGTTGCCCGCGCTGTCGCGCAACGGCGTGATGCGGAGGTTGCCGGCACCGTCCTGCGAGAGGTTGCTGGTGCTGGCCGTGTAGTTCTGGATCTCCCCGGTGCCCCAGTTGGCGGGGCCGCCTGGGTAGCTGTGGCCGGTGTCGACGATCCAGTTGGCGCTCGAGGGGAGCGTGCCGGCCCCGCCGGTGAAGTCGTCGGCGAAGACCGTGGTCCAGCCCGATTCGGGCGGCGGGATGGACGCCGCGGCGGGCAGCGTGAGGGGGATGGCGATGAGCGCGGCGCCGAGCACCGCACCGAGGGCGAGTCTGCGGGAGTGGGGCATCGGGGACGACCTCCTTGTCGACCGGATTTGTTGCCGTTCACAACAAAGCCCGTCGACAAGGAGACCTGACACCCCACGGTGATTCCAGAGGCGTTACCGGGGTTGAGTGATTCAGGTCACAAACTCTGCCCGGAAGTACTCGAATCGGACATCGACGTCAGAGGCCGAACCGGGACCACGCCGCCTTCTGCGTCACCGCGTCCAGGACCGCCGACGCGGCGGCCGGGGCACCGAGGCCCAGGCGGGCCAGCAGGGGCTTCTTCGGCTCGGCCACCGAGATTTCCGCGTCCGGGTAGCGCTCGGTGATGATCTGGCGGAGGCTGCCCAGCCCGTCGACCAGGCCGAGTTCGGCCGCCTTCGCGCCGAGCCAGACGTCGCCGGTGAACAGGTCTTCGGTGTCCGTCAGGCGGTCGCCGCGGCGTTCCTTGACCCAGTTCACGAACAGCTCGTGGAGCTGGGCGTGCATCTTCTTCAGCCACTCGACGTCTTCGGGCTTCTCCGGCGAGAACGGGTCCAGCCGCGACTTGTTCGCGCCCGCCGTGTGCAGGCGGCGCTCGATGCCGAAGCGCTCCAGCAGGCCCGTGAAGCCGAAGCCGCCGCTGATCACGCCGATCGAGCCGACCATCGACGTGCGGTGGGCGTAGATCTCGTCGGCCGCGCAGGCCAGCCAGTAGCCACCGGAGGCGGCGACGTCCTCGCAGAACGCCAGCACCGGCACGCCCTTCTCGTCGGCCAGCTGGCGGATCCGCTCGGCGACCAGCCCCGACTGCGTCGGCGCACCGCCCGGGGAGTTCACCAGCAGCGCGACCGCCTTCAGCCGCTCGTGCCCGAACGCCCTGGTCAGCGCCGACTCGACGGCGGCCAGGTTGATCGCGCCCCTGGCCAGCGGTGACGGCGACGGCGTGATCACGCCGTGCAGCTTCACCACGGCCACGACGTCCTTGCGCTCGACCCGGTCGGCGAGCACCGGGATCCGCGAAGCCAGTTTGTCCGTAACGCTCATACCGCCAGGCTAGCCGGATTTTTCGGGGGTCCGGGTGGCGAAGCCCCCGGCCCGTGGCGGAGCCCCGGATGTCACAGCCGGGATTCAGCCCATGGGGAGGATGCCGGAGCGGGTGCCGTTGACGCCGTTCACCTCGGCGCCGTTCAGCTGGGCGGGACCGCCCTGGGCCGGCACGTCGGCGTCGCCCGTGTCGTTGTCGGCGCTGTAGTCCGGCATGTTCGGCCGGACGCCCGGGACGAACTTCGGGACCCGCAGCGTCACCTTCATGCCTGCCCCGGGCGCGGTCTCGACCATCACCGCGTAGTCGCTGCCGAAGACCTGCTGCATGCGCTGGCTGATGTTGCCGAGCCCGACGTGCGCGCCGGTGCTGTGCGCGTTCTTGACGTCACGCAGCCGCCGCGGGTCCATGCCGATGCCGTCGTCCTCGACGCTGATCAGCGCCTCCGTGCCGTAGTCCTGCGCGATCACCGTGACGCAGCCGCCGCTGGGCTTGCTGGCCAGTCCGTGCTTGACCGCGTTCTCCACCAGCGGCTGGATGATCAGGAACGGCACGACGACGCTGAGCACCTCGGGCGCGATCTTCATCCGCACCTCGAGCCGGCCGCCGAAGCGGGCGTTCTCGATGGTGAGGTAGCGGTCGATGTTGCGCAGCTCCTCGGCGAGCGAGGTGAACATGCCCGACGTCCGGAACGAGTAGCGCGTGAAGTCGGCGAAGTCCTGAAGCAGCTCTCGCGCCTCTTCGGGGTCCGTGCGGATCAGCGCGGAGATGGTGTTCAGCGCGTTGTAGACGAAGTGCGGCGAGATCTGGGCCCGCAGCGCCTTGATCTCGGCCTGCTGGAGCTGGTGCTTCGACTCGTCGAGCCGGGCCAGCTCGAACTGGGTGCAGACGAACTGGGCGACGGCGTCGGCCATCTGCACCAGCCGGCCGCGGGTCCGGCCGACGACGATCAGCGCCGCCTCGGTCTCGCCCTCCACCAGCAGCGGCACGATCACCGCGGTCTTCATCCGGCAGGTGCCGCGGTGGTTGCACGGCATCCGGTCGTGCGCGACGACCTCGCGGCGGTGCTTGCGGATGGCCGCGCCGATGGCGTCGACGAGGTCGACGTAGTGCTCGTTCGCCTCGCCGTCCCAGGACAGCAGCGTGCCTTCGCTGTCGGTGATGCCGACGGCAACGCAGTCGAGCATCTGCAGCAGCTGGGTGGTGATCTTGTCGGCGGCGTCCTCGTCCAGGCCCGAGCGGAGGTTCGGGGCCGCCTTCGACATCCGGTGGACCGCCTGCAGCATGGCGTCCTCGACTTCACTGCCCGGTTTGCGCAGTTTTACGACAAGGACGATCACCGTGACGCCGAGCAGCGCCACAAGGACCCACGGGACGATCTGCGCAAGCGGGAACCCGGACACGGCGTCCATGCTCTGCGCTCGACCGACCGGGTGCAAGGCCTGATCCCACTTTCTGTCCAACAGCGATGACCGAGAGTTGACGAGACCCTACCGAGCGTCCGGAAGCGGCTACTTCAGCAGGCGCGACATCCGGCGGTCGGCCAGCGGCTTGCCGCCGGTCTGGCAGGTCGGGCAGTACTGGAACGACTTGTCGGCGAAGGATATTTCGCGGATCGTGTCGCCGCAGACCGGACACGGCAGCCCGGTCCGCGCGTGGACCCGCAGGCCCGACCGCTTCTCGCCCTTCAGCCGGGCCGCCTTCTGCCCCACCGACCGCTCGACGGCGTCGGACTCGATCTCGTGGATCGCCTCGGCGAGCGTCTCCAGCGCGCCGTCGTCGAGCTTGCCGATCGTGGCGTACGGCGAGAGCTTCGCACGGTGCATGATCTCGTCGGAGTAGGCGTTGCCGATCCCGGCGAGCAGCGACTGGTCGGTCAGCGCCCACTTCAGCCGGGTGTTCTTGCTGGCGAAGAGCTCACGCAGCTGCGCGGCGTCCACGGCCAGCGCGTCCGGCCCCAGCCTCGCCACGCTCGCGATCTCCTGCGGGTCCTTGACGATCCACACCGCCAGGCCCTTCTTCGTGCCCGCTTCGGTGAGGTCGAAGCCGGGCCCGGTGGCGGACTCGAGGTGCACCCGCAGCGAGATCGGGCCCTTCCCCGGCTTCAGCGGCGCCGCGGCGAGGCCGTCGGACCAGCGCAGCCAGCCCGCGCGGGCCAGGTGGACGACCAGGTGCAGGTCGCCGGCCACGACGTCGAGGTGCTTGCCGTGGCGGGTCGCGCCGGTGATCTCGCGGCCGTGCAGCGCGGTGTACGGCGGGGTCGCCGTCTTGAGCACGCTCAGCGATGCGACATCGATGCGGAAGATCGTCCGGCCCACGGCGTTCTCGCGCAGGTGGTGAGCCAGTGCTTCGACCTCGGGTAGCTCGGGCATGGCTCCATTGTCCTACTCGACCGGGTGAAGCGGCCCGTCGAAGTCCGGCAGCGAGTGCCGCTGGATGGTCTTCGAGATCTTCTTGACCTCGCCCTGGACGGTGAACATGCCACGGATGGTGCCGACCCAGCGCTCGGACGGCCGGTCGCCCGTCACGTCGCCTTCGGTCTCCGCGACCACGGTCCACGGGCGGCGCAGGATCCACCGCAGTGGGAAGAACAGCACCACGAGCAGCAGCGCCAGCAGCACCCACGCGGGCACGTTGACCTGGTCGGGTGTCCACACGATGAGGATCACCGCCAGCAGGGCCGTGACGACGATCATCGCGATCCCGGGCCCGTAGCTGCCCGCGACGTCGTGCTCGAAGTCGTCGGCCGTCGCCGGTGCGCGCCATTCCATCTGGGCACGGACCACCCAGTCGCGGCCGTCTTCGCCGCGTACCAGCCGGTTCATTCAGTTGCCTCCCGGGGCGCCCGCAGGGTGAGCGCCTCAACGGTACCGTGCCGGGGCTCACCCGCGCGAGGGAGGAACCGGACATCTCGCCCGGCGGAGGACATCACCGCTGATCAGGAACCCGACGGCGCGGCCGCAGCCGGATCCGCCGGTTCGCCCGACCCGGTGACGGCCGATGCGCCGGCCGGGCACGGCTTCTCCGAAGTCGGCGTCACGGTAGTCGGTGTCTCCGCGGTGGGTGTCTCGGTGGGCGGCGTTTCCGTGGTCGGCGTTTCCGTGGTCGGCGGCTCGGTCTTCCCGGTCTCGTCGTCCTTCGGTGCGGGCTTGTCCGCCGCGTCCGACGACGGCCCCGGTTTCCCGGTCGGCGACACCTCGGGCGCTTCGGCGTCCTCCGGCACGGGCTCTTCGGTGGACTCGGTCGTCATCGTCACGTCGGGCCTGGACGTCGTGTCCAGCCGCGGCGACGTCGCCGGGTGGTCGGTCGCCATGAACGTCGACGACGTGAGGTCCTCGCGCGGGACCGGCTGCTCGCCGTCTCCGGCCACCTCGCCGACCGGGACGTCCCCGGCCACCGGCAGCTGCGGCACCTCGTTCGCGGCGGCCTGCCGCTCCCCGCCACGCGCCCGCGGCGGCACCGCGCCACCGGTGCCCCGGCCGTTCAGCACGCCGATGCCGATCCGCGGCTCCGGCGGCACCTGCGGCGGCGGCTGGTGGTGCGTCTCCGACGGCGGCACCACGATCAGCTCGGGCGCCCCGCCGGGCAACCCGATGTCCTGCACCGGCCCGGACCCGAACAGCACCGGCCCGGCCGCGACGCCGACGGCACCGACCGCGGCGGTCGACGCCAGCGCCAGCCCGATCTTGACCTTCGAACCGACCAGCACGCCCTTGACCGCGGCACCCAGGCCGGCCAGCACCCCGCTGCCGCCCGCCGACGCGGCGGCCGGCACCAGCAGCACCAGCACCCCGGCGTGCGCCCGCAGCGACGAACAGACGTCACGCAGCTCGTCCTGGGTCGCGCGGCACGACGAGCAGCCGACCAGGTGCGCCTTGATCCGCTCGGCCTCGGCACCGGTGACGCTGCCCGCGGTGAACCCGCCGAGCTTCTCGACCACGGCCCGGCACGAATCCGGCCCGCGGCTCACCGAAAGGTGCGCCTGCAGGTACGCCGCACGCAGCCCCTGGCGGGCCCGGCGGGCCAGCGCGGCGGTCGCGTTCGCGCTCAACCCGAAGTGGGGAGCGACCATCGCGGGCTGCTCGCCCTCGACCTCGGTCTGCCACAACACCGTCCGCCAGCGCTCCGGCAGGCTGGTGAACGCCGTCGTGATCAACGTGTGCTCGGCCGTGCGGGCGTGCGTGTCGGCACCCGCCCCGGCCCGGAAGGTCAGTTCGTCGTCGGAGACCGGGACGTCCCGGCGCGCACCGTGCCACTCCCACGACACCCGGCGGGCCACGGTGAGCAGGTAGGCGCGGACGTAGTCACGGGGACCGGCACCCCGGCGGAGCGCCTGCAGCACGCGGAAGAACGTCTCCGCGGTGATGTCCTCGGCTTCGGACCGGTCGGCGGCCAGGCTCTGCGCCAGCCGGCGGACCGCGGCGGCGTGCAGCTCGAACAGCTCCCCGAACGCGGCGTCCTCGCCGTTGCGCAGCCGTTGCAGCAGTGCCTGCTCGTCGGATTCCGAGGCCGCTGGTGGCGGCACCGTGCCCAGCTCGGTCATCCGGCCCGGCACCTCCTCCCCGAAGGTCTCCCCATTCGGTCGAATGGAGACACCATACGGAGCGAATCAGCCGTCGTCACCCCTTGTACGCCAGCTGTGACACCGAAGCACCGGTCCGACGGGAGGGGACCCCGGTGACAGACCCCTCACGCCGACGGTATAGAGTTCTCCCCATCAGCAAGACAACGCGGATGTAGCGCAGCTGGTAGCGCATCACCTTGCCAAGGTGAGGGTCGCGGGTTCGAATCCCGTCATCCGCTCGCAAGCAAGAGGGCTGTATCGGAAAACACACCGGTACAGCCCTCTTGCTATTTCACCCAAGGGGCTGAGGCCGGACCCCACGGTGTTCGCGGGGCCGGATCAGAGTTCGTAGGTGTCCAGGACCGTGGGGGCCACCGGGGTCAGGTGGGGGTCTTCGCGCTCGGTCACCTGGCCTCGGGCCATCCGGTAGACGCGGAAGTTGTTGTCGTTCTCCGTGTCCTGGTCGTCCCACGTGTAGAGCAGGCCGTAGGAGCCAGGGGCCAATTCGCCCGCGCGGGTGAACAGCGTGAGCAGTTCGGCGGCCTGGCCGCCGTGCTTGTCGAAGCCGCCGAAGTGGAGCATGGGGATCCCCGCGCTCCAGCGGAGGTCGACCAGGTCGAGTTCGGCCGCGTCGCGGATCGCGCGGTGCACGCGGTCGACCAGGCGCTCCAGGAGCGCCGCGTCGTCGTCTCCGCTCGCGGTCGCCTGGATGGTCACCCAGCCGTGATATTCGAACACCCGCAGAACGGTAGCAAGAGATCGGCAGCGGGTTCAGCGGGCCAGCGCCGACGGCTTCCCGTCTCGGCGCAGCACGTTCTCCAGCACGCCTTCACCCAGCCGCTCGAACGCCGGCACCAGCTTCTCGCCGAACACGCAGAGCGTCCGCTCCCACGGGTGGCCGAGCGTGCCGAAGGAGAAGTCCGACGCCAGGAACAGGTGGTAGTCCGCGCGCGGGAACACCGGCACCGGCCAGCGGGCGCTCCCGGACATCAGGTGCGGCCGGATCCGGTAGGACTGGTGCTGCCAGTGCAGCGCCCACATCCAGTCATCCGGGCCGCACACCTCGCGGAACGCCGCCAGCGCGATGCCCGCGAGCAGGTGCTCTTCGACCGCGTACGGGCCGAGGCGGAACTCGGCCGAGGCGCGGTCCAGGTCCCCCGGCGAAAGGTCCCAGGTCCGCGACGGCACCGGCTCGCGGAAACCCGGCCAGGCGTTGGCGTAGGTGCTCGGCCAGAACGCCAGCTTGTCGTAGACCCAGTACCAGGCGGGCTCGTCGACGACGCGGGAGACGGCTTCCCAAGCAGCATTCACGGTTGAGACCTTCGAGTCGGCCAGGCGCGGAAGAACACGCGAAAGCTTCGTGTTCGGCCTCCGCTTTGTCCAGTCCCCGTCCGCCCGCCGCGAACTGTGTCACTCGTCCGGGTGGGTTCTGCCAAGTTGTCACCATGCGGGTCCTCTTCGTCCACGGCGCGTTCGTCCGCGACGGCGCCTGGTGGTGGCAGCCGACGGCCGACGTACTCGCCCGGCACGGTCTGCGCAGCTCAGCGGCAGTGCTGCCGAGTTGCGAGGCCGAGCCGCGGGGCGATCTCCACGACGACGCGGCGGCCGTCCGGGCCCTGCTCGACGGCTCCGACGAACCCGCCCTGCTCGTCGGTCACTCGTACGGCGGCATGGTGATCACCACAGTGGGCGATCACCCCGCGGTCCACCGGCTCGTCTACGTGACGTCGTTCCTGCCGGACGTCGGCGAGGCACTCGCGGACTTCGGGACGGGCGAGCCGTCGCCGTGGCACCTCAGCCACGGCGACGGCACCGCGAGCGTCCGGGAAGAGTTCGTCCGGCCGCTGTTCGCCCAGGACTTCGACGACGCCACCTACGCCGCGGCCGCCGGCCGGCTCACCGCCCAGAACGAGGCGGTGTTCGGCCAGCCGGCGACCCGGGCGGCGTGGCGGACCGTCCCGTCGACCTACCTCCTCTGCGGCGAAGACCGCGCGACGCTGCCCGGGACCCAGCGGGCCCAGGCGGCGCGCGCCACCGACGTCGTCGAGCTGCCGGTGGCGCACCACCCCTTCGTCACCCGGCCGGACCTGGTGGCCGAGGTGCTGCTCAGGCCGCGTCCCACAGGGTGAGGAACGCCGACGCCTCGCTGCGGGCCCAGGGCCGCAGCCGGGCCCGGTCACGCGCCGAGAGCTGGTACTCCTTCGCCCGCCGGACGTCGATCACCAGTGCCTCCCCACCGGGCAGGATGTCGGGCATCGCCTGCTCCAGCACCCACAGCGCGAGCTGCGCCGAGTCCTTCGCCAGCGGCTCCTCCTTGAAGTAGAGCCAGGTCGCGTAGCGGCGGCCGTCGCTCTTGCGCAGCCCCATCTGCGGGCTGACGCCGATTTCGAGCTCCCCGATCCGGCACCGCCCGCGGCCGACGTCGACCAGCTTCGGCGACTTCCGGCCGAGGTACCGCAGCCAGCCGTCGGCGATCGCCGCGTAGTGCGGTTTCGTCCGCTCGTCGGCGGCGTTGACGAGGGCGCGCAGCGCGACTTCGTCCTGGTTCGCCGCCCGCCCGGACCGGACCGCGTTGGCCGCCCGCCGGTAGTAGTTGAACGCCGCCCGCGCCGGATCTTCGTACTGACGGCGCTGCCGCCGGACGAACGACGACCGCGACGGCCCGGAACTCGCGCTGTAGCCCACGAACGTGGACAGGGTGATGTAGGCCATGGCCCTGCCTTCCTCCATCACGCCACCCGCGGACGCGGGCGGCATCTCCCCTGGACAACGCCAATTTTAGAACATATGTACGACAGTTTTCGGGGTCCTGAAGGGTGACGCGGCGGAAGTCTCCCCAAATCGGCGGTCGTGCGCTAAGTTGCCGATCAACCTCAAACCGCAACCTTGCCGGTCGGCAGGACGTGCCAGACTGATGCCCCGAACGGTGGATGGGGGTCCCAAAGGATGAGCTGGCAGGACGAGCTGCGCCGTCTCGACGCGGATCTTGCCGCGGGGCGCATCGGCGCCGCTGACCACCGCAAACAGCGGGACGAGCTGCTCGCCCAGGCGTCCGGGGCCACCGTGGCGTCACCAGTGCCCTCGCCGTTGCGCCGTCCGGGTGAAGGCTGGCGGAGCACCAACCCGGCGAACCACCCCGCGCCGTCCCAGCCCGCGCCGCCGCCGCAGCGCATCGAGTCGCCGCGGTACGCGCCGGCCACGCCCCCGCCACCCCCCGCGCCGCCTCCGCCGTGGCAGCGCACCGGACTGCCGAAGACGCTGTCCGCGGCCCAGGTGCAGGCGATCCCCGACCACATGACGACCGCGCCGAGCCCCGCCGACATCGTCCCGACCCGCTACCTGCAGGTCGACGGCCCCGGCGAGCAGGAGTTCGGCCGCCGGTTCCCGCCGATCACGCCCCCGGGGGGCGAGTCCGCGCCGCGGCCGCGCGACGCCGAGCCGGCGACGCCGGCCGGCAAGCACCGGTTCCTCTCCGGCGACGGCGAAGAGGACGGCTCCTCCCGGCGGACGTGGCCGTTCATCGCCCTCGGCGTGCTGGTCGTGCTCGCGCTGATCGGCGGCGCGACGGTGTGGCTCGGTGACGACGAACCGAAGTCCGACGCCCTGTCCACCCTCGTGCCCACGCTGCCGCAGCCGCCGGCCGCCGCCGCCCAGCCGCAGCTGGAGGACCAGGTGCCGCCGCTGCCCGGCATGCAGTACGCCGGCAGCTCGACGCTGTCACTGGCCAAGGGGCTCGACCTCAACCTGTACCCGAAGGAAACCGCGCAGATCTTCTCGCAGCACGGCGTCACGCAGCTGGTCTACCGCGGCTCGTCCACCGGGGACCTGGGCTACCTGGCCTTCGCGGTCCCGACCAATTCGCCCGAGGACGCGAAGGCCGTCGTCGACTACCTGCGTGCGGCCGCGAGCTCCGGCGGCTTCTCCCCGCTGGCCGATGACGACAAGGTCGTCACCGGCCGCAACGGCGACCGGCGGATGGACGGCACCTGGTACACCTCGGGCAAGGTCGCCATCGTGCTGTGGGTGTCCCAGCCGTTCGGGAAGAACCGCAACGAGCTGAAGGCCGGGCTGGACAACGCGCTTTCGGTGTTCCAGAAAGCGCTGCCGCCCAGCTGATCAGGCCGGCCGGTCGAGGAGACCGGCCAAGGTGTGGCGGGCGACGTCGGCTCCGAAGAGGCGGTCCACCACGGACTTGCCCGCTTCGGACAGCCGCTGCCAGAGCTTGTCGTCCTCGAGCAGCGTGACGATCTCCTCGGCGAGTTCCTCGGCCGACGCGCCGACGAGGACGTCACGGCCGTGCGTGAGGTGCATGCCCTCGGTGGCCAGCGGCGTGGCGACGACGGGCACTCCGTAGGCGAGGCTCTCGCCCAGCTTCCCCTTCACGCCGGCGCCGAAGCGCAGCGGCGCGACGACGACCCTGGCCTCGCCGTACGCGCTGTCGAGGTTCGGTACCCAGCCGCGGACGACCACGCCTTCGCGGGCGAGGTCGAACACCTCCTCCGGCGGGTTGCTGCCGACGATCCGCGCCACGGCGTCCGGACGGCGGCGCCGCACGAGCGGCATGATCTCGGTGGCCAGCCAGCGGGCCGCGTCCCGGTTGGGCAGGTGGTCGAAGCTGCCGACGAAGAGCACGTCCGCGCGCCCGTCCGGGACGGCGAGCGCGCCGTCGGCGTGGTGCACGTTGGACAGCACCTCGACGCGCGCCGACGGCACGAGCTCACGCAGCAGCGCACGCTCCACATCGGACACCGTGAAGGTGACGTCGGTGGCGCGGGTGAGGCCGAGCTCCGACTCCCGCAGCACTTCCGCCCGCCGCCGCAGCGTCAGCTCTTCCCGCGTGTCACCGAGCCGGGCGGCCAGGTCGGCCTGCCGGTTGAGCCGGACGAAGTGGAGGTCGACGGTGTCGTAGGCGATGACGCAGTCCGGCGCGTGCTCGCGCACCTGCTCCAGCAGCTGCCAGGCGACGTGCGGCCGCGAGAGGATCGCCAGGCGCAGGTCGGGTCCGGCGTCGCGGAGGAACTCCTGCTGCTCGCCGAGTCCGGTCACCACCGTGACGCCCGCCTGGTACAGCGCGTGGGCGTACGGCTCGGGAAGCGCGTTGTTGAGCGGCATGAACACAACCCGGTGGCCGAGGCCGACGAGCAGTTCGAGGATGCGGAACATCCGCACCGAGCCGGAGTCCTTGTCCGGCATCGGCACCTGGTGGTCGGCGACGAGCACGGTGCCGCCGCGGTGGCCGTCCTGCGTCCGCTGGCGCCCGGCCCAGACCGCGCGCGGGCTCGCCTCCGGGAAGTGGTCGCGCAGCTGGACGCTCCACTTCTCGACGAAGACCCCGCGGTTGAGTTCCTGGTGCCGCTTCACACCGGACGAGACGTCCGTGCCGTTGGTGATGCCCTCGTGGTGCACGACGACCGACGCGGGCTGGACCACCGTGCGGAACCCGGCCGCCCGCACGGCGAACGCCAGGTCGGTGTCCTCGTAGTAGGCAGGCGCGAACCGCTTGTCGAAGCCGCCGATCCGCTCGAAGAGGTCACGCCGGACGAGCAGGGCCGCGCCCGAGCAGTAGTCGACGTCCCGCACGGACTGGAACCACGGCGTCTCCGCCGACTGCAGCCTGCCGTAGTTCCAGCCGGTGCCGTCGGCCCAGATGATCCCGCCGCACTCCTGCAGCCTGCCGTCCGGGTAGACCAGCTTCGACCCGACGAGACCGACGTCGGGGCGCGACTCCACCACGGCCACCAGCTCGTCCAGCCAGCCCGGCCGGACCTCGGTGTCGTTGTTGAGGAACATGATGTGCTCGCCGCGGGCGTGCTCGGCACCGAGGTTGCACGCGCCGACGAACCCGAGGTTCTTCGGGGCGCGGACCAGCCGCACCCCCGCGCAGCCGGCGACGCGGTCGGCCGAGTCGTCGCGCGAGGCGTCGTCGACGACGATCACCTCGAACGGCGTCGACGGCAGGTGCCGCTGGATCGAGTCGAGGCAGCCGCGGGTGAACGGCCAGTTCCCGTAGACCGGGATGACGACGCTGACGATCGGCTGGTCGCTGGTGGTGACCGCGACCGGCCCCGGCACCGGCGGGGTGACCGGCAGCGAGCCCGCCTGGCGCCCGAGCGCCGTCTCGTAGAGGTCGCGGCGGCGCGTGCCGCGCGGGGCGAACTTCTCGATCGACCCGCGGTACTTGCCGATCACCCGCTGGGCGATGGCGGACGTCTCGGCGCGCAGCTTCGCGTTCTCGGCGGCGAGCCTGCCGATCGTCTCGTTGAGCCCGGCGTTGTTGCCCGCGAGCCACTCCAGCCGTTCGCTGTCGTAGCCGTTCTTGCGCTTGAGTAGGTGCAGCTCGTCGGAGGCGCGCCGCCGCTCCTCGCGGGCGCGCTCCGCCTGCTCGATCGCCTCGTCGCGCTCGGCCGCGGCCCGGCGTTCGGCGGCGGTGACCTCGGCCAGCTCGGCGGTCAGCCGGCTCTCGGCCGCCGCCGCGCGCTCGCGCTCGGCTTCGGCGCCGGCCAGTTCGGCACGCAGCCGCCCGGTTTCGGCCGCGGCGCGGGCGACCAGCGTCAGCTTCGGGTCGACGAGCGCGGACGTCGAGGGCACCTCGACCGGCTCGGCCGACGCGACGGAGACGAAGTAGGTGTGCGGCGCACCCGGCTCGACGACCCAGCCATCACCCTCGCCGGGCTGCAGGGTCAGTACCTCGGCGCCCGCTCCGGCACCGCCGTCGTGGATCAGCGAGCCGACGGCGACGTTCTGGCGCAGCACGACGACGTGGGCGAAGCTGCGCGACAGCAGCGACCGGAACGCCGGACCGGTGAGCTCGTGGACGTGGTACGGGTTCTCGTTGCCGTGGTCGTGGCTGTAGACCTCGGTGTCGGGCGTGCTGCACAGGAACACCCCGCCCGGGGCGAGCCGGTTGCGGACCAGCTCCATCAGCCGGTCCTGCTCCTCGACGTGCTCGATCGCCTCGAAGCACGTGATGACGTCGAACTCTTCGCCCTCGAGCGCCGACGGGTCGGTGATCGACCCGACTTCGAAGCGCAGCCCCGGGTAGGCGCGCCGGGCGTGTTCGACGGTCACCGGGTCCAGCTCGAGGCCGACCACCCCGGTGGCCGAGCGGGCCATCAGCGCGCTGCCGTACCCCTCGCCGCTGGCCAGGTCGAGCACGCGCTTGCCGGCGGCGAACCGGGCCGCGAACGCGTAGCGGTGGTAGTGCTCGTAGATCACCTGGAGGTCGTCGGTCCACGGCACGCACCGCTCGCCGGTCCACTCGATCAGGCGCTCACCGTTCGTCCCCTTGCCCATGGCGGGCAGATTAGCCGCCCGACCAGGGCCGCCGGGGCCGCCCTCACCTTTCCAGCAGCCGCAGCCCGACCAGGATGTAGGACAGCGTCCGCCGATCGGCGCCGGAACCGGCGGTGATCGACCAGTCGGCGTCGAGCGAGAACCGGACCTGCCGGTGCGCCGCGATCCGCACCGGCACGACCTGCTCGACGAGCCCGGGCCCGACGTCCGCCTTCGCCACCGCCTCCCCGTCGACCGCGATCGTCACGCTGCCGTGGTCGGCGGAGTCGTCCGGCAGGTAGGTGCGCAGCTCGACGGCCTCGACCGCGGCCGTGGTCAGCAGCGGGAACTCGGCCGACGGGCCGGCCCAGTCGTCGTGCTCGACGCCGTTCATCCGGCCGGTCACGACGCCGGCCCCGCCCACCAGCCGTTCCCCGGGGTTCCCGCCGGGCCGGAACGAGACGCGGCCGGCGGGGTCGACGACCCGCGTGTCGCGCACCGACCGCTCCGGCGTCCGCGCACCGTGCACCCGCAGGGGCTGCGGCGCCGGGTGGAACAGCGCGGTGAGGTGCGTCGGGCTGACGATCCCGAGGTCGACCAGCGTGTCGTCGAGATCGCCGAGGTGGTCGAGCAGCCGCACGTCGGCGGGGTCGGCCAGGTCGAGGTTGGGCCCGTAGATCCGGTCGACGAACGGGTCGATGACGTTGGCGTAGGGCAGGAAGAGGCTGGGGTGCAGGTACTCGAGCAGCACCGGCAGGACGTCCTGGGCGCGGATGCCCTCGAAGCCGTCGGCCGCGCAGTCGATGTCGACGAACCGTTCGTCGACCTCGCCGGTCAGTGCGTTGCGGCGCAGCCGCGCCGGCAGCGTCGCCCAGATCCGGTCGACGACCTCCAGCGCCTCGGGCCAGCGGCGGTGGCCGTTGCGGCCGATCATGTCGTGCACGACGAGCACGCCGTCGGGGTCAAGCCCGTCGCGGATCTGGCCGTAGAGGTGTTCGAGGTCGAGGACGTGGTGCAGGGCCTGGAACCCGACGACGACGTCGTGCGCGGCGTCCGCGCGCCAGGTGTTGAAGTCCGCGGTGATCAGCTCGACCCGATCGGCGACCCCCTGCTCGCGGGCGGACGCCTCGGCGCGGGCCTGCATGTCGGGGTTCAGCTCCAGCAGCCGCAGCCGCACGTTGTGCTGCCCCGATTCCGCCAGCGTCCGCAGCCAGCCGAGCTCCTGGTCGCCGTTGCCGCTGCCCAGGGAAAGCACGACGACGTCCCGGTCGAGCCGCTGCGCACGGGCGCCGATTTCGCCGGTGATCAGCTCGCCGATGCCGGGGACGCCGAGGGCCTGGAGCTTGGGCAGCATGTGCCGCGCGGACCAGTGGTGCGCCGACTCCGGCAGGTTGCCGTGCACCTCGACCTGACCGGCGAAGGTCTCGCGTTCCCTGGCCAGCCGCTGCTCGTAACCGGGTCCTCGCCCACCGCTCATCGCACGTTCCCGCTTCCCCGGATCCGGCCGGTCCGGCCCCGCCCGGCGCTAGGATACGACCGTGCCCTCCCGCCTCCGTCCGCAGTCGCCTGCCGACGCGAAGCTGCCGCAGACGCCGGAGTCCTGGCTCCCGAACGAGCACAACCTCTACCGGCCCCGGCACAGCAGCCGCCAGCGCACGGCGCTGACCTGCGCGATCGTCTTCTTCCTCGCGCCGGTCCTGCTGTGGGTCGCGGGGGTGCAGCCGACCGCGTTCGAGAACCGGCCGCTGCGGCCGTTCCCGAGCCTCGGCGACGGCTGGAACTTCTTCCCGGAACTCACCGGCTGGGCCACCGACCACCTGCCGCTGCGCCAGGTCGGTGTCCAGGCGGCGGACCAGATCAGCACCGGCGTCTTCGGCGACCCGCCGGGGTCCGGCCAGGGCACCAACCACGGCACGGTCGGCGTCGACCAGGGCCAGTCCGGCACCGGTGACGTCCCCGGGTACGTCTACCCGCAGGTCATCCCGGGCAAGGACGGCTGGCTCTACCTCGGCGAGGACGTCAACGCGAAGTGCCGTCCGGTGATGGACCTCGACCACGTCGTCTCCGCGCTCCGGCGGCTGCGCGGGGCGGTCGAGAGCTCCGGCCGGAAGTTCGTGCTGGTCTTCGCGCCGGACAAGTACACCCAGGAGCCGTCACACCTGCCCGACGACTACGTCGGCAAGGCCTGCGCGCAGGCCAGGACCACCGCGTTCTGGAACCGGGTGCCGCGCGAGACGGGCGCGCTCGACCTGCGGCCCGCGCTCGCCGACGCCGAGCAGCGGCTGGGCCGGTCGCTCTACGACCCGAACGACACGCACTGGTCGTACGACGGCGGCCTCGTCATGACGTACGCGCTCGGCCAGGCGATCGCGCCCGGCAGCACGGTGAACTGGCGCGCGGCGCCGAACGGCGTCCGGCCGTGGCCCGCCGACCTCGCCCGGCTCCTCGGCCGCACCGAACAGCGCAGCCTCCCCACCTACAGCCTGTCCACCGACGGCGGCCAGGACCGCGCGCGCTACATCGCGAGCGACTTCCGGTCGCCGCTGCGCCTGACGCAGCCCGACGGGGCCCGGCCGGCCGGCTCGCTCCGGCCGAGCATCGGGATCGTGGCCGACTCCTTCACCCAGTTCGCCACGCCGTTCCTGGCCGCGACCTGCCAGGACGTCACCATCGTGCACAGCGACACCGTCGGGCAGAGCAACGTCGAGCAGCTCGCCGAGCTGTTCGCCGACCGGGACGTGGTGACGTTCGAGTTCGTCGAACGCAGTGTCACCGGCGGCTCTTCGGCGCTGCTGCGGGACCAGACGATCGACGAGCTGGCGAAGGCACTGGCCCGGCACCCGCGCTGACCTCGACGGCCGGACCGTCTCACATCGGTGACGACGGGGTGGTGGCCGCCGGCGGGTGAGCCCACCCGTGCACAATGACTGCGTGCGGCCCGGGTCTTCGGCCGCGAGGCAGCACGTTCGCATGGTTCGGGGACGACTACCCGAAGGGGGTACCAGGGGTGACCTGGCAGGAAGATCTGCGCAGGCTGGACGAGGAGCTCGCGGCCGGCAGCCTGACGGCGGACGAGTACCGGATCCGGCGCGATCGCGTGCTGAGCATGGCCGTCACGAACGCCGACGGTCCCCAGCAGGCACCCGCGCAGCCGTCGTCCCCCTCCGCCGCGGAGACGCAGATCATCCCGCCGGTGGCCCCGCCGGGGAAGCAGCCGGACTCGAGCGCCTCGGCCGAGGCCACCCAGATCGTCTCCTCGGCCGACGCGAGCGGCGAGCGCACCCAGGCCGTGCAGCCGTGGCAGCAGCAGAACTCCCCTTCGGGCGGGTTCCCGCAGCCGATGCCGCAGTACCAGCAGCCCTACAGCCAGCAGTCGCCCGCCGGCGGGTTCCCCGCGCCGCAGCACCCGCAGCAGAACCCGTGGGGCCCGGCCCAGCCGGATGCCGCCCCGCCGTGGGGCGGCTCGGACTTCCCGCCGGTGAACCCCTCGACCAACGCCGAGTGGATCAGCCAGGGCCCGGAGACGTTCCAGACCCAGCCGTCGTCCGGCAAGGGCAAGAAGATCGCCTTCGCCGCGCTCGGGCTGGTCGTGCTGGCGGGTCTCGGGTTCGGCGTCTGGGCGCTGTTCATCAAGGACAACGGCACCACCCCGGTCGCGCAGCAGAGCACCAGCCAGCAGCCGCCGCCGGTGCCGACGAGCAAGCCGCTGCCGGAACCGCCCGCCGCCAAGGCCGAGCCGAGCGACAACTCCTCGGCGCTGGCCACCCCGCCCGGCAAGACCCGGGCGGGCGGGGGCACGTTCGACATCGCCAAGCTGGAGGCGGCGAAGTTCCTGCCGACCACCGTCGTCGAGCGGCTCAAGACCGGCGGCATGACGGAAGGCCTGCTCAAGACCTCGACCGACGGTGACGTCACGCTCGGCCTGTACGCCCTCGAGATGCCGAACCCGCAGGCCGCCACGCCGGTCGCGCAGGAGTACGCGAACGCCCAGCAGGAAGGCGGCCTGACCGCCGCGCGCGACCTGTCGCTGCACGGCGTGCCGGTGTTCGCCACGCCCGACGGCGGCCAGCAGTACGTCTACCGCGCGGTGTACGTGCTGTACAGCCGCGTGATCATCGTCGACGCCTACGGCCCGGACAAGGACAAGGCGCTGGCTTCGTTCAAGACGCTGCTCAACTCGCAGGTGCAGAAGTCGCCGCCCACCGAGCGGACGAACAGCTGACATGACGCTGGAGAAGCGGCTCCGCCGGATCGTCAAGCGGTACGCGGTGGCCCGGAAGTCCTACGACGACCTGACCATCCGGGCGGACCGGCTGTCGGCGCGCTACGACCAGCTGTCCGCGCGCTACGAGAGCCTGATGAACCACCACGACGAGCTGCAGGCGCGGCACGCCGAGGTCCTCCAGGAGAAGCAGGCGTTCGAGGAGCAGTACCGCACCTGGGTGCCGCCGGGGCACTTCTACTCGCCGTTCGCGTCGAAGGAGGAGATCGGCGCCCGGGCGGCGTCGATGTTCGACATCGACGCCCGGCCCGCGGCGATCGACCTGCGGGAAGCGGAGCAGGTCGAGCTGTTCGGCGCCCTCGCCGACCTCGCCGGCGAGCTGCCGTTCACCGCCGAGCGCAGCGAGGAACACCGCTACTTCTACGAGAACACCGCGTACTCGTGGTCGGACGCGATCATCCTGCACACGATGCTGCGGCACCTGCGCCCGAAGCGGATGATCGAGGTCGGTTCGGGTTACTCGACGGCGATGACGCTCGACACCGCCGACGGATGGCTCCCGGAGCTGGAGCTGACCTGCGTCGAGCCGTACCCGCAGCTGCTGCAGAGCCTGTTCCGGCCCGGGGACGAGGACCGCGTCCGGGTGCTCGGCCAGGCGGTGCAGGACGTCCCGCTGGAGACGTTCGCCCAGCTGCAGGCCGGTGACGTGCTGTTCATCGACTCGACCCACGTGGTCAAGGCCGGCTCGGACGTCAACTACCTGTTCTTCGAGGTCCTCCCCCGGCTGAACGACGGCGTCTGGGTGCACGTCCACGACGTCTTCTTCCCGTTCGAGTATCCGATGGACTGGCTGGTGGAAGGGCGGGCGTGGCAGGAGGACTACCTGCTCCGCGCGTTCCTGATGTACAACCGGCGGTTCGAGATCCGCTGGTACCAGCAGTTCATGTGGGCCCACCACCGCGACCTGCTGGAAGGCCGCGTTCCCGAGCTGGCCGGCAACTCCGGCGGCAACATCTGGCTGCAGAAGGTCGCGGAATAGCCCGAAGGTGTGACTTCCGCCGTGTCGGTGAACGCCATCCCCCTCTCGGACGCCTACTGAGCAGAGCATCGGCCGGGAGAGGAGGCGCCGTGATCTGGATCTGCCTGGTCGGTGTCCTCGCCGTGGTGTTCCTGGTGCGCGCGGTCCGCGTCGTGCGCCGGGTCAGGCGGGGCGACGCGGTGTGACGAGCCCGGACTCGTAGGCCAGCACCACCAGCTGGGCGCGGTCGCGCGCGCCGATCTTCGTCATGATGCGGCTGACGTGCGTGCGCGCGGTCGCCGTGGAGATCACCAGGTGGGCGGCGATTTCGTCGTTCGACAGCCCGCCCGCGACCAGGCCGAGCACCTCGCGCTCGCGGTCGGTGATCTCGCGGACGGCGCCGGTGTCGATGCGCCGGTGTTCCGGGCGTCCGACGAATTCCTGGATCAGCCGGCGGGTGACGGTCGGCGCCAGCAGCGCCTCCCCGTCCGCGACGACCCGCAGCGCGCGCAGCAGCTCGACCGGCTCGGTGTCCTTCAGCAGGAACCCGCTGGCGCCGGCGCGCAGGGCTTCGTAGACGTACTCGTCGACGTCGAAGGTGGTCAGGACCAGCACCTTCGTCCCGGCGAGGTCGGGGTTCGCGGTGATCCGGCGGGTGGCTTCGAGGCCGTCGACACCGGGCATCCGGATGTCCATCACGACGATGTCCGGCTTGTGTTCGACCGCGCCGGCGACCGCCTGCTCGCCGTCGCCTGCCTCGCCGACGACCTCGAAGCCGTCCTCGGTCTCCAGCAGCACGCGGAACCCGGCGCGAACCAGGACCTGGTCGTCGGCCAGCAGGACGCGGATCATGCTTCCCCCTCGATCGGTAGCTCGATGCACACTTCGAAACCGCCCTCGACCGGCCCGGCGGTGCACCGGCCGCCGAGTGCGGCGGCCCGTTCGCCCATGCCCCGCAGCCCGTGGCCCGGCGTCGGCTGGGCGGTGCCGCGGCCGTCGTCGCGCACCCGCAGCGTGAACGTCCCCGGTCTTCGCTGGAACCGGACCTCGACGTGGTTCGCCTGGTCGGCGTGCCGGACGACGTTGGTCAGCGACTCCTGCAGGATCCGGTAGGCGGCCGCGTCCACCGGGGCCGGGAGGGTGCCGGGCTCGCCGTGGACCTCGACCGTGAGCCCGGCGTCGCGGGCGTGGTCCAGCAGCTCACCGGCCTGGGCGAGGCTCGGCGCGGGTGCCTTGTCCTGCCCCGAGCGCAGCACGGCCAGCGTGGCGCGCAGGTCGTTGAGCGCGGACGCGCTGGCCGCCTTGATGTTGAGCAGCGCCTCCTTCGCCTGCTCGGGCCGCCGGTCGGCGACGTGCGCGGCGACGCCGGCCTGGACGTTGATCATGGCGAGGCTGTGCGCGACGACGTCGTGGACCTCACGGGCGATGCGCAGGCGTTCCTGCTCGGCGAGCCGGTGGCGGTGCTCGTCAGCCTGCGCGCGACGGGCGGCGAGCGCGTCGAGCTGGTACCGGACGGCGGTGCCGATGCCGATCACCGCGATCAGCCAGACGACGAGGAACCCGGCGCCGACCGCCAGCGCGAACGACCCCGACGTCAGGAAGTGGGCCAGGAAGAGGACGCCGAGCGCGGAGGCACCGGTGATCCCGGCGGTGAGCGGGCCGCGCTGCCGGGTGAGCAGGAACAACGCGACGGTCGGGACGACGATGATCGGGCCGCCGGGCAGCCCGGAGGCGTAGTAGCCGAACGCGGACGCGGTGGTGACCAGGAAGATCGTGAGCGGGAAGCGGTGGACGGCCAGCAGCGTCAGCCCGGTGGCCACCAGCCACGCGGCCGCGAGCGGCGTCATCGGCGGAGCCCCGGGCTGCCAACGCGACGAACCGCTGGTCGCCCCGAGCACGAACACGGTGACGACGACGGTGCGCACCACGCGTCCCACCCAGGGCGGCCATCTCATGCCGCGAAAACTACCGGGCACGGCCGGTCCGCGCGTCCGCCCCGGAGCGCACGGCCGGCGTACGTCGTCAGGCGGCGACCTCTTCGCTCGTCACTAAACGCTACAGAGTTACCTGGCCCGGTGCCAACAAGGAATCTAAGGCCCTCTCGCAGCCCCGCCAGGTCAGAAATCGCAGGTGAAAGGGGGATTCACATGGCAAATGACTTGTGTTCACCCCGTCACAGTCAGTAGTTCTACAGGATGTTGCCAACAATCAGAATAACGGAGTGCAATTGCATCAGCGTACTAAGCAAATGTTGTGCACTAGCACACCAAGTAAAACATCAGTACCGGCGATACGCACCCAGACCCCAGGCCATCCGACCAGCAGCTTCACCCCAGGACGACCCACACCCGGAATTACTGCTCTCACCAGTCGGAATGGTGGTTCCATAATGACGGCCGATGTGTTTAGAGTGGCCCGACCGAACGCAAGGAATGATCCTCGCCTTGTAACGACGTCAATGATCGCTGCGACTTCGAAACTGGCGGCACTCGAGGGACTGGCCCCGGATGAGCAAGATCCAGGGCCAGCCAGGCTCAGGAGAAGATCCTGAGCACCCCGTCCACCGCCTGAGCGATGGCGACCACTACCTGCGCCACGGTCACCACGCGCCGGGCCTTCTGGGCCCGGCGCCCTTCACCGTGCTGAGATTCCTTCCGCTCCGAAGCGGGATCGTCTCCCTCCGGGACGGCGTCGTCGCCTTCGGAGTGGTGCTTGCCCATACCTGCGTTCTCCTATCTCTCGGTGTTCGACCCCCCGTACGGGACGCGGTCGAGCAACCGCCGAGACAGCACGCCGGTCGGCCAAAGCAACCAGACCTGAAGGTCCGGAACCTCAGAGCGCCGGCCCTCGCAGGAGGACCGGCTCGCGATTAGTGACGTTACGTAAGTGCGGCGATGATGGGAAATCGTTGGTGTGTGACCTGTATCACCATATTGACCCAGTCGAGCACTCTCGTCGGGCATAAGTGCAGCTCAGAGCGACGCTCGCGGCAAAAAGTGACAAAACCTGGTCAATCACATACCGCCACATTGGCCTCACCCGAACGCAGGCAAATAGTCCATCTGGGCGACCTGAAATAACCGGACGCTCATTACGTAAATGATTCAGGTTCCTGCGGGGCATTCAGTCGAACACGAGGGGCAGCTTCGCCGCGGTTTCCTCGTCGGCCGGGGTGTAGGTCGACATGGTGATCTCGGAGCGGCGGCCGTAGTAGAGGTAGGTGAAGTTGAACTGCAGCAGCCCGACGTCCGGGTGCAGGTAGCGCTTGGTGCGGATCGGCTCGGAGTTGACGTCGTGGTGCGGCCACAGCTCGGCGAACAGCGGCGACTCGGCCTTGAGCCGCTTGACCAGCTGCTTCCACGCCGGCTCGGCGACGTGGTCGGCCATCGCCGCGCGGAAGGAGGCGATCACGCGTGGGATGTTCGCGTCCCAGTCGAGCATCCGCCGGCGCCACTCGGGGTTGAGCAGGCACTGGACCAGGGTGTTCCGGTCGCCGAACGGGATGGCGTCGACGTCGCCCATCAGCCAGGTGTAGCCGCGGTTGTAGCCGAGCAGGTCGCAGCGGGCGTTGCGGATCGCGACCGGGTACGGCTCCAGCTTCTTCAGCATGAGCTCCATGGCCGGCGTGATGACCTGGCAGTCCTTTTCGCCCTCCGGCGCGGGCGCTCCGGCCAGCCGGAAGAGGTGGACGTGCTCGTGCGGGTCGAGCCGCAGCGTGCGGGCGATCGCCTGCAGGACCTGCTCGGACGCGTTGATGTCGCGACCCTGCTCGAGCCACGTGTACCAGGTGACCCCGACCCCGGCGAGCTGCGCGACCTCTTCGCGGCGCAGCCCCGGCGTCCGGCGGCGGCCGACGATCGGCAGGCCGACCTGCTCGGGCGTGATCCGCTCGCGACGGCTGCGCAGGAACCTGGCCAGCTCCTGGCGGCGCAGGTCGGATTCGACGGCGGTGGTCATGGTGCCAGGATGGCACGCTCCGGAAACTGGTACCAGGTAGTGCCTGGTACCTGGATAAACAACAACTGGTACCAGTTTCCCAGCGGGTCGATCGTAGTACCCATGACCACGACCTCCCTTGCGCCGAGCACCACCGGCGCCCTCGCCCGGCCGGGACTGACCCCCGCCGGCCTGGTCACGGTGCTGCTGGGGGCAGCACTGCCGATCATCGACTTCTTCATCGTCAACGTCGCACTGCCGACGATCGACGCCGATCTGCACGCGTCCACCGCCACCCTGGAGCTGGTGGTGGCGGCCTACGGCATCGCGTACGCGGTGCTGCTGGTGGTCGGCGGCCGCCTCGGCGACTCGTTCGGCAGGCGGCGGCTGTTCATCACCGGACTCTGGTTGTTCACACTGACGTCCCTGGCCTGCGGAATCGCCCCGACGGCCGGCACGCTGGTGGTGGCCCGCGCCGCGCAGGGGGCGGCGTCGGCCCTGCTGCTGCCGCAGGTGCTGTCGATCATCCAGGCGACGACGTCGGGCGAGCAGCGCTCACGCGCGCTCGGTCTGTTCGGCGCGACGGGCGGCATCTCGACGGTGGTCGGCCAGCTCCTGGGCGGCGGGCTGGTGGCGGCGGACCTGTGGGGCACCGGCTGGCGGCCGATCTTCCTGGTGAACGTCCCGATCGGCCTGGTGGTGCTGGTCATGTCCCGCAAGCTGCCGGAGAGCCGCGCGCACAACCCGCTGGGCGTCGACCGGCTGGGGACGGCGCTGCTGGCCGTGACGCTGCTGTCGTTGCTGGTCCCGCTGATGGAGGGCCGCGCACTGGGCTGGCCGGTGTGGACGATCGCGCTGCTGGTCGTGTCACCGTTTTCCGCGGCGGCTTTCGTCCACGTCGAGCGCCGGCTGGAGCGCCGGGGCGGGACGCCGTTGCTGCCGCCGTCGGTGATGAAGCTGCCGAGCGTCCGGCGCGGGCTGATGGTGGCGGTGCCGTTCTTCGGCGCGTTCGGTTCGTTCATGTTCGTGTTCGCGATGACGCTGCAGGAGGGCCTGCACTTCGGCCCGCTGGGCGCGGGCGGCGCGCTGACCCCGCTAGCGGTCGCGTACTTCACGGTGTCGATGCTGAGCAGCCGGTTGGTGGCGCGCTACGGCCAGAAGGTGGTCCCACTCGGCGGCGCGATCACGGCGCTGGGCATGGTGGCGCTGCTGTGCACGACGCTGTCGGCCTGGCCGCACGTGACGATCCTGGATCTGGCCCCGTCGATGGTGGCGATCGGCGTGGGCAACGCGCTGGCGATGACGACGTTGTTCCGGATCGTGCTGTCCCACGTGCCGACCGACCTGGCCGGGGTGGGGTCGGGCGTGATGACGACGAACCAGCAGACATCGCTGGCGCTGGGGGTGGCGACGCTGGGGAGCCTGTACGCGGCACTGTCGGGTTCGCTGGGTTCGCGCGACGCGTTCGTAGTGGTGATCGCCGTGGTGGCGGTCCTGGCAACGGTGGTCGCGATCACCGGACGGCGGCTGCCGGACCCCCGGGTGTGAGGGCGGAGAGGAAGGCGGACCACGCGGCCGGCGGCACTTCGAGTGCCCCCTTTCCCCGGCGGTGACCACGTGGTCACCGCCGGGGAAAATCTTGGAAGTTCACCCGTCGGAAAGTGCGGGCGCCGGACGACGATGTAAGCGTGACGGAACCTCGGGTGCGATCGGACCCGGCCTTCGCGCTGCTCGGGCTCTACGAGACCGCGCTGCCGGAGGTCTACGGGTACCTGCTGTCCCGGTGCGGTGATCGCACGCTTGCCGAGGAGCTCACCTCCGAGACCTTCCTCGGGGCGGTCGCCGCCTGTCGCAAGGAATACGCACCTCCAGTGAGCACCGGGTGGCTGATCGGCGTTGCCCGGCACAAGCTCGCCGACCACTGGCGGCGCAAAGAACGTGAGGAACGCGGGCTGCGGCTGGTCCACCACAGTGAACCGGACGTCGATGACCCCTGGGACGAGCAGCTCGACGCCCTGCGCGCGAGACAGGTGCTCGACTCACTGGGGCCGCACCACCGGGCCGCGCTGACGCTGCGGTACGTCGACGGCCTCGGGGTTCCCGAGGTCGCCGGCCACCTGGGGCGCAGTGTGCACGCCACCGAGGCGTTGCTCGTCCGGGCGCGGGCCGCGTTCCGGCGCACTTACCAGGAGAAGGAGGGTCGCGATGCCTGAGCCGTTCGACGCGCTGCGCCGTCCCTCCGAGCGGGTCGCACCCGACCCGGACTTCGCCGCCGAACTGCGTGACCAGCTGCGTCGCGCCATCCTGAACGGAGCCGACATGACCACCACCGAAGCGCCCGCGGCCGCCGCCGAACTGCGCTCGCTGACCCCTTACCTGGCCGTTTCCGACGCGCGGGCGGCGCTCGACTTCTACGTCGACGTCTTCGGCGCGGTCCGCCGCGGCGACCCGATCCTGATGGACGACGGCCGCGTCGGGCACGCGGAGCTGGCCATCGGCGACGCGGTGCTGATGCTCGCCGAGGAGTACCCCGAGATCGGGCACGTGGCGCCGCGTGAGGGTGGGGCGTCGGTGCGGGTCGAGGTGCCGGACGTCGACGCCAGCGTGGCCCGCGCGCTGGAGCTGGGCGCGACGCTGATCCGCGCGGTGAGCGACTCGCCGTACGGGCGCGGCGGCTCGTTCCGCGACCCGTTCGGCCAGCGCTGGCTGGTCTCGCAGGCGGCCACCCCGGCTGCGGGCCCGAAGCCCGCCCGGCATGGCGAAGCCATGTACTTCACCTTCCAGGTCCCGGAGGCCGAGCCGGCGAAGTCGTTCTACGGCGCGGTGCTCGGCTGGCAGTTCACGCCGGGCTCGGTGTCCGACGCGTGGGGGTTCGCCGGCCCCGGTCTCGAAGGCGGGCTGTGGGCAGGCGACCGGCAGGTCGGCTGGAAGCTGATGTACGCGGTGGACGACCTCGAGGCGGCCTTGGTGCGCGTCCGCGAGCAGGGTGGGCAGGCCGGGGAAGTCGAGAACCACCCGTACGGGACGACCGCTGACTGCACCGACAACCAGGGCATCGAGTTCTGGCTGTGGGAGAAGCCCTAACGCCCCGCCGCGTAGCCCTGCATTCCTCGCGCGTTCGCCGCCGCTCGCAGAAGGCCGTTGGTGCGGGAAACCGCCGACAAACGGCCCAGCGACCAGTCGCCCGCGTCCACTATCTGGTGGCCGCGGGCGCGGAGGGCGTCCAATGTGGACTTGCCCAGCCGCGACTCCAGCACCAGCTCGCGGGGGTTCCACGCGCGTGGGTAGAACGAGCTCGGGAACGCCGTGGTGTGCCAGGCCGGGGAGTCGATCGACTCCTGCAGGTTCAGGCCGCCGTACACGTGGGCCAGCCAGAAGCACAGCTGCCACTGGTCCTGCTGGTCGCCGCCCGGGGTGCCGAAGGCCAGGGTGGGGACTCCGGCTCGCAGGGCCAGCGACGGGGACAGCGTGATGCGCGGGCGCTTGCGCGGCTCCAGGGAATTCGGCAGGCCCTGCTCCAGCCAGAACATCTGGCCGCGGGAATCCAGGCAGAAGCCCAGCGACGGGATCGTCGGGCTCGACTGGAGCCAGCCGCCGGACGGGGTCAGCGACACCAGGTTGCCCGCCGCGTCGACGACGTCGAGGTGGACCGTGTCGCCGCGGGTCTGGCCCTGGGGGCCGACCGTCGGCTCGCCCGTGGCGCCGGCGCCCGCTTCGATGCCCTGCAGGGAGTCCAGGATGGCCGGGAGACGGGCCGGGCCGCGGGCGTCGCCGGGACGGAGCGAGGGGGACGCCGTGTCCGTGATCAGGGCGCGGCGGGCGTCCGTGTACGAGGGCGAAAGGAGCACGTCGAGGGGCACGTCGGTGTCGCCGTACCAGGCCTCGCGGTCGGCGAAGGCCAGCTTCGCCGCTTCGGTGGCCAGGTGCACCGTGCGTTCCGTCGGGATTCCCTCCACATAGGACAGCTCGTCGCGGAAGCCGTGCAGCAGCAACGCCTGCTGCAGCAGTGCTGGTCCCTGCGTCCAGCCGCCCATCTTGACCAGGCGCCAGTCGCCGACGTCGACGAACGCCGGGTCCTCGTACGTCGCCGACCACGAGGCCAGGTCGTCGCCGGTCAGCAGGCCCGCGTGGTCGCGGCCGGAGTCGTCGCGGAACGCGGTGCGGCTGAACGCATCGATCTCTTCGGCGACGAACCCCTGCGACCAGGCGCGGCGGCCCGCGTCGATCTGCGCCTCGCGCCCGGACGTGGACTCCGCTTCACGCAGCAGGCGTTCCCACGTCTCGGCCAGCGCCGGGTTCCGGTGCAGGCCGGCCGCGGGTTTGCCGTCCGGCATCCAGAGCGCCGCCGACGTCGGCCAGTGCTCGGTGAACAGCCGCGACACCGCCTGGATGGTGTCGCTGACCCGCGACACCAGCGGGACGCCGTTGCGGGCGTATCCGATCGCGTACTTCAGCACCTCGCGCAGCGGCTTCGTGCCGTAGTCGCGCAGCAGCAGGAGCCACGCGTCCCAGGCGCCCGGGACGGTCGCCGGGAGCAGGCCGCTGCCCGGGATGAGGTCCAGCCCGAGCGAGGCGAAGTGCGACGACGTGGCCCCCGCGGGCGACGGGCCCTGTCCGGCCAGCGCCCGCGGGGTCGGGTCGTCCGCCGTCACGAAGAGGCCGGGTACCTGCCCGGCCGGGCCGCACAGGTGCGGCTCGGCGACCTGCAGGACGAAGCCGGCGGCGACCGCCGCGTCGAACGCGTTGCCGCCGTCCTCCAGCACCGCCATCCCGGTGGCCGAAGCCAGCCAGTGCGTCGATGCCACCATCCCGAAGGTGCCGGTCAGCTCCGGCCTCGTCGTGAACATGCCCCGATAGTACGCAACGCTAACGAATTACCAAGTGGCCGGACGACGCCGCTCCGGCTCGTACGGCTGCGTGATGATTTCCATCCCGTTGCCGCCGGGATCGAGGAAGTAGACGCCACGGCCGCCGTGGTTGTGGTTGATTTCGCCGACCTGCTTCCCCATCGGATCGGCGTGGTAGGTCACGCCCGTTTCGACGAGCCGCGCGAACACGGCGTCGAAGTCGTCCTCCGGGATCAGGAAGCAGTAGTGCTGCAGGCGCAGGTCCTCTTCGGGGATGGTCGCGAAGTCCAGCCGGACGCCGTTGCGCGTCTCGACGGGGACGAACGGACCCCATTCCTCCCCGACTTCGAGGCCGAGCAGGTTCGCCAGGAATTCGGCGGATTCCCGGTTGTTCCGGGACGGGACGATCAAGTGGTTCAATTCAACGGAAACGGATACTGACACGGTTGAAATGCCTCCGGGGCACTCCCGCCACCTCCATGCCTCACCCAGCCGGTGACCGACACGCGATGCCGTGCTGATCACCCTAGCGGGCAGGACACCGTCAAGACACCTTGATTTTCGCCGCCGCCCGCGGCCGCCCGACGCCCTGCCAGGACAGCCCGGCGTCCACGATCACCCGCGGGTCGAGCAGGTTGCGCGTGTCGACGACGTCGATGCCCTCCATGAGTTCGGCCATCGCCGCCCAGTCGAGGTGCTTGAACTCGGCCCATTCGGTCAGCACGACGACGGCGTCCGCGTCCTTCGCGACCTGGTAGGCGTCGTCGACGACGGTCATCCCGGCGATCTCGCCGTCGACCGCCGGGTCGTAGGCGATCAGCTCGGCACCCAGCGCGCACAGCACCGACGAGACGGCGAGCGCGGGCGAGTCGCGCAGGTCGTTGGTGCCCGCCTTGAAGGTCAGGCCCAGCACGCCGATCCGGGCGCCGGCCAGCGTCCCGCCGACCGCGCCGGCGATCTTCGCGACGATCCGGTCACGCTGGGCGAGGTTCTCGTCGATGGCCGAGGTCAGCATGGTGAAGTCATAGTTCACCGACTCGGCCACCTTGACCAGCGCGCTGGTGTCCTTGGGCAGGCAGGAGCCGCCCCAGCCCGGGCCGGGCTTGAGGAACGTCCGCCCGATCCGGCGGTCGTAGCCCATCCCCTCGGTGACGAGCTCGATGTCCGCGCCGAGCCGTTCGCACAGCTCGGCGATCGAGTTGACGTAGGACAGCTTGAGCGCGAGGTAGCAGTTGGCCGCGTACTTCACCAGCTCCGCGCTCGCCGCGTCGGCGACGACGACCGGCGCGTCGAGCTCGGCGTACAGCTCACCGACCCAGCGCGCGGCCGCCAGGTCGTCCGAGCCGACGACGATCCGGTCCGGGCCCAGGAAGTCGGCGACCGCGGTGCCTTCGCGGAGGAACTCGGGGTTCGACACCACCGGCACGTCGGTGCGGCCGACCAGCTCCCGGATCCGCTTCGACGTGCCGACCGGCACGGTCGACTTGGTGACCAGCGCACAGCCGGCGGGCAGGACGTCCTTGATCTCGGCGGCGACGGCTCCGACCGCGCGCAGGTCGGCGGAACCACCCGCGCCCATCGGCGTCGGGACGCAGAGGAACACCGCCTGCGCGTGGCGCACCGCCTCCCGCGCGCCGACGACGAACTGGAGCCGCCCGGCCGCGAGCCCGCGGTCGACCAGGTCGGCGAGGCCGGGTTCGAGGATGTCGACGCGGCCGGCGGCCAGCCGCGAGACCTTCGCGCGGTCGACGTCCACGCAGGTCACGAAATGCCCGAGACTCGCCAGGCACGCCCCCGTGGTCAAGCCGACGTATCCGGTTCCTACCACCACGATGCGAGCTGGCGTCATGCTGCTGAAGGTCTCAGCCGGACGTGACCACCGCGCTAACGGAAACAGACGGGCCCGGAAGCGGTGAGCGAAGACACGAACCCCGCCGATGCGAACGAGCGTTAACCTGGGTCGGCGAATCGGACCAGGCGAAGGGAACGGCACAGATGCAGATCACGGACACGGCGGCGCTCGTCACGGGCGGCGCGTCGGGCCTCGGCGGGGCCACGGCCAAGGCGCTCGCGGCCAAGGGCGCGCGGGTGTTCGCGCTGGACCTGGCGTCGTCCATCGAGAAGGCCGAGCAGATCGACGGCATCACCTACGTCGAGGCCGACGTCACCGACGTCGAGCAGGTCGAGGCGGCCGTCGCGACGGCCGCGGGCTCCGGCGTGCCGCTGCGGACCGTGGTGAACTGCGCCGGCATCGGTCCGTCCGCGCGGATCCTGTCCAAGAAGGGCCGCCACGACCTCGCGCTCTACGCGAAGGTCATCCAGATCAACCTCGTCGGCACGTTCAACGTGCTGACCATCGCCTCCGAGGCGATCGCCAAGACCGAGCCGCTCGAAGACGACGCCCGCGGCGTCATCATCAACACCGCGTCGATCGCCGCGTTCGACGGCCAGATCGGGCAGGTCGCCTACTCGTCGTCCAAGGGCGGCGTCGTCGGCATGACCCTGCCGGCCGCCCGCGACCTGGCTTCGCACGGCATCCGCGTGCTGACCATCGCGCCGGGCATCGTCGACACCCCGATGCTCGCCACGGTCAGCGACGAGTTCCGCGCGTCGCTCGCGGCCGGCGTCCCGTTCCCGAAGCGGCTCGCGCGGCCGGACGAGTACGCGCAGCTCGCGCTGTCGCTGATCGACCACGACTACCTGAACGGCGAGGTCGTCCGGATGGACGGCTCGCTGCGGATGGCCCCGCGCTGACCCACCCCGCCGGGGCACGGGCTCGTGCCCCGGCGGTCGTGGCTCAGCGGGTCAGCCGGACCTCCAAGCCGATGCCGTCGGCCGTGATCGAGCAGCCGCCGAACGCGCTCTCCGCGGCCAGCGTCTCGAACTGGGCGGCCGTGAACGCGCGGCGGCGCAGCCACCCGAGCGTCTGCCGGACGGTGAACCCGGCGACCACGCCGACGTGCATGCCGGCGACCTCGCGGTCGATGTCCGCGCCGGTGGCCTCGTGGTTGAGGTCGTGGATCACCGCGTAGCCACCCGGCCGCAGCACGCGGTGCATCTCGTTCAGCGCCGTCACCGGCTGCCGGAAGTTCTTGAACGCGGCCTGGCAGACCAGGAAGTCGAACGACTCAGCGGCGAAGGGCGCGTGCGTGATGTCGCCCTGGCGGAAGTCGACGTCCGGGCCGTTCTCCCTGGCGATTTCCACCATCGTGTGACTGATGTCCAGCCCGGTGACGCGGAAGCCGCGCTTCGCCAGCTCGACGGCGAAGAAGCCGGGGCCGGGCGCCACCTCGAGGACCTCGGCGCCCTCCGGCCAGCCCGCGGTGACCTGGGCCGCCTGCCGCCGGTACTGCGCGAGCTGGGCCTCGGTGCCGCGGTTCTTGGCGTACCAGCGGGCCTGGAACCCCTCCATCTCGGGCAATTTGTGCTTGCGGGTCGTCTCCATGGATCTCTCCTCTTCGGTTGAGCCGAACCGAAGAGCCACCCGGTTATCCTTGCGGTGCCACCTCGTGACCGGGCGTGCTCGGTTCGGGGTCGAGGACCCCGGGCGGTGTGCCAGCACCTCCCGGGGTCCGTGCTATTTCTCCACGAGCTCCCCGAAGTCGTCGGGGAGCTCGCCGGTCTCGTGGAAGCGCCGCCAGGCGTCGATGCCCGGCAGGGTGCCGCTGGTCAGTTCGTCGAGGAAACCGCGCACCCAGCGCGCCTCAGCCTCCGTCATCGCGATGTCGTACTCGACCTCGATCAGGAAGATCCGCGGCATCAGCGGCCGCAGCTGCTCCAGCACCGCCCGCTGCTTCCCGGCCCGCTCGTCGAGCCGGGCGAGCCGCTCCCGCAGCTTGCTGATCGCCTGGTCCGGCCCGAGGACGCCGATCAGCGACAGCCCGGAGCGGAACCGCGGCGGCTCCGGGTCGAGCGTGCCGACGAGCTCGCGGACCCAGTCCTCGAACTCCGCGCGGCCGGCCGGGGTGATCCGGTAGACGGTCCGCTCGGGGCGGCCGCCGTCCTTCACGCTGCCGACGGCCTCGACGAAGCCGTGTTTCTCCAGGTTGGCGACGACGGTGTAGAGCGAGCCCCACTTGATCGGCAGGTCCTCGTCCTTGCCGCGTTCCTTGAGCACGGTCGCCATCTCGTACGGGTGCATCGGGCGTTCCGATACGACGGACAGCACGGCCAGGCCCAGCAGGTTGCCGACCTTCCGCCGCTTCATGCTCGACTCCTCGTCTACGAATACTCGTACACGAGTATTACGCAGGACGTGTCAGCAGGCAAGTGTCTTAGTCGACAAAACACCTCAGAGGTCGAACATGTACGGCACTTCGGCCTGGGCCCGCGCGTCGATCCACTCGCGCAGCGCCCGCGTCGCGAGGACGTCGTCCTCGTTGTAGCGCAGGAGCCGTTCGCGCTGGTCGTCGTCCGGCTTCTCGCCGTCCATGCCCACGGCGTCGCGGTACCAGCGCATCGACGCCTCGCCGCCGGCCTCCGGGTCGCGCCAAGAGAAGCCGGCCACCGGCGCGATCACCTTCAGGCCCTTGCCGTGGGAGCACAGGAACTGGTCGGTGACACTGCGGAAGAGGTCCACCCACTGCTCGGAATCCACAAAGGACTGGATGTCCTTTTTCGACGGGACGCCGGGGTGGTCGCCGAACCGCTCGACCGAGCCGAAGAGCCAGCGGTTCTCGGCGAGCGCGTTGTAGCAGTAGGCGCGGAAGGTCAGGCCCGCCGCTTCGGTGCGCTCGCGGACGTCGGTGAGCCAGGCCCAGAACTCGGCGAAGGAGCGGGCTTCGTCGTCGGTGGGCAGCGGGTCCCACGTCGCGAAGGCGCGGTAGCCCTGCGGGACGCCGATGTCGGCGCCGCTGAGCAGGCAGCCCCAGAGGTACGCGCCGGCGTCGCCGAAGCTCTCCATGTCGACGTCGACCTCGACGTCGGCGCGCGGCACCTCGACCCGGCCGACCCGGCGGACCAGCGTCAGGTCGGCCAGCCAGGCCCGGGCGAGCACGACGGCGTCCGGGAAGCTGACGCCGGTCCAGTTCACCTCCGGCGATTCGCCTGCCGGGTCGAGCGCGGCCAGCTTGTCCACAGTGGACACGCCGGCCCGGCGCAGCTCGACGGCGTCCTCGCCGCGCACGACCAGGCTGACGTCGCGGGTTTCGTTCAGCACGACCTCGCAGGTCGGCCACCACGGGCAGCGCCGGCACTCCAGCACGCGCGACGGCTCGGCGAGCGGCTCCTCCCCGTTCGCGGCGGCGGTCGCGATGGCCAGCCGGTCGGCGAAACGGGCCTGGTACTCGGTGAGCGCGGTGCGCCCGCCCGGCCAGGTGGCGGCGGTGAGGTCGTGCCAGACGACGACGTCGGCGTCGAGGCCGATCACGCCGCCGAGGGCGTGGCTCTCGTCGGCCTGCCCGAGCGTCTGCAGCATGCGGCGGACGTGCACGAGCCGGAGCTGGTCACGCGGCTGCGACCGGACCTTGCGGCCTTCGTCGGCCTTGCGGTGCCCCGGGTCGAGGTCGGTCAGCTCGGTGACGACGGCGCCGGCACCGCGGTCGGTGATGCGGTGGCGCACGACGAGCACCGGGACGTACCCGCGGCCGCTGCGGACGAGCAGGTCGACGCCGCCGCGCCGGTGCCCGGCCGGGTCGACCGGCAGCAGCGCGCCCCAGATGTAGCGGGCGCCGTCGGCGAAGGCCTGCAGCGTCTGCTCGACGCGCTCGTGGGCGGGCAAGTCCCGGTCGATCTTCACCCAGTGGTCGTCGTTGGCGGCCACCAGCCGGGCGGCGATGTCCTCGCGGTGGGCGGTGGCGTCGGCGATCCGCTGCTGCGCGGTGGGGTCCGGCGGCGAGAGCGGGACCTCGCGCATGGCGGGATCGTGCTCGAGGTGCACGCGGCGACGGCAGCGGCTGACCGCACCCGCGTCGAGTACCACCTCGGTGTTCATGGAGATCACTCTAGATTCCCACGGCCGAGCCGACATGCCCGCCACCCAGGCGACCAGTAAGTTCGACGTCGACACGTCGCAGGAGGTGCCATGGCGCGCAAGGCCAAGGTCGAGGGTGAAGCCAGGTTCACCCCTAAGAGGGCGAAGAACGCGGTCGCGGTGGCCAAGGTGCTCGGCCCGGCGGTGCTCCCCGTGGCGGCACCGCTGGCGGTGCGAGCGGCCGGCGCGGCCAGGGAGGCGTACGACCGCTACCAGGCGCGCAAGCTGGGTGTCTCGGTCGACCGGCTGGGCGAGTACACCGGCCGGGGCGCGGCGCTGCACGCACGAATCGCGGGGGTGGCCGACGGCTGCCGCGACCTGCAGAAGTCGGAGAAGGCTTCGGAGGCGGACCGGGAGTTCGCGCGGGACGCGATGGGAACGCTGGAGCAGCTGTCGGCATCGGTCCGGGCGGCGGAGCGGATGCCGGCGGCGCGACGGAAGTCGGTGCACCGGGCGGTGGCCGGGGAGCTGGAGCGGCTCGAGGGGCAATTGCTGAACCGGCTCGGCCTCTGACAGCACCGGCCGGCACCGCAAAACTGTCGGTGCCGGCCGGTAGCGTAGAGAACGGGGGGGGGCGCCCCCGCGGGCTACTGGATGAAGCCCTTCTTGACCATCCAGTCGTGGGCGACCTTGCCCGCGTCCTTGCCGTCGACGTCGACCTGCTTGCACAGCTCGACCATCTGCTCGTTGTCGATCGCCGCGGTCACCTTCTCCAACGGGCCGCGGACCTCCGGGTGCTGCTTCAGCCACTCCGTTCGGAGCGTGGCCACCGCGTTGTACTGGGGGAACGCTTTCTTGTCGTCCTCCAAAACCCGCAAATTCAGCCCGGAGATCCGGCCGTCCGTGGTGAAGACCTCGCCCACCGGGCAGGTTCCGCTCGCCACCGCCGAATAGATCGTTCCGATGCCGAAGTTCTTCACCGTCGGGTTCTGGAAGCCGTACGCCTTCACCGCCGCCGGGAAGCCGTCCTGGCGGCTGGTGAACTCCGTCTCCAGGCAGAACACCGCCTGGTCCGGCTTCTGCTTGATGAACGCCGCCAGGTCCGACGTCGTCTTCAGGTTGTTGGCCGCGCCGTACTTCTCCGTCACCGCGAACGCGTACTGGTCGTTCAGCGGCGAATAGTTGAGCCAGGTGACGCCGAACTTCTCCTCGTCCGCCTTGGCCGTCGCCTCGTACTGGGCCTTCTCGCCGCCCGGGACCGGGAGCTCGTTGCCCTGGTAGTTGATCCAGCCCGTGCCCGTGTACTCCCACGTCACGTCCGTCTGACCCGACAGCAGCGCCTGCCGCGACGAGTTCGACCCCTTGATGTCCGACAGGTCCACGACGTCCGCGCCCGCGGCTGTCAGGGCCATCTCGGCCATGTACGCCAGGATGATGTTCTCGGTGAAGTCCTTCGACCCCACCGTCACCTTCACCCCCTGCAGGGCCGGGATCGGCTGGATCGAGCCGGGTTTGATGTCGTACGGGACCGCCTGGTTGACCGTCAGCCCGCAGGACGACAACGTCACGCCCAGCAGCGCCACGACGGCCAGTCGCCGGAGTTTCATCGCAGTCCCTTCGGTCCGAAGTACTGTTCGGCGACCGCGCCCAGCCAGTCGACCAGCAGGGCCAGCGCGACGGCCAGCACCGAGCCGGTCACCAGCACCGGGGTCAGGTTCAGCTTGTAGCCGGTGTCGATGAGCAGGCCGAAGCCGCCGGCGTTGACGAACATGCCGAACGTCGCCGTGCCCACCGCCAGCACCAGGGACGTGCGGAGGCCGGCCAGGATCAGCGGGACGGCCAGCGGGAGCTCGACGCGCCACAGCACCGCGCCCGCCGACATCCCGATGCCGCGGCCGGCGTCGATCAGGGCCGGGTCCACCTGCTGGATGCCGACCATCGTGTTCCGCAGCACCGGCAGCAGCGAGTAGAACGCCAGCGGCAGCGCCGCCACCCAGATCCCGCCGGTCGAGCCGGTGATGATGAACCACAGCACCAGCACGCCCAGCGCCGGCGCGGCCTGGCCGATGTTGGCGACGGCCAGGAAGATCGGCGCCAGGAACCGCGCCCACGGCCGGGTCACCAGTATCCCGAGCGGCACCGCGACCAGCACCACGATCGCCGTCACCACGAGCGTCATCAGCAGGTGGTCCCACAACGCCGTGAGCAGCGTGGACGCGTTGAGCGTCTCCTTCTCCGTCGCGTTCAGCCCGCTGGAGAACACCGAAACCAGCGTCACCGCGACGATCACCAGCACGGCGACCGGCTGGGCGAACAGCCGGACGCGTTCGGCGCGCCGCGAGCCGGACTCGGTGCTGAAGCCGGTGTCGACGGCCGCCGTCATGCGGGCACCTCTTCACCGTTCGTGTGCTCGTCGCGCAGCTGCTGGATGGTCGCGATCACCGTGTCCAGCTGGATGGTGCCCGCGTACTCGCCGCGCGCGCCGGTGACCGGCACCGACCCGCCCTCGGCGAGCATCGCCTCGAGCGCGTCCTGCAGCGTCGACTGCAGGCTGACGATGTCGCGCAGCGGCTTGCCGAGGTCGGCCAGCGACGTCGCCGACGTGAGCTCCCGGACGTGCACCCACCGCGTCGGACGGCGGCGCGCGTCCAGCACCAGCGCGAAGTGCTTGCGCGACGACTGGAGCTTCTCCCGCACCGAAGCGGGCGACTCGTCGACGGTCACGGTGAGCGCGTCCTGCTGCAGTTCGACGTCGCGGACGCGCAGCAACGTCAGCTGCTTCAGCGACGCGCCCGCGCCCACGAAGCCCGCGACCGTGTCGTCGGCCGGGTTCGCCAGGATCGCTTCCGGGGTGTCGTACTGCAGGATCGTCGACTGGTTGCCGAGCACCGCGATCTTGTCGCCCAGCTTCACGGCCTCGTCGAAGTCGTGCGTGACGAACACGATCGTCTTCTTCAGCTCGCTCTGCAGCCGCAGCAGCTCGTCCTGCAGGTTGCCGCGGGTGATCGGGTCGACCGCGCCGAACGGCTCGTCCATCAGCAGCACCGGCGGGTCCGCGGCCAGGGCCCGCGCCACGCCGACGCGCTGCTGCTGGCCGCCGGAGAGCTGGCGCGGGAAGCGGTCGCGGAAGTCGGCCGGGTCGAGCCCGACCAGGTCCATCATCTCCTCGACCCGGTCGTTGACCTTCTTCTTGTCCCAGCCGAGCAGGCCCGGCACCACCGCGATGTTCTGCGCGACGGTGAAGTGCGGGAACAGCCCGGCCTGCTGGATGGCGTAGCCGATGCGACGGCGCAGCGTGTCGACGTCGAGCTTCAGCGCGTCCTCGCCGCCGATGGTGATCCGGCCGGACGTCGGCTCGATCAGCCGGTTGATCATCCGCATGGTCGTGGTCTTGCCGCAGCCGGACGGGCCGACGAAGACGACGATCTTGCCGGCGGGCACGACCATCGAGAAGTCGTCGACCGCCGGGGTGCGGGTGCCGGGGTAGCGCTTGGTCACGTGCGCGAGCTCGATCTCGACGCCGGAGACTTCCTCGTTCTCAGCCACGGACACCCCTAGAGACGGTCAAGCGCTTGATCAGGACGTAGACGCCGTCGAGCAGCAGGGCGAGGATGACCACCCCGACCGTGCCGGTGACGGCTTGGTTGAGGGAGTTCGTGCTCCCCGCGTTCGTGAGCCCGGAGAAGACTTCAGCGCCGAAGCCGGGGCCCTTCGCGTAGGCGGCGATCACGGCGATGCCCATCAGCATCTGCGTGGCCACCCGCATGCCGGTGAGGATCGCCGGCCAGGCCAGCCGCAGCTCGACCCGGGTGAGCACGCCGAAGCGGCTCATCCCGATGCCGCGCGCGGCGTCGGTGACCGCCGGGTCGACGCCGTCGAGCCCGACGATGGTGTTCCGGACGATCGGCAGCAGGCCGTAGAGCACCAGCGCGATCACGGCGGTCGTCGGGCCGAGCCCCGAAATCGGGATCAGCAGGCCCAGGAGTGCGAACGACGGGACCGTCAGGATCGTGCTCGCCAGCGCCGTGGCCACCGCCGAGCCGATCGGGCTGCGGTAGACCGCGACCCCGATCAGCACGCCGAGGACCGCGGCGATGATCGTGCACTGCACCACCATGCTGGTGTGCAGGTAGGCCTCCAGCCACAGCTTGCTCGCCCGGTCGGAGATGTAGTCGAAGAGGTTCATCCGTGTCCGCTCTCCCGCCCTTCGCGCCGGCCCTTCACCCGAACGGGCTAGTTCCTGACCGACGGCTCAGTACCCACGCAACAACTGTTCGAAACCCCCTGTCTCCGGCCCACCGTGGCCCAGTCGGCCCGGATCGGCAACAGATCGCCTGAACCACGGCGGCCCGGGGCCCGTGAACTCGGTGTGTGCTCACTTCACGGGATCACACGCTCACGCCGGAGCAGGTCCCTTAGGCTGCTCCTCATGAGCGATCCGGCACGGCGTCCCGCCGTGCTCGGCGCTACCCGTGGGATATTGCTGGCCGTGAGCGCGGGCACGCTCTCCGTCACGGCACACCGGATCGCCGACGGCGGCCTGCCGGACCCGGCGATGACCGTCCTGCTCACCGGGCTGTTCGGCTGGACCGCGGCCGCGCTCGCCCGCAAGGCGCGCGGGCCGGTCGCCACGATCGCCCTGCTCGGCGCCGCCCAGCTGGTGATGCACCTGCTGCTCACCACGCTCGCCGGCCACCACGACATGTACGCCGTGCCCGGGCCGAGCGGGCTCGCCATGACCCTCGCGCACGCCGTCGCCACGGTGCTCACCGCGCTGCTGCTCGCCCACGCGGACACGATGCTGCTCACGGTGCTGGCCGTGCTGCGCGCGATCCTGCCGCGGCTGCTCACCCCGCTGCCGGTGCCGTCCGCGGCGCCCGCGCTCGTCCCGGCCCGCGCGGCCGGTCCGGACCACCTCGTCGGCGTCGACCTGCGCCGGATCCGCGGGCGGCGCGGCCCGCCCGCTCACTCCTGAAACCCAGCTCGTCCCCCGAACCAGCGGACCCCCGAGTCCGCTGTCCCTTCTTGTGTTCATCAGGAGTGAACCCATGTCCCAGCACGTCTTCAAGCGCGCCGGTTTCCTCGCCGCCACCGTCGGTGTCGCCGGTCTCCTCGGCACGGGCGTCGCGTCCGCGCACGTCACCGCCAACGTCTACGGCCCGCAGCCCACGAAGGGCGGCTACGCGGCGATCGTCTTCCGCGTGCCCAGCGAGGAGAAGGACCCCGTCACCACGACGAAGGTCGTCGTCGACTTCAAGGCGGACTACGGCATCGGCTCGGTGCGGACCAAGCCGGTCCCCGGCTGGACCGCCCAGGTGACGAAGTCGAAGCTGCCCGCCCCGATCACCAAGGACAACGGGACGCAGATCACCGAAGCCGTCACCGCGGTCACCTGGACCGCGCAGCCGGGCAGCGAGCTCAAGGCCACCGACTACCAGGAGTTCTCGGTGAGCTTCGGCCCCCTGCCGAACGTGGACCAGGTCGAGTTCCCGGCCCACCAGACCTACAGCGACGGCAAGGTCGTCGACTGGAACCAGGCGACCCCGCCCGGCGGCGAGGAGCCGGAGCACCCGGCCCCGGCCGTGAAGCTGGCCGCCAAGTCCGAAGGCGACGAGCACGGCATGGCCGCGAACACCGCCACCACCACCGGGGAGCACACTGAAGCCGCGGCGGCGTCCGACAGCACGGCCCGCTGGCTCGGCGGGGCAGGCCTGCTCGTCGGCGCCATCGGCCTCGGCGTCGGGGCCGGCGCGACCATCCGGGCCCGCAAGGCCACGGCCAAGTCGGGAGGCAACAGCTAAATGCGCGGTGTGCTCGTCGCGCTGGCGTTGACCGCGGTGGCCGTGCTCGGCACGGCCACCCCGGCGCTGGCGCACAACGTGCTGATCTCCTCGGACCCGGCGAACGGCTCGTCCGTGGCCGCCGGCCCGGCGAAGCTCAGCCTGACCTTCGACCAGTACGTGCAGGGCGCGGACGTCAACCAGATCGCGGTGACCGGACCCGGCGGCGGCCAGTGGGCCGAGGGGCCGATCACCGTGGTGAACAACGTCATCAGCGCGCCACTGCGGCCACTCGGGCCGGCCGGGAAGTACACCGTCGGCTACCGGGTGCTGTCCGCGGACGGCCACCCGGTGACCGGGGAGCTCAGCTTCACCCTGACCGCGGCGGGCACCGGCACGCCGGCGACCGTCGACGCGGCCCGGTCGCCGGGCGGCTCCTCGTCGGCGGCGCCGCAGTCGTCGTCCACCGGGGTGCCGATCTGGGTCTGGATCGCCGGCGCCGTCGTGCTGCTGGCCATCGGGCTGACGGTGGCCCTGCGCTCCGGCGGCAAGATCGAAGAGAAGAACTGATGACCCAGGCCGAGACCGCCGCGAAACCCCGTTATTCGACGCTGCTCTGCGTCGTGACGGCGGGCCTGCTCGGCGCCCTGATCGGCGTCGCGCTCATGTCCACCACGCCGGTACCCGGCGTGGTGGAGCCCAGCGCGGTGGTCTCGGCGGCCATCCCGGTCGTCCGGGTCCTGCTCGACCTGGCCGCGGTCACCACCATCGGGCTCGCGCTGCTGTCCGTGCTCGTCGGCTACGACCGGCCGAAGCTGACCGAGCCGGTGATGCGGCTGGCCCGCCCGGCGGGAGTCGCGGCGGCGCTGGTCTGGGCGACGGCCGCGGTGGTCGCGCTGATCCTGCAGACCGCGGAGTACAAGCCGGGCTCGCCGACGCTGGCGGCGTCCGACATCGGCCGGTACATCGCCGACGTCGGCGCCGGGAAGGCGCTCGTCATCGTCGCCGTGCTGGCGCTGGTCCACGCCGGGATCGGCGCGCTGGCGCTGCGGTTCGGCGAGAAGGTGCCCGCCGAGGTCCGCGTCGGGCTCGGCCTGTTCGCGCTGCTGCCGCTGCCGGTCACCGGGCACGCGTCGAACTGGAACTACCACGACTACACGATGATCTCGATGGAGCTGCACGTCATGAGCGCCGTCGCCTGGACCGGCGGGCTCGGCGCGATGACCGTGCTCCTGGTGGCGAACCGGACGCTGCTGGCGCACGCGCTGCCGCGGTTTTCGAAGCTCGCGACGCTCTGCCTGGTCCTCTCGGCGGCGACCGGGCTGTTCAACGGACTGGTCGAGATCTCGCTCAACCCGACCATCGGCTTCTGGGCGGCCGTCTTCACGACGCCGTACGGGCAGCTGCTCGTGCTGAAGCTCGTCTGCACCGGCGTCATCGCGGTGCTGGGAGCGAACGTCCGCTGGCGCCTGATGCCGCGGATCGTCCGGCACGACCGGACGGCACTCGCCGCGTGGGCGACGCTCGAGCTGACCGTGATGGGCCTGGCGTTCGGGTTCGCCGTCGTGCTGACGCGGGCGCCGGTCGTCGCGTCCTGATCGTCGTCTCCGCAGGTGAGAGCCGGTTGGACGTCACGGCGAGTAGCTGCAACTTGCGCATTGGAATGAGCGGTGACCCATTAGGGGCGACCGGTCGGACCGAACTTTCTACCCAGAGCGGGCCGCCTTTCGGATACGACGAACGGTCATTTGCCGTCGGCGAATGCACGTGCAGGCTGTGGTTCCGGTCACACGAAGTGACAGATGACGGTCAGCGGTAACGCGTCCACCGCGAGTCGGTGCGCCCGTTCCGGAGGTCGGTCAACCGGCGGTAGAGCTCCGGGCGGACCTGCGGCCGGCTGCGCAGGATCGGCAGCACGCTGGTCGTCAGCTTCAGCTCGCGGATGCCCCGGAGCACGGCGAAGCCGGGCCAGGACGTCACGTCGAAGCCGTACGCCGCGGCGAACGTCCGGTAGCGCACCGGCGGGTCGCCGAACCGCTCGCGGCCGACCGCCAGCGGCGTCAGGTCCCATTCCGGCGGGCCGACGCACGAGGAATCGAAGTCGCAGAGGACCGGGCCGTCCGGGCCCGGGATGACGTTGCCGGGGTAGGCGTCGCCGTGGACCAGGCCCCTGGGCAGCGGAAACGCCAGCTCGGCCAGCTCGGCTTCGAGCTCGGCGCAGCGGTCGAGCAGGAACTCCCGGTCGGCGTCGCCGAGCTCCTCGGCGTCGGACACCCGGGCCCGCACCGCGGCGAACGGCGCCCACTCGGCGAGGCCGGGCGGCGGGGCCAGCGCGTGCACCTGGCGCAGCAGCCGGGCGAGGTCGAGCGACGTCGCGGCCCGGCCGATGCTCGGCACCTGGTGCCACACGGTCACCAGGTGCCCGCCGACCTCCAGCGGCTGCTCGATGCCGTCGACGAGCCGGATCGCGGGGACGCCGTGGTGCTCGAAGTGCCGGGCCACCCGCACGACCGTGCCGACGCGGTGCCGCAGCTGGGTCGAGCCGACGATCCGAATTACGAACGGGGCCGTGACCAGCGCGTACACCGCGTTGTTGGTGAACCGCAGCAGCCGCGCACCCGCCGGGTCGAGGCCCAGCAGCGCGCTGGTCCCGGCCAGCACGACACACAGCTTCTCCGCGGTGAACCGGCCGTCCAAAACCGCGCCGGCGCCTTCGGCGTCAGGCGGCGTAGAAAGCGTGGAGGCGGTCGGCGAGGTCACGGGCGTCGGCGTTGTTGCGGCGGCGCTCGGCCTCTTCCTGCAGCGGCCGCATCCGGTCCTTGACCCGCTCGGACTTGATGCCCTCGGCGCAGTCGATGGCCTTGCCGCCGACCTTGGCGCCGTGGTCGAGGTCGCCGTCCAGCAGGTGGTTGGTGGCGAGCGCGCTCAGCATGAAGGTCTTGGAGCGGGCCATCTCGTCGTCGTAGGACTCGACGGCCCTGGTCAGCGCGGGGATCGCGTACTTGGTGTGCTCGGCGTTCTTCTGCGCGAGGACCGTGTGGACGGTGCCGACCATGGCGTAGACGTCGGTCTCGGTGAAGAACTTCACCCACGACTCGGCTTCGGCCAGGTTGGCGCGCTCGAACTCGTCCTTGCTCCGGCCGAGCAGCTTCACCGCCTGCTCTTCGTTGCCCATCATCGCGTAGGCCCAGGCCTCGTTGGCGCAGAGCACGGAGACGGCCAGCTCGGAACCGCTTTCCTGGGCGGCGATCTGGCCCAGCTGGAACAGCTTCAGCGCGTCGTTCGGGGCGTCCTGGTGCAGGTAGACGCGGCCCATGCGGTAGAGCACGTTGGCCACCAGCGGGTGGTTGTCACCCTGCTTGGCCAGGTCGAGCGCGTTCGCGAAGTGGCCGCGGGCGGAGTCCATCAGCCCGGTGTCGAACGACGTCCAGCCGGCCAGCGAGTGGAGGTCGGCGAGCGCCACGTACAGCCGGTTCTTCACCATGTCGGTGCCGTGCGCTTCGAGCATCTGCTGGCCCCAGGACAGCTGGGCCACGACGGCGTCGCGGCAGAAGCCGCCGCCGTACTGGTAGTCGAGCGCCCGGAGCGCCCGCGTCGCGGCTTCGACCTGGCGGACGTCGGTCATCCCGATGCGCCCGGGCGCCGGCGTCCTGGCCGGCCCGGCCGCCCAGGTGCCCGATTCCGGACCGAACACCGCCGCACCCATCGTGACCTGGGCAGCGTGCGCGAGGAACCTCCGTCGCTTCACGGACTCGTCCTCCTCAGCCTGCTGGCCGTCGGCGGAGCCGACGACCCGTATCGCCGTGGCCTCGTCGTAGGCGAGGCCCATGTACCCACGGGGGACGCCCAGGCCATCGGCGATCCTCGTGAGCACGTCGTAGGCCATGACCTGGCGACCCTTGAGGATCTCCGACACCTCGGACTGGGATTGGCCGGTCATCGCGGCGATCTGGCGCTGCGAGACACCGTGCTTGCGCAGGAGCCGGTACACGGCGCTGATCTCGCGTGACGCGAGAGCCGTTCTCATCTCCGGCTGCTCCCACGCGTCAGCGGGAACTGCGTGGCTCTGCCGGGCTTCGGCACTGCCACCGTTACTGGCGTCCATCGCGCCCCCTCCACTGTCCGGTCGGGCGTCTGTCAAACAGCGTAGGCAAACCTGCGGAACCGTGTGAACAGCCGAACTGGTGCCCTGATCGGTCGGGGCGAAGTTCGCTGACCGCTTACCGTGGAACCGCGCCCAGTCACCGCTATGACGCCGATTCCACCTTCTATCGCACCCGGTTTCACCTCACTGTAGTTGTCAGATCTCCGTCACCGGCCGCACACCGGTAGCGATCACGGAGAGCTACGAAAACCGCAGCGTTGTGACAAGGCGATGTTGCAGAAGGCATCTTCGGAGACTTTCGACAGAGCGGAGAAGGGCGTGGAGTTCGTGGACTCGTTCGCAGGGGGACATGCCGGCACGGCCACCCGCGCCGTGCGGACGGCGATGGTCTCCCCCGCCCCCGCCGTCCGCCCCGTCACCCCGGCCGCCGCGGTGGACCCCCGCACCGCGAGCGTTCGCCACTACGAGGGCGGTCAGCTCGTGTGGCGCGTGCAGTGCGGCGACCTCATCAGCCGCGAGCGTGCGGTGACGGTGTTCGTCGAAGACAACCAGGTGGTACTGGTCTCGCCTCCCGGTGAGACCGCGCGGTTGACGTCCGGCCAGCTCGGACAGCTGCGCGCCGCGCTCAACGAAGCCGCCAAGATGGCGGAAAGGTAACGGTGAGCTGACATGGATCAGGTACTCGGGCAGGTCCTCCGCAACGCGGTCTGGGAGCGCCTCGACATGCTGACCGACCTGGCGAACCGCGCCGACGCCCAGTCGCTCGTCTCGGTCGCGCGTTCCGAACTGCCCCGGCTGACCGAGGCGTGGCGCGCGATGCTGAAGATGCACGAGCCCGACGAGCGCGGCGACTGCCCGACCTGCTCGACCCGGTGGCACCGCTGCAAGGCGCCGTGCTCGGTCTGGCAGGTCGCGCACGAACACCTGGTGGCCGGCGGACTGGCCCCGCAGCAACAGTCCGCGACGGACCGGCGCCTGCAGGGCCGCCGCAAGAGCCCCGTCACGGCCCACCCGGCGCCGCCCACCGCGGCCGAGACCACCGGTCGCCACGCGTTGGTGAACCCGCGCCGAGCGGTCACGGCCTGACCCCCAAGACCGGCGAGCCACGGCCGGCCGATCGCCCCATCGGACCCGTGTCGGCACTCGCCTCGGCCGAGGGCTGTTTCGCCCGCACCCCCGAGCAGCGCGAACCAGTCCTCGGCCAACACCCCGGTCCCCACCGCGATTAATCGAAAAATTTCCGCGTTAGCCCTAGCCCAGGCGGTAATCCCCCGCTAGATTGATCAACACACGAAGCAGCGATCATGCAGGTGATCGCGCTCGTGGCTCGCCGTTGAGCGGCCCCCGAATTCCGCGGGCCGGTGCCGTTGCACTCCCCTCCCCCGACCGGCACCGGCCCGCGGTTCCAACTCCTAGCGCACCGCCTTCACGCGCAGCACGAGCACCGACGCCAGGAGCGTCGCGATCGCCGAAGCCGCGAAGAGCCCCGGATAGCCGCCCAGGTAGGTGAGCACCAGCGGCGTCACCAGCGGGGCCACCACCTGCGGCAGCGAGTTCGCGATGTTGATGATCCCGAAGTCCTTGGCGCGGTTCTGCGCCGCCGGGAGCACCTGCGTCAGCATCGCGAGCGCGACCGCCATGTACGCCCCGAAACCGACCCCGAGCAGCGGGGACGCGGCGAGCGCGACCGGCCAGTTCTGCCAGACGACCAGCAGCAGAGCGGCCAGAGCCATCACCCCGGACGCCAGCAGGACGTACGGCTTGCGCCGTCCGGACTTGTCGGAGAAGTGCCCGGCGAGCGCGGCGCCGGCGACGAGCGCGACGCCGTACAGGCCCATCATGATCAGCAGGCCGTTTTCCGGGTCCGGGTAGTGCACCGCGTCCTGAAGGAAGAACAAGAGGTAGAGCGTCCCGAACGCGTTGCCGAGGTTGATCATGAAGTGGCAGCTCCAGGCCCACGCGAAGTCGGGGTACCTCCGCGGGGAAACCCAGAAGTCGCGCAGCACCTGGCGCAGCACCCACGGCGGGCGGAACTCGACCGGCAGCCGCGCGTCCGGCGTCCGGAGCACGAAGAACGCGGCGCCGACGAGCACGATCCCGGCGCAGACCGCGTAGGCCAGCGGTAGGCCCGCGATACCGAGCACGACGACGACCACGACCGCGCCCAGCACCGTCCCGAGCATCTGCGCGATGCCGACCAGGCCGCCGACCACGGCCAGCTGCTGCACCGGAACGCGGTCGGGCAAGGCCGCCATCAGCGCGGCGAGCATGCCGTTCAGGCCGCCCTGCACGAGGCACCAGCCGGCGATCATCACGGCGACGTTCGGCGCGAGCGCCAGCACCGCCAGCCCGACGGCGGCGACGAGCGCGCCGCCGACGGTCCACGGGTGCCGCCGTCCGAACCGGGAGCAGGTCCGGTCGGACAGCAGCCCGATCGCCGGGTTGGCGACCAGCGCCACCGCCGCGCCGAAGCCCATCACCAGCCCGAGCACGGTTTCCTTGTTCACCTGGTCGAGCAGTTCGGCCTGCTTCGGCAGCAGCACCTGGATCGGCGCGTAGACACCGAGCCACAACGCGATGTTCGCGAAGAACAGCAGGCTCATCCAGCCGGGCCGCACCCGCGTGGTGGGCTCGGCGAGCGCCTCCGGCGGGGTCTCGGTCGTTTCACTCACGCGCCGGCCCGATTCGTTCGCAAGCTCACTCATGCCGCACCAGCTTCCGGTACCAGTGGAACGAGTCCTTCGGCGTCCGCCGCAGGGTCTCGTAGTCGACGTGCACCAGGCCGAAGCGCGGCGCGTACCCCTTGGACCACTCGAAATTGTCCATCAGGGACCAGCAGAAGTAGCCACGGACGTCGACACCGGCGTCCATCGCCTCGCGCAGCGCGACGAGGTGGCTGTGCAGGAAGTCGATGCGTTCGGGGTCGTGGACCCCGCCGTCTTCGGCGACTTCGTCGGCGAAGCTGCAGCCGTTCTCGGTGATCTGGATCGGCGGGAGCTTGTCCTGGTAGCGGTGGTGGAAGTCGAGCAGCAGCTCGCGCAGGGCGTGCGGGACGATCGGCGAGGCGTTCGTCGTCATCGGGTAGCCCTCGATGTCGCGCAGCTCGAAGGGCAGCGGGTTGTCCGGCCCCGGCTTGGCGACCCCCTGCGGCTCGTAGTAGTTGACGCCGTAGAAGTCGAGCGGCTGCGCGATGGTGGGGAGGTCGTCGGCGAACCCGGCGGGGAGGTGCGCGTGCAGCTGTTCGGGGTAGGTGCCGAGCAGCATGGGGTCGGCGTAGAGCCGGTTGAGCAGCGCGTCGAGGTAGTCGGCGGCGTCGTGGGCGTCGTCGTCCGCGGGCCAGATGGGCGAGTGGTTGTTGGCCGTGCCGATGTTCGTGGCACCGGCGGCGCGGAGGGCCTGGACGGCGAGGCCGTGCGCGAGGTTCTGGTGGTGCGCGGTCGGGATGGCGTCGAGCAGGAGGACTTTGCCGGGCGCGTACTCGCCGATGCCGTAGCCGAAGATGGACATGACCATCGGCTCGTTGAGCGGAATCCACAGTTTCACCCGATCGGCGAAGCGTTCCCCGATGATCTGGGCGTATTCGGCGAAGCGCTCAGCGGTCGCCCGGGAGAGCCAGCCGCCCTCGTCTTCGATGGCTTGCGGGGTGTCCCAGTGGTAGAGCGTGACGGCGGGGGCGATGCCGGCTTCGCAGACGGCGTCGATCAGCTTGTCGTAGAAGCCGAGGCCTTCGGGGTTGGGGGCGCCGTTGCCGTCGGGCTGGATCCGCGGCCAGGCGATGGACATCCGGTAGGCCCCGACGCCGAGTTCCGCCATCAGCGCGATGTCTTCCGGGTAGCGGTGGTAGTGGTCGGCGGCTACGTTTGCTTGTTCACCGCGCGCGATCTTGCCCTCGGTCGCGGTGAACGTGTCCCAGATGGACGGTCCGCGCCCACCTTCGCTGGTGGCGCCTTCGATCTGGAACGCCGATGTCGAAACACCCCAGAGGAAGTCGGGCGGGAAGTTCGGGTTCTGCACCGGCTGCTGACCCCTTCGTCAGGGCACCCGTACGGGTGAACATGAAAAGTTCTCATATACTAGGTCGTCACTCGTCCGTGGGGAAGCCCGTCGGCACGATAAAGTCCCAGATCAGACGAGGAGGAGCGCCGTGTCCGACATCCAGGCCGCGAAGGTGCCGGCAGAAGCCACCCCCTTACGCCGCCAGCCGGTCCAGCAGCGAAGCGCGAAGAGGGTCGAGCAGATGCTCGACGCGAGCGCGGCGTTGATCGACGAGCTCGGTTACGACGCGCTGACGACGACGCTGATCGCCAAGCGGGCCGGGGTCGCCGTGGGTTCCCTGTACCAGTTCTTCCCGGACAAGAGAGCGGTCGTCCAGGCGTTGACGGCCCGCAACCTCGAGCGCTTCGTGGGCGCGGTGAACGAGCGCCTCAAGCAGCTGGGGCCGGAGCACTGGTGGGACGTCGTGGACTCGATCCTCGACATCTACCTGGAGATGCACCGCACGGTGCCGGGCTTTTCGAAGGTCCACTTCGGCGACATCATCGACCGGCAGTTGCTCGACGAGACGCGCGACAACAACGCGGTGATCGTGGATTCGCTGACGGATCTGGTGGCCACGCAGGTGGACCGGCCGGTGGAGGATCTGCGGTTCGCGATCACGATCGCGAACGAGGTGGCTGACGCGTTGATGAAGCTGGCTTTCCGGCGGGAGCCGAGCGGGGACGAGAAGATCGTGGCTGAGGCGAAGTACGTGGTTAAGGGGTATCTCGCGGCTCGGTTCGGGGAGCGGTCTTAGCTGTCCACAGGAGTTGTCCACAGTTCGGTGTAGCTGTGGACAACGTTGTGGTTCCGGGGTGGGTTGTCGGTGGGGGCCGATAGACTGGACGTGGGGACGCCCCCAGGGAGGGCGGGGGAGTTTGTCCGGGCCCTGGCGGCTGCGGCGCACATGCCGGACCGCGGCGATCGCAACGCTGAAGCAGAACCGGCACACCGCCCAGACCTCCCCGCAACCCCGATCCGAAGCCAGAACACGGCCGGCAGTGCCGGGTCAAGGCATCTTTCCCGCCTTGACGCGGTACTGCCGGCCGTAGTCACAATCGGGCTTCGGGGTGGCGGGCACCGAGCCGCGAGCGACGCACGAACGGCTGGTGGATGAGCGCCCAGTAATAGGGTCACCCGGGCTGGGGGCGGCGGGGCGACCCGCGGGCTACAACAGTCCTGATCATGCGGGACGGGAGCTGGTGTGGGGGCAGTGGTCGACGAGTTGGCGCAGGTGCTCGGGCCACCGGACATCGATCCGGTACCCGTCCACTGGGTGGCGGTCGAGCGGCAGCTGGGGCTTGCGCTTCCGGGTGACTACAAGACCTTCGCTGATCGCTATCCCGCCCTGTTCGTCAACGAGTACCTGCGCCTCAACCGGGAGCAGTGCTCCTGACTCACCGAAGGGCAGCCCGAAGACTTCCTGCTCGCCTCCTGCCGCGGCGAGCTGGCGCACGACTTCTACGGTGAGCTCACCGGGCCACTGAACAAGATCGATTTCTTCCGCTGACTCAGCCGAAGTTCTGGTGCTCGCCGCGGTAGGTGGGGACTGTTCGCTCGACTCGGTCGCCCATCACCAAGTGGTAATGGGTGAACCTCTCCGCCAGCTCCCCCGCCTTCGCGTGACGCAACCAAACCCGGTCGCCCAGCTGCAGATTTCGGGCCGCTCGGCCCGTTACCGGGGTCTGGACTTCGCCCGCTCCCTCGAAGCCGAGGAACTTCAAGCCCGTCGGCAGGTACGGCGTCGGCTGGCGGGAAGGTCCCGTGGGGCCTGAGGCGATGTAGCCGCCCGAGTAGAGCGTGGCGATCCTGCGGGTCGGGCGGCGGACCACCGGCAAGGCGAACAGCGCCGCCGGGCGGGGCTTGAACCTTGTGTAGGCGTCGAAAAGCGTGGGGCCGATCAAGCCCGAGCCCGCCGCTATCTCCGTCACCACCGCGTCCGCGCCCGTGGACTCCAGGCTGCCCGTTCCGCCTCCGTTGACGAACTCCAGGGGCGTCACCGCCTGGACCGCGCGGACCGCGGCGCCGCGGCGGCGGGCCAGCTCGGCCGCCGATCGGCGTTGCATCCAGCCCACCACTGCCCTCTTCGCCCGGTTGCCGGACGCGTCACCGAGGCCGGCGATCTGGCCCTCGTACGCCATCACGCCCACCAAGCGGAAGCCCGGGCGGGCCAGCACCTGCTGGGCGAACGCCGCCGCCTGCTTGGGGGTGAAGATCGGGGACCGGCGCGTGCCGACGTGGATGCCCGGCAGGGGGCGCCAGGATGCGTCCAGCTCCAGGCACACGCGGATCTCCGGGTGGCTGTGGCCGAGCGCCGCGTCCACCAGGTCGAGGTGCTCCGGCGAATCCACCATGATCGCGATCGCCGCGCGAGCCTTCTCGGATGCGGCCAAGCGGCGGAGGGCTTCGTGGTCGGCCGTCGGGTACGCGACGACGATGTCATCGGTCGTGCCCAGCTCCGCGTGCCAGATCGCTTCCGCCAGCGAGTAGCACATCAGGCCCTCGAAGCCCGGCATCATCAGCGCCCGCTCCAGCAGCACCCGGCACCGCACCGACTTGCTGACCACGCGGATCGGCTTGCCCGCCGCGCGGCGGCGGAGGTCGGCGGCGTTCGCGTCGAAGGCCGCCAAGTCGACCACGGCCAAGGGTGGATCGAGGTCCTTGGTCGCCAAGTCGTACACCGTCGCACTGGTCACGAGGTCTAAAGTACGACACGAAGGCTTGAAACGCGAATACTATTCACTTACTGTTTCGGGCACTCACGGATGAAGGGTGCGCGCGCATGACCCGGTGGACCAACTGGGCGGGCACGGCGTCCGCCTCGCCGCAGCACGTTCACCAGCCGCGCACCGCGGCCGAGATCACGGCGACGGTCGCGAGCATCGCCGCGGCCGGCCGCACCGTGCGGCCGTGGGGCAGCGGCCACTCCTTCACCGCCATCGCCGTCGCCGACTCCGACGCGCTCGACCTGCGGCACTGGACCGGCGTCGAGCGGGCCGACCTCGAGACCGGGCACGTCACGGTCCGCTCGGGCACCACGCTCCGGGAGCTCAACGCTGCCCTCGACGCGCTCGGGCTGGCCATGACCAACCTCGGCGACATCGACGCACAGACCGTGGCCGGCGCGATTTCCACCGGCACGCACGGCACCGGCGCGAAGCTCGGCGGCCTGGCCACCCAGGTCGTCGCGCTCGAACTCGTCCTCGCGGACGGCTCCGTCGTCACTTGCTCGGCCGAGGAGAAGCCCGACCTCTTCGCCGCCGCCCGCGTCGGGCTGGGCGCGATCGGCGTGCTGACGACGGTGACGCTCCAGTGCGAGCCGTCCTTCGTCCTCCGAGCTCAGGAACGACCGGAGCCGCTCGAGCAGGTCCTCGAGGGCTTCCACGACTTCGCCGACGAGAACGAGCACTTCGAGTTCTACTGGTTCCCCTACGGCAAGAACGCCCTGGTCAAGCGCAACAACCGATGTGAGACGGCCGAGCCGCTGAGCAAGGTGCGCGAGTTCGTCGACTACCGGATCATGGAAAACGTCGCCTTCGGCGGGCTCTGCCGGACCGGACGACTGATGCCGAAGCTCGTGCCGTCGCTCGGCAGCTTCGCGTCGAACGTCCTCTCCGCTCGCGAGTACAGCGACATCTCACACCGGGTCTTCGTCACCGCGCGCAACGTCCGGTTCACCGAAACGGAATACGCTGTTCCACGTGAATCAGTGCTCGACGTGCTCGCCGAACTACGCGCGGTAGTCCCGACGCTGAAGGACCCGGTGATGTTCCCGGTCGAGGTGCGGGTCGCCGCCGCCGACGACATCTGGCTGTCGACCGCGCAGGGCCGCGACTCCGCCTACATCGCCATCCACCAGTTCACCGGCATGCCCTACCGCGAGTACTTCAGCGCGTTCGAGAAGATCGCCGGCGCGGTCGGCGGCCGCCCGCACTGGGGCAAGATGCACGACCTCGACGCCGGCGTCCTCCGCTCGCGCTACCCGCACTTCGACGACTTCCTGCGCGTGCGCAAGGAAACCGACCCGAACGGGGTCTTCACCAACACCTACCTGGACCGGGTGCTCGGCCCGGCTTAGAACAGCGCCGACACCGATTCGCCGTTGTGGATCCGGCGGATCGCCTCGGCCATCGCCGGCGCGATCGAGAGGATCTTCAGCTTCTCGGTGCGTTCCTCCTCGGGCACCGGGACCGTGTTGGTGCAGACGATCTCCAGCACCTCCGGCCGGCTGCCGATGCGCTCGATGGCCTTCGCCGCGAACAGCCCGTGCGTGCAGGCGACGCGGATCGACCGGGGGTGCAGCTCGGCCAGCCGGTCCAGCAGCTCCAGCACCGTGCTGCCCTTGGCGATCTCGTCGTCGAGCACGATCACGTCCCGGCCGATGATCTCGCCGATCACGGAGGTGATCTGGACGCGGTCGTCCGGGAAGCGTTCCTTCGCGCCGGCCGCGACCTGGACGCCGAGGAGCCGCGCGAAGTGCGACGCCTCCTTCGCGTTGCCCAGGTCGGGCGAGACGACGGTGGCGCGCGAAAGGTCGTACTGCCGGAAGTGCTTGGCCAGCTCCTGCAGCGCGTGCAGGTGGTCCACCGGGACGCTGAAGAAGCCGTGGACCTGCGGCGAGTGCAGGGTCATCGCGAGCACGCGGCTCGCGCCGGCCGTCACCAGCAGGTCGGCGACCAGGCGGCCGCCGATGGAGATGCGCGGCGCGTCCTTCTTGTCCGAGCGCGCGTACGAGTAGTGCGGCATCACGGCGGTGATGCGCGACGCCGAGGCGCCGCGGGCCGCGTCGAGCATCAGCAGCAGCTCGACCAGGTGCTCCTGCACCGGTTTGACCAGTGGCTGGATGATGAAGACGTCCCGCTCGCGGCAGTTCGCCTGCAGCTGCACCTCGAGGCAGTCGTTGGCGAACCGCTGGATCTCGACCGGCCGCAGTGGCACGCCGAGGTGCTGGCAGATCTCTTCGGCGAGCTCGGGGTGGGCGCCGCCGCTGAAGACGGCGATCTCTCTCGATGCCTGGGTGATCACAGCGCCGCGATCGCCTCGCCGATGGCTTCCTCACCCGAGATCAGCTCCAGGGTGCGGTGCACGGAAGCGGGCGTTTCGAGCAGGCCGACGAGCACGGCGGCGACGTCGTCGCGCGGGACCGGGCCGCGACCGGTCTTCTCGGCGAGCAGCACCAGGCCGGTGCCGGGGTCGTCGGTGAGCTGGCCCGGCCGGAGGATCGTCCAGTCGAGGTCGCGGGCCTTGAGGTCGTCTTCCGCCGCGCGCTTGGCGCGCAGGTAGTAGCGGAACTCCTCGCTGACGTCGGGGTTGTCCGGGTTGTCGGCCCCCATCGAGCCGACCTGGACGTGCCGCCGGACGCCGACCCGCTCGGCCGCTTCGGCGAACAGCGCCGCGGCCCCGCGGTCCACAGTGTCCTTGCGAGCGGTGCCGCTGCCCGGGCCCGCACCGGCCGAGAAGACCGCCGCGTCGGCGCCCTTCAGGACCTCGGCGACGGCGTCCACAGAGGAATTCTCCAGGTCGAGCACGACGGCCTGGGCGCCGGCGGCCTCGAGGTCCGCCGCGTGGGCGGGATTCCGGATGATCCCGACCCCTTCGTCACCGCGCGCGGCGAGCAGCCGCTCCAGCCGCAGCGCGATCTGACCGTGTCCACCCGCAATGACGACTCGCATGGAGCCGACCTTAGTGCGAAGCGGGCGCCTCTGCGGTCCGGAGCAGGTGGTCGTAGACCAGCTCGTTGACCAGGCGGGAGATCGGGTCCTCCGCCAGCACGACGCGCTCGGTGCGGCCCTCGAGGTCGAGGTCGACGACCGCGTTCGGGTCGGCGGTCACGACGGCGAGGCCGTACGCGCGGGCGCGGGGCAAGCAGTTGCCGACGTAGTCCTCGGTCAGCACGGCCGGGGACGGGAGGACCATCGCGGCCTCGCCGTAGCGGGCGAACGGAACCGCGGAGGCCATCGCGGTGCGCCAGTGGCGCGCGACGGCCAGGACGCCGACGATCTCGGCGGCCGGGGCGGGGGCGGTTCCGGCCAGCTCCGGCCAGGTCCAGGTGTCGACGGTGGCGCGGTCGGCCACCGGGCCGGCACCCATCGCGATGCGTTCGGCGTGCACGTCGGTGCGCAGCTTGGCGACCACGCAGACCTTGCGGCCCAGGATCGTGGTCTCGGGGAGGACGATGCCGTTCCAGCCGAGCTGGGCGGCCGCGGTGCGGGCGAGCTCGTCGACGCTCGCGGGGAGCTCGATCGGCGGCACCACGCGGCTCGGCATCGACCGGCTGCGCTTCGCGCCACCGGCGACCGTCGAGCGCTCGGTGTTCTGAGGTGTAGCCGCCACGAGTCCGCCTCCTTCTAACCCTGCACCGCTTCGTGACCGGGGGAAACCGGCACCTCACCTGTCTAACAGCGCGGCGGCGCGGCGTCGCCGGGTAGTGCGAGTGGCTGCGATCGGCGGCGCTCAGCGGTCGATGACCGGTCGGTAGGCGGTCATCGGACTTCGGTCGAACGGTGCGGCCAACCGAGTGATCGCGGGGTGAGTGGCACTACCGTCCGGCTACAGGCGACTACCCGCGGCACGAACGGCCAAACCCGCCACGACTAGCCCGTTCGGCTCAACCAGGGCCCGATCCACAGTGGACGCGGGCCGCTGAGCTGCGGATGTCCGCCGTCACCCACATGGCGGTGACTTGCGCCGCAGCGATCACGCGCCCGCGAGGCTAACGTTACCCACCAGTCACTTAGCCGCCGCCGTGGAGGACCGATGCGCTCCCCGAAGGACTTCTTCGCCCCGCTCGCCCTTGGCGCGCCCGCCCCGGTGCGCGAGATCCCGGTGACGCCGTCCCGGATGATCCACTTCTTCGACCCCGGCAACCAGAAGATGGCGGCGAAGGTGCCGGACATCGCGAAGAAGGTCGACGTCCTGCTCGGGAACCTCGAGGACGCCGTCCGCGCCGACCGCAAGGAGGCCGCGCGCGCCGGGCTGGTCGCCATCGCCAAGGCGAACGACTTCGGGAAGACGCAGCTGTGGACGCGCGTCAACAGCCTGGACTCGCCCTGGGTGCTCGACGACCTGGTCACGCTGGTCACCGAGATCGGCGACAAGCTCGACGTGATCATGGTGCCGAAGGTCGAGGGCGCGCAGGACATCCACTACGTCGACCGGCTGCTGGCCCAGCTCGAGGCGCGCGCCGGGCTGACGAAGCCGTTGCTGGTGCACGCGATCCTCGAGACGGCGAGCGGCGTGGCCAATGTGGAGGAGATCGCCGGCGCGAGCCCGCGCATGCAGGGCATCTCCCTCGGCCCGGCCGACTTGGCCGCTAGCCGTCGCATGAAGACGACCCGGGTGGGCGGCGGGCACCCCGGCTACCTAGTGCGGACCGATCCCGTCGGCGAGGACCTGACCGAAGGCCGCACGACGTACCAGCAGGACCTCTGGCACTACACGGTCGCGCGGATGGTGGACGCCTGCGCGATGCACGGGATCCTGCCGTACTACGGGCCGTTCGGGGACATCCGCGACGTCGTGGCCTGTGAGGACCAGTTCCGCAACGCGTTCCTGCTCGGCTGCGTCGGCGCGTGGAGCCTGCACCCGGTGCAGATCGACATCGCGAAGAAGGTGTTCTCGCCTTCGCCGTCCGATGTGGCCTGGGCGCGCCGGGTGATCGCCGAGATGGGTGACGGCACGGGCGCGGTGATGATCGACGGGAAGATGCAGGACGACGCGTCGGTGAAGCAGTGCCGCGTGGTCGCCGAACTGGCCGACGCCCTCGCGGCGGACGACCCCGAACTCGCGGCCGCCTACGACGCCGCCACCAAGGAGGCCCTCGGATGACCACGCCCCGCCGTTCCGTTCTCTACATGCCCGGCGCGAACGAAAGAGCGCTGGAGAAGGCCAAGACGATCCCGGCGGACGCGCTGATCCTCGACCTCGAGGACGCCGTCGCCCCCGACGCCAAGGAAGCCGCGCGCGAGCGGGTGTGTGCCGCGGTCGGTTCGTACGGCTCGCGCGAGGTGACGATCCGCGTCAACGGCCTGGACACCGAGTGGCACGACGCCGACCTGCGCGCGGCTGCGTCGGCGGGGCCGGCCGCGGTGGTCGTGCCGAAGGTGAACTCGGCGGCCGAGGTGCACAACATCGAGCGCGCGCTGGAGCTGGGCGGGGCCCCGGACCACACGAAGATCTGGGCGATGGTCGAGACGCCGGTCGCGATGCTGCACGCGGAGGAGATCGCGGCGGCGTCCGAGCGGCTGACCGTGCTGGTGATGGGCACGAACGACCTGGCCAAGGAGCTGCACGCGGAGTTCGTCCCGGGCCGCGGGCCGCTGCTGGGCGGGCTGTCGCTGTGCCTGCTGGCCGCGCGCGCGACCGGCCGCGTCATCCTCGACGGCGTCTACAACGACGTGAAGGACCTGGCCGGCTTCGAAGCCGAGTGCGAGCAGGGGCGGCAGTACGGCTTCGACGGGAAGACGCTGATCCACCCGGCCCAGGTGGAGCCGTGCAACCGGATCTTCGCGCCGTCGGAGGAGGAGATCGACCGATCGCGGCGGATCATCGAGGCGTTCGAGGAGGCGAAGGCGTCCGGGAAGGGCGTGGTGACGGTGGACGGCCGGATGATCGAGAACCTGCACGTCGACAACGCACGGCGGGTGCTGGCGCTGGCCGAGGCGGTCAAAGGCTGAATCCCGGTGGCCGGGCGACCCACCAGGCGGTCGCGCAGCCACTGTGACCCATGGCACTCTTTGCCCTCCGGTCTTGGAGGGCGACGTGAGCCAGACAAAGGGCAGCACCGACAACGCGGTGACCGGGTCTGCCGAACAGATCGTGCAGGCCGGCTCGGTCAGCGGCGACATCCACGTGCACGCGGCCAGTTCGGCATCGCTGCCTCGACCACGGCAGCTGCCGCCCGAGGTCACGCACTTCACCGGCCGGGAAGCCGAACTCGGCGAACTGGATGCCCTGCTGAGCGAGCCGTCGGCCCAGCCGCCGTCGGCGGTCGTCGTCTCCGCGATCGCCGGGGCGGCGGGGATCGGCAAGTCGTCCCTGGCCGTGCACTGGGCCCATCTCGCCGAAGCACGGTTCCCGGATGGGCAGCTGTTCACCAACCTCCACGGCTACGACGCCGGCCCACCTCTGACCGCAGCCCAAGTCCTGGATTCGTTCCTGCGCGCACTCGGGCTGCGCGGAGAGCAAATTCCCCGGGATCTCGACGCCATGGCCGGTACGTACCGGTCGCTGCTCGCCGGGCGACGGATGCTGATCGTGCTCGACAACGCCGCGACGCCTGAGCAGGTTCGTCCCCTGCTGCCCAACAACCCGGCGTGCCTGGTCCTGGTCACCAGCCGCAGCCGTTTGTCGGGGCTGGTAGCCCGCGACGGCGCATACCGGATCACCCTCGACGTACTGGCGCCGATGGAGGCACATTCCCTGGTCCGAGACATCGTCGGCCACGACCGGGCGGACCGGGAGCCGCCCGCCGTCGCCGAATTGGCCCAGCGCTGCGCCCGCCTGCCGTTGGCGCTGCGCATCGCGGCCGAGCGTGTTGCCAGCCGCTCCGAGCTCACGCTGGACGACGTCGTTCGCGACCTGGATCTCGCGGAGAACCGGCTGGACATGCTCGCCGCCGATGACGACGAAGCCGCTGCCGTCCGCGCGGTTTTCTCCTGGTCCTACCGCACCCTCACGGCGAAAACCGCACGGATGTTCCGCCTGCTCGGACTCCATCCCGGTCCCAGCATCAGTGTCGCCGCGGCGGCTGCGCTCGACGGTTCGACGACGGCCGAGGCGAAGCGGCAGCTCGAAACGCTGGCCGGCGTGCACCTGCTCGCCCCGGCCGGACGGGATCGGTACCAGTTCCACGACCTGCTCCGCGCCTACGCCACCGAACTCGCCACCACGGACGAACCGGAGCGGCAACGGTACGAGGCCACCCGGCGGTTGTTCGAGTGGTACCTCCACTCCGCCCACGCGGGACTGTTCGTTTTGTTCCCCCAGCACCCGGAGATTCCCGTCGAGCCGCTGAAACCGGACTGCGTACCGCTCACCTTTGCGGATGCCGATGCGTCGGTGCGGTGGTTCACCGCCGAACACGCCAATCTGATGGCCATCATCCGGCACGCACCCGAGGCCGGCCAGCACGTGGTCGGATGGCAGCTCCCGAACGCCTTCGACTGTTTCCTCGGCGATTCGCATTTCCTCGCCGACCAAATCGCCGTGCACCAGCTCGGGCTCGCCGCCGCCCAGCACCTCGGCGACCAGCTCGGCGAATGCTGGGCGTACGGACACCTGGGCGAGGCTTACGAGGCAGCGCAGCAGTACAGCGAAGCCATCTCGTGCTACGAGAAGCAACTGGCCATCGCCGTGGAGACAGGGAACCTCTTCTCGCAAGGGTGCGCTTTGGGCGATCTCAGCAACACCCACATCGAGCTTCGTCGCTTCGAAGAGGCAGCCGACTGTGCCCGACGCGCGCTGAGGATCTATCGCTCAATCGGCCACCGTCGCAACGAGGCGGTGACCTCGGTTTCTCTGGGCAAGGCGCTGCACGGCTTGCGGCAGTCCGACGAAGCACTCCTCCACGCACACCACGGACTAGCCATCTTGGAAGAGATCAGGGCCGGGCGAGGGTGGGCCCTGCGAGGCATCGGAATGATTCACGCCGAGCTTCGCCAGGACGAGCAGGCGATCGACTACCTGCAACGGGCGGTCGCTGCGTACCGAGAGGGACCGCTCAGCCAGGTCGCACACGGCGAGACGCTCGTCGACCTCGGTTCCGTCCTGCATCGCCTCGGGCGGGTGGCCGAAGCACGTGACTCCTGGCAGGAAGCGGTCGAACTCCTCGCCGATCTCGCCCCCGCGCAAGCTGCCGATGTCCGAGCACTGCTGCTCGCGCTCGACACCACCGACCAGGAAATTCCGCCATCGTCGCGTCCCTGAAGTGCATCCGGGGGCTGAATCCCGGTGGCCGGGCGGGGACCCGGCCACCGGGGCGGTTCACTTCGGCAGCGAGTCAGTCCACCCGGAACTGACCTGTGCGCCCTGCGGGCCGGAGGCTCCGTAGATGGCTCCGTCCGCTGTCACGAACATCGAGGTGTGGCTGATGCGTGCGGTCACCGGGTCGACCACCAGGCGGTAGTCGCCCGGCAGCAGGAAGCCGCGGCCGCCCGGGACGGGGCCCAGGTCGCGGACGCCCGGGTATGCCGCGATCGAGCGGAACGCCGCCGCTCGCACGGCCGGCTGTGCGGGCAAGGTGGACACCAGGGAAACCATCGACAGCAGCAGCTCCCGCTCGCGGTCCTCGGCGGTGAGCGGGCCCGCGCTCGTGCGGGCGCCGCTGTGCGCGATCGCGTTCACGAGCCAGTCCCGCAGCGCCGCCGGGTCGGAGGGCAGGGTGCGCAGCTGCTCGAAGGTCACGGTGGTGCCGGCCAGCCGCAACGGGTACAGCCCCAGCGATCTGACCTTGCCGCCGGACTTCGCGCCGCGGAACCACGTGTGACCGTCGGCCGTGTACCAGTTCTCGTAGACCACGTTGTCCGTGGCCGTCTTGACGTACCAGTACTTGCCGGTGCCCGCCGGGGTGCGCTCGGCCACGGTGGCCGCCGCCAGCAACACCTGCTGGCCGGTGACGACCGGGGCGACCGCCTGCGGAGGCGGGGCCGGGGCGGGCGTGCCGGGCAGGGTCGCGACCACGACGGCCGCCGCCGCCGCGGCGGCCACCAAGCCGGCGCCGATCGCCAGCGGGCGGACCCGGCGGCGGGGTGCGCCCTGCATCCGGTTCTGCAGCCGGTGGCGGCTGCGGTCGACGACGTCCTCGGCGGGCGGTGGCGTCACCAGCACGGCCCGCACGGCCTGCAGGTCATTCATCGGAAACCTCCTGGGAAAGCACGGAATTGAGCTTCTTGCGGGCACGGTTCAGCCGGGAGCCGACGGTGCCGGGGGAAATGCCGAGCGCCTCGCCGACCTCCGCGTAGCCGAGGTCGGCGAGCGCGACGAGCAGGAGGACGTCGCGTTCCCCGGCGGACAGCCGGGACAACGCCTTCCCCACCCGGGTGGCCACGACCGCATCGACCACGCGGTCTTCGTGGCCTTCGGCGGCTTCGCGCGGGTCGAGCCGCGAAAGCGCGCGGTAGTGCCGGGCCTCCTTGCGGCGGTGGCGGGACACCAGGTTCGTCGCGATGCCGAACAGCCACGCCCGCAGGTCGCCGCGGTCGGCATCGAACGTCTTCCGGCGGTCGAAGGCGACCAGGAACGTCTCGGCGGCGACGTCCTCCGCGGTCTGGGCGCCGAGGCGGCCGGCGACGTACCGGAAGATGTCCCCGAAGTAGCGGTCGTGCACCTCGGTGAACCGCTCGATGCCGAGCACCGGGGCCGCCGTCATGGGGCTGCCTCTGTCATGGGGTTCCTTCCCGTCGGCGACAGTCACACCACCACTTCGCCGCTGGGCTGGAACTTCTTCCCTACCCGATCGGCCAGGGCCGCTGCGGCGGGCGAAGCCGCTCGTAGGCGGCCGCGACGCGGAGGACGCCGAGGTCGTCGAAGCGGCGGCCGGCGATCTGGAGGCCGATCGGCCGCCCGTCGTCGGTGTAGCCGCAGTTCACCGACACCGCGGGCTGGCCGGACATGTTGTACGGCACGGTGAACGCGATGTGCTCGAACGGCCGGGCCGGGTCGTTCGTCGGCGAGGCCCACTCCGCCGGCGGCGCCGCGACCGGGCAGGTCGGCGACAGCACGAAGTCGAACGCCGAGGTCGCCCGCACCGCCGCCACGCTCATCACGTCGATCTGGGCGAAGCCGCGGTAGACGGCCACGCCGGACGCGTCCGCGCCGCCGGCCGCCCACTCGGCGATGTACGGCAGCACCCGCGCGCGGCGCTCCGGCGGCAGGTCCGCCATGTCCGCCCAGGCACGCGTGCGCCAGAAGACGTCGAGGCCTTCGAGCATCGGCCGGGTGAGGAACGGCTCGACCGGCTCGACGACCGCGCCCGCCGCTTCGAACGCCCGTGCCGCCGCGGTGACGGCGTCGCGGGTCGCCGGGTCGACCGGGAGGCCGAGACCGGCGTCGAGGTGCAGGCCGACGCGCAACCCGGACAGCGGCAGGTCCAGCGACGCCCAGTCGAGCTCCGCCGGCGGCAGGCACAGGTGGTCACGCGTGTCCGGACGCGCGAGCACGTCCATCAGCAACGCCGTGTCGGCGACCGTGCGGGTCATCGGGCCGGCGACACGCCCGAGGAACGGCGGGACGACCGGCACCCGGCCGAAGCTCGGCTTCAGCCCGGTCAGTCCGCACCAGCCGGCGGGCAGCCGGATCGAGCCGCCGATGTCCGTGCCGACGTGCAGCGGGCCGTACCCCGCGGCGGCCGCGGCCCCGGCGCCCGCGCTGGACCCGCCGGGCGTGGCCGAGAGCAGCCAGGGGTTGCGGGCCGTGGCGTGGAAGCTCGACCGCCCGGACGTCAGCATCCCGTAGTCCGGCATGGTCGTCTTGGCCAGCAGGACACCGCCGGACTCGCGGATCCGCGCCGCCGCCGGGGCGTCCTCGGCCGCCGGGACCAGCGCCGTCGCCGCCGTGCCCAGCGGCACCGGCGTGCCGCGGGTGGCGATGTTCTCCTTGATGGTGAGCGGGACGCCGTCGATCGGGCCCAGCGGTTCGCCGGCCGCCCAGCGCGCTTCGGACGCCTTCGCCTCTTCGAGAGCGCCTGAAGGGTCGTACGCGTACAACGCGTGCAGCTCCGGCTCTCGCGCTTCGATGCGCGCGACGACGGCTTCGGTCACCTCGACCGGCGAGAGCGTCTTCGCGCGGTACTGCGCAACGAGCTCGACGGCGGTCAGGTCAGGCAGCTCGGTCATGCACGCTCCTCAGGGGTACTCAGCCATCTTGACCGCCGCGCAGCCGGGCCAGTTCCGCGCGCAGGTTCGGCGCGGCGGCCAGCAGTTCCCGCGTGTACTCGTGCTGCGGCGCTTCGTAGACCTGCGACACGGCACCGAGTTCGACGATCTCGCCGCGGCGCATCACCGCGACCCGGTCGCAGACGTGCCGGACGACGCCGAGGTCGTGGGACACGAAGACCAGCGTCAGCGCGAACTGCTCGACCAGCGAGCCGAGCAGGTCGAGGATCTGGCCGCGCACGGAGACGTCGAGCGCGCTGACCGGCTCGTCGGCGATCAGCACGCTCGGGTTCGGCGCCAGCGCGCGGGCGATCGAGATCCGCTGCCGCTGACCGCCGGAAAACTGGTGCGGATAGCGTCCCGCCGCGTCCGCCGGCAGGCCGACGGCGGCGAGCAGCTCGGCCACCCGGTCCGGCTCGCGACGGCCGAGCGGCTCGGAAACGATGTCCAGCACGCGCATCCGCGGGTCGAGCGAGCCCATCGGGTCCTGGAAGACGATCTGCAGTTCCGAGCGCAGGAAGCCGAGCTTGCGTTCAGGCAGGTTGTCGATGCGCCTGCCCTGGAACGAAATCGTGCCAGCGGTCGGCTTGTCGAGTGCCGCCAGCAGCCGGACCAGCGTCGACTTGCCGGAGCCGGACTCGCCGACGATGCCGAACCGCTGTCCCGCCTCGACGTCGAAGCTGACGCCGCGCAGGGCGTGGACGTCCCGCCGGGCGTACCGGCGTTCGAGGTCGCGGACTTCGAGCATCATCGCCGGGCCTCCAGGTCCGAGGCGTCCAGGAGTTTGCGCGTGTAGGCGTGCGAAGGCGACGTCAGCACGTCACGCGTCGAGCCCGCTTCGACGATCTCACCGTCCAGCATGACCAGCACGCGCTCGCACACCGAAGCCACCACGGCGAGGTCGTGCGTGATGAACAGCAACGCGCTTTCGGCGGGCAACGACGTCTTGATCAGCGAAAGGATCTGGGCCTGCACGGTGACGTCGAGTGCCGTGGTCGGCTCGTCGCAGATCAGCAGCGACGGCTCGTTGGCCAGCGCCATCGCGAGCACGACCCGCTGCCGCTGGCCGCCGGAGAGCTGGTGCGGGTACGCGCGGGCGGTGCCGGGCAGGCCGACCGCGGCCAGCAGCTCCTCGGCGCGGTGGCGCCTGCCGTGGATCCGCCCCGGCTCGGTCACCTGCCTGCCGACGCGCATGGCCGGGTTCAACGCCGTCATCGGCTCCTGGAACACCATGGCCAGCTCGTCGCCGCGCAGCCGGGAAAGGTCCTTTTCGGACATTCCGAGCAGCTCGCGGCCGTGCAACGAGACCGAGCCGGACGCCCTCAGCTCCTCCGGCAGCAGGCCCATGACCGCCAGCGCCGTCAGCGACTTCCCGGACCCGGACTCACCGATCAGGCCGACGCGCTCGCCCGCGCCGATCTCGAAGGAGACGTCACGGACCAGGTCGCCGACCCGAAGCCCTGACACCGAAAGCGTCATACCCGCGCCGCCAATCGGGGGTCGAGGCGGTCGCGCAGGCCGTCGCCGAGGAGGTTGAAGCCGAGCACGGCGACGGCGATCGCGATGCCGGGCACCAGCGCCAGCCGCGGCTGCACGGTCAGCAGTTCCTGGGACTCCTGCAGCATCCGGCCCCACGACGGCGTCGGCGGCCGCGTGCCGAAGCCGAGGAACGACAGCGCCGCCTCGGCGAGCACGGCGATCGCGAACGACACCGACGCCTGCACGATCAGCAGGCCGGAGATGTTCGGCAGCACGTGTCGCACCGCGATGTTCAGCCGCGACCGGCCGCCCGCGCGGGCGGCGAGCACGAACTCGGTGCTCATCACCTGCAGCGTCCCGGACCGGGCGATCCGCGCGAACGACGGGATGGTGGCGATGCCGATGGCGACCATCGCGGTCAGCGTGTCCGCGCCGAACACCGCGCCGAACATGATGGCCAGCAGCAGCGCGGGGAAGGCGAGCACGAGGTCGTTGACCCGCATGACGAACTCGCCGAGCCACCGCGGCGACGTCCCGGCGAGGATGCCCAGCGGCGTGCCGATCACCGCCGCGATGCCGACCGCGACGACCCCGACGTACAGCGTCGTCCGCGCCCCGACCATGAGCTGGCTCAGCAGGTCGCGGCCGAACTTGTCGGTGCCGAACCAGTGGGCGCCGGAGAAGCCGAGCAGCCGGTGGGTCGCGTCGACCTTCACCGGGTCGAACGGCGTCCACACGAACGACAGCACCGCGGCCAGCACCACCAGCCCGACGAGGATCCCGCCGATCAGGAGATTGCGCATCACGAACCCCGCAATCTCGGGTCGAGCACGGTGTAGAGGACGTCGACGACGAAGTTGACCAGCAGCACGCCGACCACCAGGACGAGCACGATCCCCTGCACGGTCAGCAGGTCACGCGCGGAGACGGCGTCCAGCAGCATCGACCCCAGGCCGGGCAGCACGAACACGCGCTCGACGACGACCGCGCCGATCAGCAGCGTCGCGAGCTGCAGGCCCAGCACGGTGACCACCGGCACGGACGCGTTGCGCAAGCCGTGCCGCACCAGCGCCTGTCCCGGCCGGAGTCCCTTGGACCGCGCGGTGCGCAGGTAGTCCTGCCCCAGCGTGTCGAGCACCGCGGAACGCACATAGCGCGTCAGCACGGCGCCCTGGACCAGGCCGAGCGACAGCGCGGGCAGGATCAGGCCGCGGACGAACTCGCCCGCGTTTCGGTCCGGCGGCGTCCACCCGCCGGACGGCAGCCAGCGCAGCTGCACGGCGAAGATCTGCACCAGGATGATCCCGGCGAGGAACGCGGGGATCGCGACACCGATCTGCGACAACCCCGAGACACCCGCGCCCGAGGACTTCCGGTGCTTCACCGCGGCGAACGTGCCTGCGGGGATGGCGATCACCAGCGCCACCAGCATCCCGGCACCGACCAGCCACAGCGTCACGCCGAGGCGGTCGAGCAGCTGCGGGCCGATCGCGTCCCGCGTGACGTACGAGCGGCCGAAGTCGCCGTGCAGGACACCGCCGATCCAGTCGAAGTACTGCGTCACCAGCGGGCGGTCGATGCCGAACTCCGCGCGGGTCTTGGCCAGCAGCTCCGGGGTCGCGTTGACGCCGAGCGCGACCTGCGCCGGGTCGCCCGGCAACACCGCCATGAACAGGAACACGACGATCGAGGCGGCCAGCACGCTGACCACGAAGATCGCCACCCGGCGCAGCACCCTGGCCGTCATCGCGGCGCCAGCCCGGTGAGGTCGAACGACTCGCTGACCTGGTTGGCTGCGAACCCGCCGACCTTCGTCTTCGCGACGATCACGTTGGGGAACAGGAACAGCCAGTCCGCGGCCGCGTCGGTGTTCAGCTGCCGCGCGACCTGCTTCATGTCCGCGACCTGCTGCTCCGGCGTCCCGCTGTCGGCCTCGGCGAGCAGCTGCTGGACGCGCTTGCTGTCGTAACCCCAGTAGTACTTCGGCTTCCCGAACGTGGTGATGTCCCTGGCCTCGACGTGCTGGATGATCGACAGGTCGTAGTCGTGGTCGGTGAAGACCTGCTTCAGCCACACCGCCGGGAAGTCGAGCGGCTCGATCGTGGTCCGCACGCCGACGTCGGCGAGCTGCGACTGGACGACCTGCGCGGCCGACACCGCGTACGGCAGGTTCGGGATCCGCAGCCGCAGGTTCAGATTCGTCGCGCCGGCTTCGGACAGCAGCGCCTTGGCCCGCGCGGGATCGAAGCGGTAGACGTTCGAGAGGTCCTCGTACCAGGGGTCGGTCGGCGGGACCATGCTGCCGATCAGCGTGCCGCGGCCGGCCCACGCGGTGTCCAGCAAGGCTTTCCGGTCGATCGCGTAGGTCAGGGCCTGGCGCACGCGGACGTCGTTCAGCGGCGGCCGCGCGTTGTTCATCGCCAGCGTGACTTCGGAGTTCGTCGTGCCCTGGACGACCTGGAACCGGTCGTCGGCCTGGAACTGCGGGATCGAGTCGGGCGCGGTGATCGCGGAGATGACGTCGATGCCGTTGCTGAACAAACTGTTGTTCAGCGCGGTCGGGTCCTTGATGTACTTGAGGACGACCGTAGAGTACGCCGGTTTCCGGCCCCAGTACGCGGGATTCGCCTTCAGCACCACCGAGTCGCCGCGCTTGCGCGCCGCGACGACGTACGGTCCGGTGCCGACCGGCTTGGTCGCCAGGTCGGCGACGCCGGTCGGGCTGAACATCGCGCCGAGCCGGCTGGTGAGGCTGAACAGCCAGCCGTTGGACGGTTTCGACAGCACGACCCGCGCGTGGTCCGGCGCCACGACGTCGACGTGGTCGACGACGTCCATCGTGGACTTGATCGAGATCGTCCAGTCCTTCTTCACCCGCAGGAGCGAGAACTTGACGTCCTCGGCGGTGAAGGGTGCGCCGTTGCTGAACCGGACGCCTTGCTGCAGCTGGAAATCGTACGTGCGCCGGTCCGGGCTGACCGTCCACGACTTGGCGAGCAGCGGCACGATCCGGCTCTGCGCGTCGAGCTTCACCAGGCCTTCGTAGACGTTGTAGAGCAGCGCCTGCGGGATGGCGGCGCCGTCCGTGCGGGTGAAGTCGAAGTTCGCCGGCTCCGCCGTGAAGCCGACGGAAAGCGTGTCCGGACCGGCGGAAACACTGGCGGACGAGCCGGCCGAGCAGCCGGACACCGCGAGCAGCAGCACCGCTGCCACCGCGGGAATCCGGGCTTTCATTCGACCTCCCGGTCAGTACACTGGTCTGACCAGTAGCCTGCACCGACCCAACGGCGAGGTCAAGCGATGCGGTTCGAACCGGTGGCTCCGGTCCGCGCGTACGAGCGGGTCGTCGAGCAGATCGAGCGGGTCGTGATCAGCGGCGAGCTCAAGCCGGGCGAACGCCTGCCGAGCGAGCGCGAGCTGATGACGCAGTTCGGCGTCGGCCGCTCGACGATCCGGGAAGCCCTGCGCGTGCTGCAGGCGGCCGAGATGATCCGGTCGCGGCCCGGCGACCCGCGCGGCCCGGAGGTGCTGGCCGCCTCGCCCGCCGCGCTGCACCGCTCGATGCACCGGCTCGCCCGGGCCGAGCACGTCGGGCTCGCCGAACTGCTGCAGTTCCGGATGATCCTCGACGGCTCGGCGCACCTGCTCGCGGCCGGCCTCCGCACCGAGGAGGACCTGACCGGGCTCGACGCGGCCCTGGAGTCGATGCGCGAAGGCGTCTCCCGCGGCTACGCCGAGTTCAGCCGCGCCGACGTCGCCTTCCACGAGGTGATCGCGCGCATCTCCGGCAATCCCCTGCTGGTGGTCAGCGAAGAGGTCGTGCGCGGGGTGGTGCTGGAACTGATCGAGGACAAGCTCGAGCACGCCAGCAACCGGACGTCGCTGATGCGCACCTGGCTCGCCCACCACGCCGAAGTGCTCGACGCGATCCGCGCGGCCGACGGCGCGGGCGCGGCACACCTGGCCAAACAGGCGTTGTACGACAACTACGCCGAATACGTCCCGGCCGGGCGACGGCCGCTGCTCGCGCCCTTGCTGCAGCTCTAAACTCGCCCACGTGGACTCGGCGAAACGGGACGGCGTCGGCCTCGCGCTCTCGGGCGGCGGCTACCGCGCAATGCTCTTCCACGCCGGCGCGCTGTGGCGGCTCAACGAGCTCGGCTGGCTGCCGAAGCTGACCACCGTCTCCAGCGTCTCCGGCGGTTCGATCGCGGCCGGCGTGCTGGCGCACGCGTGGAACCGGCTGTGGTTCGGCGAAGACGGGGTCGCGGAGAACTTCGGCAAGGAGGTCGTGGCGCCGATCCGGAAGCTGGCCCGCACCACCCTCGACATCCCGGTGACGCTGAAGGCGATGTGCATGCCCTGGCGCAGCGCGGGCGAGGAACTCGCGCGCCGCTACGCCGAGCACCTCTTCGGGGACTGCTGCCTCGCCGACCTCGACCCGGCCGGGCCGAACTTCGTGTTCACCGCGACCAGCCTGCAGGACGGCTCGCTGTGGTGGTTCTTCCGGCAGCACGGCCCGCACGGGCAGATCCCGCTGGCCACCGCGGTCGCCGCGTCCTCGGCCTTCCCGCCGCTGCTTTCGCCGGTGGTGATCCCCGACCCGCACCAACCGGACCGCAGGATCGTGCTCAGCGACGCCGGCGTGTACGACAACCTCGGCCTCGACCCGATCGAGAACCAGCGCGCGGTCGTCCTGGTCAGCGACGCGGGCAAGAAGATGAAGCACGAGACGAGGCCGAGGCACAACTGGCCGATGCAGCTGCTGCGCGTGCTGACCGTGATGGACAACCAGGTCCGCGAGCTGCGCACCGGCTCGCTGCTGAAGTCCTACGAGGACAAGACGTTCGCCGGCACGTACTGGGCGACCTACAGCAACATCGAAAACTTCGAGCTGCCGGACGCCCTGCCCGCGCCGGCCGAGCACACCCGGCGGCTCGCCGAGACGAAGACCCGGCTGGCCAGGGTGCCCGAGAAGGTGCAGGACAACCTGATCAACTGGGGGTACGCCGTCTGCGACGCGGGTATGCGCCGCTGGGTGTGCCCGGGTACCGAGCTGAAGCCGGAGTTCCCGTACCCGGGCTCGGGCGTCGGCTGAGCCCGCGGGATCAAGCCACGAGGTTCGCGTACACGATGACGTTGTCCTTGTAGCTGTGCTCGGCGTGGTCGAACGCGCCACCGCAGGTGATCAGCCGCAGCTGCGGTTTGTCGCTGTTGCCGTAGACCGCTTCGCGCGGGAACGTCTCCTTGGGGACCTGCTCCACGCGGTCGACGACGAACTTCAGCTTCTTGCCGTCGCTGCGGTCGACGTCGACCTCGTCACCCTTGGCGAGTTCCTTGAGCTTGAAGAAGATGCCGGGCTTCTTGTCGCCGTCGACGTGGCCGAGCAGCACCGCGGGGCCGGTCTCGCCCGGCACCGGCGACATCTTGTACCAGGCCGCCTGCATCGGCGTGTGCACCGACGGGACCGAGATCCCGCCGTCGGCCTTGGGCAGCACCGAAACCAGCGACGACTGCGCGCCGATCTTCGGGATGTTCAGCTGCGTCGGGCGCAGGCCGGCGAACGGCTTGGTCACCGGCGGCGGAGCCGCTGCGGACGAGGCCGGGGGCGGCGCCGCCTGCGGGTCCGGGGTCCCGCAGGCGGCCAGTGCGAAGGACAGCGCCAGGGCGGCCGCGAGAACGCGGCCGCCGCGGCGGAACTGCTTGGTCATGCGGTCAGGACCGGGCCGTCGCGCCGCCGCCGGTCTCGACACCGCCGGCCTTCGGGGTCACCTTGACCTGGCTGCCGACGGTGGCCGAGCCGCCGCCGTGGCCGACCGGGCGGGTGACCGGCTTGCCCTCGCACACCCAGGAGACCTGCGTGTCGTCGGACAGGTGCTTGCCCTCGTTCAGCTTGATGTCGAAGCCCCAGTAGCGGCCGTCCGCGCCGTCCTGGAACGGGCCGGCGGCCACGGTGAAGTCGTTGGCGACGACGTTCCGCGGCTCCCCCGCCTTGCAGGCGATGACCAGGATGCCGGTGCCCTCGTCGAACTCCCACGCGTACGCGACGTCGTCGATGTAGTCGTCGCCGTGCGGGAACGGGTCGGTCGGCTCGGTGGTCGGCGCGCTGGTGGGCTTGGTCGGCTTGCCGGAGGTGGGCGTGCCGGTGCCGGTCGACGTCGGCTCCGAGGTCGGCTGGCCCGAGGTCGGCTGCTGCGAGGTGGGCTGCTCCGACGTGGACGGGACCGAGGTGGACGTGGGCACGTCCGTCGACGGCAGCGTCTCGGACGTGGGCGCGACCTCGGACGAGGTCGGCGCCTCCTGCGCGAGCGCGGCAGGCGAAACGGTGAGCGTGAGCAGGGCCCCCGCGAGCACGGCGCCCGCAAGACGGCCCAGGGACTTCTTCAAGGTTGACTCCCAGGGAAGGAAACGCGCAATGACCCCCACTACGCGAGCCGCCCGGTGCTCCGAAGCACAAGATCAGGCGACTCGGACATCCTGCCGCATTACTGGTATATACCGGAAACGAATTGGACGTGAAGAAAGCCACTTCGGAAACCGGTAACGTTCCGGCCCGGCGAAATCCACATCGGACAGAGACGCCGGCCGCGCTTTCAGGCCACCAGGTTCGCGTAGACGACGATGTTGTCCTTGTAGCTGTGCTCCGCGTGGTCGAACACGCCACCGCAGGTGATGAGCCGCAGCTCAGACCGGTCGCTGTTGCCGTAAACGGCGTCGCGCGGGAACGTGTCCTTCGGGACCTGGGTGACCCGGTCGACGACGAACTTCAGCTTCTTCCCGTCGCTGCGGTCGATGTCGACCTCGTCGCCCGGCACGAGGTCCTTGAGTTTGTAGAAGATACCGGGTTTCTTGTCGCCGTCGACGTGCCCGAGCACGATCGCCGGGCCGACGTCGCCGGGCACCGGCGAAAGCTTGTACCAGGCCGCCTGCATCGGCGTGTGCACCGACGGGACGGAGATCGAGCCGTCGGTTTTCACGGCGACGGCCAGCAGGCTGGACTCCGCGCCGATCTTCGGGATCTTCACGGAGGTCGGACGCACGCCCTTGAAGGGTTTGGTCAACGGCACCGAGGACGGGACCGGCGCGGCTGCGGGTTTCGGTGGTTCGGCCGTACCGCACCCGGCCAGAACCAGGGCCAGCACGGCGACAGCCGCGCCCACCCGGCGGACGGTCACCTGGCGGTGCCGCCGAAGCCGGTCTCGACGCCGCCCTTGGGCGCGACCTTGACCTGGGCTTTCGGTGCGGCATTGCCGGCTGGAGCGGTGGTGGCGACGGTGGTGCTGGAAGTCGCCGTGGTGATCGGCGCGGTGCTCGACGGCACGCTGGTGGAGACGGTGGTCGTGGTGGTGGTGCTGGTCGGCGGCTCTTCCTGCTCGAACTCGACGGTGCCGTTGCCTTCGACGCCGGCGCAGGTCCAGCTGAACTTGGCCGTCGTGGTGCCGGCCGGGGCGTCCGCGACACGCACCGAGTAGTTCCACAGGCGAGGGTCCGCCTCGTCCTGGTCCGGCCCGCCGGTCACGCTCAGGTACTGCGTGGCCACATTTCCGGGTGCCCCGGCCGCGCAGGCGATGACCAGGACCCCTTCGCCGCCGAGGCCGACGAACCCGTGGCCCGTGTTGTCCTGGTAGTCGTCCTTCGGCGGCTCAGCCGATTCCGGCGCCGACGACGTGGTCTTCGGGGTCGTGGTGGAGGTGACCCCGGTGGTCGCCGGCGCCGACGTGGTCGTCGTGGTCGAAGTGGTCGGTGCGGTGGTCTCGGTCGTGGTCGAAACCGTGGTGGTGGGAGTCTCCGAAGTGGACGTCGTGGTTTCGGTCGGTGTCGTGCTGGTTTCCGTCTGCGCCACCGCGGCGGGCGCGGCGGCGAAGGTGGCGAGCGCGCCCGCGAAAACGACCCCGGCGACCCGGCTCAGCGTTCTGCCCACGATGCACTCCCAACGCGTTGACCTGCGATGTCGCCACTATCGACGATTCGGCGGTGCGCGTTACTCCGGTAGGGCGATCACCAAGTCGTCCCACAGGTCGTCGGGATCTTCCAGGCCGACGCTGAACCGGACCAGCCCGGCCGGGACCCGCTCTTCGCCGGCCAGCCAGGCTCGCCGCTCGACCAGGCTCTCGACGCCGCCGAGGCTGGTCGCCGACCGGATCAGCCGGACCGACGCGCAGAAGCGGTCGGCCGTCTCGGCGTCGGCGAGGTCGAAGGAGACCATCATCCCGAAGCCCGGATAGCGCACGCGGCGCACCGCGGGGTGCTCGGCGAGCCGCGAAGCCAGCAGCGCGGCGGTGCGGGACTGCTCCGCGAGCCGGACCGGCATGGTCCGCAGCCCCCGGAGGGCGAGCCAGGCTTCGAGGGCGCCCGGCGTCGAGCCGACCCGCGTCCGCGCGCCGCGCAGTTCGGCCGCGACGGCCGGGTCCTTGGCCACGGTGATGCCCAGCAGCAGGTCGCTGTGCCCGCCGATGAGCTTGGTCGCGCTGTGCACGACGACGTCCGCGCCCAGTTCGAGCGGCCGCTGCTGCAGCGGCGTCGCGAAGGTGTTGTCGACGACGACCCGGCCGCGCGCGGCGGCAGCGATGGTCTCGATCTCCATCACGTCGAGGGTCGGGTTGGTCGGCGACTCCAGCCAGACCAGGTCCGAGGTCGCGGCCTCGGCCACCCAGGCCTCCGTGTCGGTCGGGTCGAGCTCGGTGACGGCGAGCTTGCCGAGCTTCTGGGCGTGGGCCAGCACCCCGCGCGTCACGGCGTAGCTGAACGTCGGCACCGCGACCCGCGACCCGACCGGCAGCAGGTCCAGCACCGCGGACAGGGTGGCGACGCCGGACGCGAACGCCGTCGCCTCGCCGCCCTCCAGCGCGCCGACGGCTTCCTCGAGCGCGTGCCAGGTCGGCGTCCCGTCCCCGCGGGCATACGCGAAATCGCCACCGGCCTGGTAGGTGCTGGTGGCGACGAGCGGGGTGTTCAGCGGCTCGCCGGGACCGTGCGGCCGGCCGGCGGCGATGGCCTTGGTGCGAGGCGTCCAGTCGTCCATGCGCCTCACGGTAATGGGAGGCCGGGGCACGCACGCGTCCGCGCGTGCCCCGGCCGGGCTTCTCAGTGGGCGTAGACCTCGAACTCGTACAGCGAGTAGCCGTACTTGGTGCCGCGCTGGACGCCCTGCATCTTGACGAACCGGGCCGGGGTGGCGGCGAAGGCCAGGTTGTCCTGCCCGCCGTCGCCGTCGGTGACCACGGCCGCGTCCGTCCAGTGCACCGCGTCCGGCGAGAGCTGGATCCGGTAGCTCTTGCCGTAGGCGGCTTCCCAGCTGAGCAGCACCCGCGAGACCTGCTGGACCGAGCCGAGGTCGACGGTGATCGCCTGGTCGTCGCTCCAGTCGCTGGCCCAGCGGGTCGAGGCGTTGCCGTCGATGGCGTTCGACGCCGGCGAGTTGTAGAAGCCGGTCTCGGCGCTGGTGGCGCTGACCGTCTTCGCCGCCGCCAGGTTGGCGATGTTGTCCCCGCGGTGCGCGGCGTACTCGACGACCTGCTGGAACGTCGGGCGGTTCTGCCAGCTGATCTTGTCCTGCGTGATGCCGCCGAGCGGGTTCTGGATGATCGAGTCGGCGCACCACTGGTCACCGGCCGAGCAGTTCGCGTCACCGGGGTAGACGGTGTTCGCGGGCTGGCCGGCCGCCGTGGTGAGCGAGTCGACGAGCGCCTGGCGGCACGCGGTGACGTCGCCACCGCCGCAGAACGTCTGCGCGAGCGGGCCCACCACCGGCTGGCCGAGCACCTGCCGGATGTCCTTGCTGACGTAGCCCCACCAGCCGAACTGGAACGACGAGCCCTTGTGGGGCTGGCCGGTGTGCTGGCCGTTGCCGTTCTGCCAGCCGGACGGGCTTTCGTTGATGCCGAGCACGCTCGTCATCGCGTTGTAGGCGGCATCGCCCATGCCCGGCTTGAACTCGGCCTGGACGAGCAGCGGCCACCAGGCGTCGAAGATGCGGATCGCGTCGGCGTCGGCGTAGGTCTTGCTGCCTGCCGACGTCTCCTTGCGCAGGTGGCCGTTCGCGAGCCACGTCTTGAGCTTCGCTTCGGCGTCCGCGGCCGCGCCGGTGGTCGGCGTCTTGTCGAGCACCTGCAGCAGCAGCGGCAGGACGCGCTCGGCACGCAGGTCGGCCAGCGCGGCGTCCGCCATCGCCTGGGTCAGGTTGACCCGGGTGACCTTGGTGCCGCTGGAGATCAGCTGCTTGACGCGCGAGTCGAGCAGGTCGACGCGGTGCACAGCCGACTTGTCCGCGCCCGCGGCCGCGTAACCGTTGGCCTGGGCGTTGTTCCAGCTGACGTAGTAGTCCTGGTTGACCGACTGCGGGTGCTGCGCCGCCGGCGTGTAGGTCGCCAGGTTGCCCGCCGGGTTCCAGCCCACCCAGTCGTGGCCCTGGTCGCCCCACACCGGCATGTTCGGGTCCACATCGGACTGCCGCTGCGGGTTGGCCCCGGAGTTGAAGTAGGCGATGTCCTTCGAGTCGGCGTAGAACCAGTTGAACGTGAAGTTGATGTCGGCCGCGGCCTTCTGGAAGTCCGCCGCGGACTTGACGAAGGTCGGGTCGTTCAGCTCCTGGAACCCGATCAGCGAGTCGACCTCGTGGAAGTAGGACGAGCGCAGCGCCGCGTACGCCACCGGCTTGCCGCCGACGGTCGCCCGGCTCTGCACCGGCCCGTACTTGGTCCGGTAGCTGCGCAGGGTGTAGGACCCGGCCGCGGTGCCGTCGGCCACCGTCGGCTTCCAGGAGTTCTTCACCTCGACGGTGTCCATCGGGATGCACTTGCCCTGGTAGGTGTAGTAGTTCGAGTCCTTCGTCGGCGTCCCGCCGTTCGGGTCGCACAGCTGCAGCGCGTAGGTGTCGATGATGTCCTGCGCCGACGTCGTCGCGCTCCACGAGTAGTCCTGGCCGCGGCCGAGCAGCGTGTACATGCTGAGCCCGGCGAAGGCCGCGCCGCGCGAGCTGATGCCCGGGCCCTGCAGTTCCTGCAGCAGGAGCAGCTGCGGGGCGAAGTAGCCGGTCTGCGGGCCGAACACGGCGACCGGGTGGCCGCTGGCGGTCTTGGCCCCGGAGACGAGCAGCGCGTTGGACATGCCGTGCTTCTCGCTCAGCATGTTCGCCGGCAGCACGCCGTTGTCGAACATCCCGCGGGCGGGCTCCAGCTCGGCGGGCGCGGCGACGTCCACAGTGGACGGCGTGGCGGTGGCGGCCGAACCGGTCTGGTCGAACACCAGCGGCTGCGGCGTCACCGAGTTCTTGTCCGGCAGCGCCCGGCCGTTCGCGTTGGCCGGCGTCTTGCCGTACGGGAAGGTCTGGCCGTCGTGCAGCGTCTTGACCGCCTCGGGGTCGTCCTCCGAGCGCAGGCTCTGCCACACCTTCTCGCCCTGCACGACGCCGTACTTCTCCTGCAGCGCGAGCTTCGCGATGGCGTTCTGGACCTCGCCGCCGCCGCCCGCGCCGAACTCGGCGCCGATCAGCGAGGCCAGCGCGACCAGGTCGGTCAGCTTGAACGGGTCGATCGAGCCGGCGTTGGTGATCGAGTCGACGTGCCCGGTCAGCACGTACTCGCCGGGGAAGTACCGGCCGTTGTAGGAGTCGGAGATGTACTTGTTGATGCCGTCGACGTAGGCCTGCGCGTCGGCGAGGCCCTGCGCGCCGCGCGGGCCGCTGGCCGCGGTGCGGTCGATCTGCTGCTGCAGCTCGGCCTCGGTGTAGGGGGCGTTGGCGAAGAACTGCTGCTCGAGTTCGCGGTTGGCTTCGGCGCCACCGGCGAAGGAGGTGACCTGGCCGCGGGCGGCGTGCCGCAGCACGTCCATCAGCCACAGCCGGTCCTGCGCGGCCGCGTAGCCGGCGCCGAACTCGGTGCCGGAGCGGGTGGTGCCGGTGATGTGCGGGACGCCGAGGGCCTTGTCCCGCACGATCGTGACGTCGGACCGCGGCTTCGTCGTGCTCGCCACCTGGTCGCCGGGGACGCCGAAGGAGGAGTCGTTGAAGTACTGGTTGATCGCGCCGGTGGTCAGCGTCTTGTAGCCACCTGCGAGCGAGGCGTACTTCCCGAGCTGGTCGCCGGCGTGCGCCGGCCGGGTGCCGAACACCTTGTGCGCCAGGATGTCCGCGAGCGTGGCGTTGCCGTTCTCGCCGGGCGGGAGGATGTCGCTGCACTGCCCGCCGCAGTAGTCGTCGGGCGACAGCGCGGCCTGCGCGGCCGGCGCGGTGAGGACAACCTGGGTCAGCCCGGCCACGAGGGCCCCCAGTGCCGTTACGGTCAGGGCGCGGATGCGTCGTCGCATACCCGGGCTCCCCTCAGTCCAGAAGAGTGACGAAGCGCACGCTACCGATCAGTAGCAGAAGTGTGAAGACTTTTCGCGTTTCTCCCCTCTTTGGGCGTAGTCCGATCGGCGCAGCCTGCGGGGCGTGGGTACGGTGAGGCCCATGACCTTGGAAAAGCCCCTCATCGACCGCCCGGACGGACCTGCGCCGGCCGAACTCGAGATCACCGACCTCACCGTCGGTGACGGCGCGGAGGCCACGGCGGGCAAGACCGTCACCGTGCACTACGTCGGTGTCTCGCACTCGACCGGCGAACAGTTCGACGCGTCCTGGGACCGCGGCGAGCCGCTGCGCTTCGGCCTCGGCGCCGGCCAGGTCATCTCCGGCTGGGACCAGGGTGTCGCGGGGATGAAGATCGGCGGCCGCCGGAAGCTGGTCATCCCGCCGCACCTGGCCTACGGCGACCGTGGCGCGGGCGGCGTGATCAAGCCGGGCGAGACGCTCATCTTCGTCGTCGACCTGGTCGGCGTGAACTGAATTCTCGGGACATATGCGGCAACCGACCCCGGCGGACTCCGCCGGGGCCGGTTTTTTTGGTCCGAGCAGAGCATTCCCGGCCCCCACGGCGTCGCTACCCTCGACGGTGATCACCGGCGCGGGCCGCCGGTGCGTGAAAAGGGGGATCCACCGATGCGCATCCGCGCCGTGCTTTCCGCTGCCTTCCTCACCCTGACCGCCGGGCTCGCCACCGCCGCCCCGGCTTCGGCCGTGGCCAACGGCTCCGACGTTCCGGCAGGCCAGTTCGGGTTCGCCGCCAAGCTCACCATGACCAACATCCCGAAGCCCGACGGCTCCCGGTACAACAGCGCCTGCTCCGGTGCGCTGATCGCGAAGAACTGGATCGTCACGGCCGGGCACTGCTTCCACGACGCGAACCGCAACCGCGTCTCCGGTCCGGTGCCGTACCCGACGTCCGTGCTGCTCGGCACGGTCAACCAGAGCACGCCGGGCGAGACGCGCAACGTCGTCACCGTCTTCCAGTCGAGCGTCAACGACATCGCGATCGCAACCCTCGACGCCGATGTGACGACGATCACGCCGCTCACCGTCAACCGCGTCACGCCGTCGGTGGGCCAGCTGCTGACCCTGGCCGGCTGGGGCAGCCTGACCGCGGTCAACCCGGCGCCGTCGACGAAGCTGCAGCAGGGCACGGTGAAGGTCGGCCAGGTCGCCACCGCGACGCTCGGTGTCCAGGGCGTCGCCCCGACGTCGACGACGAGCGCCTGCGTCTACGACTCGGGTGCGCCGTACTTCGTCGCGGGCGGAACGGGCGGGCAGCTGGTGTCGGTCGAGTCGACCGGGCCGGACTGCCCGCACAGCCAGCTCGAAACCACTTCGCGGGTGGACGTCATCGCGGACTGGATCGCCTCGCACACCGGCTGAGCCTCCGGCCGGGCGTCACCCGGGTGACGCCCGGCCAGGGAATTCCCAGTGCGCGGCGGCGGCCCTAACGTCGAAGGTCGACCACCGATTCGACGAAGGGGAAGAATGCGCCTGCGCGCCCTGCTCGCCGCTGTTGTCCTGACCGTCTCCACCGCTCCCGCCGCCTGGGCCGTCGCCCACGGTTCCGACGTCCCACCGGGCCAGTACGGGTTCGTCGCGAAGGTTTCGATGACGAAGATCCCGCGCCCGGACGGCTCGACGTACAGCAGCTACTGCACGGGCGCGCTGGTCGCGCCCGCTTGGGTCGTGACGACCGGCCACTGCTTCCACGACGCGAACCGCAACCGCGTCGCGGGCAAGATCCCGTACCCGACGACGGTGACGCTGGGCCTGACCGACGAGGCCACGGAGTCGGGCATCGCCCGCAAGGCGACCGAGGTCCTCCAGGCCAAGGAGAACGACGTCGCGCTGATCCGCCTCGACTCCCCGGTGACCGCGGTGACGCCGCTGCCGGTGAGCCGCGCGGTCCCGAAGGTCGGGCAGCAGCTGACCCTGGCGGGCTGGGGCAGCCTGACGGCGACGAATCCCAAGCCGGCCACGCGCATGCAGCAGGGCACGGTGGCGGTGGCGAAGGTGGACCCGACGACCCTCGGCGTCCGCGGCGCGGCCCCGGACATCACGACGAGCGCGTGCACGTACGACTCGGGAGCCCCGTACTTCTCGGACGACGGTCTGGTCTCGCTGGAGGCGACCGGGCCCGACTGCCCCCACGCCGGCATCGAGACGACGAGCCGCGCGGACGTGATCGCGGACTGGATCGCCACCCACACGGCCTAACTTCGCCCAGGGCGAACGCAGTGACCTAGCCCACCAGAACCACGCTGGGAGGTGACGGGAGGCACCGTGGGGGTCCGGGGGGGCTCGGCCCCCCGGGAGAAATAGGGCCAACGGGAAGAGCCCCGATCGCGCTAGCGATCGGGGCTCTGAACAGCGTGGGCGAGGAGGGAGTTGAACCCTCACGTCCTTTCGGACACACGGACCTGAACCGTGCGCGTCTGCCATTCCGCCACTCGCCCGAGTGCTTCTCTCAAGCAGCGAGGAGAAGACTAGCAGGTCGTTTCGACGGCTTTCACCGGGGGCCGTGTAGAGGCTGGCTCACCCGGATAGGATCGGTGCGGAAGCACACGTGTGAGGAGGTTTTCCCCGGTGGGCCGCGCCGAACGATTCGACAGGCGACTCGAGAACCTGGTGGGGAACACTTTCGCGCGCATGTTCGGTGGCAACGTCGTCACGCAGGAAGTGGCGATCGCCCTCGAGCGGGAGAGTGAGGAGAACGTTCGTGAGCTGGCAGGCGGTCGGCAGCTCGCCCCGAATCACTACATCGTGTCCCTGGGGGCGGCTGACCACGAGCGCATGGCAGAGGACGAGCAACGCGTCACCCAGGTGCTCGCCAGGGCGGTGGCCGAACACCTCGCCGCCGAGGGCCTGGACACCTATGGTGACGTCGTCGTATCACTCGAGCGCAACGAGGCGCTGCATACTGGACAGTTCAAGACCCGTTCGTCCGTCGATCCCGACGCCCGCCCCTCAGGCGCCGGTTCACCGCGGTCGGCACGACCCAGCAACGCAGGAGACCCAGCAATGAGCCAGCCCCCCGGCTACGGCCAATACGACCAGGGTGACCCGTACGGCCAGCAGGGCCAGTACGGCTACGGACAGCAGGGTGGCCAGCAGCCCGGGTACGACCAGGGTTACGGCCAGCAGGGTGGATACGACCAGTACGGGCAGCCCCAGCAGGGCGGTGGCTACGACCAGTACGGGCACCAGCAGGGCGGCTACGACCAGGGTGGCTACGCCCAGCCCCAGGGCGGCGGCTACGACCAGGGCGGCTACGGCCAGCCCCAGGGCGGCGGCTACGACCAGGGCGGTTACGCCCAGCCCCAGGGCGGTGGCTACGACCAGGGCTACGGCCAGCCGCAGGGCGGCGGGTACGACCAGGGCGGTTACCAGCAGGGTGGCTACGACCAGTACGGCGGCCAGCAGCAGGGCGGGTACGACCAGTACGGCCAGCAGCAGGCGTACGGCCAGCCGGCCGGCGACCCGTACGGCCAGCAGGGCGGCTACGCCCCGCCGGCGCCGGGCCGCCAGCTCGCGGCGAGCCTGCAGCTGGACGACGGCTCGAACCGCACGTACTCGCTGAAGCAGGGCGGGAACGTCGTGGGCCGCGGCCAGGACGCGGACTTCCGCCTGCCGGACACCGGGGTCTCACGCCGCCACCTGGAGATCACCTGGGACGGCCAGAGCGCGACGCTCGCCGACATCGGCTCGACCAACGGCACGACCGTGAACGGCACCCCGGTCCAGACCTGGCAGCTCGCCGACGGCGACGTCATCCGGGTGGGCCATTCGTCCCTCGTGTTCCGTACACAGGGCTGACTGGGGGCACGGAATACTGTTCCCGCAGAATTGACGTGCGGGGGGACCGCGGCGTACCCGCGTCGCGGCTGCGCGGAAGAGTCGGGAGCGGACACACCAAGTGCCAGAGCTGGTCGTACAACTCACCAGGGTGGGCTTCCTCGTGCTGCTCTGGCTCTTCGTGTTCGCCGCGCTCCGAGTCGTGCGCTCGGACCTCTACGCCGCGTCGGGCATGCGCGTCCAGGTGCCGACCTTCGGGCGCAAGAAGGAGAAGAAGCCGCGCAACAGCAAGTCCCCCCAGCAGCTGCTCGTGACCCACGGCGCGCTGGCGGGGACCCGCATCGCGCTGGACGGGCGGCCGATCCTGATCGGCCGCGCCGACGACTCCACGTTGGTGCTGGACGACGACTACGCGTCGACCCGGCACGCGCGGATCGCCCAGCGCGGCGAGGACTGGTACGTGGAAGATCTGGGCTCGACGAACGGGACGTACCTGGACCGGGCTAAGGTCACTGCACCCCTCCGGGTCCCGCTCGGAGTCCCCATCCGGATCGGCAAGACGGTGATCGAGCTTCGCCCATGACTCTCGTCCTCCGCTACGCAGCCCGCAGCGACCGGGGCCTGGTGCGTTCGAGCAACCAGGACTCCGTGTACGCCGGCCCTCGCCTGCTCGCGCTCGCCGACGGCATGGGTGGGCACGCGGCGGGCGAAGTCGCCAGCAAGGTCGTCATCGCCTCACTCGCCCCGCTCGACGACGACGAGCCGGGCGACGACCTGCTCGCCCAGCTGCGCGAGGCGGTCGCGAACGGCAACGCCGCGATCGCCGAACTGGTCTCGCAGGACCCCGACCTCGACGGCATGGGCACCACGCTCACCGCCGTCCTGTTCGCCGGCACCCGGCTGGGGCTGGTGCACGTCGGCGACTCGCGGGCCTACCTGCTGCGCGGCGGTCAGTTCGCGCAGATCACCCGCGATGACAGCTTCGTCAACGAACTCCTGGAGCAGGGCCGGATCACGCCCGAAGAGGCCGCGGTGCACCCGCAGCGGTCCCTGCTGCTGAAGGCACTCACCGGGCACGAGGTCGAGCCGAGCCTGACCGTGCGCGAAGCCCGCGCCGGCGACCGGTACCTGATCTGCTCGGACGGCCTGTCCGGCATGGTCAGCGACGAGACGCTGGCCGAGGCCGTGCAGATCCCGGACCCGCAGCAGTGCGCGGACCGGATGATCGAGCTGGCGCTCAAGGGCGGCGGCACGGACAACGTCACGGTGATCATCGCCGATGTCGTCGACGTCGACTTCGGCGAGGACGCGCCCATAGTGGGCGGCGCCGCCGGCGACGGCAGCGACGAACGGCACCAGGGCGACTCGCCCGCGGCGCGGGCCAGGGCGCTGACCCAGCCGCCCCCGCCGCCGCGCCAGGAGCTGCCCCAGCCCCGTGAAGACCCCAAGGCCCGGCGCCGGAAGCGGTTCCGCTGGCTGGCCGGCGCGCTGGTGGTCCTCGTGGTGCTCGCCGCGGCCGCCATCGCGACCCGCTACTTCGTGCTGAGTCAGTACTATGTCGGCGAGGGATCGGACGGCGAGGTCGTGATCTACCGCGGCGTCCCCGGCAGCATCCTCGGCATCGACCTGCACGCTTACGAGCAGGGGTCCTGCCCGCCGAGCCAGGTGTGCACGGACAAGCTGCGCGTCACCCAGCTCCAGGAGGACGCGCGGCTGGCGGTGCAGAACGGCGTCAAGAAGGACAGCCTCGACGAAGCCCGGAAGTACATCGACGACTTCCTGCAGCTGCGCAAGCGCCTGAACAACTGCGCGCCGACGGGCAGTCCGGCGTCCCCGACGCCGACACCGACCCCTCCGGTCACGCCGACGACGACTCCGTCGGCTCCGGCCGGCTCCACTGCTCCGTCGTCGGCGAACCAGCCAGCGGGGAGGGACTGCTCGACGCCGAGTTCGACGGCACCGACGACGGGAGGCGGTAACTGATGGGCCAGCCCGTCGCGCGTTCCGCCGAACCGCTCGCCGCGCAGTTCCAGACGAACCCGCCGCGCGAGGTCCCGACGCGCCGCAACACCGAGCTGGCGCTGCTGGGGTTCGCCTCCTTCATCGTCACCATCGCGCTGGTGCTGGTGGAAGCGAACCAGGAGCAGGAGCTGACCTGGTCGATCATCTGGCTCGGCCTCGCCTACCTCGCGATCTTCGGCGCCGCGCACCTGGCCGTCCGCAAGTGGGCGCCCTACGCCGACCCGGTGCTGCTCCCCTGCGTCGCGCTGCTGAACGGCATCGGGCTGGTGATGATCCACCGGATCGACCTGGCACTGGCCGAGCGCGCCACGCAGAACGGCAAGGACTACACGCCCGCGGTCACCGCACAGGTGCTGTTCACGGTGATCTCGCTCGTGTTCTTCGTCGTGGTACTGATCGTGGTGAACGACCATCGCACGCTGACCCGCTACGGCTACACCGCCGGCCTGGTCGGCATCGTCGCGCTCGCGCTGCCCGCGCTGCTGCCGTCCAGCCTGTCCGAGGTCAACGGCGCCAAGGTGTGGCTCAAGCTGCCGTTCTTCTCGATCCAGCCGGGCGAGTTCGCGAAGATCCTGCTGATGATCTTCTTCGCTTCGTTCCTGGTGTCGAAGCGGGACCTGTTCATGGTGGCGGGCAAGAAGCTGGTCGGCGTCGAGCTGCCGCGCGCCCGCGACCTCGGCCCGATCCTGATCGCGGCGTTCGTCTGCATCGGCATCCTGGTGTTCGAGAAGGACCTCGGCACGTCGCTGCTGTTCTTCAGCGTCATCCTGGTGATGCTCTACGTCGCGACCGAGCGGGTCATCTGGGTCGTCCTGGGCCTGAGCTTCTTCGCGGTCGGCTGCGTCATCGCCTACAACCTCTTCACGCACGTCCAGCAGCGCGTGGCGAACTGGCTGGACCCGCTGGCCACCTACGACCAGGCCGGCGGCGGCTACCAGCTGGCGCAGGGCCTGTTCGGGCTGGGCACCGGCGGCGTCGGCGGCACCGGGCTCGGCGCCGGCCGTCCGGACATGGTGCCCGAGGCCAACACCGACTTCATCACCGCGTCGATCGGCGAAGAGCTCGGCTTCATCGGCCTGGCCGCGGTGCTGATGCTGTACCTGATGGTCGCCATGCGCGGCATGCGGAGCGCGCTCGCCGTGCGCGACACGTTCGGCAAGCTGCTGGGCGGCGGGCTCGCGTTCACCATGGTCATGCAGATCTTCGTCGTCGTCGGCGGGGTCACGAAACTCATCCCGGAGACCGGTATCACCGCCCCGTTCCTGTCGAAGGGTGGTTCGTCGCTGCTCGCGAACTACATCCTGGTCGCGCTCCTGCTGCGCATCTCGGACGCGGCCCGCAAGCCGGCCGCCCGCCCGAAGCCGCAGCAGCAGCCGCAGGCCCCGATCGCGGAAGCGCACACCGTGCTCGTGCAGCGCCCGCCGGCGGACGGGGGCGCACAGGCATGAACACCCCGCTCCGCAAGGTCGGCATGGCGATGCTCGTGATGGTCGTCCTGCTGCTGGCCAACGCCACCTACATCCAGGTGGTGAAGGCCGACGACTACCGCACCGACTCCCGCAACGCGCGCGTGCTCTACGACGAGTTCGCCCGCCAGCGCGGCAAGATCGTGTCGCAGGCCAACGGCGAGGTGCTGGCCGGCATCAACCCGTCGAACGACAAGTACAAATACATCCGGACCTACGCCGACGGCCCGATGTACGCGCCGGTCACCGGCTACTACTCGATCAACTATGGCGCCGGCGGCCTGGAGCGCGCCGAGGACGACGTCCTCAACGGCTCCGACCCGCGGCTGTTCGTGCGGCGGCTGTCGGACATGGTCACCGGCCGCGACCCGAGCGGTGGCAACGTCCGGCTGACCATCGACCCGGCCGTGCAGAAGGCCGCGTACGACCTGATGACGCAGAAGGGCTACACCGGCGCCGTCGTCGCGATGGAGCCGAGCACCGGCCGGATCCTGGCGATGGTCTCGACGCCGTCGTACGACCCGAACGCGCTCGCGTCCCACACGTCGAAGGCACAGACCGACGCCTGGAACGCGAACAACAAGGACCCGAAGAAGCCCATGCTGAACCGGGCGATCTCCGAGACCTACCCGCCGGGTTCGACGATGAAGATCGTCACCGCGGCGGCCGCGCTCGAGGACGGCAACGGCCCGGACACCAAGGTCAACACCGCGCCGAACACGAAGCTCCCCGGCACGAGCATCACGCTGGAGAACTACGCGGGGCAGGGTTGCCCCGGCGACACGTTCAAGGACGCGCTGGCGCACTCCTGCAACGTGCCGTTCGCGGAGTTCGCCGGCAAGCTCGGCGCGGACAAGATCAAGAAGACGGCGGCCAACTTCGGCATCGGGCAGACCGACCTGACCGTGCCGATGAAGGTCGCCCCGTCGACGGTCGGCCCGCTCGACTCGCAGGGCGCGCTCTACCAGAGCGGCATCGGCCAGCGCGACGTCCGGCTGACCCCCCTGCAGGACTGCCTGCTCGCGGCCACCGTGGCCAACGGCGGGATGGCGATGAAGCCGCAGCTGGTGCAGTCGGTGCTGGCGCCGGACCTGTCGACCATCGAGGACTACAGTCCCACCGAACTCACCGGCACCCCGGCGTTGTCGTCGTCGAACGCCGCGATCCTCAAGGACATGATGGTCGCCTCCGAAGGCTTCACCAAGGGCGGCGGGAAGCGCGCGGACATCCAGATCGCGTCGAAGACCGGCACCGCCGAGCACGGCACGGACTCCAAGAACACCGCACCGCACGCCTGGTACACCGCCTTCGCCCCGGTCGACAACCCGCAGATCGCGGTCGCCGTGATCGTCGAGGACGGCGGCAACCGCGGCCTCGCGGCCACCGGCGGCACGGTCGCGGCGGAAATCGGCCGCGCGGCGATCAACGCGAAGCTCGGGGGTGGATAGCGCATGCTGTCCTCCGGTCAGCTGCTGGCCGACCGCTACAAGCTGACGAGCCGGATCGCCGTCGGCGGGATGGGCGAGGTCTGGCAGGCCAGCGACACCCGGCTCGACCGGACCGTGGCCGTCAAGATCCTCAAGACCGAGCTCTCCGGCGACGCCGAGTTCCTCCACCGCTTCCGCACCGAAGCGCGGATGACGGCGTCCCTCAACCACCCCGGCATCGCCGCGGTGCACGACTACGGCGAGACCATCCTCGACGGTGACCTGTCGATCGCCTACCTGGTGATGGAGCTGGTCGACGGCGACCCGCTGGCCGGCCTGCTGGCCAAGCACGGGCGGCTGTCGGCGGAGTTCACCCTCGACATGCTCGAGCAGGCGGGCAACGCCCTGCAGGCGGCGCACTCCCACGGGCTGGTCCACCGCGACGTCAAGCCGGGCAACATCCTGGTGACGTCGGCCGGGCAGGTGAAGATCACCGACTTCGGCGTGGCGAAGGCGGCGGACGCGGCCCCGGTCACCCGGTCCGGCATGGTCATGGGCACCGCGCACTACATCGCCCCGGAGCAGGCGCTCGGGCAACCGGCCGAGCCGGCGTCCGACGTCTACTCGCTGGCGGTGTGCGGCTACGAATGCCTCGCCGGGCACCGGCCGTTCCTGTCGGAGAACGCCGTGACGGTCGCGATGATGCACATCCGCGACATCGCGCCGCCGCTCCCGCCGGACGTGCCGCCCGCGGCGCGTGCGGTGATCGAGGCAACGCTGGTCAAGGACCCGCGGCAGCGCTACAACAACGGCGGCGAGTTCGCGGCCGCCGTCGCCGCGGTCCGCGCCGGGCTGCCGCTGCCGACGCCGTCCGGGCTGGTGAACGCCACCTACACGACGGGCCAGCAGCCGGTGGTGCCGCCGCAGGTGCAGCAGCAGCCGCCGCCCCCGTCGATGCCGGTGCCGATCCCGCCGCAGCAGCTCCCCCCGCAGCAGCAACAGATGCCGGGCGGCCCCCCGTCGCCCGCGATGAACCCGATGGTCGCCATCGGCCCGCCGTCCCGGCCGGCCCCGCGGCAGGTGATGCTGCCGGCCCCCCGGAAGAAGACGCAGTGGGGCTGGTGGGCGCTGCTCGCCGCGATCCTGCTCGTTGTCCTGGTGGCGGGGATCGTGCTGGTGGCGAAGATGCTGAGCAGCGGCAACGGCTCGGCGCCGCCCAACGGCCAGACGCAGAGCCAGGTGTTCCCGGGCAGACAGGCGCCCGCGGAGCAGCCTCCGAGCGTCTACCCGGCGGACACTCCCGGAACGACCGACGATGGCCGGCAAGGCATCATGACCACACCTTGGACGGAATGGAACGGCATCCAGAGATGAGCACACCCAGACTGCTCTCCAACCGGTACGAGCTGGGCGAGACGCTCGGCTACGGAGGCATGTCCGAGGTCCACCACGGCCACGACGTGCGTCTCGGCCGGGAAGTCGCGATCAAGATTCTCCGTGCCGACCTCGCCAGGGACCCGCAGTTCCAGGAGCGCTTCCGCCGCGAGGCGCAGAACGCCGCCGCGCTGAACCACCCGGCGATCGTGGCGGTCTACGACACGGGTGAGGCGAACACCGAGTTCGGGCCGCTGCCGTACATCGTCATGGAGTACGTCGAAGGCCGGACGCTGCGCGACATCGTCAAGACCGAAGGCCCGATGTCGCAGAAGCGGGCGATGGAGGTCATGGCCGACGTCTGCGCGGCGCTGGACTTCTCGCACCGCCACGGCATCGTCCACCGCGACGTCAAGCCGGCCAACGTGATGATCACGAAGAACGGCGCGGTCAAGGTGATGGACTTCGGCATCGCGCGCGCGATGCACGACGGCCAGTCCGCCATGACCCAGACGGCCGCGGTGATCGGCACGGCGCAGTACCTGTCGCCGGAGCAGGCCCGCGGCGAGTCGGTCGACGCCCGTTCCGACGTCTACGCCGCCGGCTGCGTGCTGTACGAGCTGATCACCGGCGAGCCGCCGTTCACCGGCGACTCCCCGGTCGCGGTGGCCTACCAGCACGTCCGGGAGGACCCGAACCCGCCGTCGTCGGTGAACCCGGCGGTGGCGCCGGAGCTGGACGCGGTGGTGCTGAAGGCGCTGGCGAAGGGCCCGGCGAACCGCTACCAGTCGGCGGCGGAGATGCGCTCGGACCTGGTGCGCACCCTTTCGGGCCAGCGCCCGGTGGCGCCGATGGTGATGTCCGAGGACGAGCGCACGCAGGTGATGAACGCCGACCGGCGGCAGCCGCAGCGCTACGACGAGTACAGCGAGCCGGACGACGAAGACCCGAAGGCCAAGCGCCGTCGCCGCACGATCCTGGCCGCGATCGCGGCGGTGTTCGTGCTGGGCGCGGTGCTGCTGATCATGTGGCTGGCGGGCTCGTTCAAGAGCAACGAAGGCGGCACGGTCGCGATCCCGGACGTGACGCACCAGACGGTCCCCCAGGCGCGGGAGACGTTGAAGAGCAAGGGCTTCGACGGCACGATCGAGCAGAAGCAGGTCACCTGCGGCGTGCCGCCGACCGACGGCAACCCGGAGTGCGGTCAGGACGACATCAACAAGGTCATCAAGTCCGACCCGTCGCCCGGGGTCTCGGTCGCGACGAACACGAAGATCACGCTGTACGTCGGCGTCGCACCGGGCAAGGCGAGCGTGCCGGACCTGGCGAACAAGACGCGCGAGCAGGCCGAGCAGGCCTTGATCGACGCGAAGCTGACCCTCGACCCGAACGTGGGCGAAACCGAGGTCGCCGACCCGAACCAGATCGGCCTGGTGCAGACGCAGAACCCGAGTCCGTCGACCCAGGTCGACCAGGGCAGCAGCGTCCGGATCACGGTCGGCAAGTCGAAGCAGCTCAAGACGGTCACCGACTTCACCGGCAAGCCGTACTCCCAGGCCAAGTCGGCGCTCGAGGGCGCGGGCTGGAAGACGAAGAAGGTCGAGGCACCGTCCGACTCGGTGCCGAAGGATTCGGTGATCACCCAGAACCCGAACGGTGGCCAGCTGGCGGTCGGCGAGCTGATCACGCTGACCGTGTCGACGGGTCCGACCACGCCGACGTCGACCCAGATCGAGATGCCGCAGCTGGTGGGCATGCCGGTCGAGGAAGCGCAGCAGAAGCTGCAGAGCATGGGCTGGACCGGTCAGCTGAACCAGCAGTCCGACCGGGGCAGCCGGCAGCCGGAAGGCACGATCACCAAGCAGAGCGTGAAGGCTGGTACCACGATCAGCAACAACCAGCCGATCTCGGTGTCGGTGTCGGAGGGCAACGGCGGAATCACGATCCCGACGGGCCCATCCACCCCCGGCGCTCCCTGATCTCACGGGAAAGGCCCGCACGGTTTCGCCGTGCGGGCCTTTTTCTTTGCTCAGGGCTGGTCGAGAAACCCTTGCACGGCACCGAGAACTTGATCCGCGTCGCTGGCCGCACCGAAGTCGAGTTCGAGTTCCTCGGCGGCACCGGAGCGTTTGACCTTGAGGGAGACGTGGGCTTCCCGATCCCGCGTCAGCCACGCGAAGAGCGAGCGGCAGAAGACACCGGCCGAGGAACTCGAAACCCCGACGACAACGGCATCGAAGACTTGGACGCGCCCGCGAAGCTCGGCTTCGCCGCGCAACCAGTCGGCGAGCTCCGGAAGCTCGCGGCCGGAGTTTGGCACGGTGATCGCGACGATCCCAGCCGTCACCCGATCTCCCTTCGCCCGGAACCGGAGAGGCCCCGAACCTTAGTCGGCCCCGGGGGTGGCTGGAAGGCTGGGCCGGAAAATGAAGATTGCAAATTGCAGTCAGGAGCGTCGTCGGACCAGAGCCGAAACGGCGAAGAAGCTGACGGCCAGCATCGCCGCCGCCGTGAGCAGGGCCAAAGCCAACGGGCCGCCAACCGGCTCGTCGTCGGTCAAGGCGTGCAAAAGCGGGTGGACCAGCGGGATCTTCGCCAGCAGGACCACCACCAGGGTGATCACCGCGGCCAAGACCGTCCAGCCGACTCGGTTGACCAGCAGCCTGGAGCACGGCAGGGCGATCGCGATCCCCAGCAGTGCGCACGCGAGGTGGGCGAGGAACCCGATCCCCAGCGCCGCCGGCTGGACTTTCAACGCCTTGAGTGCCGACCACACCTCCGTGATCGCCGTCAGGACCAGGGAACAGGCCAGGACCGTCAGCACCGCGCCGGTGATCATGCGGTGCCAGTGGCGGGCGTGGCTCAACGTCACCAGGCGCTGGACCGGGTCTTCGATGTCCAGCAGGGCGATCGTCAGCCAGCACGAGACGACCAGGAGGCCGCCCGCGCTGATGCCGAACAGGGGCAGCGGGGGCGAGTGCGGGTCGGCGTAGAGGATCACGCACAGGGCGAGATACGCCAGCAATGCCGGCAGGTACCGCTGCGAATGACCCAGCAACACCAGGTAGTACCGGGTCATGGCGAGCACGGCGCCACCTCCCGCACCGACCAGCCGCCGTCGAGGGCCCGCCTCAAGACCGCGTCGACGCGGGTGACCTCGACCGTCAGCACCACCTGGGCGCCTTCCACCACCGCGTGCCGCACGCCGGGCTCGTCCGTCCAGCCCGCGTTGCCGCCGCGCAGGACGATGCGCGTGGTCGGCTCTGCGCTCTCCGCCGTCAGGCGGCCGTCCTTCATCAGGTGGACGACGTCGGCGTGGTCGTGGACCACCTGGGGCCGGTGGTCGGTGAACACCACGCTCGCTCCTCGCGCCCGCGTCTCGGCGACGAGCTCGCCGAGGATCGTGTGCGTCCCGGTATCCAGACCGGACCACGGCTCGTCGAGGATCAGCAGGTCGGGGCGCACCATCACCGCCTGCGCGAGGCCGACCTTCTGCGCGTTGCCCTTCGACAGCGTCCGCAGCGGGGCCGACGGGCCGCCGACGAGGGCCAGGCGGTCGAGCAGCGGGTCGATCACCGAGAGGTCGGCCAGCCCGTGGATGCGGGCCATGTGCCGCAGGTACGCGCGGGCGCCCATGCGCTGGCCGGCCGGGAAGCGGTCCGGCAGGTAGCCGATCCGCGGAGTACCCCGCACCGCTCCGGTGGTCGGGTGCGAGACGCCGGCCATGATGCGCAGCAGCGTCGACTTCCCGGAGCCGTTGCTGCCGAGGACGCCGACCACGTGCCCGGGCTCGATGGTCAGGTCGACGTCGCGGAGGACGAAGTCACCGCGCCCGTACCGCTTCCCGACCCCCTCGAGCCGGATCACGCAACAGCGGCCTTCTGGAGCGCCTTGGTCGCGCGCTCGAGCTCGTTCACCCGGGCCGGGTCGACGGGGTGGCCCGCCGCGGCCAGCCAGTTCGCCAGCATCCGGTGGCCGCCTTCGGTGAGCACGGACTCCGGGTGGAACTGGACGCCTTCGAGCGGCAGCTCGCGGTGGCGCATGCCCATCACGATGCCGGACTCGGTGCGGCCGGTGACCTCGAAGACGTCTTCGGCGATCGTTTCGGGGAGCACGGTCAACGAGTGGTACCGGGTGGCCGTGAACTCCTCCGGCAGGTCCGCGAGGACGCCGGCGCCGGTGTGCCGGACCTGGCTCGTCTTGCCGTGGAGCAGCTCGGGCGCGCGGTCGACGGTCGCGCCGTAGACGACGCCGAGCGCCTGGTGGCCGAGGCAGACGCCGAGCATCGGCGTGCGCGTCTCGGCGCACTTGCGGATGACGTCCATGCTCTGGCCGGCGCGTTCGGGGGTCCCCGGGCCGGGCGAGACGAGCACGGCGTCGAACTCGGGCACGCGGTCGAGGTCCACGACGTCGTTGCGCCAGACCGTGCAGTCGGCGCCGAGCTGGGCCAGGTACTGGACCAGGTTGTAGACGAAGCTGTCGTAGTTGTCGACGACGAGAACGCGCATGTCCCGAGCTTACCGGCTCCCAGTCCGTGGACCGTACGCCAAATCACATTTCAGGTTAGGTAATCCTAACTTACCGTGGAGCGGGTGAGCCGTTCTCTTCGTGTAGCCGTGGTCGGTGCCGGTCCCGCCGGCATCTACGCCGCCGACATCCTCGACAAGTCCGACGCCGACGTGCAGATCGACCTGTTCGAGCGCATGCCGGCGCCGTTCGGGCTGATCCGCTACGGCGTCGCACCCGACCACCCGCGCATCAAGGGCATCGTGACGGCGCTGGAGAAGGTGCTCTCGAAGCCCAACATCCGGCTGCTGGGCAACATCGACTACGGCACCGACATCAAGCTCGACGAGCTGCGCGAGTTCTACGACGCGGTGATCTTCTCGACCGGCGCGTCCGCCGACCGCGCGCTCGACATCCCGGGCATCGACCTCGACGGCAGCTACGGCGCGGCCGACTTCGTCTCCTGGTACGACGGCCACCCGGACGTCCCGCGCACCTGGCCCCTGACCGCCTCTTCGGTCGCCGTCCTCGGCGTCGGGAACGTCGCGCTGGACGTCGCCCGGGTCCTGGCCAAGACGGCCGACGAGCTGCTGACCACCGACATCCCGGACAACGTCTACCAGGGGCTGAAGGCCAGCCCGGTGACCGACGTGCACGTGTTCGGCCGCCGCGGCCCGGCGCAGGCGAAGTTCACGCCGCTGGAGCTGCGTGAGCTGGACCACTCGCCGAACGTCGAGGTCATCGTGTACCCCGAGGACATCGAGTTCGACGAGGGCAGCATCGCCGCCCTGCGCGCGTCGAAGCAGATCGACATGGTGGTGAAGACGCTGCAGGAGTGGGCCATCCGCGAGCCGGGCTCCCGCCGGCGCCGACTGCACCTGCACTTCTTCCACTCGCCCGCCGAGGTCCTCGGCGAGGACGGCAAGGTGACCGGCCTGCGCACCGAGCGGACCGAGCTGACCGGCGACGGGAACGTCCGCGGCACCGGCGAGTTCCACGACTGGGACGTCCAGGCCGTGTACCGCGCGGTCGGCTACCTCTCGTCGCACCTGCCGGAGCTGCCGTTCGACCACGTGGCGGGCGTGGTGCCGAACCAGGCGGGCCGGGTGCTGGACCTGGACGAGAACCAGCTGCCGGGCGTGTACGTCACGGGCTGGATCAAGCGCGGCCCGATCGGCCTGATCGGCCACACCAAGGGCGACGCGGCCGAGACGATCGCCAGCCTGCTGGCGGACGCGGACACCCTCACCGCCCCGAAGTCCTCGTCGCCGGACGCGATCCTCGACTTCCTCGAGACCCGCGGCATCCCGTTCACCAACTGGGACGGCTGGGGCAGGCTCGACGCGCACGAGAAGGCGCTGGGCTCGGCGGCGGGCCGCGAGCGGGTCAAGGTCGTGGAGCGCGAGGAGATGACCCGGATCTCGCGCGGCTGAGCTGGTGAACGATTAGGACCCCAGGTACGCCAGCACGGCCAGCACGCGGCGGTTCGTGTCGTCCGAAGCCGTGATGTCGAGCTTCGCGAAGATGTTCGCCGTGTGCTTGCCGACGGCTCCCTCGCTGAAGTGCAGCCGGGCCGCGATCGCCGCGTTGGAGCAGCCCTCCGCCATCAGCGCCAGCACCTCGCGTTCGCGCGGGGTCAGCGCCGCCAGTGGGTCGGAAGCGTTGCCAGCCACCAGTTTCGCGATGACCTCGGGATCCATCACGGTGCCGCCCGCCGCGACCCGGCGGACGGCGTCGATGAACTGCTCGGCGTTGAACACGCGGTCCTTCAGCAGGTAGCCGATCGCGCCGGTGCCGTCGGCCAGCAGTTCGCGCGCGTACAACTGCTCGACGTGCTGCGACAGCACCAGGATCGGCAGCCCGGGGACGTCACGGCGGGCGGCCAGCGCGGCCTGCAGCCCCTCGTCGGTGTTCGTCGGCGGCATCCTCACGTCCACAATGGACACGTCGGGCCGGTGGTCGCGCAACGCCGCCACGAGTTCCGGGCCGGTGGCGACCGCCGCGACGACGTCGAAGCCGTGTGCGGTCAGCAGATGCGTCAGGCCGTCTCGGAGGAGGTACTGGTCCTCGGCGACGAGGGTTCTTGGTCGAGCTGACACGGGATCTCCAAGGTCGCCTTCGTCGGGCCGCCGATCGGGCTGGTCAGCGTCAACCTACCGTCGAAGCCGCCCAGGCGACGCTCGATTCCCCGCAGTCCCGAGCCGCGGGCCGGGTCCGCACCACCCAGGCCGTCGTCGGTCACGACGAACGTCAACAGCCCGTCGGCGAACGCCACCTCGATCGTCACCCGCTTCGCGCCGTGCTTCGCCGCGTTGCCGAGCAGTTCGGACACCGCGAAGTACACGCACGACTCCACCGGTTCCTCGGCACGTCCCGGCAGTGCGCCGGTGACCTGCGCCTTCAGCGGACTGTCCAGCGCCAGCGCGCGGACGGCGTCCAGCAGCCCGCGTTCGGACAGCACCGGCGGGTGGATACCGCGGATCAGCGCCCGCAGCTCGGTGAGCGCCTCCGACGACGCCGCGCGCAGCTCCGCGGCGAGCCGTTTCGCCGCCTCCGGGTCCGTGTCCACCAGTGCCTCGACCGCGCCCAGCTTCATGCCCATGGCGACCAGCCGCGACTGGATGCCGTCGTGCAGGTCGCGCTCGATCCGGCGCAGTTCCGCCGCCTGCGTGACCGTGACGTCGGACCGCGTCCGCTCGAGCCGTTCGACGCGCTGGGCCAGCCGGGCGGATTCGGTCGGCCCGAACCACGTCCGCGCGAAGCGGGCCTGCTGGCGGGCGAGCCAGGGTGCCGGCGCCACGGCGACGACCAGCGCCAGCAGGATCAACGGCGTCTGCGCGAGCGCGCCGAGGTGCGTCGACACCTCGGGCAGCGGGGACCACCGGACGCGTGGCGACACGAACGGCCGCCACACCCAGAGCGTCCAGATCCCGGTCATGCCCCAGCCGAACAACACGAGCGCCGGCACCGAGCAAACGAACGACACGAGGGTGCTCAGCACACCGCCTGCCATGTCCCGCCAGGTGGCCCGGTCACCCAGGATCCACCGCGTGCGGGCGTTCTGGAGCGGCCAGAACATTTCTTCGTACAGCTGCCTGCCGACCTGGTAGAGCCCGTCGGCGCGGGGCAGCGGCAACCCGGGCGGCGGCTGGTACGGCCGCGGGATCCGCACCCCGGTCCAGTTTTCGGTTTCGCGGCGCAGGGAGTCGGTGATCGAGCGGCTCCACAGCACGACCGCGGGTGCCAGCGGCGTGGCGACGGCCACGACCACCAGCTGGACCACCGAAAAGGCCAGCTGCACCACGGAAAGCGCGAGGATGCCGAGCTGGTGGCCCAGCGCTTCGAGGTGCCGGTGGAACCAGTTCCGGCGCCGCTCGGCGGCCGGGCGCGGCCCGAGCCACCAGCGCGTCCACCGGCCGTAGCCGCGCAGCACCCGCGGCCCGCCGAGCACGACGGCCACCGGAAGCAGCAGCGTGACCAGCGGGTTCACCAGCTGCCAGCCGAATTCGCGGTTCGCCGCCGGATCTTCCAGCGCCCAGGTGAGGCGGTGCTGCCAGCGGATCCAGAACGCTCTCTTGTAGAGCTGGTTGCCATCGCGGTACCAGCCGTCGCGCTCGCGCACCGGATCCGGCGGCGCGGGCCGGTACGGCGTGGCGACCTCGACACCGCACCAGCGCGCGGCCAGCGTCCGCATGGTCGCCGACCGCCCGCGGGCCCATTCGATCACCGGGCCGAGGAAGAACACCACGCCGACGCACAGGAGCGCGAACGCGATCAGCTGGACGAGCACGTCGAGCCAGCTGCGCAACGAGTGCGCGGCCAGCGCCAGCGCCCGGCCCAGCGCACGCAGGTACGGCATCCGGCACCTCCTTCCCCCCGCGATCCTCGCCGATCGGCACCGGCCCGCGCACTGCCCGAAGCCCCACGAACGGGGTGGGCCCAGCCCCACCCCCAGTTCAGCAAAACGCTACCTGAGCTGGGGATTCAGCGTCATTACCGAAGCTGCCGCCGGTTCGTAGCTTGATTCCCATGCCCCTCATCGAAGTCACCGATCTCCGCAAGCGCTACGGCTCCCGGGTCGCGGTCGACGGCGTTTCGTTCACCGTCGAGCGCGGCGAAATCTTCGGCATCCTCGGCACGAACGGCGCCGGGAAGACCACCACCGTCGAATGCCTCCAGGGCCTGCGCCAGGCCGACGGCGGCACGATTTCCGTGCTCGGCCTGGACCCGGCGACCGGCCACGCGGCGCTGACCCGCCGCGTCGGCGTCCAGCTGCAGGAGAGCCAGCTGCCGGCGAAACTGCGGGTGCGCGAGGCGCTGGAGCTGTTCGCGTCCTTCTACCCGCAGTCCGCCGACATCGACGTCCTGCTCGACCAGCTCGACCTGCGCGACCACGCCCGCAGTTGCTTCGGGAAGCTTTCCGGCGGCCAGAAGCAGCGCGTGTCGATCGCACTGGCGCTGGTGGGGCAGCCGGAGCTGGCGATCCTCGACGAGCTGACCACCGGGCTCGACCCGCACGCCCGCCGCGAAACGTGGCGGCTCGTCGAGGGCGTCCGCGCCGCCGGCGTCACGGTCCTGCTCGTCACCCACTTCATGGACGAAGCCGAGCGGCTCTGCGACCGCGTGGCGATCTTCGACGCCGGGCGCGTGGTCGCCACCGGCACCCCGACCGAGCTCCGCGCCGCCGCCGGAGCCTCCACTTTGGACGATGCGTTCGTCTCGCTGACCAGGAGCACCCGGTGAACACCTTCGCCAAGATCACCGCCACCGAGGCGAAACTCTTCCTCCGCGCGCCGTTCGCGGCGGCCGGCGGCCTGCTGCTGCCGTCGATCCTGCTGCTCGCCATCGGCGCCATCCCGGGCATGAGCAAACCCAACGAGGCGGCGGGCGGGTTGCGCCTCCTCGACGCCTGGGTGCCGTCGCTGATCGTCGTGAGCCTGGCGATGCTGGCCCTGCAGTCGATCCCGGCCGCCGTCGCCACCTACCGCGAGCAGGGCGTGCTGCGCCGCCTGGCCACCACCCCGGTGCACCCGGTCAACCTGCTGGGCGCGCAGCTGCTCATCCACGTCGTCGTTTCGCTGGCCGGCATCGTCCTCGTGCTGGTGCTGGGCAACGTCGTCCACGACGTCCCGCTGCCGAAGCACCCGCTGTCGTTCGCGCTGACGCTGGTGCTCGGGGTGGTCGCGACGTTCGCGCTCGGCCTGATCGCGGCCGCGGTCGCCCGCACGTCCAAGGCGGCCACCGGGGTCGCCCTGGTCGCGTTCCTGCCGATCATGTTCTTCGGGGGCGTCTACCTGCCGCGGCCGTTCCTGCCGGACGTGCTCCGGCGGATCGGCGACTACGTGCCGCCGGGCTCGCAACCGCTGCAGGACGCCTGGATCGGCGCCGGCGTGCAGCCGCTGCAGCTGGCCGCGCTCGCCGGCTTCGCGGTGCTCGGCACGGCGCTCGCGGTCCGGTTGTTCCGCTGGGAGTGAGCCCTTCCGCCAAAGTGGTGATGATCATCGTTTTCTCTTGTGGCCGGGCCACCCAGCCGGTAGCCAAGAGGGTGGCCCTGCTCAAACTGGAGGTTCGATGTCCCTGGACGTGTCACCCGCGCTGCTGGAGAAGGCCGAGCGCGGGGAGGTCACCGACGCCGAGTTCGTCACCTGCGTCAAGGAATCCCTGCCGTACGCCTGGGAGGTCATCACCGGCGTCATCGCCGACGCCGAGGGTGCGGCGGACGGCTTCGCCGACAACGAAACGCCGCCGCCGAGCGAGGCCGCCCGCGGGCAGCTGCTGCGCGCACTGGCCTCCGACGCGATCCGCGGCGGCCTCGAGCGGCACTTCGGCGTCAAGCTGGCCTTCCAGAACTGCCACCGGGTCGCCGTGTTCCGCCAGTCGGAAGTCGGCGGCGACCGCTACCGCGCGTTCGTCTCGCCGCGCGGCCAGCTGCTCAACCAGAGCCCGGAACTGCGGGACTGCTAGCCCGCAGCGCGGGCAGCACCTCGGTGCCGATCCGCGCGATGTTCTCGAACGTGCCCTCCGGCGTACCCGACGCTTCCACGAACATCAGCACGTGGGAGACGCCGGTGCGCCGGAGGCTCGTTTCCAGCGTCCGGACGCAGTGGCCGGCGTCGCCGACCGGGTGGATCGCGCAGAGCCGTTCGGTGTACTCCCCCGGGTCCTTCCGCGGCCCGGGCCTGCCGTCGACCGTGACGTGGGCGCCGAGCCCGTCCGCCAGCCACGCCGGGAGCGCGCGCCGGACGACGTCGGCGTCACCGACTTGGCAGAGCACGGTCGAGACGTGGTCGGCGGGCTTCCCGTAGGCCGCGACAGTGCGCGCCTTTTCCTCGTCGTCGGCGTGCAGGCCCAGCAGGAGCGGGAGGTCTCGTGCGGCGGCCTGCCGGACGGCGTCCGACTCCGGCCCGCCACAGGCCACGACGACGTCCGGCCGCCGTTCGGGGCCCGGGACGACGGGCACTTCCCGGAAGGCGAAGTGCCGCCCGCGGGCCTCGACGCGGCCGGTGGTGGCGCGCAGGAAGACGTCGAGGGTCTCCTCGAAGCCGCGCTCGTACCGGTCCAGCCCGGTCCCGAAGACCTCGAGGTCCCGCCACGGCCCACCGCGGCCGACGCCAAGCCGCAGCCGCCCGCCGGAAACGGCGTCGAGGACCGCCCACTGTTCGGCGAGGGCGACCGGGTGCGTGGTCGACAGGACGCTGACGGCGGTCCCGACACCGATCCGCGAGGTCCGCCCGAGCACGTGCCCGGCGAGGGTGATGGCGGAGGGGCAGACGCCGTAGGGCATGAAGTGGTGTTCGGCGAACCAGACGTCGTCGAACCCGGCTTCTTCGGCCAGCTCGGCGGCGCGGACCGACCGGCGGAGGACGTCGCCGTCCCGCTGGCCGGGGAAGCGGCCGCTGACCAGGAAGACGCCGAACCTCAGTTGACCGCGACCTCGTTGAACCACAGCCGCGGCTCCAGCCAGGGGAACACCACGAACATCAGCAGCGCGACCACGCCGATGGCCAGCACCACCGCGATCGTCAGCTTCGCCGCGAACGGGCCGGGGAGCTTGCGCCAGATCCAGGCGTACATCAGGCCTCCCCGATCTTCGACAGCAGGTCGCCGTAGTCCTTGACCTGGTTCTTCGGCACCTGCTGGGTCAGCACCGAGGTGATGATGAGCCGCTCGCGGGCGCTGAACTGGGGGTGGCACGTCGTGAGCGTGAGCAGGGCCGCCTGCTGGGCCTTCGGGAGCGTGTCGGCGTCCTTGTACGGGACCGGGTTCACCGCCGTGCCCTGGCTGGGCAGCACGACCTTGCGGCCGAACGTCTCGCTGTAGGCGCCGCCGTCCTCGGCGTTCGTGTCACGCAGGGTGGAGACGCCCTTGCACTTGGGGTCGGCGCCCTTGCCGCCCGCCCAGTCCTTCATCTCGTCGTCGTAGGGCAGGACCTTGTAGATGTAGAAGTCGGTGGAGGTCTCGATCACGATCTGGTCACAGGAGGAGAGGTTGTCCAGGTCGTTGAACGGGGCGCCCTTGCCGACGCGGTGGCCGGCCACGGCGAAGTTGCCGGGCTCGCCGGGCAGGGCCGTGCCCTTGTAGTGGCCGGGGCCGACTTCGAGGGCCTTGTCGTCGGTGCCCTCCTGGATCGTGAAGTTGTAGTCGACGCCGAAGCTGGGGATGTGGATGCGGGCGAACGCCTTGCCGTCGACCAGCTCGGGGTGCAGCGTGCGGTCGTGCGCCCACTCGCCGTCGAGCTGGTCGCTCGCTTCGGACTGCTTGCCCGCCGAGAACAGGTCGGTCACGTACAGCTCGTAGACCATGAACAGCAGCACGACCAGGCCCAGCGTGATGAGGATTTCGCCGGCCGTCCGGATCGCGACGCCGCCCTTGCCGAGCGGGGCCGCGGCGGGCTTCTCCTTGGTCGCCGTGCCGCCCTTCCCGACCGGGGCGAAGACGATGGTCTCGTCGTTGGCGCCCGGCGGCGGGGGCGGGCTGGTGTAGCGGCGCGAAGGCGGGCCCTGCGGCCGCCGGGGCGGCTGGCCCTGCGGGCCGCGCGGCGGCAGCTGACCACCCGGGGGCGGGCCGGGCCGACGCGGGGGCACAGGCCGCTGACCGGGGTATCTGCGCCGGTCGTCATCCGGCCCTTCGCGCGTAGTCACGCAAGCTCCTCTCAAGCCGCGTCCAACACTTGGTGACCCCGACGTCACGGTACGGGAAATCCGACCACTCCCGGCCGCTGCTTTCCTGCGGTCGTTTACGTTAACGTGTGCACGTGGCGCTGGTTGCGCACCCTCAGCGGGACATCGCCACCAGACGAGCCCGAAGAGCACCGCGAGGAACACACGATGCCCAAGTCCAAGGTCCGCAAGAAGACCGCGTACACCCCGCCTGCCGACCGGCGCACGCCGGTGAAGGTGCGTGCCGCCGGCCCCACCGGCCTGGCCTGGAAGATCCCCATGTTCGGGCTGATGATCCTCGGCCTGGTCTGGCTGCTGGTCAACTACATCGCCGGGGACAAGATCTCCTGGATGGCCGACCTGGGCAACTGGAACTTCGCCGGCGGGTTCGCGCTGATGATCGCGGGTCTGCTCATGACGATGCGCTGGCGCTGACAATTACTCCGATCGGCCGCTTGACGTCGAATTACAGCGGTGTGACTCATCCCCAGTGTGGATAACCCCTGTGGATAACTACCCCACCTCCTGGGCACCCCGGCCGGCCGTTGTGGTATCGGCCTGGGCGGTCACCGCGTTGCTGCTGGCCGGCGTGGTGACCGACGCGCTGACCGGCGACCGCGGCGGGCTGGTGCTGTTCGCGCTGGCGGCCGTCGCCGTCGGTGCGTTCGCCGGGCACGCCACCCTCGTCCGGCCCCGGCTGGCCGCCGACGCCGAGGGCCTGGTGGCCCGCACGCTGGGCGGCACGCACCGGCTGCCGTGGGCGCAGACGCGCACCCGGCTGCGCACCACCCGGCGCATGGGCCGTGACGGCGTCACCCTCGAGGTCGAGCACGAGGAGCAGCTGTACGTCTTCGGGTGGCTCGACCTCGGCGAGGACCCGCGGGACGTCCTCGACGTCCTCAGCACCCTGCGCAGCTAACGGCAGGTGTAGTAGAGGCCCTCGCGGTACTGGACGAAGTCGCAGGTCGTCGGCGCGGCCTGGGCACCGCGGTAGGCCAGCAGGCCGAGCAGCGCGACGACGATGATCCCGACCCCGATGGCCTGCCACCGCGCCTGCTTGACCTGCGGCGCATAGAGCAGCGCGACGGTGACGAGCGCGCCGGTCACCAGCCCGCCGAGGTGCCCCCAGATCGAGATGCCCGGGATGCCGAAGGTGATGAACGCGTTCAGCGCGAGCGTGATGATCAGGCCGGTGGGGTTCAGGCGCAGCTTCAGCACGGTGACGCCGTAGGCGCCCATCAGGCCGAACAGCGCGCCGGACGCGCCCGCCGTGCCCGGGAAGCCGGTGGGGTCGCCGAACAGCAGTACCGCGGTGGACGCGCCGAGCATGGAGACGAAGTAGAGCGCGAGGTAGCGGCCTCGGCCGGTCACCTGCTCGAGGGCCCGGCCCATCATCCACAGCGAGAACATGTTGACCGCGATGTGGATCGGCCCGTAGTGCAGGAACCCGTTGGTCAGCACGCGCCACCACTCGCCGTGGCCCATGGTCGCGTCGCCGTAGAGAGCGCCGTACTGGAAGAGCGATGACAGCTCGTTGTCGTTGAGGCTCTTCGCCTGGGCCACCGTGGCCAGGAAGACCAGGACGTTCACCGCGAGGATGACCTGGGTGACGAGCACCGACTGCGAGAGCCGCGCGCCGAAGACGGTGCGCTGGCCGAACCCGGCGTCCTGGTACTCGCGGTGCTGACGGCGCTGCTGCTGGGTGCCGCTGTGCACGCAGTCGGTGCACTGGAAGCCGACGGGGGCTTCGCGGAGGCAATCCGGGCACGCCGGACGCCCGCACCGGGAACAGCTCAGCCCGGTCGGGCGGTTGGGGTGCCACCAGCACCCGGGCAGCGCGGCTTGTTCGGCGGCGGGGTTCGGCGGTTGGTTCACGATGTCACCAACCTACCGAAACCGCCGCGAAGAAACCGTCAGTGCTCGATGCTGACCTTTTCGATCACGATGTCGGTCAGCGGGCGGTCCGCCGGACCGGTCGCCGTCCGGGCGATCGCGTCGACGACGTTGCGCGACTCCTGGTCGGCCACCTCGCCGAAGATCGTGTGGCGGAAGTTCAGGTGGGTGGTCGGCGCGACGGTGATGAAGAACTGCGAGCCGTTCGTGCCGGGCCCGGCGTTGGCCATGGCCAGCAGGTACGGCTTGCTGAACTGCAGTTCCGGGTGGAACTCGTCGCCGAACTTGTAGCCGGGGCCGCCGCGACCGGTGCCGGTCGGGTCGCCACCCTGCAGCATGAAGCCGTCGATGACCCGGTGGAAGATCGACCCGTCGTAGAAGGGCCCGGAGTTCGTCCCCGCCGCGTTCGGCTGGGTGTACTCCTTGGTGCCTTCCGCCAGCCCGACGAAGTTCGCGACCGTCTTGGGCGCGTGGTCCGGGAGCAGGTTGAGGTGGATGTCACCCTGATTGGTGTGCAGCGTAGCTTTCACGGAAGCCATCGTGCCATCTGCGGGCGGGCGGCGCGGAAAAGGGGCACGATAGGTTACGGGTAACAGAGCAGTGCCAAAACGAATGATGAGGTGAAGCCCATGTCCCGGGCGACAGCCCAGGCCGTCGAGACCGCCGACAAACTCGTCACCGAGGGTGTCAAGCAGGGGCGGCGCGCGCAGAAGAAGCTCGCGAAGAAGACGGAACTGACCCGCAAGGAGCTCAAGAAGAGCTCGAAGGCCGCTCGCCAGGAGGCGCTCGCGCGCCTGTCCGAGCTGCGCAAGCCGGGTCGCAAGGCGAAGAAGGCCGCCATCAAGGCCGCGAAGGCGGCCGGCGAGTCGAAGCGCCGCGGCAAGAAGGACTTCAAGGCGGCGAAGAAGGACTTCTACGCCGCTCTGTCCGAGGCCAAGTCGGCCGCCAAGGGCACTCGCAGCCGGCGCAAGTGGCCGTGGCTGCTGGGCCTGGTCGTGGTCGGCGCGGGCGCCGCATACGCACTGCGGTCGAAGCAGGAGCCGCCGGTCGCCCCGGCGCCGCCGAAGGCCACCCCGCCTGCGCCGAAGCCCGCCGAAGCGGCGAAGCCGGCCCCGCAGGCGAACGGCAAGGCGCCGTCCTCGGCGCCCGCCGAAAAGAAGAACTGATCACGACGCGAAGAGGCCCCCGGGGGTGCAGCCGGGGGCCTCTTCAGTCGTGCTCGAAAACCGATCAGACGGCAGCGGCGTGCTTGTCGATCAGCTGGCCGAGACGCGGCAGCGCCTCCTCGACGTTCTTCTTGCCGTTCGGGCGCAGCTTCGAGTAGACCTTCTTGATGCTGTCGCGGCTGCTCTTCTCCGCGCGCGAGTCGGTGACGCTCAGCAGCGCGTCGGAGGCCTCGTCCGAGCGGCTGGACAGGTAGGCGCCGAAGTCGTTGCCGCCCTTGGCGCGGTAGTCACCGTAGAAGGGCTCGAGCGCGGAGGCGAAGTCCGGCAGCAGCGTGTCGACGGCCGAGGGGATGATGCCCGGCTTGATCTTCTTGACCGCGGCGAAGCCGGTCTTGACGACGGCACCCGAAACGCCGCCCTTGTCCGAGACCTCGGCGTCCACGAGGGTCTCGAAGTCGGAAACGACAGCCGGGCGACGGCTGGAGTCGAGCAGGATTTCCTTGAGGGTGTCAGCCACGAATCTTGTCCTTTGTCCTTGCAGAGTTGGTGCCCCGCCCCGGGGTGGGGGTCCCCGGTGGCTGCGGTGCGCGAGTCCACGAAGCCTGCGCGTGACGCACAGGGTAATACAAGATCAACATCACTCACCCGTGTGGAGGTCGCTACCTAGAGCTTAAGGGCAGCGATAGCCTTCTTGACCACTGTGCGTGCTTTGACGCTCTGCTTCTGGTTCGTGGTCGCGATGACCGCCGTGCCGCCCTTCGCGACCGCGTAGACGGCACCGTCGTCGGACGACAAATAGCCCCCCTTCCAGCCGGACGGGTCGCTGGCCGGGTTCGACGAGTCGACCGGCGCCGCCTTGTTGACCAGCGCCGTCGCCGTCTTGGCGTCCCCGACGTAGACACGGACGGTGAGCTGGACCTTCCCGTCCGGGCGATAGAAGAAGCACGCAGGGTGCGGCTGGTCGGCGGACACGCGCACCTTCGAGACGTGCTGGCCGTTCGACTCGGCCACGAACTCGCTGTCGAGGTACGGGCAGTCCTCCGTCGCGCCCGGCTGGGGGTCCGGTGGCAGGCTGCCGGGACCCGCTGCGGTGGACGCCGACGGCGGGCTGGGCGTCGCGGTGCCGGTCACGATGGTGGCGCTGCAGCCGGTCAGCAGGGCCACGGCGGGCGCGAGAAGTACGAGTCGTCGCATAGCGGGGACAGTGAACCACGAAGCGTGTGTGGAAACCGCTGGCTGACGTCGCCGTGAGACCATGGCCGCGTGCTCACACCGGAGCAGTACCTCGGCGCGATGGCCGAGCGCATCCAGCGGGCCGGCGGGCGGCTGAACACCGTGCAGATCGGCCCGGCCACGGCCGTCGTCGGGCTGTTCACCGAGTCGGTCCTGCTCTCGACGATGAACTACTGCGTGGTCGCCGCCGCCGTGCCCGAGGTGACTGCCGCCGCGCTGTACGACTTCACCGGCCGCGCCACGCAGCACGCCCGCGCGAACCTGGTCGGCACCATGGGCTGGACGGCGGCTTCGGTGGTCATCGCCGGGCTCGTCGGCGGCCGCGTGTACCCCGATGCCGCGCAGGCCGCGTCGGCGAAGTCAGGCAACCAGTTCGGCGGCGAGACGCGGATGGTCGCGGTGGACCTCTCGGCCGGCCAGATGTACGCGTTCGTCGGCGGCAAGTTCTGGGGCGCCGCGGTCCAGGGTTCGGTCAACGCCAAGCTGACGTACTGCTTCCCGCAGCCGGTGGAGGTCTACCAGCAGGTGCAGTGGCAGCAGCAGCAATCCCAGCCGCCGATGCCGCAGGTGCCACCGCCGCCGGTCGTCGGCCCGGGCGGCCCGCAGCCGCCGGTCTACCCACCGCCGGGGCACCAGCCCCAGCAGGGTCCGTACGGTTACTGACATGGTGCAGTTGCGCGGCTGGCCGTCGTTCCCCGAAGAACTCCCGGTGTTCACGCCGGAAACGGCACCTCCGGACCCGCAGGCGTTGTTCCTCGAGTGGCTGACCGAGGCGGGCGAGCACGTGCTGGCCCCGCACGCCGTCACACTGTCCACAGTGGATCCCGACGGCGCGCCGGACGCGCGCGTGGTGATCCTCAAGGACGTCGGACCCGCCGGCTGGGCCGTCGCGACCAGCTCGGAAAGCCCGAAGGGCCTGCAGCTGCGCAAGGACCCGCGGGCCGCGCTGACGTTCTTCTGGCCCGGCCGCGGCCGCCAGGTCCGGCTGCGCGGCCCGGTCTCCCCCGCCGCACCCGAGGTGTCGGCGGCGGACTTCCTCGCCCGGCCGCCGGCGTCCCGCGTCGAGGCGTTCATCGGCCACCAGTCGCAGGTGTTGCACGACCCGGCCGACCTCGACGCGGCGGCCGCGGAGGCGGAGCGCTGGGTCGCGGAGAACCCGGACGTGGCCCCGGAAACCTGGACGCGGTACTTCGTCGACCCGGACGAGGTCGAGTTCTGGCAGGCGAGCCACGACCGGCGGCACGTCCGCCTGCGGTACCGGAAGTCGGGCGAGGGCTGGGCCCGCGATCGCCTCTGGCCCTGATCGGGGGTATGCGCGGGCGTCCCGTGTGTGCGCATGATGCAGGCATGCGCTCGAAGATCCTGACCGCCGGGCTGGTCCTGGCGCTGACTGCCGCACTCGGCGGGGTGGCCACGGCCGACGCGCGTCCTGGGGGACGACCGGAGCTGGCGGATCCGCACCCGTGCCCGGGCCAGCCGGGCTTCACCTGCTCGACCCTGACCGTCCCGCTCGACCGCACCGGCCGCGTGCCGGGCACGCTCGACCTGGCCGTGGCGACCGCGGACAACGTGGACGCGCCCAAGGGCGTCCTGCTGTTCCTCACCGGCGGCCCGGGCCAGGGCGGCGTCCGGACCATCACGCGGATCGCGACGCAGCGGTTGCCGGAGGTCGCGCGGGACTACCGGATCGTCATGCTCGACCAGCGCGGTACCGGCCCGTCAGGGGCGTTGCAGTGCCCCGGCCTGCAGGCGGAGATGGGCAGTTCGGACATCGCGACACCGTCGGCCGCCGCGGTGCAGGAGTGCGCGCACATCCTCGGCGACACGGCCCCGCTGTACTCGACCGACCAGAGCGTGGCGGACTTCGACCAGCTCCGGCAGGCGCTGGGCGTGCCGAAGCTGGTCGTCGACGGCGTCTCGTACGGCTCGTTCACGGCGGCGCGGTACGCGATCGCGCACCCGGACCACGTCAGCAAGGTGATCCTCGATTCCGTGCTGCCGCACCACGCTTCCGCGTCGGCGTCGCTCTACCTGACGGGCCTGACGGCGGAGGCCAGGGTGCTGCGCGCGGCGTGCGCGGTGGCCCCGGCCTGCGGCTACGACCCGGCCGAGGACCTGGCCTGGCTGGTCCGCCACCGCGGCACGGCGGACGGCGTCCGCATCTTCGACACGATCGTGTCCTACGAGTTCTCGGATCCTTCGTACCGCGACCCGGCGGCGGGCGACGTCATCGGCGCCCTGCACGAGGCCCGTGGCGGCGCCCCGGCCCGGCTGGACGGTCTCCTGGAGGCGTACAAGTCCGGCGGCGACGACCCGGCCGCGTTCAGCGCGGGCCTCCACGCGGCCACGCTCTGCGCGGACGGCCGCTTCCCGTGGGGCACCGCGGCGACACCACTGGCCCTGCGTCGGCCGTTGCTGTCGCTGGCGTCCCACGCGCTCCCGGAGTCGGCGACCTGGCCGTACACGACCGGCGTGGCCACGCAGCAGGGGTTCATCCAGAGCTGCTTGCCGTGGCCGGCGGAACGTCCGGCGTCGAACCCGGCCGGGCCGCTGCCGAACGTGCCGGTGCTGCTGCTGAACGGCGATCGGGACCTGTCGACGCCGTTGGAGTGGGCGCGTTCGGAAGCGACGCTGGCCCCGCAGGGCCGGCTGGTGATCGTGCCGGGCGAGTCGCACTCGATCCAGAACCGCGAGCGCGGCCACGCGGGCCGGGACGCAGTGATCAGCTTCCTGCGGTAAGGGCGGCGAAGACGGCGTCCCGCACGCCGGCGTCGGACGGTGTCTCCCGCCGCTGCTCGGCGGCGAGCTCGGCGAGGGACACCATGGTGACGTCGGCGAGGCCGCAGGCGGTGAAGTGGCGGAAGGCCGCCATGTCCGGGTCGACGTTGAGCGCGAAGCCGTGGCTGGTCACGCCCCGGCGGATCCGCAGGCCGATCGAAGCGACCTTGCGGTGGTCCGGCGTCCAGACCCCGGCGAGGCTGGACGACCCCGCCGGCGTGTCCCGCCGGACGGCGGGGAAACCGAGCTGCTCCAAAGCCGCCACCAGACCGGTTTCCAGCCACCGCACGATGTCGACGGGCCCGCGGGCCTTGACGTCGACGACGAGCTGTCCCGGCCCGTGGTAGGTCGCGAACCCACCGCGGTCGGCCGGGACGGCCGGGAGGTCGGTGGGCAGGTCCTCGGGCCGGGTGCGCGGCCCGTAGGTGACGATCGGCGGGTGGCTCAGCAGGAAGAGGCGGTCTTCGGCCAGGCCCTGCTGACGCTCCTGCACCCAATTGCTCATGTCCGCGAGAGCCTGGTGGTACGCGACCTCACCGAGGTCCACCCGCTTGATCGGCCAGCCCACGTTTCCACGCTACGCCGCGGGTTCGATCCAGGTGACCGGCAGCTCGTGGACGCCGTAGATGTTCATGTCCGTGCGCAGCTTCACCTCCTCGGCCGGGACAGCCAGTGCCAGCGTCGGGAACCGGCGCAGCAGGCCCTCGAACCCCGCGCGCATCTCGATACGGGCCAGCTGCTGGCCCAGGCACTGGTGCACGCCGTGGCCGAAGGACAGCAGGCCACGGGCGTTGCGGCGGATGTCCAGCGTGTCCGGGTTCTCGAAGCGGCGGGGGTCGTGGTTGGCGGCCAGCAGCGAGACCACCACGGTCGAGCCCTTCGGGATCACTTCGCCGCCGAGCTCGAGGTCTTCCGTCGCGTAGCGGAAGAAGATGTCCGCCACCGACAGGTAGCGCAGCATCTCCTCCACGGCGCCCGGCAGCAGTTCCGCGTCGGCGGCCAGCTCGGCGCGCTGGTCCGGGTGCTCCAGCAGCGCGAAGGTGCCCAGTGACAGCATGTTGGCCGTCGTCTCGTGGCCGGCGAGGAGCAGCAGGAACGCCGCGCCGGTCAGTTCTTCGACGGTCAGGTCGTCGTGGCGGGCCAGGTCGGACAGGATGTCCTCGCCCGGCTCGGCGCGCTTGCTCGTCACCAGCTCGGTCAGGTACGTGTTCAGCGCGATGTACGCGCCCATCTTCTCCTCGAGCGTCTGCTCCCGGAGCATGAACTGCGCCGAGTTGGCCTGGAAGGTGGCGCGGTCCGCGTAGGGCACGCCGAGCAGCTCGCAGATCACCAGCGACGGCACCGGGAGCGCGAACTCCTTGACCAGGTCGACCGGCGGGGCCAGCTGCGCGAGGTGGTCCAGCTGCCGCTCGACGACGTCGGCGATGCGCTCCTCCAGCTGCTTCATCCGCTTCACGGTGAAGGCGCCGGTGAGCTTGCGGCGCAGCCGGCCGTGGTCCGGCGGGTCCATCGCGATGAACATCCCCGGCAGCTGCGGGGACGGCTCGGTGGCGGCCGGCATGCCCGTCTCGTACGGCACGTGGATGACGTCGAGGTCCAGCCGGGAGCTGAACCGCGTGTCGGCCATCATCTGCCGGACCTCTTCGTAGCCGGTGACGAGCCAGCCTTCGTGGCCGTCCGGGAACACCAGCGGGCTGACCGGGCGGGTGTCGCGCAGCCGGGTGAGCGCGCTCGGCGGGTCGAAGGGCCCGGCGTCGCGGTCCATCGGGAGTCCGTGCGGGACGTCGACCTGGCTCATCGGGTTTCCTTTCGTGGGGTGTGCCGATGACGTTCGCCGAGGGGGCTGACACGGGCCTGACACGCCTCGGACACCGCCGTCCGTGGCAAGATCGGCCGCGTGCAGATCGGGATCCTGGGGCCCTTCGAAGTGCGCACGGACGACGGCGCGCTCGCCGAGGTGCCGGGTGCCCGCCTGCGGGGGCTGCTGGTCGCCCTCGCGCTCGAGCCGGGCCAGGTGGTCCCGAAGTCGACGCTCGTCGACTGGATCTGGGGTGAGCAGCCGCCCGCCGAAGCGCCGAACGCGTTGCAGCGCCTGGTTTCCCGGCTGCGGAAGGCCCTGCCCGATGGCGCGGTCGACGGTCGGCCGACCGGCTACCGGCTGGTGGTGGCGCCCGACGACGTCGACGCCGTGCGGTTCGAGCGGCTCGTCGGCCAGGCGCGCGCGGACGACGACCCGCGGCGGCTGCGCGAGGCCCTCACCCTTTGGCGCGGTCCGGCCATGCAGGACGTCGAGCTGCCGGAAAGCGCGGCGTTCTCCGCCGCGGTCACCCGGCTCGAAGGCCTGCGCCTGGCCGCGCTCGAGGACCGGTTCGACGCCGAAGTCCGGCACGGCCACGGCGCGGAACTGGTCACCGAGCTGACCGACCTGGTCGCCGCGCACCCGATGCGGGAGCGGCTCGTCGCGGCGCTGATGCGCGCCCTCGTCGCGACCGGCCGCGACACCGAGGCGCTGCTCGTGTACGAGCGCACGCGGGAAACCCTGGCCGACTCCTTCGGCGTCGATCCGTCGCCGGAGCTGTCCGAGGTGCACGTCGCGCTGCTGCGCGGCGAGCTGGGACGGCGCGAGGAGAGCCGGAAGACCAACCTGCGGGCCGAGCTGACCAGCTTCGTCGGCAAGGACGCCGACGTCGCCGCGGTCCGGGAGCTCGTCGCCGAACACCGGCTCACCACCCTGATCGGGCCGGGCGGCTCGGGGAAGACCCGGCAGGCCGCGGAAACCGCGCGGACACTGCTCGGCGACTTCCCGGACGGCGCGTGGCTGGTCGAGCTGGCCGGGATCGGGGCGGGCGACGACGTCGCCCAGGCGACGCTCGGCGCGCTCAAGCTGCGGGATTCCCTCGTCGGTGAGGCACCGGACGCCGAGCCGACGGACCGGGTCATCGCCGCCCTGCGCGAGCGGTCGATGCTGCTGGTCCTGGACAACTGCGAGCACGTCATCGAGTCCGCGGCGGCGTTCGCGCACCGCGTGCTCGGAGAGTGCCGCCGGCTGCGGATCCTCGCTACGAGCCGGGAACCGCTCGGCATCACCGGGGAGGCGCTGTGGCAGGTCGCGCCCCTGGTCCTGCCCGCGGAGGACGCCGACCCGGCCGAAATCGAGGCCGCTCCGGCCGTCCGGCTGCTGCGGGACCGGGCCGGCGCGGTGCGCAAGGACCTCACGGCGGACGCGCGCACCCTGGCCCGCGTCTGCCGCGCGCTGGACGGGATGCCGCTGGCCATCGAGCTCGCCGCGGCCCGCCTGCGCACGATGTCGCTCGACCAGCTCGCGCACCGGCTCGACGACCGGTTCCGCCTGCTCACCGGTGGCAGCCGGACCGCGCTCCCGCGGCACCGGACCCTGCGCGCGGTGATCGACTGGAGCTGGGAGCTGCTCTCCGACGCCGAACGCGTCGTGCTGCGCCGGCTTTCGGTGTTCTCGGGCGGGGCGAGCCTCGAAGCGGCCGAGCGGGTGTGCGGCGACGACGACGTGCTCGACCTGCTGACCGCGCTGACCGAGAAGTCGCTGCTCGTCATCGTCGGCGAGCGCTACCGCATGCTCGGGACCATCAAGGAGTACGCCCAGCAGCGGCTCGCTGAGGCGGGCGAAGAGGACGTCGCCCGGCGCGCCCACCTCGCGTACTTCACCGAGCTCACCGAGACCGCCGAGCCGCACCTGCGTCGCGCCGAGCAGCTGGAGTGGCTCGCCACGCTGGAGGCGGAGCACGACAACATCGCCGCGGCGATGCGGGGCGCCCTCGCGGCAGGCGAAGCCGCCGAAGCGATGCGGCTCGCGGCGACCGCCGGCTGGTACTGGTGGCTCGCCGGGCACCGCGCGGAGGGCAACGAGCTGGTCATGGCGGCCACGGCCCTGCCCGGCGAAGTGCCGGACGAAATCCGCGGGGTCGTCTACACGTTCGTCGTGCAGTTCGTGACGTCCGGGCAGCAGAGCGACGAGTACCGGGCCGAGGACTGGATCCGCCGGGCGCACGAGATCAGCCTGCGCGTCGACCGCCCGCGGCTGGCGTTGCGCTTCGCCGGTGCGCTGGAACGCCTGCTGCACGGACCGGACGCGGCGCTGTCGGCGTTCGAACCGCTGCTCGCCGACGAGGACCCGTGGGTCCGCGCGGTGGCCCGGTTGCAGCTGGGCAAGATGCGCATCCAGTTCGGCCACGGCGACCAGGCCGCCGACGCGCTCCTCGAGACGGCGGTCGCCGAGTTCCGCGCGCTCGGCGAGCGGTGGGGCACGTCGTTCGCGCTGACCGAGCTGGCGGACCGCATCGCCGTGCGCGGGGAGTTCGCCGAAGCGTGCGGGTACTACGAGCAGGCCGTCGAGGTGGTGACCGAGGTCGGCGCCATCGAGGACGTCGTCCGGATGCGCTCGCGGCAGGCCCAGCTGTACTGGCTGCTGGGCGACGAACCGGCGAGCGCGGCCGCGTTGGCCGGGGCGCAGCGGGCCGCCGAACGCGTGGCCTGGCCGAACGCGCTGGCCGAGCTGGCGCTGACCAGGGCGGAACTGGCCCGCTGGCGCGGCGACACCGCCGAGTCCCGCCGCCAGCTCGACGTCGCGACGGCGCTGATGGGCGACGACGCCCGGCGCGCGAACGTCCAGGCGCTCGCCCACGACCTGCTCGGCTACCTCGCCGAGAACATCGAGGAAGCCCGGAAGCACCGCGCGACGGCGTTCGAAGCCGCTTCGGAGACGGGGCACCCGCTCACGATCGCGCTGGTGCTCGTCGGACTCGCGGACCTGGCCCAGCGCAGCGGGCAGGACGAACAGGCCGCGCGGCTGCTCGGGGCGAGCACGGGTGTCCGCGGCCTGCCGGACCGGTCGCACCCGGACGTCGCCCGGATCGAGGAAAGCGCCCGGCGTCGCCTCGGTGACGAGGGGTTCACCGAGGCGACGCGGGCGGGGGCGGCGGCGAGCTGGCCGGAACTGGCCGCGGTCACGCTCGCTTCTTGAAGGTCGACGACGCCCACAGGTAGCCGACGACGGCGATCCCGGCGCACCAGCCGAGTGCGGCGAGCAGGGTGCCGGTGGCCGGCGTCCCGTTGAGCAGCCCTCGCAGGGTTTCGATGATCGGCGTGAAGGGCTGGTACTCGGCGAACTGCTTGAGGCCGGGGCCCATCTTGTCCGCGGGCACGATCGCGCTGCTGAAGAACGGGAGCATGACCAGCGGCACGGACGCCATGCCCGCCGTCTCCGGCGATTTGGCGGCCAGGCCCAGCGCGACGGTCAGCCAGGCGGTCGCGAACCCGAGCAGCACGACGACGCCGAGCGCGCCGAGCCAGCCGAGGAAGCCCGCGGCGGGGCTGAAGCCGAGCAGGAAGGCGACGCCGAGCAGGGCGGCGATGGCGACCAGGTTGGTCAGCACGCTGGCGGCGACGTGCCCGGTCAGCACCGCGCCGCGCGAGACGTCCATGACCTTGAAGCGGTTGATGATGCCCTTGGTCATGTCGGAGTTCACCGCGATCGCGGTGGCGCCGAGCCCGTAGCAGACGGCCAGCAGGATCAGGCCCGGCGTGGCGTAGTCGACGTAGTCCACACCGACGTTGAACGCGTCGCCGAACATGTAGACGAACATCAGCATGATGACGACCGGCATCAGGATCGCGTTGAACACCGACATCGGGTTCCGGGCGATGTGCTTGAAGTTGCGGCGCAGCATCACGGTCGAGTGGGACTTCATTTCGCGGGAACCTCCGTGGCGTGGCCCGTCAGGGCGAGGAAGACGTCGTCGAGATCAGGGGTGTGGACGGACAGCTCGTCGGCGCTGAGCGCGTACTCGTCGAGCCGGTCGAGGAGGGAACGCAGGGATTTGGTGCCGCCATCGCTGGGCACGCGCAGAGCCAGCGCTTCGTCGTCCCGGGCGCCGTCGGTGAGCACGCGCGCGGCGGCGTCGAGCTCGGCGGCGGTGGCAAACCGGAGCCGGACGTGGGTGCCGGGAATCCGGCGCTTCAGCTCGTCGGCGGTGCCCTCGGCCACCAGCCGGCCTTGGTCGAGCACGGCGATGCGGTCGGCGAGCTGGTCGGCTTCCTCGAGGTACTGGGTGGTGAGGAAGATGGTGACGCCGTCGGCGACGAGCTCGCGAATGGTGGCCCACATCGTCCGCCGGCTGCGCGGATCCAGCCCGGTGGTCGGCTCGTCGAGGAAGATGATCCGCGGGCGGCCGACGAGGGTCATGGCGAGGTCGAGCTTGCGCCGCATGCCCCCGGAGTAGGTCGACGCGGGTTTGTGCGCCGCCTCGGTGAGCTCGAAGCGTTCGAGCAGTTCGGTGACGGTCCGCCGGCCGGCACCCCGGCTGAGATCGACCATCAGCTGCAGGTTTTCCCGCCCGGTCAGCAACTCGTCGACGGCGGCGAACTGCCCGGTGACCCCGATGGCGGCCCGAACGGCCTTGGCTTCGGAGGCGACGTCGAACCCGGCGACGCGGATGGTGCTGGCGTCGGCCTTGGCGAGGGTGGTGAGGACGTTGACGGTGGTGGTCTTGCCGGCGCCGTTCGGGCCGAGCAGCGAGAAGATGGTGCCGGCTTCGACTTCGAGGTCAACGCCGTCGAGGACGGTTTTGTCTTGGTAGGCCTTCCGCAGTCCGGAGGCCGTGATCGCCAGGTCTGTCATGGGAACCACTGTCGAAGGACGGCCTGACACCGACCTGACACGGACCTGACCCGGGTACGGAAACGGCCCGCACACCGGTGCGGGCCGTTCGTTTGCTTCGGGTTGTGGAGCTGAGGGGAATCGAACCCCTGACCCCCGCCTTGCAAAGGCGGTGCTCTACCAATTGAGCTACAGCCCCGGACCGCGGGCGGCTCGCCCGCGGTGGAGATCAGCTGTGGGAAGCGCCGGCCGGCTTGGCCGGGGTGGTGCCGTTGGTCGAGGGGACCGGCGCGGTCGCCGCGCGCCAGAGTTCGGCTTCGGCCTTGGCCGCCTTGTTGCGCTTGACGACGAACAGGACGCCGCCCGCGATGACGGCGAGTGCCAGCAGCTTCTTCACCGAAGCCCCCTTCTCAGCTTGCTTCCCTTACCCCGTGATGTTACTGCACGCCCCGCGGCGCGGGTTCGGGGTCCTCGTTCGTTCCACGTGGAACCACTGGTAACGCACGTCACACGCGCTCGGAAATAGTGGTGGCGGCCGGGTGGTTGTACCGGATGGTCGGTGAGCCCACCGTGTCCCCCGGGCTTCAACCACTGCCTTCGCGGAGTTCCGTTCGGCTGGAACCGCGATGCGCCACTCGCCGAGAGGCGACCGTGCGGCCCGCCGACCGTGACTGCTCAGCCCTGCCGGCCTTCTCTTCCCGGCAGGGCTGACCTGTTTCTGTTGTGCACCGGTGTTTCCGCTGTAGCACCACATTGCCCGGTGGCGACTGACCGTGCGTGACGAAGTGGAAGCCCGCACGGCTCGGCCTGCACGCGCCACGGACCCGGACGGGAGTGAGCTGGCAGGTCGTCATCGCGGCCGCTGTCGTGGTGGTTGCCGTGGGCTGGGTCGCGATCGACTGGCTGCTGGAGCAAGCCGCTGCGGCGAAGGATCCGGGGAGCGCACGCGTAGACGCGATCAAGACCGGCCTCGGCGTCGGCGCCGGCACCACCGGCATCTTCGCGCTCTTGCTCGCCATCCGCCGCCAGAACCACCACGAGCGGACGGCCGCGGACGCGACCCACGACGCAACGGAACGCCGTGTCACCGAGCTCTACACGAAGGCCGTCGAACAGCTGGGTTCGGCGAAAGCCCCGGTCCGACTCGGTGGTCTGTACGCGCTGGAACGCCTCGGGGAAACCCAGAAGAGCCAGCGCTCCACGATCGTCAACGTCATCTGCGCCTACCTTCGGATGCGATACGCGCTGCCGGCCGAACCGGCCGCGGGCGCGCCGGCCGAGCACCACGACCGCTACGAGGACCGGATGCAGGAAGCGCAGGTCCGTTTCACCGCGCAACGCATCCTGCGCCGCCACCGGCAGCCGTTGACGAGGCCGAACCTGTTCTGGGCCGGCGTCACCATCGATCTCAGCGAGGCCGACCTCCGGACGATGGACTTCGCGTCCGTGGATTTCGAACTCGCGAACCTCAGCGGCGCAAAGCTCGCCGGCGCGAACCTCATCGAAGCGGACTTGAGAGGCGCGAACTGCGCCGGCACCGACCTTTCCGAAGCCGACCTCACGGACGCCCGGGTCAGCTCGGCGACCCACCTCGACGTGCCATCGGCATACGAAGAGCGGGACGGCAGGCTCGTGCCCAAGTAGACGCGGGGGGCAGTCTCAGCCGACGACGTGCAAGCGATCGGCTTATGTGGTCGACGGTCACGAGCAGCAGCCTTCCGGCTGCGTGACCTTGTCGACCTGGCCGGTTTGCGCGTCAGGAGTGCAGCACGCGGCCGGGGCGGCGACCACCTCAAGGTGCTGCGTGAGTCCGGCCTGATCACCGGCGAACGGCGCGGGACCTGGGTGTACTACCGCGTTCACCCCGAGGTGCTGGCCCGCCTCTCAGCCGTGCTGGTCCCCGCCACGCCCTGAACCCTTCCGGCAATTCCATTAATCGTTTATCGTCGATGGACGATCAAGGGGGTTGTTGTGCTCGATCGCCACACTGCCGAGACCTACGCGGGCTGGTTCCGCGCGCTGGCCGACCCGACCCGGGTCCAGATCCTCAACCTGCTGGCTTCCAGCGGCACGCCGATGACGGTCGGGCAGATCGTCGAACAGGTCGAGGTCGGCCAGTCCACGGTGTCGGCCCATTTGAAGATCCTCACCGAAGCCCGGTTCGTGCTCGCCGAGCCGCGCGGCACCGCCCGGCTCTACCAGGTCAACCAGCGCTGCGTGTCCTGCTTCCCGACCGCCGCCGACGTCGTCATGGGCCGTGGAGTGCTGCCCTTCGCCGCCGTCACCTGCGAGACCACCCGATGAGCCCCGACCAGGACGCGGTCCGCGAGCGCTACGCCACCGCTGCCCGGCGGGCTCTGGACGGTGCGGGAACCGGCCTGCTCGCCGGCGACGGGGACACCGAACGGCTCGGCGCCGTGCACTACGCCGGCGAGGACATCCCGGCCGCGGTGTCCGCGACCAGCCTCGGGTGTGGCAACCCGCTGGCCGTCGCCGACCTGCACCCCGGAGAAACGGTGCTCGACCTCGGTTCAGGTGGCGGTCTCGACGTCCTGCTGTCCGCCCGCCGCGTCGGCCCGGCCGGCCGCGCCATCGGCCTGGACATGACCGACGACATGCTCACCCTGGCCCGCCGCCACGCCGAGCAGGCCGGTGTCACGAACGCCGAGTTCGTCAAAGGCACGATCGAGCGCATCCCGCTCCCGGACGCCTCGGTCGACGTCGTCATCTCCAACTGCGTCATCGCGTTGTCGTCCGACAAGCCGGCTGTGTTCGCCGAGATCGCCCGAGTCCTGCGACCCGGCGGCCAGCTCGGGATCACCGACATCGTGGCCGACGACACGCTCACCGACGCCGAACGCGCCGCCCGCACCGGCGTGGTCGAGTGCCTCGGCGGCGCGCTCACCGCCGACCGCTACCGCGCTCTCCTGCGTGACGCCGGATTCGCCGGCATCGACGTCCGGCTGACCCACGAAGTCGGCGACAAACTGCACTCGGCGATCATCCGTGCCACCCGACCTCACCTGGTCGTCCCGATGACGGCCGACCACGCCGAGCAGGTCTTGACGATCTACCAAGCCGGGCTCGACACCGAGCACGCCAGCTTCGAAACCACCGCCCCCGACTGGGCCACGTGGGACGCCGTTCATCTGCCGGCGCATCGGCTCGTGGCCTCTCGATGCCACTGGAGAGGTGCTCGGGTGGACCGCGGTCAGCGCCGTGTCCTCCCGCTGCGTTTACGCCGGGGTTGTCGAGCACAGCGTGTACGTCCGGCCGAGCGCGCACGGTCAAGGCGTCGGCCATGCGCTCCTGAACGCGCTGATCCGCTCGACCGAGAACGCGGGGATCTGGACGATCCAAAGCGGCATCTTCCCCGAGAACACGGCGAGCCGAGCGCTCCACCGCCGCGCAGGCTTCCGCGAACTCGGTACCCGCGAACGGATCGGCCGGCATCATGGCCAGTGGCGCGACGTCGTGATGATCGAGCGGCGAAGCGCCGCCTCAGGAATCGCGTCGCCTGAGAACCGGTAGTCAGGCTGTTAGTCAGGCAGACAGCAAAAAGCCCGGCTCGCGAGAAGCGAACCGGGCTTTGACCTGCGTGGGCCTACCAGGACTTGAACCTGGGACCTCTTCGTTATCAGGGCAAGATCAGCTGTTATTGACCTTGGATCCAGGGCACCTACCTGCAGAAAAGCAGTCCGCGAACGTCCGTGGAAGTCCTCAGACCAGCGCATCGATTGTCACTCACAATGTCACTCGCCCGAGCCTGGAGCAGGACCGCTGACATATTCGAAACTTCTCCCGCAAGATCGTCGGCCGGTCGACGAGAGCGCAGGTCAGTCCATCGACGGCAGCATCACCTGGCGGCACCATAATTGCCAGCCCGCGTCGGATTCCCGCCGCTGCCAACCATCCACCTCTGGGCCGCTGGTGACCCACCGGTCCACCGCTCCTAGGCACCAGGACGCGAACCCCTCCCGCTCCCGCCCGGACGTTCCCGGCCTAACGAGCAAGCGGGCTACATACGTCGTGTGATTGAGATCCGACCACTCCAACGATGCAAACCCCTTGATGTCCGGTTCGTCGTGACGACCGAAGTCGAACTCCTCGATCTGCAGCCCCAGCTTGTTGAGCTGCGCCTCCGCGGCACCTGCCATAGCTACAACCGTACTCGTCGGCATCGCCTTGTTTGGGCGAGATACGCACCCGGGAAGGCTGGCAGGCACTGGGCGCTTGGAGGGCGTTTGGCCGGTCTGCGCGGTCCTACTGGCCCTGAATCAGCCTGCGCCGGAGTCTAGGCGGGCGCGGTACTCGGCAGCCCGGCTACCATTCGGTTCCTCACGCGATGAGGAGGCCGGGATGCCGGATTACCAGGGGATTGAGATCTACGCGGTCGGGAAGATCGAACACAACGGCTGGCGTACGCAGCTGTTGCCGGTCTGCAAGGAATACGACTATGGGAACGATCGGACCGGGATCCAACCGCCGTGGCCCGTAAACCCGATCGTCGACCTTCCGGGTGCGCTCTATGTGGGACCGCACTTCCTGGGTGACGACCACGGCTGCTTTCACGGCGAGAACACCCACGGCGTGGCGGCCGGCGGCGCAGCCTGTGGTGAAGCGTACGTGGGACTTTCCCGCCCTGACGTCGTTAAGCGGTGCCTGACGGCGATCGAGCAAGCCACGCACGTGTTCGCATGGATTGACAAAGGCGACGCTTACGGCAGCCTCGTCGAACTCGGCTTCGCTCGCGGCCTGGGTAAGCAGATCTACCTTTACCTCGCTGAGGACCTGGCCGAAGAGGAAGACATGTGGTTTGCGGGGCAGATCAGCAGCTTCACCGGCCGCGCAAAAACCGCCCACGCGGCATGGGAGGACTTCACGCTGCGACTGCCGAGGAACTCGCTTTGAGCGAGATGTCGCACATGACTCCGCCCGACCCTATCTGAGAACGGTTGAGACTGACTGCGCGGACGGCGGAACCCCGAAGCGGGGGCTGGATCTCACCATCCGGCCCCCGCTCCAGCCTGCGCAGCATCGCATGAATCGATCAGGGGTCCTTTTACCTGGACAAAGCCCCACATGCCCGGATCTCGGCACGTGTGGATGTCGCTTCGGTGACGACTACAGCAATCGTCCCACAAAGATCATGTGGATGCGGTGATCTTTTCACTCCTCCTTTCGGTCATCGCGCCTTAGGTTTGAGCACCCGGAGAGATGGAGCCTGTTGCTTACGTAGCTCACGGTCAGTATTCTTCAGACATCACTGTCATAAACAAGGTGTTGAGAGGGATGAGGTTTTCTGAATTGGTCAGATGTCTATTGGTGGGTTGACCACCTTGCGACAAATCTCTCGATACCGTTAGCCTTGGTCGGATTCGGGATAACAATTTGGCAACTACGAAAGACGAAGAGTGCCGCCGAGGCAGCAACTAGCGCAGCACATGAAATCAAGAACCAAGTCCGAACTATAAATTTGGCTGCACTTCTACCGCAACTGAACTGGATCGAAGCCGAAGTAGATCGCGCAGTCGACACCAAGTCGGTCGAATCACTTCGACATTGGATCGGACTGTGGCGTTTACACGCCGCAGAGGTAAGGGTCTACTTGGAGATATCCAGCCCCGACGAGAAGCGAACTTTGCGCGCGATCCAGTCTTCGGTAACGATCGCAGCAGACACCAAGTTGAGCCTTCACGGCCTGGACAACCTAACAGACCTCACTGACTTAACGAAAGATCTGCGGCGAGCCATGGCCCGAGTGACGGGAGAAATTGGCACCATCGCCGCGCGGCAAGTCGCCAGCTTCGGAGAGGGAAAAGATAGTGCCACCGAAAAGTAACGACGAGAGGCTCATCAAAATCGCCGAAGCGCTGCTAGCCAGAACAGAAGCGGGGAAAATTGAATGGGAGGCGCGCGACTACCCTGGAGCTGACGACCAGTTCGACTATTCGACAACTTGGAACACCATTACAGTAAAGTCAGTAGACGGCGACGGTCAACGACCCTACGGGATGTACATTAAGAACGAGAATGGCCTGGAGGTTGATCACCTCATCAACATGGACCTAGGCGTGCAAAATTTGCTGTCCGATTTGTACTCTGCCGCCCGCTACATCGCCCTCGACGTCGACAATAACCTGGACAAACTACTCGATGAATTGAGCAGCGAAGATCCTGAGTGATTACAAGCGTCGTTTAGCCTACTACTCCACTACACCATAGTGTTTGGCGAGCGCGGCAAAAATCGGGCCTCGGCGCCGAGTTGCTCGATCGACAAGACGCCGCATCGTGGTTTTACCGAGTGGCTGATATCGCACCCAGTCCGATGCAAGATCTCGTGCCTCGGAGAGCCAAGTCAAGGCGTCCTGATCGTGACGTAAATCGACAGCCGCAGCTGCGAGAAGTAGCCTATGCCCCGCCTCCCAGAAGGCCGGGACATCGCCCATCGTGTCCGGCACGGCGGCCGCCAGGCGGAGGGCTTGTTCGGGATCGCCAGCGTGCGCCGCAAGCTCGACGTTCTGGAGCGCGGCGACGCGCGGGCCGAAGATCGCGGCCTCTGAGGCCGTGTCGCTCCGGGAACGGATAGCGGCAGCGTGTGCGGCGGCAAGGAGGTCCTCAGCACGGCCGGCGCTTCCGGTCCGAAGAGCAGCGGTTGCGGCATTGAACAGCAGGTTGCCGAACACGCCGGCACGTATCGGGTCGCGGTCGAGCATCCGCGGTTCGATCGCGGCGGCCGCCTGTGTGGCCACGCGCTCAGCATCTTCGGCTCGGCCCTGGCGGACCAGGGTCCACGCCAGGTAACGCAGCGAGATTGCAGCCTCAACCTCGGGAGCGTCCGACTCAGCCGCGGCCTCGATCGCCCGCGCAGCGGAGGTGTACGCCAAGTCATCGAAGCCGAGCCGGCCCGCGATGCCGGCGCCGAGCCGGTACGCGGTCGACAAGACGCGGTGCGCGCCGGCGCGCTCCTCGTCGCGGGTGTCGCGGACACCCCGACGAGCGTCGGCCAGGACGACCGGCAGCGCGTACAGCAGTTCGGCGTGGCGCCCGTCGACGTACGCCCGCCAGGCAGCATGCGCACTGGCCGTGAGTTCCGGGAGTGGCAGCAGCTCGCGAGTGTCGGCCAGGTCTTCAAGGCCGGGGATTGACGCGTCCGCGGTGATCGCCCGTCGGAGCGGAGCCACGTCGACATCGCGAGAGTGCGGCGCCGGCATCGTGCCGAGCAGAGCATCGACCGGGACGCCGAGCGCGGCCGCGAGCTTCCGGAGGGTGGCGGGACGACTGGTCGTCCGAGTGCCCTGCTCGATGCGCGCCACGGTGTCGACGCCGACCGAGGCAGCCTCGGCGAGTCCCTCTTGGGAGAAGTCGCGAGCTTTGCGGATGCGCGTCAGGTTCTCGGCGAGCGGGTTGTGAGCGGTCATCCGTCCTCCGACTGTGTGCACGCAGTAACCAGACTACTGCGCTATGCGCCTGCCGTCTTCACATATCAGCAGCTCACCGGCGCGCGCGGCGTCGAGGGCAACCCCGATGCGGCGCGCGAGGATTGGCTTCAGTCGCGATGCCGCGGTGTCGAGCGGCAGCAGCTCCACCGACAGGATCTCGGGGTCCGTGATCGTCAGGGCCTTGATCTCGGCCTCGGCGACCAGGCCGCCGTCGAAGACGTACGCCATCCCCTCCGGCATGCGCGAGTCGTCCGGGATGTAGTCGATTACCAGCAGGTTGCCGAGCGGCCGATCTATGCCGACTTCCTCCGCGACCTCCCGAGCCGCCGTCCGCCAGGGCGGCTCGCCCTCCTCGCACGCACCGCCCGGGATGTCCCAGTGCGGCTTGTACGACGGCTCGACGAACAACACACGGTCGGCCTCGTCGCGAAAGAGGACGCCGGCGGACATGCGCTTGCGGTTGAGCGAGCGCACGTACTCGTCGAAGGGGAGCAAGTCCACGAGGCGAGGCTACCGGCGGCGAGCGTCGTCCCGCTGATCTATGCCTTTCACGCCTAGTTCATAGGCTTTGACCTGCCGAAATCATGGTTACCGGCTGTGTTTTGAGTGTCCGGATTCGACGACAGTTGATCAGGTGACGGCACAAGACGGGGGCTCGACCGGGCGCAAGGACCGGCCGACGTTCTGGTGCGGCGCCTCGCTGTTCAACACCAGCGGCCAGCGGCTCAACGAGATCGACTGGAGCACGGCTCAGCACCCGAAGACGCACGCGGACATGACCGATGCCGACTGGGAGCAGGCTGCCACCGCGCTTCGGGCGTTCGAGATCGAGCGAGGGCTTCGGTGACCGCATTGGATGACCGCCCGGTCCGGCGTCCGCCCAGCCCTCGGCGTGACTTCTGGGAGTGGCACGAGTTCACCGACGGCGACGGCTGGGCTCACCTGTACCTGCACTCGGAGATGGCGAACCCGCGCCTTGTCCTGCTGCTGCCCTGGTGCTTGATCAACGATCCGTTTCCGCTGGAGCACGACCGCCCGAGCGTTAGCCGCGGTCGGGTGATCCCGAAACCTGGCCGGGTCTGCCCTGTCTGCGTGAGCCAGAACGAGCACCGGCGAATCGAGGTGCCGCGTGCACGCGCGTGACCGCGAACTGCTGGCCGGCCTCTCGAAGATGAACTCCAAGATCGGGAGCGTGACGGTCGAGCTGCTGACCCTCCAGCCCAACGACGCGCGCTATGCGGCGGCGTTGCGCACACTCGCCCGTCAGCTGGCGCAGGTCGGCGACGCACTGGCCCGGCGCGCCGGCGAGTTGGACGGCGTCGACGTCGATCTGGTGAGTCTGCTGGACGTACCGAGCGAAGACACTCAACGACTGAACGGAGCGGGTTGAACCGTGACCGACGCTGCACCCCGACCGGCCCTCATCGCGCTCGCAGACGGCCTCCGCGACGCCCGTACCCGCCGCGGCGTCGGCCTCCGCCGGCTCGCCGACATGATCAATCTTCACCCGGGAGTGCTGTCGAGTTTCGAACTCGGCAAACGCATACCGCCGGACACGACCGTGGCGCACATCCTCGGCGTCCTACGCTCGCCGACTGCCGTGTGCGATCAGCTCGTCGACCTCGCCCGTCGAGCCCACGAACGCGACTTCATCGACCACGCCGGGCGCGCCGAAGACCTCCTGCGGACGACGTACGAGCAGCGGTCGACGCACGTCTTCGAGTGGTCGCCGACCCTGATTCCGGAGGCTTTGCAGACCGTCGAGTACGCCCGCGCGCTGCGGGATACTGGCCTGGTCGAGCCCAGCTCCGACGCCGGCCGCCGATCGCTCGCCCAGACGGTCCAGGAACTCACTTCGCCGACGGGCACGGAGCCGCGACGCACCTACCTGATCGGCGAGGCCGCTACTCGTTCCGATTTCGGCTCGGCGGAGGAGTTCCGCGCCCAGCTCGACGCGGTGATCGCTCTGACACGCCACCCGCGTATGTCCGTCCGTCTCGTTCCGGCCGTCGAGTGCCCGCCCGGCCTGGTCGAGCGATTCACTCTGTACGAGAACCGTGCTGGCGCCTTCACGGTCGCCGTGCCACACCACCGCGGAGCCGTCTTCATCACGCACGAGGACACCGTGACGGCCTACAGGAAGACCGCCAAGGCGCTACAGCGCCATGCCACCGACACCGGGTGGCGCTGACCAGCTCCCGGCCGGCGCGTCCTGACCTCCCTGCGGCGGCGCGCCGGCCGGGTTCCACCCGCGCGGCATTCGCCGCGCACACGTTCCCGCCGAAGCTCTAGCCTGGCTGAGGCACCCCGGTAGAGGAGTCTGATGACCACGACGAAGGCCTTCACGTCAGAGCGGACACAAGCCGTCTTCGAGGCAGCCTGTGCCTTCGCCGGGCTCGACGCGGCCGGCGCGAAGCGGGTCCGATTCGGGGAGAACGCCATCTTCCGCCTGGCCGACAGCTCGGCCGTCGTCCGCGTTGGACGCTCGATCCCCGCGGCGACGAAGGAAGTGCTCGTCGCCGGCTGGCTCGCAGAGAACGCCTTCCCCGCTGCCACGTCGCTACCCGGCGCCGAACAGCCGTTCATCGAGGACGGCTTACCCGTCACCTTCTGGAACTGCCTCGAAGAGGACGACACCCCGATCACGCCGGCGGAGTTCGGGAAGCTGCTTCACGACCTCCACGCGCTCCCCCATCCGAAGGACTTCCGCCTGCCGGCGTTCTCCCCGATGCCGAAGGTTGAACCGCGGCTGCAAGCCCTGAAGGGCAAGCTCCCCGAGGCTGACCTCGACTTCCTGCGCGAGCGGTACGAGGAACTATCCGAGAAGTTCCAAGCCCTTGAGTTCCCGCTTCCCGCCGGTCCCGTGCACGGCGACGCGCACCCCGGGAACGTCATGCGCGCCCCGGACGGGACGCTGAACCTGATCGACTTCGAGGACTTCGCCTACGGACCGCGTGAGTGGGACGCGGCCGTGCTCTCGGTACGCCACCAGGCGTTCGGCTGGGCCACCGAAGCCGAGTACGACTCGTACACCGAGGCGTACGGGTTCGATCCGATCAGCTGGGAGGGGTTCCCCGTGGTCAGGGCTACCCGCGAGCTGAACATGACCATGTGGCTCTCGCAGACCGTCGACGAGTCCGCCGAGGTCAAAGCCGAGGTCGAGAAGCGGATCAGCGACCTACGCGACGACCAGGCGCCCCGACACTGGAAGGTTTTCTGACGGCAGGTGGATGTTGGCGAAGTCGAGGAATTCCTTCACCAACGGGTCGCCGGCATGCCCGCCCAGCCGTCCGCGGAAGTCGTCGAGATACGAGATCACCCGGAACGACTTGAGCTTCGCCGCGGTCTCGACCACCGACCTGGCCACGTCCAACGCCTCTTCGAGGTTTCCGCCTTGCAGGTGCGACGTGGCCAGCACAGTCCGGCAGAACGAGAGACTGCGGACGTAAGTCGACTCCGAGGCCGCGATCGACGCGGCCGCGTGGTGGTTCGCCAGCTCGGCATTCCCGATGTCGCGGAAGCAGTGCGCGAACTCGGCGTGTAGCTCGGCTTCGTCGAAGTAGTGGATCCACTCGGGGTCGTTCTCCCGGATGCCCTGGCAGTGCCACCGTTCGGCCGTGAGCAGCGCGGCCGTGACGTCCTCTGCCCTGCCGAGCGACGCAAGCGCCCTCGCTTCCATCGCGTGGAACAGTGCCATCGTGGTCGGAGTGGCGTAGCCGTTCGCGCCCTTGTACGCCGCTCGCGCCAGGTCGACCGCTCGCTGGAAGTGCCCGAGGAAGTTCGCCTGGTGCGACATGCCCGCGAGGATTCGGCCGCACAGCGCTTTGTCGCCGGCCGCCTTCGCCAAGCGGAACGCCTGCGTGAGGTACCGCTGCGCGAGTCCGTGCGCACCCGTGTCGTAGGCCGTCCAGCCAGCGAGCCGCGTCAGGGCAGCGACCTCCCGGAAGTACTCCCGGCCGACTGGGTCTTGCGGGGACACGTGCTTGATGTTCGGCAAGATCTCCTGGTCGAGGAACGAGGCAACGAGCGACTTCGGCCGGCCCCCGCCGTACTTGTAGTCGAAGCTGCTGAACATCGCGGTTGCCTCGCGAACCGCCTCGACGTCCACCAGGGTGATCGAGCGCGGCTCGGATGGCGGCCGCGACCCTTCGTCGTCGGAGTCGGTCAGCCACCGCACGAGCAGGCCGCTCCATGCCTCCGGCACGACTGCCAGAGGGCCGACCCGCTTCGGCGTCCGCAGCTCGAGTTCGGTGATCGCGCCCAGCGCGACCAGGCTGTGCGCGATCTCCTCGGGGTACTCCAGGCCGACGTCATCCGAGGTGGTCTCGGCGCCACCGCCGAAGCCGATCTCCTCCAGGCCGACAGGTCGGCCGAGCAGCTCGCCGAGAACGCCGGCGATCAGCTGGCAGGTGCGCGGGTGCGGCTTCGTGCCGTCGAGCCAGCGCTTGACCGACACGTGGTCCGCGCTGACAAGCTCGCCGCCGTCTCTCAGGCTGCGCTCGCGCACACGGCGAGCGAAGCCCTTGTTAGTCGCCCCCGCCTGTCGCATAACCGCAGCTAGAAGTGCGTTCGGCTGCTTCCCCTTGTCGACCACCGGTACCTCCGAAGGTCATTAAAGCACCCCCCGTGCACCCCCCACGTGCAGAAATGCACCCCCGCGTGCACACTGCTGCACCCCCGCCCCTGCGCGGTTTCCTGAGTTCATCAGCGACAACGCCGGATCGAAAACCCCGATCCGGACCGGCCTCCAGGCCCGTCGCGGAACGAAAGGAGACCGTGATGGCGAAGAACAACTTCCCGGTTATGAAGAGCGGGGGCGGCTTGGTCGGCAAGGCGATCAGCCTGGTCATCGGACTCGCGATCGTCGTGCTGATCGTCAAGTACCCGGCTGACTCGGCGACCTGGGCCAGCGGAGCCGCACACGGCACCGGCGCGGTGATCGACGGCGTCGTGCAGTTCCTCCGCGCCCTGTTCGGCTAGTTCTCCCCCAGCTTCCGCTCGATCTCGCCGAGGCGCTTCCTGATCTCGGCAATGGCCTGCCAGACCCGCTCGTCTCCCGAAGCCTCGGAGCGAACCGCGGAGTCACGCTCGGCCGGCTGAGTTCGGACGAACGAGCCCTTGCCGTGCCGGATCACCACCAGGCCCTCTTCCCTGAGGTGGGCAACGGCGCTCTTGGCCGTGTTCACCGCGACCCCCCAGGAATCGGCCAGTTCCTGGTAGGTCGGCAGTTGGTCGCCAGGACCGTACTCGCCGGACGCGATCGCGTTCCGGAGGCCGGCGGCTACTTGCAAAAACGGCGCACGCGGATCGTCCGGGTCCAGAGATGCCATGGCACCAGCGTAAGGCAACTCAGTTGCGCAACTCAGTTGCGTCATGTCAGTTGACAGAGTTAATAGACAGGACTTACGTTGAGCCCGGTTGACACCGGCCGCTCCCGAGCGGGAGACCTACAAGTCGTTGGAGTTCACACCAATGGATGACCTCATCCCTTTGCCCAGCTATGCCCCGGACGGACTGACCGAGTCGGACATCGACGCACTGATCGCCGAGTACTTCGTGACGGCTCACGACCAGGAAGCGGCGAGCACCGGCCTGGCGCGGAGCACGGACCGGGCCTCGACGCATCGACACGTCCGGCGCATCAGCCGCCAGAACGTCAGCTCGGCCCTTCGGGGCCGCTCGGACAGTCCCGGCGCGGCCGCTTGAAGCCGCCCCGGCCCGGCGCACGGAACCGCCAAGAACCACCCGCCGGACCGGGCTTCTCCCAACCACTTCCAAGCCAGTCAGGAGAACACCCATGGTAGGGCTCGACACGCCCACGAACACCCGAAGCGCGTACCCGCCTTCGGTCACCGATCTGCTGCCCCGTGTCCGTGAGTTCGCCGCGGACCTGGGCGAGTGCCCCTCTCGGAACCGGATCATGACCGAGTTCAAGGTGGGTGCACCGAAGGCCCGCGCCATCCTCGCCGCGCTGAACGAGGAGGCCAACGCCAAGCCCGTGCGGAAGCTGCACGCGGTGACGGAACCAGCCGAGGTCGAGGAACCGGATCAGGAGTCCGAGACCTCGGACGAACCGGCCCCGGAGGAGGCAGAGCCGCAGGTCAACGTCACCGCAGACCCGGGCGCGACGCCGGAGAAGGTGCGGCGGATCAAGCTGTGGCCGGTGCTCCTCCTGGCCCTGCCGGCGTTCGTCGCCGTCTGGAGCGGCTGGGTCGGTCTCGGCAGGCTGACCGGGTTCGGCCCGATCCAGCTCCTGCCGGGGATCTGGGACCACCTGACGATCAACTCGGCGATCACGCTCCCGATCGGGGTCGAGACCTACGCGGCGTTCGCCCTGCGGGTCTGGCTGTCCCCGGCGACCCGGACCCACCGGGTTCGCAGCTTCGCGAAGTGGTCGGCCCTGGGCTCGCTCGTCCTCGGGATGGTCGGTCAGGTCGCCTACCACCTGATGTCCGCCGCAGACGTCGAACGCGCCCCCTGGCCGGTGACCACGCTCGTCTCCTGCCTGCCGGTGGTCGTCCTCGGCTGCGGCGCTGCCCTCGCACACCTCGTACGCGACACCACCGACCAGGAGGTGAACGACTGATGAGCACCACCAACGAATCGCAGAGCGGCCGCGTGATCGCGTTCCCCAGCACGGGGCCGGTCGAGGCCGACCCGTTCGTCATCGACGCCGAGTCCGGCGACGAGGCCGCGGAGCAGTCGCCGGCCATCCCGGTGGACCGCCCGGTCACCGACGGCTCGTCGTGGCTGGACCGCCTCCGCTCGCAGAACCGCCAGGCGATCATCCCCAGCTACCTCAAGTCGACCGCCGACGCGAAGGACGCCGCGAAGTGGGTGGGGAAGCACTACGCGCACAAGGCCGGTTACCACGCGGCCCGGTCGCCGCTCTACGCGCTTCGGCTCGCGGTGCGTTTCCCTCGGGGCCTCTTCCTCCTGCTGGCAGCGACCGGCCGGTACGTGACCGACGCCGAAGGGCGCCCGGCCCGGTCGGAGACGGCCACGGCCGACAAGGCCGATCTCTACCTGAAGCTGTCACAACAGCGGGATCGACGAGTCGTACTCCGGCTGATTCAGCTCGGTCTCGTGTCGACGGTCGGCCTGGTCCTGGTGTTCACGCTGCCGAACGTCCTTCCGGAGTGGGTGATCTGGGCCTGCGGCGCCATCTCGGTTGGACTGCTCGGAAAGCTCGGGTCCACCCGGGACAACCCGGTGGTGTCGTCTCGCGCCGTCCTGTCCACGCAGGTCCAGAAGCTCACGAGTGACAACATTGTTCAGGCGCTGTCGGTGCTCGGCATCGCGGGCATCAACCAGGCCCTCACCAAGAACCCGAACGCGATCGGGTTCACGGCGCCGATCACCCGCGATGGCCCCGGGTGGCGTGCCGACGTCGACCTTCCGCCGGGCGTCACGGTGTCCGAAGTGGTCGAGCGGCGGGCGAAGCTCGCGTCCGGCCTCGGCCGTCCCCTCGGCTGCGTCTGGCCGGAGGGCAACGCCGAGGTTCACCCCGGGCGGATGGTCCTGTGGGTCGGTGACCAGGACCTGTCCAAGTCGCGGCAGGCCGTCTGGCCGCTGCGCAAGCCCGGCACCGTGGACCTGTTCAAGCCGCAGCCGTTCGGCACCGACCAGCGCGGCCGGTGGGTGGACATCACCCTGATGTTCATCTCGATGGTCATCGGCGCGATCCCGCGGATGGGCAAGACGTTCACGCTGCGAGAGCTGCTGCTGATCGCCGCGCTGGACCCGCGGGCCGAGCTGCACTCGTTCGACCTCAAGGGAACCGGCGACCTTTCGCCGCTGGCGCCGGTGTCGCACCGGTACCGCGCTGGCGACGAGCCGGAGGACATCGCGTATGCCGTCGCCGACCTGCGAGCGCTCGCCGACGAGCTGCGGCGGCGGGCGAAGGTGATCCGGGAGCTGCCCAAGGACCTGTGCCCGGAGAACAAGGTCACGCCGGAGCTGGCCGGCAAGAAGTCCCTTGGCCTGCACCCGATCGTGATCGGCGTCGACGAGTGTCAGAAGTGGTTCGAGCACCCGGAGTACGGCGCGGAGATCGAGGAGGTCTGCACCGACCTCGTGAAGCGCGGCCCAGCGCTGGGCATCGTGATCATCCTCGCGACGCAGCGGCCGGACGCGAAGAGCATCCCGACCGCGATCAGCGACAACGCGGTGATGCGGTTCTGTCTTAAGGTCACCGGCCAGCAGGCCAACGACATGGTGCTCGGGACCTCGTCGTACCGGAACGGCATCCGGGCCACGACGCTGTCCTTTCGGGACAAGGGCATCGGGTACCTGGCCGGCGAAGGCGACGAGCCGCGCATCACCCGCGGCGTGTACATCGACGGCCCGGACGCCGAGAAGGTCGCCGCCCGCGCACGAACCGCACGGCTGGCGGCCGGACGGCTGACCGGCTACGCCGCCGGCCTCGACCTGACGCCCGAGGAGGACGAGGACACGAGCACCTTGCTCGCCGACGTGCTGACCGCGATCGGCGACGCCGAGAAGGCGTGGTCGGAACGCATCGTCGACCGGCTCGCCGAGCTGCGCCCGGCGGTCTACGGCCCGTGGGCCGAACTGCCCACCGGCGCGGCGAAGGCAACGCAGCTCTCCACCGCGCTGAAACCGCTCGGGATCACCACCAAGCAGGTGTGGGGCAACGACGTCGACACCGGCAAGGGCGCCAACCGGATGGGCGTCAAGCGCGAATGGATCGCCGACGCACTGACCGAGCGTGACCGGAACCGCAAGAGCGGCTAGCTCGCGCAGGGCTCTAGGTCTAGAGCCTCGTCCCTCTAGACCTAGAGCCCTCCCTAGACCACCACAACACCGCTGATCAGCGCCCTAGTACCTAGAGGCGCGGGCCGAGTGCGGCCAAAAACAGCCCCGGAGGCTCCGTTGAACCCCCTCAGCAACCCGACCGTCCTGCTCCTGCTCGTTCTCACAATCGTCACTCTCGGCTACTCATGGTCGTGCGCGGTCTACCCCTACAAGCCGTGCCGCTCCTGCCGTGGCTTCGGCGCTTTCCGCTCGCCGTTGCTCCGCGCGATCCGGCTCTGCCGCCGGTGCGACGGCACCGGCCGCACGCTCCGCGCCGGCCGCCGCGCCTACAACTCCTGCCTCCGCGCCCGCCGGTCGTACCGCGATCTCCGTGACCGCGACCGCCGCGACAACAGCCGCTGACGCGCAGCTCAACCGAAAGGCCACCCCATGAAGACCACATTGCTCGACCCCGAGCGTCAGTTCCTGGGCTGCGTGATGCAGGTTCGGCTGACCGGCGCCCGTCGACTGCTCGCCGGGATGCGCGCCGACGACTTCGGCTCGCCGATCGCCGCCCGTGTCCTCCAACTGGTCATCGAGCTGACCGGCGCGGGCCACGCACCGACCCCGATGGCCGTGATGGACCACGCCCGGGAGAGGACGGCGACCGAACCTCGGTCCGGCGGCGCGCACCGCCTGCACAGCCTCGGCCTCTGGATCGTCGAGACCTACACCGACGGCCCGATCCTGCCGCCGCCGTACTACGGCGCCTGGCTGAAAGCCGTCGTGCTCAAGAACGCCTACCGCCGCGCCGTCCGGGAGCACGCGGCCCGCCTGGTGCAGGCAGTGGAAGACGACTCGCCGACCGACGTTCTCCGCCACCAGCTCGACGACACCGAGCGCCTGGACGACCTGTGGCGGCGCTACTGCGAGGCCGGAGGCGACGACGAACCGACCGCACGCCTGGAGGTGGCTGCCTGATGTCTGGATTCGACGACACCCTGTCCGTGATCGACTTCGTGATCTCCGACGAGCCGGCACCGAACTGCCAGCAGTGCGGCCGGCCGCGGGGCGACTCGCCGTCCGGTGACTTCTGCTCGGAGAACTGCCAGCGCTTCTGGCGCGGCCGCCACATCGCGGCCCAGCCCGCGGAGGACGGCGGCGCCCAGCCGAGCGAGACGCTCCCAGAGTCCGCGCCGGCCGACCCGCTGACATGGCTCGGCCCGGCGCCGGCCGGTGCATTCGCGAAGCCGGGTCACGAGGTCCTCGACGCGGTCGTGACGTTCGTGTCGCGCTTCTCCGCCTTCGCCAACGAGCACGCTGCTCCGACGTTGGCGCTCTGGTACGCGCACACCCACGTGGCCGAGCGGCTCTACGTCACGCCGCGCCTGATCCTCGACTCGGCGGAGCCGGGGAGTGGCAAGACGCGCGTTCTGGAGGTCGCGCAGTACCTCGTGGCCAAGCCGGAGATGACGATCAGCATCACCCCGGCTGCCATCTTTCGGATGCTCGCCGACGGGCCGATGACGCTGCTGTTCGATGAGATCGACGCGGTGTTCAACCCGAAGACGGGTGGGAACAACGAGGACCTCCGCGCGCTGCTGAACGCGGGCTACAAGCGGTCGGCGACAGTGACGCGGTGCGTCGGCGACGCCAAGAGCATGAATGTCACGCGGTTTCCGGTGTACGCGCCGGTCGCGCTCGCCGGGATCGCCGGCGGCATGCCGGACACGATCACGACCCGCGCGATCACCGTGCACATGCGGAAACGCCGGTTCGACGAGGTGGTCGAGGAGTTCATTGAAGAGGACGTCGAGCGGGAGTCGGCACCGGTGCGCGCCGAGCTGGCGGAGTGGGTCGGTCGCGTCGGCGACCAGGTGAGCCGCGCACGACCGGAACGCCCGGACGGCGTCCGCGACCGGGCCGCGGAGATCTGGCGGCCGCTACTGGCGATCGCGGACGCGGCCGGCGGCCACTGGCCGGAGACAGCTCGGAAGGCGTGCCGTCACTTCGTGCTCGAAGCGACCGCACAGCCGGCGTCGATCGGCGTGCGGCTGCTGGCCGACGTCCGTGAAATCTTCACGGTCGAGAACACCGACCGCATGGTCACTGCCGAGCTGATCCGCGAGCTGCACGCCATCGAAGACGGCCCGTGGACCGACGTCCAAGGCAAGCCGCTCGACAGCCGCCGTCTCGCGAAGGAACTCGACCGGTACCTGGTCCGGCCGAAGGACCTCAAGGTCAACGGCAAGACGCTCAAGGGCTACCGCATCGACGGCGACGGCGGCCTGGCCGACGCCTGGAGCCGCTACCTCCCACCGCCCGAAACCGGCGCGACCTCCGCGACCAACGCGACCCCGCAGGTCACCGCCACATCACGCGTCGCGGAGGCGCCGGGCGCTGCCGCGACCTGCGCAACCCGGGTCGCGGAAGGTCGCGGAACCCAACAGCCGCTCGCACCCGCGCTGACCAGCCCGGTCGCGGTAGTCGCGGACGTCGCGCCTGCCAAGCCGGACCACGACACCGAGGGGGATCGATGAACGCCGTACCCATGCCGGTCGCCGTGCCCGAACGGCACCTCTACCGGATCACCGAAGCCATGCGCCTGCTCTCGATGAGCCGCTCGGTCATCTACGAACAGCTCCGTTCGGGCCGCCTGCGCTCGGTCAAGCAGGGACGCGCCCGCCTTGTGCCGGCCGTCGCCATCCAGCAGTACGTCGAGTTGCTCATGAAGGAAGCGGAGGTCAGCTATGGCGAGTCGGCGTAGCCGCGGAGACGGCGGCCTGTACTGGTCCGAGGACCGACAGCGCTGGATCGCGGAACTGACGATCGGTTACCGGCCGAACGGGAAGCGCATCACGCGCAAGGCCAGCGGCAAGACGAAGACGGAGGCGAAGGCTGCCCTCGACCGGCTCGTCGAGCGCAAGAAGGAGGGCACCGCCACTGCGGTCCGCGGGCTCACGGTCGAGAAGGCGGTTCGAGACTGGCTGCGGCACGGCCTTAACGGTCGCACTGCCGCGACCGTCGAGAAGCTGACCATCCTGGCCGAGACGCACATCGTCCCCTCACTCGGTGCGCGACTGCTGCTGGACCCGAAGCAGTCGAAGGAACTGACCGCTGATGATGTCGACGCATGGCTGGAGGAGAAGGCAGAGGATCTGGCCACGCGCACGCTTCAGGACCTCCGTTCGATTCTCAGGCGCGCGATCAACCGAGCGGCGAAGCGGACCAAGGGCATCCGGAACGTGGTGCTGCTGTGTGACGAGCTGCCGGTTGGCCGCGACGGACGGCCGTCGAAGTCGCTGACCTTCGCCCAGGCGGTTGCGGTACTCGCCGCCGCGGAGGCGGAGGACTCCACGTACGGCGACTACACGGTGGTCTCGCTTCTGACCGGCGCGCGAACCGAGGAGGCGCGCCCGCTGGCGTGGCCGGAGGTCGACCTACTCGGGAAGCTGGACGCGGAGCCGCCGATCCCTCCGCACGTCAACGTATGGCGGTCGGTACGGGCAGGCGGGGACACGAAGACCAAAAAGTCGCGGCGTTCGCTCGCGCTTCCCGGTAGGGCGGTCGACGCGCTGGAGCGACAGAAGCTCCGCCAGAAGCGTCAGCGCGAGTCGGCCGGCGACCGGTGGCACGAACTCAGCATCGTGTTCGCGTCGGACGTCGGGACACAGCTCGACGCGGCCAACGTCCGCCGTGGCTTCCGACGCATTCTGAAGCTGGCGGGCCTCGAACCGAAGGACTGGACGCCGCGCGAGCTGCGCCACAGCTTCGTGTCGCTGCTCTCTGACAGCGGCCTCACCATCGAGGAGATTTCCCGGCTGGTGGGGCACTCGGACACGAAGGTGACCGAACTGGTCTACCGACACCAACTGCGACCGGTGATCCAGGATGGCGCAAAAGCGATGGACGCGATCTTCCCGGATTCTGCTGCCTAGATGCTTCCGTCAGGGCGAAGGGTGGTTGCACCGTGCGGACCGCCCTTCGCCAGATGCCGGGGACCGACAGCTCCCTTCAAGGCGGCGCGGCCAGCGCCAGCCTCGTTCGTTATCCATACGTTACGTTGTTTACCTATAGACGCCCAGCCTACAAATGCCTTTAGATGGCCCTGGTTATTTTTCTGACAATAGATGCACTTCTCGCGAACGTTTTCGCAGGTCAAAGTCATCTTGACGGCGAACGTAGGGTCAAATGTAGTCTCTTGACAGTTCGCCCACACAGGAGGTGAACATCGGAAATTAATCAATTATCGGAGGCGTTATGAATCAGGTAGACGTCACTCAACTGCTGTCGACGATCGTCACGAATACGGGTAACACGATCCGGGCTGCGGTGCTCGCAGTCGTGCTCGTGGTCGTGCTGTTTGGCGGGATCATCGGCATCTTGCAGTTCCCGGGTAGTTCTGTGGATGTTGGACCCGTGTCGGTTACGGCGACTCAAGAGCAGGTGACTACGCGATGAGCGGTGGTTCTTCGCCGCGAGCACCGTGCTACGTGCCCTTCCGGGACGTGCCTCTGTCGAGGGGCACGCCCTGGGGACCGGCCGTCCGCAGCTATCGACTACGTCTACTTCCATCAAGGAGGAGGCCGCGATGCTGTGGCGCCTGCCTGCCCAGGCGCCCGGCGGAGCGGAAATGCCTTGTGCGTGGCCAGCGTGGGGATCAAACTGCCTCGCATGGCCCGAAGTTGCGTGTTTTGCGGTGGTTCCGGCCTGACCAGGGAGCACGTGATTCCGCGCTGGTTGAGCAACGTGCTGCCTGAGCAGGCGCGATACCGCGGCCAAGACCAAGCGACTGTACTCCTCCGACCCGAACACACGGTCGACGGCCCGCACCATCGAGAGATGGTGGAGACGTTCAACGCCATGACTGTCAAGGCGGTATGCGGCCCGTGCAACAACGGCTTCATGAATGACCTTGAGGCCGAGGCACGCCCCTTGCTGTCCGCGATGATCCGCGGCTCACTGGCGCTGCCACTCGCCGCCGAGGCGACAACCGTTATCGCGGCCTGGGCAGTCAAGACCAGCCTCATGGCGCAGTTAACTGGCTCGGAGCCGGCTGTGTTCCCGCAGGTCTACCGGGAGTTCTACGACACTGGCCGGCCTACTTCCGAATGCATGGTCTGGGCGGCGGCGGTGGACGACGAGGACTGGGCGCTGCGCGCCGAGTGCCGCGGCATGCTGTATGCACTGGACGGCCAGTCGGCAAACCTCGACGACCCGCCGAACATTCTTTCGGTGACCATTGGCCTCGGGGCGCTACTGCTGCACACCATCATCGACCCGGTCCTTGCAAACTCGACGTGGAACCTCCTCACCTATACCTTTCATGGCGCACTTGTTCCGCTCTGGCCCGATCCGCACCCGACGACATGGCCTCCCCGCGTGCTGGACCCCGTCGAGGCGTGGGCCATCTGCCAGTCCATGCCGATCTTGCTCAGTTAACCGTACGTCCCGGCTACGCTTCGGCGGTTCACGCCAACGCGGTGGGCTTAGGACTGCATCTGGCCAGCAGCGACCGATATAAGACCTGAGTCCTGCCTTGATCAAACCCGAAGGACTCCCGGAACCGACCATCAAGCCGCTGGGAGAAGCTGCTCGGCCAGTCGTGGCGACGAAATTAATCGCTCGACGTGACCGAGGTCACGACAGACGATAGCTTGGTGACACCCTCCGACCGCGCAACAACGAAAGCCCTGAAGCGGGTCCAGACCGTCGCGCGCACACGTCAAGCCGGAGATCCACATGGAATGACCCGGGTTGTACCCGGCCAGCGGGGCAACTACGTCTCGTTCGGGCGGAGCGTGGTCGAAGCCGTCGAGGCCGCAGCGGAGCTACTCGCTGCCGACCTACGCTTCGAGTACCTCGACGCGCCTCGGGATGAGCTGTGGCGACTCGTGGATCAAAGTCAGCTCGACCGCCAGGCTGACCATGTCAACAGGTTCATCGACGAGCATGCTCAAAGCCCGTTCATCAGTGTGTGCCGCGTCGAGATCGACTACCTGACTGTCGATCAGCCGGTCGACATCTTCGGGATTCAGCTCACACCGGCGGATGCGCTGCCGGCCGTGCGACGCAACGTGCCGGGCCTTGGTGCCCATTCGGGCTGCATGGCCGAAGTCGAGGTCAGCGGCACGAGCCCTGAGCGCATGATGGAGCGAGCCCGTTATCGGGTGCAGCGCGTGCTACGGATCCTTCGAGTCGCATTCCTCGGCAGGTACAGCTTCCACATTGGGCAGTTGCGTTTCCGCGTCGGAGCTGTCGCCGAGCTAGACAATGGCGCCGGCGAGTGGCGCGCCATGGACACCCGGACGGGAACTCTGCAGGCCATCCGGCCCTTGATCGACGCGGTACGCGAACACCCCACCGCCCGCCTGGTCGACGAGCCAGCCAGTGACATCGAGCGCAAAGCGGACGTTGCCCTGCGTTGGATCGACCGCGCCGTCTTCACAGATGATCCACTGGTGGCACTGCTATACCAGTTCTTTGCACTCGAAGCGCTGCTCGGCGACAAGTCGAGCGGTTTGAAGGGCGAGCAGCTCGCGTTCCGGCGTGCGATGCTCAGCCATGTGGTGACGGGCGGATTCCGACACCCTGAAACCGCTCTGTGGCTGTACGACGAAGTCCGGAACAATGCGGTTCACGGTGAGAACATGCCCGAAGTGGATTCGGGAGCTGTCAAAGGCTTCGCATCGGACGTTCGAGCTGCTCTCAGCGAGTACCTCACGTTCGCACAGTCTGAAGGGCTGACGCGCCGCAGTAAGTTGACTCGGGCGCTCGACCAGCACTCGGACCGGCAGCAACTGGTTGCCTGGCTCAGCGAGAGTGGTGGGCCGCGCTGGGAGCGGTTCGTCGCCGAGCAGACGACGGCGAGCACGGCCAAGGCCACGCCAGGCTGACAGTCACCCAGATTGTCACCCAGGTCACGCAAAAGCCCGGTCCGCGAGACGCGAACCGGGCTTGACCTGCGTGGGCCTACCAGGACTTGAACCTGGGACCTCTTCGTTATCAGCGAAGCGCTCTAACCGCCTGAGCTATAGGCCCTTGAACGAGGAGAACTTTACAGGACCCCCGAAGGGGCCCTGCAACCGGGTCACTCCCGTTCGGACAAGGTCACCTCGAGGCCTCCTGCGAGGTCGGCTGAGACGTTGTAGATGAACGCGCTCACCGTGGCCAACGCCGAGACCAGGACGATGTTGATCGCTCCGAGGATCGCCGCGATGCCGAACACGCGGCCCGCGCTGATCAGGGGTTCTGCCGAGGCGTTGGCCCCTTCGCCGCCGACCAGGGACGAGTACGTTCCGTTCAGCTTGTCCCAGACGCCCATTCCGTCCAGGACCGTGTACAGGACGCCGACCGCCACCAGCCAGACGAAGAACATCGCCACGCCGAGGACCAGGGACAGCTTCAGGACCGACCACGGGTCGAACCGCTTGACCTGCAGGGATGCCCTGCGGGGGCCGCGGCCCGGGCGGCGCAGCGCGCTCGGGCGAGCTCGCTGCGCCGATGCCGGGGGGACCTCGGCGCCGGCCGGCGGGGTGTCCCCGCTGCCTCCGAAGAGGCGGGGGGCTGCGGTGCCCGTGACAACCGGGCGCTCGGCGGCGACCGTCGGGGCGTCCTCCGTGGCCAGCTTGACCGTTGCTTCGGCGTCGCCTTCCTTGTCGACCCGCTGCCAGGGTGGGCTCGCCGGCGTTCCGTTCGAACCCGCTGCCTCGGGATTCTCGGTCGGTGTCACGAAGAGTCAGTCCTTACCCGTGCCGTGGGGCGCTGTCCGTAGTTGTGAACTTACTGCTCCGACGGCGCCGTCGTGTCTTCACCCGCTTCGGGCGCTTCGGGAGCGTCACCATTGGCGACGTCCGAGGGCTCGTCCGCGTTGCGTGCGACGGCCAGAAGAGTGGTGCCTTCGCCGAGATTCATCAGCCGGACCCCCTTCGTCTGCCGTCCTGCCTTGCGCACGTCGCCCGCCGGTGTGCGGATCACGCCGCCGCTCGAGGTGATCGCGTACAGCTCGTCCTCGGCGTCGACGATGAGCGCACCCACCAGCCTGCCACGTTTGCGGTCGTGCTGAATGGTGAGCACACCCTTGCCGCCGCGGCCCTGGACCGGGTAGTCCTCGATGGCCGTGCGCTTGGCGTACCCGCCGTCGGTCGCGACAAGCAGGAACTTGCCCTCCTTGACCACGCTGATGCCGAGCAGCTCGTCGCCGTCGTTGAAGCGCATGCCCATCACGCCGGACGTCGGGCGGCCCATCGGGCGGAGCGCTTCGTCCGTGGCGTGGAAGCGGATGGACTGGCCCTCGGCCGACACCAGCAGCAGGTCGTCCTCGGCCGCCGCCAGCACCGCGCCGACCAGCTCGTCGCCCTCGCGCAGGTTGATCGCGATCAGGCCGCCGGAGCGGTTGGAGTCGAAGTCGGTGAGCTTGGTCTTCTTGACCAGGCCGCGCTTGGTGGCGAGCACCAGGTACGGCGCGACGTCGTAGTTCTTGATCTCGATGACCTGGGCGATCTGCTCGTCCGGCTGGAACGCCATCAGGTTCGCCACGTGCTGGCCACGCGCGTTGCGGTTGGCCTCCGGCAGCTCGTACGCCTTGGTCCGGTAGACGCGGCCCTTGTTCGTGAAGAACAGGATCCAGTCGTGCGTCGAGCAGACGAAGAAGTGCTGGACGATGTCGTCCTGCTTCAGCGTCGCGCCCTGCACGCCCTTGCCGCCGCGCTTCTGCGAGCGGTACAGATCCGTTTTCGTCCGCTTGGCGTACCCCGTGCGGGTGATGGTGACGACGACGTCCTCGACCGCGATGAGCTCTTCGTCGGTCACGTCGCCGCTGAAGCCGATGATCTTCGTGCGCCGGTCGTCGCCGTACTTCTCGACGATCGCCATCAGCTCGTCGCGGATCAGCGCGCGCTGCCGCTCCGGCTTCTCGAGGATGTCCTTCAGGTCGGCGATCTCGAGCTCGATCTCGGCCAGCTGGTCGATGATCCGCTGGCGCTCCAGGGCGGCCAGGCGGCGCAGCTGCATGTCGAGGATCGCGGTCGCCTGGATCTCGTCGACGTCCAGCAGCTCCATCAGGGCCGGCCGGGCCTCGTCCGCCGACGGCGACCGCCGGATCAGGGCGATGACCTCGTCGAGCATGTCCAGCGCCTTGACGTACCCGCGCAGGATGTGGGCCCGCTCTTCGGCCTTCTTCAGGCGGAACTTGGTCCGCCGGACGATGACCTCGACCTGGTGCTTCACGTAGTGCCGGATGATCTGGTCGAGCCGCAGCGTGCGCGGCACGCCGTCGACCAGCGCCAGCATGTTGACGCCGAAGTTCTGCTGCAGCTGGGTGTGCTTGAACAGGTTGTTCAGCACGACCTTCGCGACCGCGTCCCGCTTGATCGTGATGACGATCCGCATGCCGGAACGGCTGTTGGACTCGTCGGCGATGTCCGCGATGCCGGTGAGCTTGCCGTCGCGGACCAGGTTCGCGATGTTCTCGACCAGGTTGTCCGGGTTGACCTGGTACGGCAGCTCGGACACGACCAGGATCGTGCGGCCCTTCGCGTCCTCTTCGACCTCGACGACCGCGCGCATCCGGACCGAGCCGCGGCCGGTGCGGTAGGCGTCCTCGATGCCGGACGTGCCGAGGATCATCGCCTTGGTCGGGAAGTCCGGGCCCTTGATCCGGACCAGCAGCGCCGCGAGCAGCTCGTCGTCGGTCGCCTCCGGGTTCTCCAGCGCCCAGACGACGCCCTCGGACACCTCGCGCAGGTTGTGCGGCGGGATGTTCGTCGCCATCCCGACCGCGATCCCGGAACCGCCGTTGACCAGCAGGTTCGGGAACCGGGACGGCAGGACGTCGGGCTCCTGCGTGCGGCCGTCGTAGTTGTCGGAGAAGTCGACGGTGTCTTCTTCGATGTCGGCCAGCATCTGCATGGCCAGCGGCGCGAGGCGGGACTCGGTGTACCGCATGGCGGCCGCGGGGTCGTTGCCCGGCGAGCCGAAGTTGCCCTGGCCGTCGATCAGCGGGTAGCGCAGCGACCACGGCTGGGCGAGCCGCACCAGCGCGTCGTAGATCGCCGAGTCGCCGTGCGGGTGGTAGTTGCCCATGACGTCGCCGACGACGCGCGAGCACTTGTTGTACCCGCGGTCCGGCCGGAAGCCGGAGTCGAACATCGAGTACAGGATCCGGCGGGCGACCGGCTTGAGGCCGTCCCGCACGTCCGGCAGCGCGCGCGACACGATCACGCTCATCGCGTAGTCGATGTAGGAGCGCTGCATCTCCTGCTGGATGTCGACCGGCTCGATCCGGTCGTGTTCCGGAGCCGGCGGCAGAGTTTCCGTCATGGAGTCCTTCTCGGGGGGAGAGTCCTAAGCGGGGGCGAAGAGCGGGGAACGCCTAGACGTCCAGGAAGCGCACGTCCTTGGCGTTGCGCGTGATGAACGAGCGCCGGGCCTCGACGTCCTCGCCCATCAGGACCGAGAACAGCTCGTCCGCCTGGGCGGCGTCGTCCATCGTGACCTGGCCCAGCAGCCGGTTCGCCGGGTCCATCGTGGTCTCCCACAGCTCTTCGGCGTTCATCTCGCCGAGACCCTTGTAGCGCTGGATCGCGTCGTCCTTCGGGAGCTTCTTGCCGGCCTCGACCCCCGCCTGGATGACGGCGTCGCGCTCGCGGTCGGAGTAGGCGTACTCCGGCTCGGACCGCGGCCACTTGATCTTGTACAGCGGCGGCCGCGACAGGAAGACGTGGCCGTGCTCGATCAGCGGGCTCATGAACCGGAACAGCAGGGTGAGCAGCAGCGTGGTGATGTGCTGGCCGTCGACGTCGGCGTCGGCCATCAGCACGATCTTGTGGTAGCGCAGCTTCGAGAGGTCGAACTCGTCGTGGATGCCGGTGCCCAGCGCGGTGATCAGCGACTGGACCTCGGTGTTCTTCAGGACGCGGTCGATGCGGGCCTTCTCGACGTTGATGATCTTGCCGCGGATCGGCAGGATCGCCTGGTACATCGAGTCCCGGCCCTCCTTGGCCGAGCCGCCGGCCGAGTCACCCTCGACGATGTAGAGCTCGCACTCCTCCGGGTTGGTCGAGCGGCAGTCCTTGAGCTTGCCGGGCAGGCCGCCGATCTCCAGCGCGCCCTTGCGGCGGACCAGGTCACGCGCCTTGCGCGCGGCCATCCGGGCCTGCGCCGAGGAGATCGACTTGTTGATGATCGTCTTCGCCTCGGTCGGGTTGCGCTCGAACCAGTCGGCCAGCCACTCGTTCGACGTCTGCTGCACGAACGTCTTGGCCTCGCTGTTGCCCAGTTTGGTCTTGGTCTGGCCCTCGAACTGCGGCTCGGCCAGCTTGATCGAGACGATCGCGGCGAGGCCCTCGCGCACGTCGTCGCCGGTCAGGTTGGCGTCCTTCTCCTTGAGCAGCTTCTTGTCGCGCGCGTAGGAGTTGACGACGCGGGTCAGCGCGGCGCGGAAGCCCTCTTCGTGGGTGCCGCCCTCGTGGGTGTTGATCGTGTTGGCGAAGGTGTAGACCGACGGCGTGAAGCCGGTGTTCCACTGCATCGCGACCTCGACCTCGAGGCCGGTGCCCTTGGCGTCGAAGGAGATCACGCTGGGGTGGATCGGTTCCTTGCTGCCGTTGATGTGCTTGACGAAGTCCTCGAGCCCGCCCGGGTAGCAGTAGGTCTTCTCCTTGACCCGCGCGACCTTGCCCTCGGCGTCCGCCTCGGTCTCCTCGTCGGCGACGCGCTCGTCACGCAGGGACAGCGTCAGTCCCTTGTTGAGGAACGCCATCTCCTGGAGCCGGCGCGAGATGGTCTCGAAGTTGTAGGTCGTGGTCTCGAAGATGTCGCCGTCGGCCCAGAAGGTGATCGTGGTGCCGGTCTCCGACGCCGGGCCGAGGTCCTCGAGCGGGCCCGGCACCTGGTCGGTGTACTCCTGCCGCCAGCTGCGGCCGCCGTACTTGACTTCGGCGAGCAGCTTCTTCGACAGTGCGTTCACCACCGAGACGCCGACGCCGTGCAGACCGCCGGACACCGCGTAGGAGTCGCTGTCGAACTTGCCGCCCGCGTGGAGCACGGTGAGCACGACCTCGAGGGTCGGCTTCTGCTCCTTGGGGTGCATGTCGACGGGGATGCCGCGGCCGTCGTCGACGACCCGGACCCCGCCGTCGGCGAGGAGGGTAACCTCGACCTTGGTGGCGAACCCGGCCATGGCTTCGTCGACGGAGTTGTCGACGACCTCCTGGACGAGGTGGTGCAGCCCGCGTTCACCGGTGGAACCGATGTACATGCCGGGGCGCTTGCGGACCGCTTCGAGGCCTTCGAGCACCGTGATCGACGACGCGTTGTACTCGCTCTTGTTCTCGGTCACCGGCGTTGTTTCTCCTCGTCTCGCCCGAGCGGACGCTCGCTCCTCTCCAGTGTACTTGGCCGCGTCCGCTGACATGCGGCAAGGACACCCCTGAACGCGTCACAGACGGACGAAATCGGTTCGAGGCGAGTCTTGACGTATCCGAGGAGGTCTGAATGCGTTCTCGGCGCATTCAACCGAGCATCGCGCAACCCGGGTCAGCCGTACGTGTCACGCGGGCCGCGGCCGGGCACGTGACGAGGCCCCTTCCGCCAGCTCGGGGCGGTCGGGCCCTGGATCCGCATCCGCTTGACGACGCCGTTGCCGACCCCCGCCGCGATCTTGGCCAGCAGCTTCCCCTGCAGCAACCGAAGCTGGGTGGCCCACGCGGTCGAGCTGGCGCGGACGGTGAGCTCGCCGTCCTTCAGCGCGACCGGTTGCGCGTGTTCGGCGACGTCTTCGCCGACCAGCCGCGCCCACTGCGCGAAGACGCGGGCGCTGGTGACGCTCTCGTTCCAGCCGCGGTCCCGCATCAGCCGGGAGACGAGCTGGCCGAGCGGCTGGGGGTCACGCGCGTCCGCGCCCGGTCCCGACCAGCGGCGACGCCGGGGGTTCTGCCCGCCACCGACCGCGGGACGGCGGCGGCCGGGTGGGACACCCCGCTCCTTGGCCTTGGCCTTCGCGGCCTCCAGCGCGGCGTGGGCGAGGTCGCGTCCGGTCGGGGGTGTCCCGTTCGGCCCAGCGTTGCCATCACGTTCGGTATCCGCCGACGGCTTGGCGCCGGTTTCGGCCGTTTTGTCCCACCCATCCGGCCGCAGGGTCACGGGCAGCGATAACTCATTCACCGTGTTATCCACACTGTCCACAGGTTTGTCCCCAGATCGGGTGCGGTTTGTGCCACCCGTCACACGGGGTGCCCGGTCGCCTCGCTCAGCCACGCGTGATCTCACCATCCGCCACCACGAACCGGTGCCCGGCGAGCTCGCCGGGCACGTCTTCGTCCACCGCCGCGGTCACCAGCACCTGTTCGGCACCCGCGGCCACCTCGGCCAGCCGGGCCCGGCGCTTGCGGTCCAGCTCGGCGAACACGTCGTCGAGCAGCAGCACCGGCTCGCCCGCCTCCGCGCGCAGCAGCTCGTAGCTGCCGAGCCGCAGCGCCAGCGCGAACGACCACGACTCGCCGTGGCTCGCGTAACCCTTGGCCGGCGCCTGGCCCAGGATCAGCTCCAGCTCGTCCCGGTGCGGGCCGACCAGGCTGATCCCACGCTCGAGCTCGGCCTTGCGGGCTTCACCCAACGCCTTGAGGAGGACGTCCTTCAGGACCTCGGGTTGCGCCCGCTCACCATCCGGTACGCCGTACGTCTCCGGCAGGGCGTCACCCAGCGACGACTTGTACGAAACCTTCGCCGGCCGCGAGTCGGGCGCGACCCCCATGTACGCCGAAGCCGCGTACGGCGCGAGGTCGGCGACAAGGTTGAGGCGCGCGGCCAGCAGCTCCGCGCCCGCCACCGACAGGTGGTCGTCCCAGACCTCGAGCGTCGACAGCGCGTACGGGTCTTCGCGGCCCGTGCGTCGTTTCCCGGCCGTCTTGAGCAGGGCGTTCCGCTGCTTCAGCACCTTCTCGTAGTCCGCCCGGACCCCCGCGTACCGCGGCGCGCGCAGCACCAGGAGCTCGTCGAGGAACCGTCTTCGCTCACTCGGGTCACCCCGCACGAGCGCCAGGTCCTCCGGGGAGAACAGCACCGTGCGCAGGATGCCGAGCACGTCACGCGGCTTGCCGACCGCACCGCGGTTGACCCGGGCGCGGTTCGCCCGGCCGGCGGTGATCTCCAGCTCGACGGTCAGCTCGCGGTCGTCGTTGACCACCGCGACCCGCACCAGCGCGCGCTCGCAACCGTGCCGGATGAGCGGCGCGTCCGTCGCGACGCGGTGCGAGCCCAGCGTCGCGACGTACCCGATCGCCTCCAGCAGGTTGGTCTTGCCGCGGCCGTTCTGGCCGACCAGCACGGTCGGCCCCGGTCCGAGGGCGAGATCGGCCTGTGGCCAGGAGCGGAAGTCGGTGACCTGCAGGTGTCGCAGATGCACCAGTTGCTCCTTACCCGCCGACCTTCTTCACGGCGTGCCCGCCGAACTGGTTGCGCAGCGCGGCGACCGCGCGCATCGCGGCCGAGTGCTCCTGCCGCGAGGCGAACCGCGCGAACAGCGCGGCCGAGATGACCGGGGCAGGCACCGCGTTGTTGATCGCCTCTTCGAGCGTCCACCGGCCTTCGCCGGAGTCCTCGACGTAGCCCTCGAGGTCGTCCAGCTCCGGGTCCTCGTCGAGCGCGCGGACGAGCAGGTCGAGCAGCCAGGACCGGACGACCGTGCCGCGCTGCCAGCCCTTGATCACCGCGGGCACGTCCTTGACGACCTTCGCGGCCTCGAGCAGCTCGAAGCCTTCGGCGAAGGCCTGCATCATGCCGTACTCGATGCCGTTGTGGATCATCTTCGCGTAGTGGCCGGCGCCGACGTCGCCGGCGTGCGAGAAGCCCTCTTCGCGCGGACCCTCCGGGCGCAGCGCGTCGAAGATCGGCATCGCCTTCTCGACGTCGGCGGCCGCGCCGCCGACCATCAGGCCGTAGCCGTTGTCCTTGCCCCACACACCGCCGGACACACCGCAGTCGACGTAGCCGATGTTCTTCGCCGCCAGCAGCTCGGCGTTCAGCTTGTCGTCGGTGTACTTCGAGTTGCCACCGTCGATCACCATGTCGCCGGCGGAGAGCAGGTTGCTCAGCTCGGTGACGGTCTGCCGGGTCGGCTCACCGGCCGGGACCATGATCCAGACGATCCGCGGGCCGTCCAGTTTGGACACCAGGTCCTCGAGCGACGTCGTGTCGCTGACGTCCGGGTTGCGGTCGTAGCCGACCACCTCGTGACCGGCCGCACGCAGCCGCTCACGCATGTTGAAGCCCATCTTGCCCAGGCCGATCAGACCGAGCTGAACCATCGAGATCCCCTTACGTGCTTCAGGAAGTTGCGGGTCAGCCCGGCAGGCGGACCGGCATCAGGAGGTACAGGTAGCCGGGGACGACGTTGCCCTCGGCGTCGGCGGGCTTGATGAGCGCGGGGCGGTTCGGCGTGGTGAACGTCAGCTCCGCCCGATCACTGTGGAGCGCGCCGAGGCCGTCGACGAGGTAACCCGGGTTGAACGCGATGGTCACCGGCTCACCTTCGTACTCGACCTGCAGCTCCTCTTCGGCGCTGCCCTCGTCGTCGCCGCCCGCGGACAACCGCAGCGAGTTGTCCCCGAACTCCAGTCGTACCTGAGTCCCCCGCTCGGCCACCAGCGAAACGCGCTTGATGGCCTCGGTGAGGGTGGACACGCCGATGATCGCGCGCGACGTGTGCGACGCGGGCAGCAGCTGCCGGTACGGCGGGAACTCCGCGTCGAGCAGGCGGGTCGTCGTGTAGCGACCGGACCCGGACAGGCCGAGCAGGCCTTCGCCGCTGGCGAGGGCGAGGCGGATGGTGGCGCCGGACGCGCCGAGCGTCTTGGCCGCCTCGGCGAGCGTGCGCGCCGGGACGAGCACCGCGGCGTCGGCGAGGCCCTCGGCCGGCTGCCAGGTGAACTCGCGCATGGCGAGCCGGAAGCGGTCGGTCGCGACCAGGGTCAGTGAGCTGCCGGAGATCTCCAGGCGCATGCCGGTGAGCATCGGGAGCGTGTCGTCCTTGCCCGCGGCGACGACGACCTGGGTGACGGCCTGGCCGAACGCGTCGCCGGCGAGCTCGCCCGCGAAGGCGGGCTGGGACGGCAGCTGCGGGTAGTCCTCGACCGGCATGGTCGGCAGGGAGAACCGCGCGCTGCCGCACGTGATGGTGGCGCGGGCGCCGTCGACGGAGATCTCGACCGGCTGCGCGGGCAGCGCCTTGGTGATGTCGGCCAGGAGGCGCCCGGACACGAGGAGGCGGCCGCCGTCGGCGATCGTCGCGGGGACCCCGACCGTGGCGGAGACCTCGTAGTCGAAGCCGGAGACCGTCAGCGCGTCGGTTTCGCCGTCCGACCCGGCGTCGAGGAGGACACCGCCCAGCACCGGCACCGGAGGCCGGGAGGGGAGGCTTCTGGCCACCCACGCGACGGCGTCGGCGAGCCCGTCACGCTCGACGCGGATCTTCATGCGCGCATCCTTTCGACGATCGAGCCCCCTGCGGGCTCGGGCCAGGCCTCGTTCTCGCGGGGCAGTGACCGGCTGCCCCCTCCGGCCGGTCCGCCCTCCCGCGTGAGCGGCCGGAGCGCGGACCAGGTGCAGGCGTCCACGTTAGGCCGTCGCGGGCGCCGCCGTCACCTCGGCCTCCCCTTGAGTTTGTCGACATGACGACTCGATCTCGCGGCTGTCCCCAGCTTCGGCCTCCGCCTGTTTTTGTTTTGTTCTCTCTTTCAAAAGATCTAAGGGCAGTAGCAGTAATAGGCGTTGTGGATTGTGTGGATCGAGCTCGTTCGCGCAGGTCGGACGGCTCGCGGGCGTGTGGGTAACCCTGGTGGCGGTCCTGTGGGTAGTTCGGGCGGTCCGTGGATGGTTTCGCCCGTCCCCGGATTCGTCCACAGCTGTCCCCAGTTGTCCCCACGGTTGTCCCCAGGTGTGCGGCGATTTGTACCCAGGGTCTGGGGGTGCCGGACGGGGTCCGAACCCCTCTTCCGAGTGACCGGAGCCGCCTGTGCACAGCATGTGGGCAACCTGTGGAATCCGCGTGGACAAGGGTGTGGATGCGTTGTGGATCGGCTGTGGGCGGGGTGTGGAGGGAATCCGGGTCTTCGCTGGTGGGAGATCCGTTGGCACTGTGGGCAATCCGCCCACACGGTGGGGAAAACCCCTTGTGTACAAACAATTTTCGCGAGTTTGGCGAAGCACGCGTACGCGCGCGAAGCAGCGAAGGCGCGTACACCTGCTTCGCGTCTCAGAGCGTCCAAAGACGACTGTGCCCGGAGACGACGAAGGGGCGTCCACAGTGAGCGGACGCCCCGAAGTCGTTGGGAGGTAAGGGATGTGCTACTGGCGAGCGCGCTGCTTGATGCGCGAGGTCAGCTCCTGCACCTGGTCGTAGATGCGCCGGCGCTCGGCCATCTCCTTGCGGATCTTCTTGTCCGCGTGCATGACGGTCGTGTGGTCGCGGCCGCCGAACGTCTGCCCGATCTTCGGCAGCGACATGTCGGTCAGCTCGCGGCAGAGGTACATCGCGATCTGGCGGGCCGTGGCGAGCGCCTTCGTCTTGCCGGGGCCGCACAGGTCGTCGAGCGTGACGTCGAAGAACTCGGACGTGACGCCCATGATGGTCGGCGCGGTGATCTCCGGGGCGTGCGAGTCCGGGATCAGGTCGCGCAGCACGATCTCCGCGAGCGCGCTGTCGACCGGCTGCTGGTTCAGCGAGGCGAACGCGGTGACGCGGATGAGCGCGCCTTCGAGTTCCCGGATGTTCGCCTCGACGCGCGAAGCGATGAACTCCAGCACCTCGCCGGGGACCGCCAGCCTGTCCTGCGCCGCCTTCTTCCGGAGGATCGCGATGCGCGTCTCGAGCTCGGGCGGCTGGATGTCGGTGATCAGGCCCCACTCGAACCGCGTCCGCAGCCGGTCCTCCAGCGTCTCGAGGCGCTTCGGCGGGCGGTCGGAGCTGACGACGATCTGCTTGTTCGCGTTGTGGAGGGTGTTGAAGGTGTGGAAGAACTCTTCCTGCGTCCCTTCCTTGCCCTCCAGGAACTGGATGTCGTCGACGAGCAGGATGTCGATGTCGCGGTAGCGCCGCTGGAAGGCGACCTTGCGGTCGTCGCGCAGCGAGTTGATGAAGTCGTTCGTGAACTCTTCGGTCGAGACGTACCGGACGCGCATGCCGGGGAAGAGCCGTTGCGCGTAGTGGCCGACCGCGTGCAGCAGGTGCGTCTTGCCGAGCCCGGACTCACCCCAGATGAAGAGCGGGTTGTACGCGCGGGCCGGCGCTTCGGCGACGGCGACCGCGGCCGCGTGCGCGAAGCGGTTGGACGCGCCGATGACGAAGGTGTCGAACGTGTACTTCTCGTTCAGCTTCGTCTTGGACGTCTGCGGCTGGGCCGGCGCGGTGTACGGCTGGCCGGCGATCGGCTGGCCGGAGAACGTCGGCCAGATCTCGTGGACCGCGGCGAGCGCCTCGCCCTCTTCGTCGACTTCCTCGTCGGTGTCGTCGCCGTCGTCCGGCTTCGGCGCGACGGCCTGGTGCGCCGGCATCGGCATGGGGGGCATCGGCGGCGCCGGTTCGGGGCGCGGCGGCGGCATCATCGGGGCGCCGTTGGCCGGCATCGGCGGAGCGGGTTCGGGGCTTGCGCCGTTTTCCACCCGGCCGGGTGACGGCACGTAGCGGGGCGCGGGAGCCGGGGCGACGGCCTCGGCGCTGTCGACCTTCACGGCGAGGGAGATGGCGCGGCCGAGCCGCCGGGAAAGCGCGTCGGTGATCGCGCCGCGCAGCCCGCGTTCAATCGCTTCCTTCGCGAAGTCGCTGGGGGCCGCGAGCAGCGCCGTGCCGTCGAGGAGGCCGATGGGGCGCGTCACCCGCATCCACGCGCGCTGCTGGGGGGAGAGGGTCCCGTCGGACAGCTCGCGTACCACCTGTTCCCAGATGACACCCAGATTGTGCTGGTGATCCGACACCTGTCTGGCTCCCCTCCCCTCGTCTCCGTGGACGGCCGAACCGGCCCCCGGAACGCCCCGGTCACTCCACCCGGCGATCGCGGGAGACCTGCCCGCACACCGGCACAGCGAATATCCACATAGTTGTCCACAGCTGTGCACTAATGTACGGCGACCCGCGGTGCCGCCACCTGCGGGCTAGTCGTACGCCGGTGGGCACTCCACCACCCGGATACTCGTGCACCTGGAACCGGTGACCCGAGAGAGGCACGCTAACAAGCCCCGCTCGCGGCCACAAGGCATCCTGGGCGGCCAGCATTTCACGGTGCACGGCGGGTTGCCATTCGGTGCCGCGGCGTGGAACTCCACGGGCGCGCCGACCGGTCGCGTACCGTGGCCGAGGGGGTGCTTACCGGCCGCCCGACGGGGGTGCGTACCCTCGTAAGGTCTCCCGTATGCGACGGGCGCGTTTCGCGTGCCCACGTTGTCGTCGCTCGTCGTGACGAGGCCACACGTTGGTAGGAGACACCAGAGACTGCCGTGCGCCCGCACGACACGCCAGGTGGGGAGAAGGAATTCTTCTCGCCCGACGCGAGACACAGGAGAAGCAGTGAGCAAGGGTAAGCGCACCTTCCAGCCGAACAACCGCCGCCGCGCGAAGACCCACGGGTTCCGGCTGCGCATGCGGACCCGCGCCGGCCGGGCCATCCTGGCGGCCCGCCGTCGCAAGGGCCGCGAAGCGCTGTCCGCCTGATCGCGCCGATCGGGGCGCGCCGTGCTGCCGGCTGCCGCACGCCTGCGGCGGAGTGAGGATTTCCGCGTGGTTCTCCGTCGCGGGTCCCGGGCAGGCAGGCGCCGCCTCGTCGTCCACGCGCTGACCACGGACCCGTCCGCGGCCGCTGAAGTCCCTTCAGCGGCCAGGGCGGGTTTTGTGGTGAGCAAGGCCGTCGGCAACTCGGTGGTCCGCCACCGGGTCAGCCGCCGGTTGCGTCATCTCGTTTCGGACAGGCTCGGAACACTGCCCGCCGGCACGTCGTTGGTCGTACGGGCATTGCCGCCGTCGTCGACCGCGTCCAGCGCCGAGCTCGGATCCGATCTCGACGCCGCGTTGCGTCGGCTCGGGCTTCTGTCGTCGCGCCGTCCGGCCGGGGATGTCCCCCGCCCGACGCGTCCCGCGGACGCGGCCCCCGACCACGGATCAGCGGTGTGACCGGCATGCGAGCCACCCCCGAGCACGACCACCAGCACGAGCACGACGTCGAACCCGAGCCGCCCCGGCCGGGTCCCGTCGCCTGGGTGCTGCTGCTCCCCATCAAGCTCTACCGCAAGGCGATTTCGCCCTTCCTCCCGCCGGCCTGCCGGTTCTACCCGAGCTGCAGCGCGTACGCAGTCGAAGCCCTGACCCGGCACGGTGCCGGCCGCGGCTCCTACCTCGCGCTGCGCCGGCTGCTGCGCTGCGGCCCCTGGACGCCCCCCGGCCGCGACCCCGTGCCCGAGACGTTCTCGTGGCGCCACCGACGACCTGAAACACCGATCGAGGAGTAGCAGCAGTGCTCGATTTCATCTACTACCCCGTGTCCTTCATCCTCTGGTGTTGGCACAAGGTCTTCGGGTTCGTCTTCGGGGAGTCGACGGCGATCGCCTGGATCCTCGGCATCATCTTCCTGACGTTCACCGTCCGCGGCATCATGTTCAAGCCGTTCGTGAACCAGGTCCGGTCGATGAAGAAGATGCAGGACTTCGCGCCGGAGATGAAGAAGATCCAGAAGAAGTACGCGAACGACCGGCAGCGCCAGGCCGCGGAGATGCAGAAGCTCCAGAAGGAGCACGGCGTCAACCCGCTGGGCAGCTGCCTGCCGATGCTGCTCCAGATCCCGGTCTTCATCGGCCTGAACCACGTCCTGCGCGCGTTCACCATGCCGCCGCCCGGTGGTGGCCCCAAGACCGAGAACTACTTCTTCAGCCAGCACGACGTCGAGTCCTACGTCAACGCGAAGCTCTTCGGCGTCAACCTCGGTGAGGCCGTCTACAACGGTGTCGGCGTCGTCAGCGGCGGGGCCACGAACGTCGGCTTCCACTGGAGCGTGCTCCCGGTCGCGCTGCCCCTGATGATCGTCGCGTCGATCGCCACGCACCTCACCGCGCGGCACTCGGTGGCCCGGCAGAACGCCGCGTCGGCCACCCCGCAGACCGCGATCATGAACAAGCTGACGATGTACATCTTCCCGCTCGGTGTGCTCGTCTTCGGTGCCCTGTTCCCGCTCGGCCTCCTCTTCTACTGGCTGGCGAACAACGGCTGGACCCTGATGCAGCAGCGCCTCGTCTACACGAAGATCGACAAGGAAGAGGCCGCCCGCAAGGCGGAGGCCGCGGAGAAGCGCGCGACCCTCGGGCCGAAGCCGGGCCAGAAGCCGACCGCGCCGAAGGTCGGGCAGAAGCCGGTCCAGCAGAAGAAGAACCAGCCCGCGCAGGCCGGCTCGGCGAAGAAGGTCACGAAGGCGGGCTCGGCCCACGGCTTCGCGCAGACGACCCCGGCGGAGGCGACCGCCAAGGCGGACGGCGCGACCGCGGCGGCTCCGGCCGACACCCCCAACGGCCAGAACGGTTCGAAGGACAACGGCACCGGCGTGCCGGGCCTTCTCAAAGACTCGACCAGGAAGTCGGGCCGGAAGCGCCGCTGAGGCGCGACCGGTTCGGAGAGGAGACGAATGATGTCGGAGACGATCGACACGATCGACGCCGATAAGGACGACGTGACCCCGGAGCCGGCCGCGGAGGCAGCGGGCGAGGAGAAGGCGGGCGGTGACGACATCCTCGTGCAGGAGGGTGACATCGCCGGCGACTACCTCGAGCGCCTGCTGGACCTGCTCGACTACGACGGCGACATCGACCTCGACGTGGAGGCCGGCCGCGCGATCGTGAGCATCGACGGCGGCGAGGACCTCGAGAAGCTCGTCGGCCCGCGGGGCACGGTGCTCGAGGCGCTGCAGGAGCTGACCCGCCTGGCGGTCCAGCAGGAGACGGGCTCCCGCAGCCGCCTGATGCTGGACATCGCGGGCTGGCGCGCAGACCGCCGCGAGGAGCTCAAGGAGCTCGGCCGTTCGACGGCGGAGTCGGTCCTCAAGAGCGGCGAGCGCGTGCGGCTGCAGCCGATGAGCCCGTTCGAGCGCAAGGTGGTCCACGACGCGGTGGCGACGGTCTCGGGCGTCACGAGCGAGAGCGAAGGCGAAGACCCGAAGCGGCGCGTGGTGATCTTCCCGGAGTCCTGAGCTCCGGCCAGCTTCGCGAGCGGCCCCATCCGACTGGTTCGGGTGGGGCCGCTTCTTTGTGCGCACGGGCGGCGGCGGGGCTCGTTCGGGGCGGCGGGTCTTTGCCGGTCGGATCGGATGGCGGTGGGTGCCCGGCCCGCGGGGATGCTGCCGTCGGCGCGGCTGCGCGGCGCGGGCTGGTCGGCACCCGATCGAGTCGGCAGCTGGGTCGCGGCGGTGGCTCGCCGGCACGTGCGCGCTCGTGGCTAGCGACTCCACCGACCGCGTGGCTGTGCGCTTGATTGCTCCGTCGGAAGCGCTGCTGGGTTGAATTACACCGGTGATGTTTCACGTGGAACGCTCCACGAGCGCGGCTGGCTGAGTGGAGTTCTCCACATCTTCGGACTGTCGGCTCGTCTTCTCCGGTTCATCGGGGACAATCGAGCGAGCGCGGTTTCACGTGAAACCGGCGGACGAGGAGTAGACGGAGTGAGCTTGGAGCAGGCGGCGGCGCGGGTGTTCGGAGAGCACGTCGACCGAGCGGCCGGGTACGTCGAACTCCTGGAGCGGCACGGGGTCGAGCGGGGGCTGATCGGTCCGCGGGAAGTCGAGCGGCTGTGGGAACGGCACGTGCTCAACTCGGCGGTGATCGGCGAGCAGATGCCCGAAGGCGCCCGCGTGGTCGACGTCGGGTCCGGCGCCGGGCTTCCGGGTGTACCGCTGGCGATCGCGCGACCGGACCTCGATATCGTCTTGCTCGAACCGATGGCCCGCCGGGTGGACTGGCTGGCCGAGGTGGCCGAGAAGCTGGAACTCCCGATCACCATCGTCCGTGGACGCGCGGAGGAGCGGCCTGTGCGTGAGCAGCTCGGTGGCGCCGACATCGTCACCGCTCGCGCGGTCGCCCCGCTCGCCAAGCTCGCGGACTGGTGCCTGCCGCTCGTTCGTCCCGATGGCTTCCTGGTCGCCCTCAAGGGCGCCAGCGCGACGGACGAGGTCGAGCGGGACGGTGCCGCCATCCGGAAGGCCGGCGGGGCCGACCCGCTGATCGTCGAGTGCGGTGCCGCCGTACTAGAGGTCCCCAGCACGGTTGTGAAGATCCGGCGCCTGCCGTCGGCGACGAAGCCGAAGGCGCGGAGCAGGAAGCGTTAACGGGCCGCGATGTTCCACGTGAAACGAAGCGACTCGACCACCGACCAGACGTCTAGATGGAGGAGGTGTCGAGACCGGTGAATCCCCCGCCGTCCGACTCCACGGAGACCAGCCACGACGTGGGCTGGACGCCGATCGCCGAAGAAGCCGCCCGCGCCGCGCGTCTGTTGCACCCGAAGGAGGGGGAACTCCCCCGCCCCGGGCGTCGCCGCGTGCTGACCGTCGCCAACCAGAAGGGCGGCGTCGGCAAGACCACCAGCACGGTGAACCTCGCCGCCGCGCTCGCGGTCCACGGGCTCAAGACGCTCGTCGTCGACCTCGACCCGCAGGGCAACGCGAGCACCGCGCTCGACGTCGACCACCGGTCCGGGACGCCCTCCATCTACGAGGTGCTCATCGGCGAGGTGACGCTCGCCGAGGCCGCCCAGCCGACCGAGCAGTCCCCCAACCTCTTCTGCGTCCCCGCGACGATCGACCTCGCCGGCGCCGAGATCGAGCTCGTCTCGATGGCGTCCCGCGAGTCCCGGCTCAAGGAGGCCATCTCCTCGGAGATCCTCGACGAGATCGGCGTCGACTACGTCCTCATCGACTGCCCGCCGTCGCTCGGCCTGCTGACAGTCAACGCGATGGTCGCCGCGCAGGAGGTGCTCATCCCGATCCAGTGCGAGTACTACGCGCTCGAAGGTCTGGGGCAGCTGCTGAGCAACATCGAGCTCGTGCAGCAGCACCTCAACCGCGAACTCCGGGTCTCGACGATCCTGCTCACCATGTACGACGGCCGCACCAAGCTGGCCGACCAGGTGACCAACGAGGTCCGGAACCACTTCGGCGACACCGTCCTCAAGACGGTCATCCCCCGCAGCGTGAAGGTGTCCGAGGCACCCGGGTACGGCCAGACCGTGCTCGCCTACGACCCCGGCTCGCGCGGGGCGATGAGCTACGTCGACGCGGCCAAGGAGATCGCCGAGCGCGGCGCACAAATGGAGAAGGGTAGTTCGACATGACCGAGCGTCGAGGAGGGCTGGGGCGCGGCCTCGCCGCCCTGATCCCGACCGGACCGGCCACCGGCGGGCCACTGCCGACGCCGTCCGCCGACGCGGCCGACAAGAAGACGGCCGAGGACAAGGGCTGGTTCGCGGCGAACGGCGCGGCCGGCCAGCGTCCGGAGGTCAGCGGCGAGGTAGCCGGGGCGGTCTACCGCGAGATCCCGGTCAGCTCGATCAAGCCGAACCCGAAGCAGCCGCGCCAGGTCTTCGATGAAGACGCGCTCGCCGAACTCGAGCACTCGATCCGCGAGTTCGGGCTCATGCAGCCCATCGTCGTCCGCGAACTCGGGAACGACGAGTACGAGCTCGTCATGGGCGAGCGGCGGTTGCGTGCTTCGCAGCAGGCGGAGCTCGAGGCGATCCCGGCGATCGTCCGGCAGACCGCCGACGAGTCGATGCTGCGCGACGCGCTCCTGGAGAACATCCACCGCGTCCAGCTGAACCCGCTCGAAGAGGCGGCGGCGTACCAGCAGTTGCTCGACGAGTTCGCGGTTACCCACGAGGAGCTGGCGAGCCGGATCGGGCGCAGCCGCCCGGTCATCACCAACACGATCCGGCTCCTCAAGCTCCCCCTGCCGGTGCAGCGCCGGGTGGCCGCGGGCGTCCTGTCCGCCGGCCACGCCCGCGCGCTGCTGTCGCTGGAGGACGCCGAAAGCCAGGAGGAGCTCGCCGCGCGGATCGTCGCGGAGGGCATGTCGGTCCGGGCGACCGAGGAAGCCGTCACGCTCAAGAAGAGCGAGAAGCCGGCCAAGCCGAAGCCCGCGCCGCGCAAGCCGATCCAGGCGCCGGGGTTGCAGGAACTCGCGAACCGGCTCTCGGATCGCTTCGACACCCGGGTGAAGGTCGACCTCGGCCGCCGGAAGGGCCGGATCACGCTCGAGTTCGGGTCCGTCGACGACCTCGAGCGAATCGTCGCGCTCATCGATCCGAACGGGACGAATCAGACACCGAAAACCGATTAGGGATCACCCCGGGGTGTTTCGTCACGGTGATGATTGCTCCTCGGAGCGGTGACGTACACGCGAAGTGATCACACGAAAAAGGCCGCCACGGAGGTTCCGAGGCGGCCTTTCGCGTGGGTAAGAGTCAGCGGGAGACAGCCCGCGCGATGAGTTCGGCGAACACCGCACCGAGCGACTTGCCCGCCGCCTCGATCGCCATCGGCACGGTCGACGTCTCGGTGAGACCCGGCGACGGGTTCACTTCCAGGAAGTGAACCGTGCCGTCCGCCGCGACGACCGCGTCGGTGCGCGAGATGTCACGCAGCCCGAGCACGCGGTGCGCGGCGACGGCCAGTTCGGCCACCGCCTTGGCCGCGGCGTCGTCGAGCCGGGCCGGGGTGAAGAAGTCGGTCAGGCCGGCCGTGTAGCGGGCCGTGTAGTCGTACACGCCGCTCTCCGGCACGATCTCGACCGCGGGAAGGGCTTCGGGGCCGTCTTCGCCCTCGATGACCGTCACGGCCACCTCGACGCCGTCCACGAACCGCTCCGCGAGCACCGTGTCCCCGTAGGCGAAGCAGCCGACCATCGCGGCCGGCAGTTCCGCCGCCTCGCGCACCACCTGCGTGCCGAGCGCGGAGCCGCCCTGGTCCGGCTTGAGGATCAGCGGCAGGCCGAGGCGCTCCACCATCGCGTCGAGCACCGCCTGGGCGCCGAGCTCGCGGAACGTGCTGTGCGGCAGCACCACCCAGTCCGGCGTCACGAATCCGGCGTTCTGCAGCAGTGCCTTCGCCGTCGGCTTGTCCCACGCGCGGCGGCAGCCCTGGGAGCCGGTGCCGACGAACGGCACGCCCAGCATCTCCAGCACCGTCTGCACCGAGCCGTTCTCGCCCTCGCCGCCGTGCAGCGCGACGACCACCGCGTCCGGGCGCTGCGTGCGCAGCCGCTCCAGCAGGCCCCCGTCGGTGTCCCACTCCTCGATGCCGAAGCTCTCGGACTTGAGCGCTGCGGAGAGCCGCCGCCCGGACCTCAGCGAGACGTCACGCTCGTGCGAGAGCCCGCCGGCGAGCACGGCAACGGTACGGTCGACCACCGTGGAAACTCCTTAAAGAAGAAGAAAGAATCAGACCGTGTCCGGGGACGGGTTCTGCGGCCCCTTGATCTGGCGCGAGGTCACGCTACCGAAGGTGCGCGCGAGGTCCATTTCGGACTCCAGCACCGCCGCCAGCCGCCGCACGCCCTCACGGATGCGCTCCGGCGTCGGGTAGCAGTAGGAGAGCCGCATCTGGCGGCTGCCGAACCCGTCGGCGTAGAAGCCGGTTCCGGACGCGTACGCCACCCGCGCGGTCACCGCGCGCGGCAGCATCGCCTTGGTGTCGACGCCCTCCGGCACCGTCACCCACACGTAGAACCCGCCGTCCGGCTTGGTCCACGAGCAGCCGGGCGGCAGGTACTGGTCGAGCGCGGACAGGATCGCGTCCCGCCGCTCGCGGTAGTTCTCGCGGAACTTCTTGATCTGGCCCTTCCAGTCGTGCGTGGCCAGGTAGCGCGACACGATCAGCTGGTTCAGCGTCGGCGGGCACAGCGTCGCCGACTCCGCGGCGAGCACGAGCTTCTCGCGCACGGCGTGCGGCGCCAGCACCCAGCCGACGCGCAGGCCGGAGGCGAACGTCTTCGAGAACGACCCGAGGTACACGACGTTGTCCGGGTCGGTCGACCGCAGCGCGGGGTACGTCTGCCCGTCGAAGCCGAGCAACCCGTACGGGTTGTCTTCGACGACCAGGACACCGTGCTCGCGGCAGATCTCCAGGATCTCCGCGCGGCGCTCGACGGCCAGCGTGACGCCGGCGGGGTTGTGGAAGTTCGGGATCGTGTACAGGAACTTGACCCGGCGGCCGGCCTTCTTCGTCCGGTCGAGCGCTTCGCGCAGCAGCGACGGGACCAAGCCCTGGTCGTCCATCTCGACGTGCACGACCTGCGCCTGGTAGGCGGCGAACGAGCCCAGCGCGCCGACGTACGAGGGACCTTCGGCGATCACGACGTCACCCGGGTCGCAGAACAGCCGCGTGACCATGTCCAGGCCCATCTGCGAGCCGACGGTCACCACGACGTCGTCCGGGTGCGCCTTGATGCCCTCCAGGGCCATGATTTCGCAGATCTGCTCGCGCAGCACCGGGACGCCGTGCGCCGAGCCGTACTGCAGCGCCACCAGGCCGTCTTCGGCGATGATCTCGGCCACCTGCGCCGAGAGCGTGTCGAGCGGGAGCGCCGCCAGGTTCGGCATGCCGCCGGCCAGCGAGACCACCTCGGGCCGGCTGGCCACCGCGAACAGCGCCCGGATCTCGGAGGCGGTCATCCCCGCGGTGCGCGCGGCGTACCGCTCGAGGTGCGGGTCGAGGTTCTGGCGGCCGCTGGGCCGCTGGCTGGGGCGGTTCTCGGTCATCGACGATTCACCCGGGGCTCGGTGGACACGGTCACTCCCGCGGGAGCTGGTAGATCCCATCGAGTGTAACCGGGCACCCATCAGGACCCCCTGGCCTTTCGGTGCTCGTCACATCGGCCTATCCTCGACCCTGGCTCCCGTGTTCGTGCCGTGGATAGCGCGCGGCCTGACGAGCGGGCCGCCGGTCGGGAGCGCAGGTCAGGGAGGTCGCGGGTGTCGCGTCGCGTCGTGGGCGTCACACTGGACAACCTGGAGCACCTGCCGAAGAGCTGCCGCCGGTGCGTGTACTGGGAGCTCGCCCCGCACCTCAAGCACCAGGCCGAGGAGTTCGGCGCGACCGAGGTCGAGAAGGAAGCCTGGGTGTCGAGCGTGCTGCTCGAGTGGGGCTCCTGCGGCCGGATCGTCTACAGCGACACGCTGCCGGTCGGGTTCGTGCTGTACGCCCCGCCGAACGCCGTCCCGCGCGCGCTGGCCTTCCCGACGTCGCCGCCGAGCGCGGACGCCGTCCTGCTGACCGCCTTCCAGGTGCTCCCCGAGTTCCGCGGCGGTGGCCTCGGCCGGATGCTCGTCCAGGCGGTCGCCAAGGACCTCACCAAGCGTGGTGTCCGCGCCATCGAGGCGTTCGGTGACGCGAAGCCCGACGAGCCGGACCCCGACGGCGGCCACAGCTGCGTGCTGCCGGCGGCCTTCCTGCAGAGCGTCGGCTTCAAGACGGTCCGCCCGCACCAGAAGTGGCCTCGCCTGCGCCTCGAGCTGCGGTCGGCGATCACCTGGAAGGAAGACGTCGAGGCGGCCCTGGAGCGGCTGCTCGGCCAGGTGACGATCACCACCGCCGAGCCCAGCCTCGGCCGCGCCTGATTCCGTACCCGCAAACGTTTGCGCCTGGGTGTCCACGCGCCTCGAAGGCACGTGCGCACAACTGTGGAAGAAGTGCCGAGTTATCCACAGAGCGCTGATAGGAGCGGTGGAAAAGCTGTGGAGAACTGCCCCGAAACCTGGGGACGCGCGCGTCGCGTCCCCAGGGGTGGTGGGGCAGGTGAAGGAGAGCCGCTAGGGGTTGTGGTCGGCCCTATTCGGCTTTGGCGAGCTCGTGCGCCAGGACGTCGGCGAACGTGAACGTGCCCGTCGGCTGGTCGCCTTCGCCGAGCAGGTACAGGCGCTTGACGGCGATCAGGATGCCCTCCGCGACGATGTCGCGGAACGCCGGGTCGCCGAGCTTGCGGGCGTCGTCCGGGTTCGTCAGGTAGCCGATCTCGACCCGGACCGCCGGGCAGCGGGTGCGGGTGAAGATGTCCCACGACTTGTAGTGCGTGCGGCAGTCGAGCATGCCGGTGCGGGCCGCCACCTCGCGCTGGATGAAGCCGGCCAGCAGCTCGCCCACGGTGGACGTGGTGCCGTTGCCGTTGCCGAAGTGGAAGCTCGCGACACCCTGCGCGCGCGGCGAGGAGTTCTTGTCGCTGTGCAGCGAGAGGAACAGGTCGGCGCCCGCGTCGTTGGCGAACTTGGCGCGCTCCAGCTCGGTCGGGCTGTGGTTCGGGCCGCGGGAGATCAGCGCCTCCATGCCGGTGGCCTTCATCCGGCCTTCGAGCCGCCGGGCGAGGTCCCACGCGATGTCGGCCTCGCGCAGGCCGCCGGCGACCACGCCGAGGTCGTCGCCGCCGTGGCCCGGGTCGATCACGATGCGCTTGCCACGCAGGCGCGGACCGGCCTGGCGCACCTGCTCCTGCTCGCGCAGGAACACGGGGCGCCCGCCCCGGGCCCGCGGCGAGGACAGGCGGTGCAGCTCGCGGATGGTCGCCGGGCCGCAGACGCCGTCCGGCGTCAGGCGCATGTCGCGCTGGAACGTCTTGAGCGCGCGCTCGGTCGCCGGGCCGAAGTAGCCGTCGGGGCGGCCGGCGTCGAAGCCGAGCTCGGTGAGCCGCTCCTGGAGCGTGAAGACGTCGTCGCCGTGCACCGGCGACGAGATCATGAAGGACAGCGGACGGCTGCCCAGGTGGTAGCTGGCGCCCTTGAGCGCCTGGAACGTCGCCGGACCCACGATCCCGTCGGTCATCAGCCCACGACGCTGCTGGAAGGCACGAACGGCGTGCTCGACGGCGACGTCGAACGCGCCGTACTCCTCGTCGGTCCCGGTGACCGGCGGGAGCAGGTCCATCCCGGCCAGGATGGACCTGATCTCGGCGACGTCCGGACCGGCGTCACCGCGGCGGAGTACCCGCATGCACTCCTCGCTCTTCCTAAGGCACCGATTCGGGGGCTCGGTGCGTGGCAGGACTTCGGAAAACCTTCGCTGGGACGAGCCCAGGTCTTCTATTGTGCCTTGCCAACTCTGGGTGACAGCGTAGGCCCGGTCGGTTCGTCAAGGGCCCGATCGTGGAGTACCCCCGGTCGTCGCTGTCACGCTCGACTCAACTCTTCTGGGACAGATTCCCCCGAACGCGACAAACCCGGGACCCGCAGGAGATTCCCGCAGGCCCCGGGTTCGCCGGGCTGGTTCGGTTCAGAGGACGTCGGCGAGGTCCGACAGCAGCGCGGCCTTCGGCTTCGCGCCCACGATCTGCTTCACCGGCTTGCCGCCCTGGAACAGGATCAGCGTCGGGATGGACATCACTTGGTAGTCACGCGGCGTGTTCGGGTTCTCGTCGATGTCGATCTTGGCGATCGTCAGCTTCTCGCCGTTCTCGGCCGCGATCTCCTCGAGCACCGGGGCGACCATCTTGCACGGGCCGCACCAGGTGGCCCAGAAGTCGACGAGGACCGGCTTCTCGCTGGTCAGGACCTCGTCGACGAACGTCGCGTCGGTCACCTTGACGGTGTTGGCCATGGTTTCTCCTTCGAGTGGGTTGAACGCCGGAAAGTCAGTTGGTGCCCGCGCCGTAGCCGCCGCCGACCAGTTCGGCCGCCTCGTGGGCGTCGGCCTCGCCGTGCTCCGCGAGCCATCGTTCCGCGTCGATCGCGGCGCTGCACCCGGAGCCCGCGGCGGTGATCGCCTGCCGGTAGGTGCGGTCCACCAGGTCGCCGGCCGCGAAGACGCCGTCGAGGTTGGTGAAGGACGTCTTGCCCTTCGTCACGACGTAGCCGTCCTCGTCCAGGTCGACCTGGCCCTTGACCAGCTGGCTGCGCGGGTCGTGGCCGATGGCGACGAAGAAGCCCGACACGTCGAGCGTCGACTCCGTGCCGTCCTTGGTGTCCTTGAGCTGCAGGCCTTCGACCTTGCCGTCGCCGAGCACCCCGGTGATCTGCGAGTTCAGCTGCCACTTGATCTTCTCGTTCGCGCGGGCGCGCTCGAGCATGATCTTGGAGGCGCGGAACTCGTCGCGCCGGTGGACGATCGTGACGGACTTCGCGAACTTCGTCAGGAAGGTCGCCTCTTCCATCGCCGAGTCGCCACCGCCGGCCACCACGATGTCGTGGTCGCGGAAGAAGAAGCCGTCACAGGTCGCACAGGCGGAGACGCCGCGGCCGAGCAGCTCCTGCTCGCCCGGCACGTTCAGGTACCGCGCCGCGGCACCCATGGCGAGGATCACCGCGCGGGCGGCGTAGCGCTTGCCGTTCGCGGTGACGTACTTGACGTCCCCGGTCAGCTCCAGCGACTCGACGTCCTCCGCGCGCAGCTCGGCGCCGAAGCGCTCGGCCTGCTTGCGCATCTCCTCCATCAGGTCCGGACCCATGATGCCGTCGCGGAACCCGGGGAAGTTCTCCACCTCGGTCGTCGTCATCAGCGCGCCGCCGAACTGCGTGCCCTCGAACACCAGCGGCTCGAGCTGGGCCCGCGCCGCGTAGACGGCAGCGGTGTATCCGGCAGGACCCGACCCGACCACGATCAGGTTCCTGATTTCCTCGGCAGCCACCCGTTGACCTCCGCTCGTAGTGACCTGTACCAGGCTCAACACGATCGTAGGTGGCCATGTTCCCAGCCGTGACAGCCGCTACTTCTCCCCGACGACCTTGTCGAACAGCACAGCCGGATTTCCGGGTCCGCAGTCGGCGCCGAAGGCCACCAGGCGGAACTGGGCGAGCTTGCCGGTGGTCAGGATGATCATCACCCCGGCCTTGCCGCCGACGTTCACCGGGCGGATGCCCTCGGGGCGCACCTTCGGGTCCAGCCCGGCGGCCGCGATGCACGCGTCCAGGCGGTCTTCGCTCTGCAGCGGGCCGAAGTCGCGGACGCCGATCGCCTTGCCGACCAGTGCCTGAGCGCCGGCGCCGTCACTGCCGACCGACGGGCCGGTCGGAGCCGGTGCGGCCACGTCCGGGGTGCCGGGCTTGGGCGAGGTGTTCGGGATCGCGACGGTCACGGCGACGACCGCGGCCGCGGCCGCGGTCAGGACGCCGGCGGCCCAGCCGAGCCGCTTGTTCCGCTTCCGCCGCGCCGCCGCGAGGTCCACCACCTGGGCGCCCTGCGGTGCCGGAGCTGCCTGCCGGGGTTCGGGAAAGCGGGCGGCTGCTTCGGCGGCCAGCGCCGCGTCCAGCCGGGCGGCGAACTCCGCGGGCATCCGCGGGGCCGGCGCTTCGGCGAGCGAAGCCAGATCGGACTGCGTGGCGTCCAGGGCGTCCAGGACCGCCCGGGCCTCCGGGTCGGCGTTGACCAGCGGCCACAGCTCGGCCGCCTGCGTGTCGTCCAGGACACCGGCGTGGAGGTCGGCGAGCACGTCGACAGACCAGGGCGGACCGACGGTCCCCCCGATCCCCCGGCTTTCGTCCGTCATCGTCCCTCCCCGCTACCCGGCTGACGCCCGGCCCGTTTGCTTTCGTGAGTTGGGACGTTCGCAATCGCATCGGGGTTCCGCAGGTGCCCGAGAACCTTCGCGAGTTTCCCGCGGCCCCGCGCGCACCGGCTCTTCACCGTGCCCTCGGCGATGCCGAGCATCTTCGCCGTCTCGGCGACGGAGTATCCCTCGACGTCGACCAACACGATCGGGGCACGTTGCTCTTCGGGCAGCTGGTCGAGCGCCTCCCGCACGAGCAGACTGGTCTCGCGCTCGGCCATCGAGTCACGGGGTGTGGCGGGCTCGTTGAAGCCGGTCTCCGGCAGCGGCACGGTCGGTCGCGCCTGGCGGCGGCGGATCCGGTCGAGGCAGGCGTTCACCACGATCCGGTGCAGCCAGGTCGTGACCTGCGACTCCGCCCTGAAGTTCCCGGCCGCGCGGAACGCCGAGATGAACGCGTCCTGCAACGCGTCGGCGGCCTCTTCCGGGTCGCGGACCGTGCGCAGGGCCACCGCCCACATGCGGTCGCGATGTCGCTGGACGAGTTCGCTGAACGCATGGGGGTCCCCCGCGGCGTGAGCCGCTATCAGATCCGCATCCGTGGGAGCTGCAGCTGTCACCCGGCAGAGCCTACTGACCCTGTCGGGTGCGTCACCCCGCAGGCAGGAAGGACAGATCACCGATCTGGGTGAGGTACTCGCCGTCGTCGCCACCCAGTGCGGTGATCCAGACGATGAAGTACTTGCCCTGGGTCGGCTGCGCCAGCGCGATCGTCGTCTCGCCGTCCTTCAGGTCGCCGTTGCCGACCACCTTCGTGTCGGCCAGGTCGGGGTTCTTCTCGGTCGCCGAGCGGATCTCGACCTTGGTGCCGGGCGTGCCGGCGTTGATCTTCACCTGGCTGAGGTTGATGTCGTCGGCGAACGTGACGACCAGCCCGACACCGGGCTTGATGGCCGGGAACTGCTGCTTGTACTGCTCGGTCTTCCAGACCGTGCCGGGGTTCCCGTCGATCGCGTTCTTCGCGCGGCCGGTGTTGTCGCCCTTGCCCTCGGGGTTGTAGACGGCGGCGGACTGCGGCTTCACCGGGTCGCCCACCTTGGGAGCCGGCGGCGGGGCGGGCGCGGACGACGACGCGGGCGGCGCGGCCGACTGGCTCGACGCCGGTGGCGCGGCGACGTTGATCGACGGGCCGCTGGCCTTGGAATCGCCCTGGAAGACGTTGATCAGCATCAAGCCGCCCCAGGCCAGGATGACGACGGTCGCGACCACCAGGACGGTGACGCCGAGGGCGAGCTTGCGCCGCCGGGCGACGTCCTTGACCGGCTTCTTCGTCGTCCAGATCGTGCCGTCGGGCTCGGCGACCTCGCCGCCGACAGCCTTGATCAGCTGGGTGCGCTCCTCTTCCTCGGCCACCTGGTCGAGGACGCGCAGGATGGCCGCGCTGGTGCGGATGCCGCCGTTGCCGCCGTCCTCGATCGTGCGGACGGCCAGCGACGACAGGTCGGCCGGGACCGTCGGCACCAGCTGGCGCGGCGGGACGATCCGGCCCTGCGGCGTCATCGGCGCCGCCGGGATCGCGGGCGGGCCGCCGGGCAGCGCCCAGCGGCCGGTCAGCAGCAGGTACAGCACCGCGCCGAGCGCCTTGACGTCGTCGCGCAGCGTGGCCTCCGGCAGCGGGCCGGGGAACGCGAGCTTGAGGGCGCCGTTCGGCGTCAGCCGCAGGCGCTGGGGGTGGTCGAGGCCGAGCACGAGCCCGTTCTGGTGCGCCTGCTCGACGGCTTCGGCCAGCGCCTGCACCATCCGCGCGGCCGCGGCGGGCGCCACCGGCCGCTGCGCGACGAGGTCGACCAGGTCGCTGCCCTTGGTCCACTCCGCGACGACGACGCCGAGCAGTCCTTCGCTCGAGGTGATGCCGCTGCCGAGGGCGAGCACGTCCAGCACGCGGGCGACGCCGCCGTGGCCGAACTTCGACGCGTGCGTGGCCCGCTCCAGCGTCCGCCGGGCCAGCCGGGCGGCTTCGGGGTCCGCCGGGTCGCCGACCAGCAGGGTCAGCGCCACGTCCCGCTTCAGCTGCCCGTCACGCGCACGCCAAAGGTGCGCGTCGCCCCGCTCGTCCACGCCGAACTGCGCGAGGAGGCGGTAGCGGCCGTCGCCGACCACACGCCCGGGGGCCAGCGATCCGACCTGGGCCCTGCCCACGTGGTTCGCACCCCCCGCCTGTTCGCTCCGCCTCGTGTCCACCCTCACTCGCTCCCGCTCGATCCCCGTCGTCGAGGGTACCCAGAATACGACGCGGGAGTCGTCGCCATCCGTACCGGAATCGTTACCCGCGCTTGATCAACCGGGTGAACCTCGACGTGGCCGGTTTCAGCTCCTCGACCTTCAGCGCCATCAGCACCCCGAACGAGACCACGATCCCCACGATGCTCTGCAGGAAAAGCTTCGCCCACGCCCCCAGTTTCGGGCCGAACGCGTCCGGCACGAGCTGGCCCGCCACCCACGCGGCACCGACGCCGAGCGCGCTCGCCACGACCGTGAACAGGATCACGCCGATCACCCGCTTGCTGCGCAGGTTGCCCAGCGTCACCCACAGCCAGACCTGGCCGAGGATCGCGCCGACCACGAACGTGAGTGCGTTCACCATCATCACGCCGAGCACGACGTTGTCCTCGGACAGCAGGACCGGGCACAGGTACAGCAGCGGCACCTTGACCAGCGTCATCACGATCATGATCAGCGTCGGCGTGCGGGCGTCCTTCATGGCGTAGAACACCCGCATCTGGAGCATCACCAGCGCGTACGGCAGCAGCGCGAACGCCGAGATGGCGAGCGCGTCACCGAGCCGCTCGGCCGTCTCGACCGTGCCCTTGCCGAAGGTGAACAGCGCGATGCCGATCGAGCCGCCGACCACGGTCATCACCGCGGAGATCGGCACGAGCATCACCGTCGAGATCCGGGACGCGTAGGACAGGTCGCCGATCAGCTTCTTGTGGTCGCCGTCGGCGGCGGCACGGCTCATCCGCGGCATGATCGCCGTCAGCAGGGAGACGCCGATGACGCCGTACGGCAGCTGGAAGAGCAGCCACGCGTTGCTGTAGGCCGTCACACCACCGGGTGAACCGCTGGTCAGCACGCGCGTGTTGATCGTGTAGCCGATCTGGCTGACCGCGACGTACCCGAGGATCCACAGCGCGAGGCCGCCGAACTCCTTCATCTGCTTGTCGATGCCCCAGCGCCACTTGAACCGGAACCCGGACCGCAGCAGCGGCGGGACCAGCAGCAGCGCCTGGGCGACGATGCCGCCGGTGACGCCGATGCCCAGGGTCAGCACCTTGGGATCGGTGATCGACACCTGGGTGGTGTTGATGTCCCCCGGCATGATCCAGACGACCAGGATCGTGAAGATGACGACCAGGTTGTTGATCACCGGCGCCCACGCCGTCGGCCCGAAGATCTGCTTGGCGTTCAGCACGGCCGACAGCAGCGCGAAGACGCCGTAGAAGAAGATCTCCGGCAGCAGCAGGTAGGCGAACGCCGTGGTCAGCGCCGGGCTGGCCTTGCCGGACGAGTCGACGTACAGGCTCGTGAACGCCGGTGCCGCGATCACCGCCACCACCGTGCCGACCAGCAGCAGCGAGAACGCCACGGTGATCAGGCGCTGGGTGTAGGCCGCGCCGCCGTCCGGGTCGTCTTGTGAACGCACCAGCAGCGGCACCACCACGCTGGCGAGCACGCCACCCATCAGCAGCTCGAAGATGATGTTCGGCATCGTGTTGGCGACGTTGAACGAGTCGTTCGCGACGCCCTGGCCGATCGCCGCGACCAGCAGCAGCTTCCAGAGGAAGCCGGTGATCCGGCTGATCAGCGACGCGATCGCCATCCGCCCGGACGCCTTCGCCAGCGACGGCGCCTTGGCCGGGGCCTCCTCCGGCGCCTCCCCGTCCGGCCGGGGCTTGACCAGCGGGCCCTTGAGCGCCGGCATGACCTGGGTGGCCAGCGCGTCGTAGGGCCGCATGACGTCGGGGTCGGCGACCGGCCAGCGCGAGTTCATCGGGACGCCGGCGGTGCGCGGGATGAACCGCGTCGCCTCCGGGTCCGGTGGGCGCTGGACCTGGGTGGCCTCCTCCTGCCACGGCCGGACCGGCGCCGGGCGGCGCGAGCCGCGGCCGCGCGGCGGGACGGGCGTGCCCGGCGGCGGGGTGCCGAGCGCCGGGTTGCCGGGCGGCGGGGTCACCGGCGGGCTGGGCTGCGGGAGCCTGCCCTGGTGGGGAGCCGGGCCGGGCAGGACCGGTTGCTGGCCGCCCGGCGGCGGCGCGACCGGCTGCGCACCGCTTTGCGGCGGGCCGCTTTCGGGTGGGCCCTGCGGGCCGCGCGGGGAAACGACGGGCTGGGCGCCGCTCAGCGGCGAGCCCGGCGGGGGGACGGCCGGTTGCGCCCCGCTGTGCGGCGGCGGGCCCGGCGGGGCGACCGGCTGGGCACTGCCTTGCGGCGGGCCCGGCAAGCCGCCCGGGGAGATGACGGGCTGGGCGCCGCTCAGTGGCAGGCCCGGCGGGGGGACGGCCGGCTGTGCCCCGCTCTGCGGCGGCGGGCCCGGCTGTGCTCCGCCGTGTGGTGGGACGGGCTGGACGCGCGTCGGCGCGGGCCCGGCGTTGCGCGGTGGCTGGCCACCCCGCGGGCCCTGCGGCGGCATCCGGCGTGGCTGGTCGTCGCGGAGGGCGCGATCGTCGTGCGGGCTGCGTTCGTCCCGGGGCCAGTCGTCGCGCGGTCGCTCGCCGCGGGGCGGGAACTCGTCCGCGGCCGGGTGGTCGCCGCGGGGCACGCGCTGGTCGCGAGGAAGACGGTCGTCCGGGGCGGGCCGGTCGCCGCGCGGGGCGCGCTGGTCGCGGGGCAGTTGGTCGTCCGGGACCGGGCGGTCGCCACGGGGAGCACGCGGGTCGCGGACCGGGCGGTCCTCCGGGCGTTCGCCACGGGAGGCGCGCTGGTCGCGGGCTGGCCCGCCGCCGCGGACCGGGCGGTCGTCGACCGGCGGGCGGTCGGCGCGCGGTGACCGGCCTTCGGGCGGTGCCTGGTCGCCGCGGCGGGGGCGGCTGTCTTCGCGGGCCGGGCGCTGGTCGCGGACCGGTGCGTCGTCGGGCATCGGCATCTGGCGCGTGCGGCCGTTGCGGGGCGGCTGGCGGCGGCCGCGCTCCGGGGGCGGAGGCGGCGGCTGCTGGCGGCGGACCGGCTGCGACCCGCGCGGCGGCCCGTCACCTCGCTGCGGGGGCGGGGGGCCTTCGCGCCGAGGACGACCCGCACGCTCGGGTGGTAAGCCCGGCTCTCTCTCCAACGCGTGCCCAATCCTCGGTGCTCGTCTCCGGTGCCGCGGCCGGGTGCCGCGCACGTGCGGACCAAGGGTAATCGCGAACCGCCCGGAACACTCAAAGGCCGAGCGATCAGGCTACGACGTCACGTCCCGCGCGGGCGTCCTTCACCCTCCGGTAGATCCGCCGGGACGCGAGCAGGAGCAGGGCCACACCTGCGGCTACGGTCGCGATGATGGTGATCGCGCCGTACTCGGTGGACGTCAGCTCGAACCGCGCGGGCGACCCGAGCTGGGTACCGGTCGGCGTGCTCAACGACACATCCACGCTGAACCGGCCGGCCCGCAGCGCCTCCACCGGCAGGAAGTAGTTCTTGCCGCCGCTGGCCGGGAAGAACCAGTCCTTGGCCTCCTCCGGGCGCAGGCCGGTGTTGTTGTCGAGGCTGAACCGGGCGTTGATGCCGACCGGCAGGTCGTTGCTGACGTACACCGGCAGCGGCGAGTTGCCGGACGCCAGCGCGATGGTCTGCTTCGGCTGCGAGACCGTCACCCGGCCGCTGATCGCGGCCAGCTCGGCCTGGGCGTTCGTGGTCGCCGCGTCCGCGGGCAGCCCCCGCCACGCCGTCGACGCACCGCGCAGCTCGGCCAGCCGGACCGGCTCGACGACGTCGTCCGGTTTCACCCGTTTGGTGGGGTCGAGCTGCATCGCGGACGCCAGCCCGGTGGCCTTGTCGTCGAGGTCGGCCAGCGTCGAGACGACGGCGGCGTCGATGCTCCTGGCCGGGTCCGGCCCGCCGTCGCCGACCGCGCCCGAGGCCTCGGGGGCGGCGGCGAGCAGGGCTGTGAGCCCGGTCGCGGTGACCAGGCCGGCGTTCAGGAAGTCGCCGACCTGCTGCAGGTAGGCGGTGAACTCCCCGGCCGAGGCGTCCCAGCGCCGCGGCGGCGCGACCAGCAGGTGGTCCGGCCGCTGCCCGCCGGTGACGCCCAGCCCGGCGCGGAAGGCGAGCGCGCCGAGCCCGTTCTGGCTCGCGACCGCCCGCTCGGTCGACGCCGGCACGGTGACCGAGCCGGGCACGGTCGGCACACCCGCCAGCGCGGCGGAGATCAGCGAGTCGGTCGGCTGCAGGCGGACGCTGCTGCCCTGCACGGTGAGGCCGCCACCGGCCGCGGCGGGCGCGAGCTTGCCCGCGTCGGTGAGCACGGTCCGCACGCCGGCGTCGCTCAGCGCGGTGAGCACGGCCGCGCTCGGCGTGCCGTCCGGCCAGAGCACGCCGGTCTGCGGGGTGACGCCGGCCACCTGCTGGACGGTCGCGGCGCCGGCCGCCGCCCGGGTGACCAGGCTGGTGTCGCCGGGCCGGATCCGGGTGAGCGCGTCGAGGTCGGCGTCGGCGAACGGCAGCGCCACCACGCAGCGGCCGCCGACCAGCGCGCGCAGCTCGGTCAGCCACGCCTTCGCGGCCTCGACGCCCTTGCCGTCGACGTTCCCGGTGTCGGTGTGGACGAGGTAGCCGCGGGTCATCGCGTCGACGGTGGCCAGCAGGTCGGGGTCGAGCGCGAAGCACATCGACTTCGCGAGGTTGGCGTTGCTCCGCGCGGTCGAGGCGGCCGAGGTGACCAGCGCGTTCAGCCTGCCGTCCCCGCTGATCTCGTCGGCCAGCCGGTCGTCGGCCAGCACCACCGGGTTGCCGTACGGCGCCGCGTAGACGTGCGGGACGTTCCCGGTCAGCGGCCAGAGCAGGGTCATGCTCGGCGCGCCGCTCCGGCTGGTGGCCTGCTTGCCCGGCCCGGTCAGCACCGGCATCAGCATGCTGACCGCGCCCAGCCGCGCGGCCCCGCCGAACTCGGGCGTGCCGTTGACGTTGACCAGCAGCGGGTAGACGCCGGGACGGGCGAACCGCTCCGCCCGCGGCCCGGTCAGCGGCACGGTGACGTTCAGCGGGGCGCTCTGGCCCGGCTCGAGGACGTCGGCGACCGGGGTGAAGTCGGTCAGCGGGGTGTCCTTGACGACGGCGCCGGACAGCACGTCGCCGACCCCGCGCTCGGTCGTCGCCCGGTCCCCGACCTGCAGCCGGACCTGCGGCTTGGTGATCCGGCGGTCGCCGGTGTTGGTCACCGTGCCGGTGACGGTCAGCGCCGTCGACGACTGCGTGATGACCCGCGGGCTCAGCCCGGCGAGGTCGATGCGCAGGCGCGCGCCCTCCTGCGCCTGGGCCACGGTGGCCCCGGCGAGTGCGGGGACGGCCAGGAAGAGGACGGACAGGAAGGCTGCGGCGAACCGCTTCACTCGGGGGCTCCCTCAGGGGCGTGCTCGTCTCGTCCTGGGACGTCCGGGCGCGCGAAAAGTTCTGTGAGTATCTGACTGGCCTTCCGGACGAGCTTGCGCTCGTCGGAGTAGGCGAGTTTGGTCTCCAGCTCGGCCAGCGGGACCCAGGCCACCTCGGTGACCTCGACGTCTTCGTCGGACAGCTCACCGCCGAGCGCTTCGAGCAGGAAGTGGTGCACGGTCTTGTGGATGCGCCGCTTCTCGGCCACGAACCAGTAGTCGATGGTGCCCAGCGGCTGCGTGACGCGCGCGGAGATGCCGGTTTCCTCCTTCACCTCGCGCACGGCCGTCTGTTCCACCGTCTCCCCGTCCTCGATGTGGCCCTTGGGCAGCGACCACAGCAGTCTGCCGTGCCGGTCGAGCCGGCCGATCAGCACCGCCTGCTCGCGCTCGGCGTCCACCACGAGGCCACCGGCCGACGTCTCGTCGACCGTGGTCAGGCGCCTGCCGCGCTGACGCCTGCGCCGCCTGCGCGGCTTCGAGGCGCCGGGGCGGCCGGCTGATCCAGACATGCTGCGATGCTAGAGCAACCGGTTGCCCCGGTAGGCTGGCTCTCCGTGTCCGTGTCCGGCGGTGCCTGCAGCTATCGCACCTGGAACGTAGTGGGATTTTCGTGAACGACGTGGTCGAGGAGCAGGTGGTGGGGCTGATGGAGGTCTCGCCACTGGCGGAGGAGCTGGCGGAACGGTTCGCCAGGGCGGGGCACCGCCTGTACCTCGTGGGCGGCAGCGTCCGCGACGCGCTGCTCGGCCGGGTCTCCCCCGATCTCGACTTCACCACCGACGCGCGGCCCGACCGGGTGCTGAAGATCGTCAGCGGCTGGGGCGACGCGGTCTGGGACGTCGGGATCGCCTTCGGCACGGTCGGCGTGACGAAGAAGGGCATGCAGCTCGAGATCACGACGTTCCGCGCCGACAGCTACGACCGCGTCGGCCGCAACCCCGAGGTCACCTTCGGCGACAGCATCGAGGGTGACCTGCTGCGCCGCGACTTCACGGTCAACGCGATGGCCGTCGAGCTGGCGTCCAAGACGTTCATCGACCCGTACGACGGGCTGAGTGCCCTGCGCGAGCGGGTCCTGGACACCCCGGCGACGCCGCAGGAGTCGTTCGCCGACGACCCGCTGCGGATGCTGCGCGCCGCCCGGTTCGCCGCGCAGCTCGGCTTCACCGCCGCGCCGCGGGTGGTCGACGCGATGACGTCGATGGCCGAGGAGATCGACCGGATCACCGCCGAGCGGGTGCAGGCCGAGCTGTCGAAACTGCTGCTCGCGGCCGATCCGCGGCCGGGCCTGGAGCTGCTGGTCGAGACCGGGCTGGCCGACCGGGTGCTGCCCGAGGTGCCCGGGATGCGGCTGGCGATCGACGAGCACCACCAGCACAAGGACGTCTACCAGCACTCGCTGACCGTGCTCGCCCAGGCGATCGAGCTGGAGAAGACGCACGAGCCGACGTCGGAACCGGATCTGATCCTCCGGCTGGCGGCGCTGCTGCACGACGCCGGCAAGCCGGCGACCCGGGAGTTCCAGCCGGGCGGCGGCGTCAGCTTCCACCATCACGAGGTGGTCGGCGCGCGGATGGCCCGCAAACGTTTGCGGGCGCTGAAGTACTCGAAGGAGATCGTCGACGACGTCTCCCAGCTCGTGTTCCTCCACCTGCGGTTCCACGGCTACGGCAAGGGCGAGTGGACGGATTCGGCGGTCCGCCGGTACGTCACCGACGCCGGCCACCTGCTGACCCGGCTGCACAAGCTGGTCCGCGCCGACTGCACCACCCGCAACCGCCGGAAGGCGGCCGCGCTGCAGGCCACCTACGACGACCTCGAAGCCCGGATCGCCGCGCTCAAGGCCAAGGAGGACCTCGACCGCGTGCGGCCGGACCTCAACGGCGAGCAGATCATGGAGCTGCTCGGCCTCAAGCCGGGGCCGGACGTCGGGAAGGCGTGGAAGTTCCTCAAGGAGCTCCGCCTGGACCGCGGCCCGCTGGAGCACGACGAGGCGGTCGCCGAGCTGAAGAAGTGGGCCGCGGAAAACGGCGTCGGGGACGCGTGAGCCGTGGCGGGCGGGGGCAGCTTCCTGGTGGCGCTGCTGAGGCGCGGCGCCCCCGCGATCGCCACCGCCACGAGTGAGCTGCCCGACGAGATCGCCGACCCGGCGCCGATGCACGCGCTGCGGCGCATCTCGCGGATGTCGGGCCCGATCGACCCCACCGAGCGCGACGGGCTGCTGCTGCGCGCGACCCGGTACGTCGTGCTCATCCCGCTGGCCTACCGGCTGCTCGCGGTGCCGGGCCAGTTCGGCGTCTACGTCCTCCAGCGCGGCACGGCCGGGCTGCTGCCGGTCGCGGTGTTCACGCTGCTGTCGGTGGCGCTGAACGTCATCGGCCTGCGCTGGATGTTCCGCTCGGCGCCGTTCCGCGGCCGCGACGCCGGGAAGCTGCTGGCCGTCGACCTCACCTTCACCGTGCTTTCGCCGCTGGTCATCGCGCTGACCGTGCCGACGGCGGCGTACTTCGACGCGCTGGCGGTCACCAGCGTCCACCTCTACGGCGAGATCGGCCTGCTCACGCTCGCGCTGGGCCTGCCGAGCGGCGTCGTGTTCGGCCTGCTGAGCTTCCCGCTCCGGATGCTGGCGAACTGGCTGAACACCGGCGGGTTCCGCGTCGGGGCCGCCTTCTCGACGTACTCCGTGCTGCTCGCGGAGCTGTTCCTGGCCACCGCCGCGCTGGTGCTGACCGGCCTCGGCACGCGACTGGCCCTGGCCTACGGCACGCGCAACGGGCGGCTCGCCGAGCGCGCGCAGCAGCACCGGAGGCTGCACGACTCCGTGCTGCAGACCCTGGAGGCGATGGCGCTGCCCGTCCCCGGCGACGCCGAAGAACGGCTGGTGGAGATCCAGCGGCTGGCGCGGGCGCAGGCGATGGAGATCCGGCACACGATCGAGTCGGCGGCGTCCGAGCAGGCCGAAGCCGGCGCACGGCCGCTGGGCGAGAAGCTCGCCGCGCTCGCCGCCGAGATGGCCCGTGACGGCCTGCGCGCCCAGCTCGTGGTGGCCGAGCTGGACGACGACACGCTGTCGGAGGTCCGCCAGATCGCCATCCGGGACGCTGTCCGCGAGGCGATGCGGAACACGATGAAGCACTCGGGCACCGACCGGGTCGTCGTCCGGGTCGAGGAGCGCGACGGCGGCATCGCGGTGATCACCCGCGACCACGGCAGCGGGTTCAGCGCGGCCGACCACCCGGCCGGGTTCGGCATCAGCGAGTCGATCACGGCACGGCTGGCCGAGGTCGGCGGGACGTCGCTGGTCGAATCGGGACTCGCCGGGGGCGGCACGCGAGTGACGTTGTGGGTCCCGTTCTGATATGCCCTGAACATGACCTCGATCGAGCCGCTCGCCGACGCCCTCGCCGCCTACCGGTCCGGTGACCGCGACCAGGCCGCCGAACTCGCCGCACAGGCCGGGCGCGCCGGCTCCACGCTGGCCGACGAACTGCGGGCCTACCTGGCCGGCGACGGCTCGGCACCGGTGTACGACCAGCCGAGCGCGTTCACCGCGTTCATCCGCGGCGGCGGCAACGTCGAGCTGTACCGGGCGCTGAGCGCCGCGCTGGCCGCCCGGTACGACAGCGCGAAGCCGGAGTCGCTGCTCGACCTGGGCTGCGGTGACGGCCTGGCCGTGGTGCCCGCGCTGGAGCAGGCGTCGCACCTCCCACCCCGGATCGACCTGGTCGAACCTTCGGCCGCGCTGCTCGAAGGCGTCCACGAGCGGGTGCCGTCGGCGCAGTGCTGGCAGTCGACCGCGCAGGACTTCCTGGCCCGCGACGACCTCGGCTGGGACTTCGTCCAGTCGACGTTCGCGCTGCAGTCCATCGAGCCGGAGCAGCGCGCCGAGGTGCTGCGGGCGCTGCAGCCACGCACCGGGACGCTGGTGCTCGCCGAGTTCGACGTCCCCGAGTTCGAGGAAGGCTCGCCGGAGCACCTCCGCTCGCTCGTCGAACGCTACGAGCGGGGCGTGGCCGAATACGGCGAAGACGCTTCGCTGGTCGCCCAGGGCTTCCTGCTGCCGGTGCTGCTCGGGATCGTCTCCGGGCAGCAGCGGACCAACTGGGAGCACCCGGCCGCGGTGTGGGCCGAGCAGCTGCGGACGGCGGGGTTCACCGAGGTCGGCGTCGAACCGCTCGCCGACTACTGGTGGTCGCCCGCCGTCCTGATCACTGCCTGCTGAGCGAGCCCGTCTCGACGTGCTGGGCGAGCGGCCGCGGCAGCAGGTGGGCGACCGCGCCGCCCGGCATCCCGCCCCACGGCGCGGTCACGCCGGTCAGCACGCGGATCGCGCGCTGCACCCGGTAGAGCCGCTTTTCGCGTTCGCGTTCGAAGGCCAGCGCCGTCTCGACGAACCGCGTGCCCTCGGCGTGCACCAGGTTGCCGGTCTCGTTGCCGAACCGGACGACCGTGGTGCCCGGGGCCAGCGTGATCAGCCGCTTGCCGCGGTAGAAGTTCAACGGCGGCTCACCGCGCATCGGCAGCACCGGCCAGTCGGCGGGCTGGTCGGACTCCTCCGCCGGCCGCGGCGGCAGCATCAGCAGCACGCCGAGCAGGAACCGGGCGGCGTCGCCGAGCGAGCCGAACGCCACCGGCTCGTCGGACGGCGGCCGCGAGACCTCCCAGCCGTTCTCGGCGCGCCGCAGCGTCCAGACGCCCTCGGCCGGGATCTCGTTGGCGCCGATCCGGTAGGCCGCCGCCGGCACGCCGTGCTCGGCGAGCCGCCGCTGGAGCAGCTCCAGGACCTCGGCGCCCCGCAGGTTCCGCACCTGCTCCCCGCGGGCGACCCGGGTCAGTGCGCGGTCGTCCGGCAGGTCGGCGGCCGTCTGCGGCGGCCGCGGCTGGCCGAGGACCTCCGCCTCCGCCGTCGCGCGGACCAGCTCGCCGACGAACGGCGGCCGGAACCCGGCCGCCCGGATGTGCTCGACCAGCTCCGGCTCCGGCGGCACGCCGTACTTGCGCAGGTAGTGCGGCACGGCGGCGGGCCAGATCCAGGTGCCGTCGGTGTGGAAGGCGTTCGGCACGTCCGGCTTCGCGCCCGGCCCGCCGAAGATGTCCGGCAGCGGCGCGGGCCGGTGCAGCGCCACCGGCGCCCGGAACAGGTAGTCGAGCAGGCCGCGGACCTGGTCCGGCGGCACCGGCGGCCGGTTGACCACCGGGCGCTCGCCCTCGACGTGCGAATCGACGACCCGCGCGCTGCGGAACACGACGTCGAGCGGCATCCCCGCCTTCGCCGTGAGCCACGGCGGCAGGTGCTTCGGCGTCCGCGGGAAGTTCGCCAGCTCCAGCTCGTAGGCGGCGGTCGACGGGCGGCCGCCGTCGTTGGGCGGCACCCGCCAGTCCGGCTCGCGGTCGGCGTCGAAGTCGAAGTCGAACTTCGACTCGGCGTCCAGCGTGAACGTGCCCTGGAACCAGGTTCCGGCCTCGGGCTGGAACATCGCCGCCCGCAGCCGCGCGAAGAGCCCGCCGAGCCGGGGCGCCGCGGGCAGCGAGACCGACACCGGGCCGTCCTCGTCGCCGACCGCGCGGACCTCGATCTCGGCGTAGTCGCCGACCTGCCGGAACTGCGCGCCGACCCGCGCCCAGCCACCGGGCACGGTGTGCAGCAGCGTCCGGCCGATGGCGCGCAGCAGCGCGTTCTGGTCACCGGCGCCCGGCTGCGGGCGCGCCTCCGGCGTCTCGGTGAAGTCCAGCCGCGTCTGCCACAGCGCCGTGACCTGCTTGGCAGGCACCGTGACCGAGAAGTCGGTCAGGCCCAGCTGGGCCGCGCGGGCGGCGTCGTCGCGGACCCAGCGCAGGGTCAGCTCCGGCCGGTCACCCGGCGCGACCTCGAAGACCTCGCCGTCGTACTCGGCGAAGGTGCGCAGCGTGAACGTCGACGGCACCTCGCTCGCCGGGACGACCTTCGCCGGACGGCCGTCGAACTCCTTGTCGAAGCCGTCGGGCGCCTCCTCCTCCGGCAGCACCGACAGCAGCACCGTGCCGTCCGTGGTCGACCGCTGCGCGCGGAAGGTCCCCTCGCCCCATGTCGCATACAGGCCGTCCGGGCGTTCGGCCACCTCTACCCGGTAACGCACGTTTGTCCTCCCCGTCCCCAGTAGCCCCAAAGAACCTAGTCGACCGGGTACCGAGCGAACCACCGGTCGTCGGCCGGCGCATCCGGGCCGAACTCGGTGAGCGCGTCGTCCGCCAGCCCGACGATGACTTCGCGGAGTTCCAGCCGGTCGAGCCAGCTCTGCCGCAGCGCTTCCTCGCCGTACATCGCGCCGACGAGGTTGCCGCAGACCGAACCGGTCGAGTCGCTGTCGCCGCTGTGGTTGACCGACGCGAGCAACGCCGAATCGGCGTCCGTGGTGGTCAGTGCGACGTACACCGACATCGACAACGCCGTCTCGCCGACGTTGCCCTGCCCGAGCCGCTCCAGCTTCTCCGGCGTCGGCGGGCCCTCCATCGCCAAGGCCGCGTCGAGCGCCGCTTCCTGCTCTTCGTGCCCCGGGTGCTTCACCAGCTCGGCCCGCGCGGTCGCGACCGCGTCGAGCAGCGGCTTTCCGTGCAGCAGCTCGTGCACGATCACCGCGAAGCAGCCCGACGACAGGTACCCGCTCGGGTGGCCGTGGGTCAGCGCCGCGCTCTCCGCGCCCAGCCGGAACACCTCGGCGAGGTCGTCCGACCACAGCGCGATCGGCGCCGCCCGCATCACGCCACCGCAGCCCTTGGAGTTGTTGACCGGCCGCTCGATGGTGCCCCGGACGCCCGAGCGGCCGTACGCCTCCAGCTCGCCGAAGCAGGTCAGGCCCGGTGCGCGGCGGCTGAACAGCTCCTGGTGCGTGATCAGCCAGCCGTCGGCCGCTTCGGCCGTCGACTGCGGGCCGCGCGCCCGGTCCCAGGTGACGCCCTGGGTGTGCAGCCAGCGCTGGTAGGCCAGCTGCAGCGAGTGGACGACGTCCGCGGACCCGGTCCGGCGCAGCTGGGCGTGCGCCCGGATGAGCGCTTCGAGCGTGAAGAGCGTCATCTGCGTGTCGTCGGTGATCCGGCCGACGCCGCCGTACGCGGGGATGAAGTCCGTGATGCCGTCCGGCCCGGCGATCTCGCGGATCCGGTCGATCGAGTCGAACTCCGTCTTCGCGCCCAGCGCGTCGCCGATCGCCCCGGCCAGCAGGCTGCCCCGAAGCCGCGATCGCATGTCCGGTCCCTTCGGTTCGGGGGTGAACCGGCCGCTCGGGTACCGGCGCTCCCAGCGTGCGTGCTCGGCGGTCTCCGTCCGGAGACCGTTGCGGTTGAAGTACCAGAAGACGTCGCTGGCGATGTCGTCCAGCAGGCCGAGGTCGGGCAGCTTGCCGGCCGACGGCAGGCCGGGCACGCCGACCCGGGCCCCGACCAGCGCGCCGGCGATCGCGCCGGCCACCGGGCCGGACCGCGCGGCGAGGCGGATCGCGGCTTCGGGGTCGTGGCCGCGCTTGGCCGCGGCGAACAGCGCGCGGCCGAGCACCGACCGGACGCTCCGGCCGTCGCCGATCGACTCCAGCTGCGTCACGTCGTCCGCGTCGCGGTCCGCGCGCAGCGCCAGCGTCGACGCCGCCAGGTCACCGCCCACCTCGTGCAGGCGGACGTGCACCGGCAGCGCGAACGCGTCCCGCGTCAGCAGCGCCTGGAACAGGGAGATCAGCAGGTCGACGCCCTCGGTGACCTCGGCGCCCGCCGCGCTGCCGGTCAGCTCGCGGGCGACGTCCTTCGCGTACTGCTCGCCGTCGACGTCCGCCACGGCGACCGCGCCGGCCGGGGTCGCGGCCAGCGCCGTGGCCAGCAGTGCGGAGAATTCGGCGGGCGCGGGTCCGGCGTGCCGGGTGGCGACCGCGAGCCAGCCGACCGGGTCCGGCTCGGGCAGTGTCGCCGGTACCTCGCCGGTCGGCACCGGCGGCAGGCCGCGCAGCACGATGTCGGTGTGGAACAGCAGGTGCCGGGTCAGGCCGCCCAGCGGGAGCGGACCGGCCGGATCCGCTCCGCCGCCGAGGGCGTCACCGATCGCGAAGCCGACGTACGCGCCGAGGATCCGGTGCCACGCGAAGCGGTCGGCGAGCGTGCCGAAGGCGGTGAACTTCCCGAACGTCCAGGGCACCGGCCGCGGCCGCGCGTCCTCGTCGACGTGCGCGATCAGGCCGTTCGCACCCAGGTCGGCGGGCCATTCCGGGGCTTGGCCTGCCCGGCGGCGGACGCCGTTGCGGTACTGCCAGGCGAACCCGCGCAGGTACCGGACGCACTCGCTCGGTGTCAGCTCGAAGTGGTGGTCGCGGGCCTGGTCGAGGGCGTACCGCAGGTGCCGTTCCAACAGGTCGGGCGGCTCGACGCCGAACTCCGCGACCAGCGCGGGCAGCGCCTCGGCGACCTCGGGCCCGGCTTCCGGCGCGGGCTCTTCCACCCGCGGCCGGGCCTCGCCGCCGGTCGTCCCCAGCTCGGCCGCGGTGAGGCTGCGGACCAGCCCCGTGCCGGGGTCGAGCGTCAGTCCCGATGACGGCGGCAGGTCGCGGACCGGTACCCGCCACCGGCGCGGGTACCGCCCGGGCACCTTCGCCGACGAGCTGTAGGCGATCACCTCGCGCTCGCGAGTGCCGGGTACGGGACGCAGCAGCGGCTCCCCGGATTCGAGCAGCGGCACCAGGACTTCGCAGTCCCGCAGCGCGCGGACGAACTCGGTGCGGCTGATCCAGTTCGCGGCCAGGTAGTTCAGCAGCTTCTCGGCGTCGGTCGCAGGCACCGGGAACCCGCGCCAGACCGGGCCGGGCGCGTACTGCTCGTTGCGGCGGTACTCGCCGTCCGCGCCGGTCCAGCCGCGGACGGCCCGGAGCGGGAGGTCCAGCTCGGGGAACGCCTTCTCGTCGAACTCGGGGTCGACGTCCGGCCGCCACGCGGCTTCGGTGGGCGTGCTCGCCATCGCCGCCTGGTCGTACCGGATCTCACCCTCGTCCGGCACCAGGACCACCGGGCCCGGGAACAGGCCCGAGCCGATGTCGGTGCCGTCCAGGTAGCCGGCGGTGTTGACGGTGAAGCGCCAGCCGTCCGGGCGGCGCGTGGTGAGCTCCGGCCGGATCCGCAGCCGGTCGCCGCCGGGCCGCGTGCGCAGCCACTCCCGCGCGCGGGTGACGGCTTCCTCTTCGTCCATTCTCCCCATCCTCGCGCTAATGCCGCGGGTACCGCTCGATCCACGCGTCGCCGAGCGCGCTCAGCGCCGAGTGCCGGTCGAAGTGCCAGTACGCGTCCGAAGCGACCTGCTCGACCAGGTACCGCAGCTCCAGCTGGTCGACCCACTTCTGCGGCAGGCCGGGGATCCCGGTGCGCGCGCCGAGCAGGGCACCGGCGATCGCCCCGGTGAGCGCGCTGCGGCCGGAGTGGTTGACCGCGCGGAGCAGCGCTTGCTCCGGGTAGTTCTCGAAGCCCGACAACGCGGCGAAGGCGCGGCCGAGCACCGACAGCGTGGTCTTGCCGTCGCCGATCAGTTCGGGCATCCGCAGGTCGGGCAGCCCGTGCTCGCCGAAGAACGGCACCGACTCGGCGACCATGTCCTTGATCGCCGTCCACTCCGGGCCCTGCTGGAACTGGTTGTCCGGGTTGAGCACCTCGCGGCTGGTGTTCCAGATCGGGAAGCTGAACGCCTCCTTGGTCAGCGCGTGCTCGAACAGCCAGGTCAGGTAGGTCGCGGCGGCCAGGTCCTGCTCTTCGGGGTGGGTGACGCCGGCCAGCTCCCGCACCGCCTGCCGCGCCCCGCCGGAGAACCCGCTGCCGGGCCCGGCCATGGTCAGCGCGGCGGGCAGGGCCGGGATCAGCGCGGCCGGGCCGCCCATCGGCGGCGCGCCCGCCGCCAGGGTCGCGAGCTGGTGGTAGGCGTTGAGCTCGGCGTCGTCGATGTCCCGCCGGGCGTGCAGGTCCGGGACCTGCACGAGCCAGCCGTCCGGCGCGTCCATCGGCGCGCCCTGGGTGCGCAGCCAGCGCTGCAGCGCCCCGCGGACGACGTCGGGGAACAGCTGCTCGGCCTCGCGGGATTCCGGCTGCTCGCGGTGCGGGCTGCGGATCGCCGCCTCGGTGTAGAAGAGCAGCCGCTGCGTCAGCGAGCCGATCCGGCCGGGCTGGTCGTACGCCGGAATCAGGTCGGTGACGCCTTCGATGCCGAACTTCGCGTGGATGTCGTGCAGCATCATCCGGTCGACGGCCGCGCCGAGGGCCTCGCCGAGCGCGAAGCCGACGTACGCGCCCGTGACGCGCTGCCAACCGTAGCGGTAGCCGTCGAGGTTCCGCTCGAAGTACTTGCCGAACGTGTCGAGCCGCGGCACCGTGCGGCCGGCGTTGTCGTACGCCGGGGCCAGGCCGTTCGCGCGCAGGTCGTTGGGCTTGCTGCGCGGCGGCTCCGGCATGCTCAGCCGCTTCAGCCACGACTCGCCGAGCACGGTCTTCGCGCACTCCTCGGCGGTCAGCTCGAAGCCGCGCCGCCGGGCCTTCTCGGCCGCGGCCAGCGGCGGCTTCACCGGGTCCGGCAGGCCCATCCGAGCCGCGGTCTCGGTGGCGACCCGGATCAGGTCTTCCTCCGCCTCCGGGCAGCGGCCGTGCACGTCGATGCGCGGCTCGTGGCGCGGGAACCGCTGGACGATCTCCGCGAGCTCGCCGCTGGAGACGTCCTCGATGGTCGTCGGGCCGCCGTTGATCACCAGGTTCGGCGGGTGCTCGAACTCGGCCAGGGTGGCGACGTCGACCTTCCACCAGCCGTGCTCGCGCGCGGGCAGGTGCCGGGTCGAGCTGAACACCTTGAGCTCGTTGCGCTCCTCGGCGAAGTAGAACCGGTCGGTCTTGCCGGTCTCCAGGTCGAGCGGGACGTACACCTCGCACCGGATCAGCCCGATGAGCAGCAGCTCCCGGGTCAGCCAGCCGACGCTGCCGAACGACAGCAGCGTCTCCAGCGTGTTCTCCGGCTTCGGGTAGCCGCGGCGGATCGGCCCGGCCTTGTACTCCGGGTTCTCGCGCTCTTCGCCGGTCTGGTTGCCGTCGGCGTCGACCTTCACCCAGCCGGCGACGGCCTGCAGCGGCACGCCCAGTTCGCCGAGCCCGGCCTTGACGTACTCGGGGTCGACGACCTCGCGCCAGTTCTCCTGGCCGGGGAAGGCCACCGGCACCGACAGCCCGCCGGGGTGCGGGTGCGCCTGGCGCAGCTCGCCGTCCGGCTCGCGCACGACCACCGACGGCGGCGGGAAGATCTCCTTCTCCGGCCGGCCCTCGTCGAGGAAGGCGATGGTGTTGTAGGGCACCGACCAGCCCTCGGGGATGCGCAGGACCTTCTCGGTGTCCACCCGGAGCCCGGCGGGACCGGAGACGTCCGGGCCGTGCACCGCGCGCAGCCACTGGCCGACCTTGGCAATCGCTTCCGCCGCTTCCACCTACTCGATCCTCTCCAGGCTTCCGTCGGACTCGTGCTCGGCGATCGTCTTCGGCAGCACGAAGGCCACCGCGCCACCCGGCAGGTTCGCCCACGGAACCGTGATGCCGGTGATCACGTGCAGGGGGCGTCTGAGCCGGTAGCTCCGCCGCACCCGTTCGCGTTCGAGCGGCAGCGACGTCGTGGCGAACCGTACCTCGCCGTGGTGAACGAGGTTGCCGGGTTCCTCGCCGAAGCGCAGCACGACCGTACCCGCCACCAGCCTGGTGATGCGCTTGTTGCGGAGCAGGGTGAGGGGAGGCTCACCCGGCGCCGGGTGCACCGGCCAGTCGTCGAGCTCCTTCGCGGTTTCCAGCGGTGTTTCGTGCCCGGCGGTCATCCGGGCGGGGTGCAGCAGCAACGCGCCCAGCAGCTGCTGGGCGGCGTACTCGAGCCGGGCGAAGTACTTCGGTTCGCGCGGCTTCCCGCCGGCGTAGGCGGCGACCTCCCAGCCGTCCGGCGTGTAGTTGAGGCACCAGGCGCCGTCGGCCCGCTCGCCGACCCGGTACGCCTCGGGCCACACCCCGTGCTCGCCGAGCCGCTGCACCAGCACGATCAGCAGCTCTTCGTCACCGAGCTGCGGGTCCGGCGTGGTCTCCAGCTCGGCGGCGACGTCACCGGCGGTTTTCTTCACGTCGGCGCGGCCCGGCTTCGGCCGCGGCTTGCCCAGCAGGTCCGCCTCGGCGGTCCGCCGGACCAGCGGCTCGACGTACGGCGGCTGGAAGTGGTGCCGCCGGATGTGCGCGACCAGGTCCGGCTCCGGCGGCACGCCGTGCTTCGCGAGCAGCAGCGGGACGGCGTCGGACCAGATCCACGTGCCGTCGGTGTGGAAGCGCTCGTCCTCGGTCTCGTGCACGACGGCCTCGCGCTCGAGGTACTGCAGCACGAGCGGCACCTCGGTGTCGGTCAGCGGCGGCCGTTCGACGTCCGGGCCGCCGGTGTCGGCGTGCCGGAACACCACGCCCAGCGGCAGCTGCGCGCGCAGCCGCCACCAATCGGGGATATGCTCGTCGGCCCGCGGGAACGCGGCGAGCTCCTCCGGCCAGGCGGCCGGCTCGGGCGCGTCGGTCCACAGCGGATCGTCGTCGAGCGCGAAGTCGAAGTCGAAGCTGCCGTCCGGGTTCAGGGCGAACCGCGCCTGCAGCCAGGTGCCGCGGCCTTCGGTGTACATGCCGGCCCGCAGTTCGGTGAAGAGGCCGATCAGCTCGTCCGGTGTCGCCGTGTTGTGGCCTGCGGTTTCGGTGTGCTTGCCGACCTGCCGGAAGTCCGCGACGGCGGGGACGGCGGCGTTGACCCGGTGCTCGCGCACGAGCTTTCCCAGCCGCACCAGGAGAGTGCGCTGCTCGTCGGGCGAAAGTCGATGTTCCACGTGAATCATTGCGCCAAGGTCGAGGTGTAGCCGAAGGTCGGCGGCTGCCCGGCGTCGAGGCGCGCGAACTCGTCGTCCCACATCCGGAAAGTGCGGCGGTACAGCGAAACCTTGAGCGCGGCCTCCTCCCGGCTGAGCGGCCGTCCCTGCTCGCGGGCCACCGAGTGCATGGCGCTGATCGTGTCGTAGAGGGCGAAGATCGGGCCGTCGCCGCGGAGGTACTCGCGCCGCAGGTCCTCGGTCCGGATCACGAACTCCTGCTCGGTGAGCGGGCCGATGTCGCCGGCCTGCGCGAAGAGGACGTCGTCGATCTTGGTGTTGTCCTCGACGAACCGCCCGGTCCGCCAGTCCAGGATGGACCCGGCCAGCCCGCCGTCGGCCGTCTTGTCGAGCCGGTACGGGCTGTCGTGGTGCCGGAAGTACGCCGGCGTCTCGATCGTCATTGCTCCGGCCTCTTGTTCAGCGCTTCCCAGAACTTCTCCCGCTCCCGCTTCAGCAGGGCGTTGATCAGGGCTTGCTCTTCCGCGGTGTACGGCCGCGCCCGTTTCTTCCCGGTTTCGGGATCGGGCCCGGGACCTTCGTCCACGGCCCGGGCCTTGATGTCCCGGCGCACCTCGTAGAGCGCGTGGTCGTAGGCCGAGACGGCGTCGACCGCCTTGAGGTGCAGCCGGAACTCGGCGACGTGCCCGTCGATCCGGACCTTCATCTGCAGGTCGCTGTACCCGGCGGGCTGCGGCTTCACGAACCGGTCCTCGAACTCGACTATCTCGATGTCGTCCCGCGCCCGGATCTTTTCCAACGCGGCGTACAGCATCTCGATCTTGTCGAAGCGGACGATGCCGCCGGCGATGTCGGTCAGCCGCGACGGGTCACCGCCGTAGTTGGACTCGATCTTGTCCTCGGCGCGGCCCCGGCCCTTGAGCGTCTTGCGCAGGTCCGGCTCGCCTTCGGTCTCGGCCGCGATGTCCGGCACGACCTCGCGCAGCTTCGCCATCGCGACCTCGGCGCGTTCGTAGACGTTGTCCAGGTACTTCTTGAACTCCGTCGCGTTGCCGAGGTGTTCCCGCGGGTACGGCGGCTGACGGCGGTCGGCGTCCTCGTACCGGGCGTTGTCCGCGGTCGCTTCCTCGGACACCCGCCGCTCGGTCTCGCCCAGCTCGATGTGGTGGGGCTCGGCCGGGATCTCCTCCGGCAGCGTGCCGTGCTCGCGCTGCTCGTGGACGTCCTGCAGGGATTCCTCGAAGATCCGCACGGCCTCGTCGTGCGCGAGCAGGTTGCCCAGCGCGAGCGGGCGTTGGGCCAGCGAGTCGGCGATGTAGGCGTTGGCCTCGTCGCCGAGCAGCCGGACCAGCTCGGGCCGGTTCGGCAGCTGCGCTTCGAGGTAGTCCTTGAGCGGGCCCAGGTCGTGGGCGCGGCCGAGCTCGTCCTTGGCTTCGACGTGCGCGTTCGCCAGGTCCGGGTGGGCCAGCGCGGCCTGCAGGTCCTCCCGGGCGAGGAAACGCTCCGCTTCGGCGTGCGCGCCCACCGGCTCCGCGGCCCCGTAACCGCCGCCGTGCGCCTCTCCCGGGTCGTGCTCGCTGTGGCTCTCGGTCCGGGCGTGCACCTCGTCCGGCGTCCCGATGTGCATCAGCTTGACGCTGTTCGCCGGCTGCGGCAGGTGCATCAGGTCGCCGGACTGCGGGTCGATGAACGCGACGCCCTCGCGGGTGTGCACGACCATCGCCACGTGCCCGTACTCGACGCCGTTCGGGCCCGGGTACTTCACCGCGACGACGGCGTGGTGGTCGACAGGCATCCCGCGCATCTCGCGGATGACGTCGTCGTAGCTGCCGCGGGCGGAGAACGTCTGCCCGAACTCGCCCTCGAGGTGTTCGAGCGTGCCGCGGCTGCCCATCTCGTGCGGCAGGATCGGCTCGGCCGTCGTGTCGACACCGCGTAGCTGGTCCATGTAGGCCCGTGGACCGCGCGTGCAGTTAGTCATGTAGCCGTTCTCGAAGGCACCCGGCTGGTGGAAGCCCGGGTTGACGTCCCGCAGGTGCGGGTGGCGGTCGTGCACGTAGGCCGCGCGCTCCGACGGCGTCGTCCCGCCCGCGTGGATGGCGGGCTCGGCGGGCGGGTTCGTCGCACGGGCCAGCCGCGAGTAGTCGTGCACCGACACCGGAGGCGGCGGCGGTTCCGCGGGCGTGTCCTGCACGTCGTGGACCGACGGCTCGTGCGGCGTGACGTGCTCGGGCTCGCCGAGACCGCCCAGCCGTTCCATGATCGCGGCCTGCCTGCGGCGTTCGAACTCGGCGGCGTTGTGGTCGTTCTCGGCCCGGCGCTCGGCCATCTTCTCCCGCGCGGCCTCGGGCTCGAGGTAGCGCGGGTGGCCGGGCCCGATCTCCTCGGCCACGATGACCCACTTGCGGCGGCCGTCCGGCCCGATCTCCAGGCGCTTCTCGTGGACCAGCAGCTGGGTTCCGGGCGGCGACAGCGCCTCGCGCTCGCCCGGGTTTTCGGCGAGCTTCGAGATGTCGCGCAGGTTGTCCGACCGGACGTGCAACTCGATGTCGTCGCCGAACTTCGACGTCGAGAACTCGTCGGTCTTGATCGATGCGCTGGAGAAGGCGGGCTCGACGATCACCGAGCCCGGCTCGTACGGCCGGGCGACCAGGTCCGCGAGGTGCGGATCGCCGCCGACGTCGTAGGCGCGGACGGTCTCGCCGGACTCGGGCGTGATCTGGTTGAGGCCGTCCACGATCGCGCGGGTGTTCTGCTGCGCGAGGTCGAAGCCGGGGTGCCCGGGGCCGCGGCGCAGGGCCTCGTTGACGTCGTAGGCGTACTCGCCGCGGGTGTAGCCGTGCAGCGCAACGGCGCCTTCGTCGCTCACCGGCAGCCCGGCGGCGTCCCGGCGGGCCAGCGCGCGGTCGTGGATCTGCTGGTAGATGTCCTCGTCGCCGACCGCCCGGCGGATGCTCTCGTGGTCGGCCGGGGTGCCGCGGTGCTCGCCGTCGAAGAGGTAGCCCTCGTCGTGCGCGATCCGCTCGGCGGGCGGGTTGAGCCGGTCACCGATGGCGACGTGCTGCGCCTCCCCGCCGCCGAGCGGCGTGGTGTGGATCCCGGTGGCGTCGGGCGGGAGCTCGGCGAGCCGCCCGGTGACGGGATCGGCGAACAGCACCCCGTGCTCGGTGTGCACGGCGGCGATCAGCCGCGACTGCCCTTCGGGCGTCTCGAAGGCGACGGCGGACCGCGCGCCGACCGGACGTTCCCCGAGGTCACGGGCAACGTCGTCGAAGCTCCCCCGGCTGTCCCACTGCCCGCCGAGGCTCTGCTGCCGGGCCGGCCCGGCCACGACGTCCTCGCCGTTCATCCGCCGATCGAAGGCGACTATCGCTTCGGCGGCGTTGGTCCGGTAGCCGTTTTCGAGGCCCTCGGGGCTGTAGTGGTTGCGGGTGTTGACCCCGGCGAGCTCGGGAACGGCGTCGCGAAGAAGACGCGCGTGCTGCTGCGGCGTCTCGACGGACCCGGCGTGCAGCACGGGCGGCCCACCGGGAGCGAGCGGCTCGGCAAGCCGAGCCCACCCACCATCAGGCTCCCCGGTAGCCGGCGGCCGCCGTTCGGGCAGCGGTTCGGCGCCCGGCGGGTCGAAGGCGTTGAGCTTGCCGGCCAGGTCACCGCTGGGCTTGTACTCGGGGTGCTCGGCGTAGAACTGCTCCAGCTCTTCGTCGGCTTCACGCTGACGGCGTGCTTCGTCGGCGCGTTCCTCGGCCCGGCGCTGCTCGATGGCCTCCCGGGCATCGGCCTCACCGAGGTGCCCCGGCTCGCCGGGCGCGACCTCTTCAGCGTGCACGATGTAGTGCGGCTCGCCAGGCTGACGCGGGTTGGCGTTGGGGTGCCCGGGGCCTTCTTCGATGCCGGTGATCTTGAATTGTGTCCCGGCCTTGAAGAGGACTTCGTGCTCGTCCTTGATGCTGGCCAGGTCCTCGACGTCCCGCCCGGTCTTGGACTGGATCCGCATCTCGACTTCGCCGGGGAAGCGGCTCCGCGGGTGCTGCGCGTCGACCTTCGAGGAGCTGAGGAACGACGGTTCGGTGATGTGCGCACCCTCGTGGAACCGGGCGAGGAAGGCTTGCAGCCCCGAGAGATCACCCTTGAAGTCAACCCGCCGCGACACGATCCCTTCGTGCGGCGGAAGTTCGTTCAGCCCGGAGACGAGCGCCGCGGCCTGAGGAGCGAGGTGCGGAAGCTCGGGGCTGCCCATCCGAAGGGCGTGGTTGAGCGGACCGACCATCTCGTAGCGCGTGTAGGCGTGCACGGCAACGGCCCCGGCATCGGACATGCCGGGGTGGGCGGCGTCGCGCTTGGCGAGCGCCTCGCGCCGGACCTGTTCGTGCCGCCACTCCCCATCGACCTGGCTGTGGCGCCCGGAGTCCATGAAGGTGTCTTCGATCCGCCTGATGCCGGCGGGATCATCGGTGTGGAACCGAGGATCGGTGAGGTAGGGCTCGTCCAGGCCGGGCTGGCCGTAGTCGTGAGGCGTGGCGGGGTCTTGGCCGGCCGGGATTTCGTCGGCGTGGTCCTGCGGAGTTTCATCCCCGGCGGTGGCTTGCTCGCTCGGCCCCTCGTGACCGGGCGCGCCGTGATCAGCCGGACGTTCCGGCGCCGGTTCACCTGCACGGTCCCGCTCCGGCGTGTGCTGCTCGGTGGCTTGCTCGCCTGCGTGCTGGTCAGGCCGCTCGCCTGCGGCCTGCTCAGCTGGGCGCTCGCGCCCGGCCGGATTCTCGTCGGCCAGGTGTCCATCGCCAGGCGTTCGCTGCTCGGCCGCGTTTTCCGGGGCGCCTGTGCGATCTTGCTCGGGCGCGCGGCGATCCGGCCGCTCGCCAGCGGCCGAATTGTCGCCAGCCGGCCGCTCGCCGGCAGGCTCAGCCGGGCGTTCCGGCGCCGGTTCGCCTGCGTGGTCTTGCCCGGGCGCGCGCTGATCGGGCCGCTCGGCAGCGGACGAGTCCCGGTCGACCGGTCGTTCGTCGGCCGGCCGTTCTTGCCCGGCGGCAGGCTGCTCGGCCGGCGCACCCGGGTGCTGGTCCGTCCGCTCGACCGGCCTCTCGCGCACGGGCGACTGCTCGGCCACCGGCGGTTTCGTGGACTCGGCAGCCGGCTGCTCGGACGGCCGCGGCTGCTCCAGCGCACGATCCACCGGCCGAGGCGGCTCGGAAGGTCCCCGCGGAGGCAAGTGCTCCTGCGGCGCCCCGAACCGAGGCGGCGGAACCTGCGACCCCCCACCCGGCCAAGCCGACCCCACCCGAGGATCATGCGGCGGCCGTCCACCCGGCGGAGGCGGCGTCGCCGGCCGTCCACCGGGATGCGGCCCGGGTCCCTGAGGACCACGAGGCTGATTCGGATACCCACCCGGCCGCTGCCCCCCGGAAATCGGCGGCCGAGGACCACCCTGCGGAGGCATCCCGGAGTGCGCTCCACCATGCGGCGGCACCCCCGGATGCGGCGGCACCCGCCGCGCATCCTGCGGCGGCAACCCCGCCGCATGCGGCTGACCCCCAGGCCCAACCTGCCCAAGAGGCGGTCGCATCCCAGGCGCCAACGGAGGCTGCCCACCCGGCCCCGACTGCCCGCCATGCGGCGGCACCCCACCGGCCGCCTGCCCACCAGCTTGACCGGTTTGCCCGCTGCGTGGCACCTGCCCCGCCGGCCCGACATGTGGCGGCTGCCCACCGAGCTGACCGGCTTGCCCACCAAGTGGCGGCTGCCCGCCGGGCTGGCTGGCTTGCCCACCGTGCGGCGGCTGCCCGCCAGGCTGGCTGGCCTGGCCACCGTGCGTCGGCTGCCCGCCGGGTTGACCGTTTTGGCCACCGTGCGGCACCTGCCCGCCGGATTGACCGACCTGCCCGCCATGCGGTTGCTGCACACCGGACTGACCGGCTTGCCCACCGTGTGGCGGCTGCCCACCGGCCTGACCGCCATGCGGTTGCTGCGCACCGGGCTGGCCAGCCTGACCTCCGCCCGGCACCTGTCCGCCCGGTTGCAGCCCGTGCGGAGGTTGTCCGCCCAAGTGATCCGCTCGCCCGCCAAGCGGCTGCCCACCGTGCGGTACTTGCCCACCGTGCGGCGGTTGCCCGCCCGGTTGCGGCCGGTGCGGAGCCTGCCCGCCCGGCAGCCCGTGCGGAGGTTGCCCGCCTGGGTGAGCCGCCTGCCCTCCGTGGGGTGGCTGGCCGCCGGGTTGGTTGGCGTGTCCGTTGAACGGGGGCTGCATGCCGTGGGGCGGCTGACCTGCGGGAGCGAGCGGCCCACCGTGCCTCGGCTGTCCACCTGTCTGGCCGACATGCTGCTGGCCACCCGGTTGTGCGCCGCGCGGTATGGCTCCGCCGGGCTGCCCGGGGTGCGGTTGGGCACTCTGCGGCGACTGTCCACCGGCGTGCGAGTGACCCCCAGGCTGCGGACCGTGCGGGGGGCGCGGCGGCTGGCCTCCCGGGCGGTACCCGCTCGGCGGCTGACCACCCTGCAGCATCCGGCGAGGGTCCGGTGGCTGGGCCCCCGCGACCGGCGGCGCACTCGGGCCGGGGCCAGTTGCTCGTCCCGGGCCGCCGCCGTTCGGCATGGCCGGCGGTGGCGGTGGGAATCCTCCCGGTGGTGGCGCCTGCTGCGGCGACGGCCCGTTCGGCAACGGCGCCGGCCCGCCATCCGCCGCCGCGAACGGCTGGCTCTGGCCGCCCGCGAAACCTGCCGCTCCCACGTTGTCCTGCGGGCGTCCTGCGCTCAGGCGTCCCTGCTCCGGGCTGAACCCCGATGGCGGGGCCATTCCGTAGCCACCCTGGGGCGCGCTCGACGAGGCCGCCGGGGCCTCCCGCTGCTCCGCGGCCGGCCGGGACACCTCGGGCGCCGGCTGCCCGCTCTCCGCGCGCTGCGGCTCGGGCTCTCGCCGGAACTCCGGCTGCCGCGCCTCCTCACCCCGCGAAGGCTCCGAGACCTCGCTGCGCGTCTCGGGACCGGAGCCGGCTTCATGACGAGCCGGCGGGGAGGCAGCCTCACTCCGCGACGCCGGCTCCGAAGAGGACTCACGACGAGACTCCGACGAAGCCCGATCCTCGGGCTCATTCCGCGGCCCGGCCTCCGAGGACTCACGACGCGTTTCAGGCTGGGAGGAAGCCTCACCCCGCGTTCCGGCCTCCGAAGATTCGGGCTGCGAGGAAGTCGCCTCCCGTGCCGAAGGCTCCGACGACTCCCGAGATCCAGACTCCGACGAAGCCTCATTCCGCGCCGAAGGCTCCGAGGAGCCTTCATCCCGACCGGGCGTCTCCGACGGTGCTTCCTCCCGCGCCGAAGGCTCCGAGGAGCCTTCATCCCGACCGGACGGCTCCGACGAAGCTTCCTCCCGCGCCGAAGACTCCGAAGACTCCCGAGACCCAGACTCCGAAGAAGACCCATCAGCCCGCGGGATGTTCGCCTCGTGAACCGAGTGCAGCTGCTCCTTCGCGCCCCCGGCCGCGCCCCCCACCGCGCCGCTCGACGCGCCCATCAACAACTGCTCCGGCGTCAACGACCCCAGATCGCCGGTCACCGCCGCCTGGCCGACCGTCTGCGCGACGCCCTCGACCGCGCCCCGCGCCCCCGCCCGCATCGCCGCGTCCGCGACCTGGCCGCCGGCGCTGTGCGAAAGCCCCTCCGTCGCCCCGCGGCCGATCGACCCCGATGCCGCTCCGACCACTCCGCCGACCGCTCCGGAGATCGCCGCGTCGGAGGTCTTCGACCAGTCCCAATCCTTGCGGTCACCCTTGGCCATCTGCAGGCCCTGGATGCCCGCGTCCATCCCGAGGTTGATCGCCTCGTTCTTCAGGATCTCCATGCCGATCTTCTTGAGACCCTGCTTGAGCAGCTTCTCCAGCAGCTCCTTCGCGACCTGCTTGAACCCCTGCTGCGCCAGCTTCTCGAGCAGCTGTCGGAACAGCACCTGCACGGTCATCCGGGTCGCGATCTGGGCCGGCGCGATGCCCGCGGTCGAACCGCCGAAGGTCACGGCCGCCGCCGCGATCATCGCCGCGATCTGGGCCGCCAGGACGATCAGCGAAATGATGATCATGTACTTCGTGTACTCGACGTCCAGCGCCGTCTGGTCACACGAATCGCCCAGGGCCTTTGCGGCGTCGGTCAGCTGCTTGAAGTACGCCTCGTCGCCCTCGACGAACTTCTTCCACTGCTCCGCGAACGCGTCGGCGCCGTCGCCCGTCCAGTTGTCGCGGATGCCCGACGCCGCCTGGTTGCCCGTCTCCGCCACCGGTGCGATCGACGCCGACGCCGTGTGCCAGGCGTCCCGCAGCGCGCGCAGCTTGGTCTCGTCGCCCTCGGGCCAGCTCTCCCCGACGACGATCGGCAGCAGCCACTTGACCGCGTCGGGCATCTCCATACCCACGCGTCAATGCCCCTTGCCGAGCTGGGACGTCACGTCTTCGTCGGCCCCCGACAGCGCCTTCATCGACTTGCTGACGTTCTGCTGCATCCCCCGCAACCCCGCGACGAGGTTGGTGAAGCCTTCGACGGCGCCCTGCGCGCCCGGCACGTAGTCCTTGGCGAACTCCTTGCCGGACTCGTCGCCGCCCCAGCACTCGCCCTGCGCGGCGAGCGCGGACTGCAGTGCCTTCGCCGCGTTGTCGAGGGCGTCGGCCGCCGTCACCAGGCCGTTCGACGCGCGCAGGACCGCGTCCGGCTCCGCGGTGAACCCGGAACCCCCAGCCGGCATCAGTCGCCCCTCGTCATCCAGGACGACGGTGGCTCCTCGTCGTCGTCACGCGGCGGGCGGACGCGCTTGGGAGCGGGCTTCGGGGCCGGCATCGGCGGCGCCTGCTCGTTGCGCAGGATCGAACCGCCGTCTTCGAACGACTCCGGCCGCGGCGCGGGCGGCGGTTCCTCGTCCAGGAACTCCGGGATCGGTGGCACCAGGCCGGCCAGCGACGGCGCGCCCTCGACCAGGTCGGCGAGGTCGGGCAGGCCTTCGGTGATCGGCGCCATCAGGTCGGCGATCTTCTGCTTGACCTGCAGCGATCCCTGGCGCACCAGCGTCTGGACGGTGTTCGCGAGCTGCGCGGGCGTCGTGCGTTCGAAGGTGTTGGGGGCGAACTCGAGCTTGGCGAGGCTGCCGCCGGCGTCGATGGTGGCGCGGACCAGCCCGTCGGGCGAACTCACCTGTGCGGTGGTTTCGGCGGCCGCGGCCTGGGCGTCGCGCAGCTGCGCTGTCTGCCGCTCGAAGTTCTCCAGGAGGGTGTCCATCCGGTCCTTCATCGCGGCATTGCGTGCTTCCAGCTGCGCACGGTCGTCGCCCGCGGTGGTCACAGGTGCCCCCGGTGTCCCTCGAACCTACTAATGACTGCCCGTCACCCTAATGCCAATGGAGCAGTCATCGTGACCGGTTCGGGTGTTTGCGTCAGCGAATCGCGCGCCTCCGGGCGAGCGCGTACCCCGCTCCGCCGACGAAGTAGCAGACCGTCGCGGCGATGAGCAGACCCGGCGAACGGCCGTCGTCCGGCACGACCAGCGCGCCCAGGGAAACCGCCGCGACCTGCGTGATGTTGAACAGCGTGTCGTACAGCGCGAACACCCGGCCGCGGGCTTCGTCGGCGACGTCGAGCTGGATCGACGAGTCGACGCAGAGCTTGAGCACCTGCCCCGCCCCGGTGATCACGAAGGAGGCGAGCAGCGCGAGCGGCAGCACCATCGGCAGGCCGAACGCGGACTGCGCGATCGCCGCCAGCAGCAACGCGCCGAGCACCGCGCGCAGCCTGCCGAACCGGCGGATGATCCGCGCGGTCAGCAGCCCGGCCAGCAGCAGCCCGGCGCCGGCGAGGACCGCCATCTGCCCCAGCCCGGGCAGGCCGGCGCGGAAGACGCCGTGGTCGGTGAAGTAGTTGCGCATCAGCAGCACGGTGACCAGCAGCGACACCCCGAACGCCGCCCGGTGCGCGAACAGCGCGATGAACCCGGCGGTGACACTCGGCGCGCGCCACGCGTGCCGGGCACCGTCCGCCAGCCCGCGAGCGACGGCCAGCACCGGGTTCGGCGGCTCGTCCACGACGGTCGGCCCGAGCACGCCGCGGGCGAAGCCGCGCGCGATCAACGCCGAGACCAGCGTGCCGAGCACCGCGAACGCCGTCGTCTCCGCCGAGCCGACGTCGTTGCTGCCGAACAGCGCGCGCAAGCCGATCGCGCAGCCACCGCCGATGACGGCGACCACCGAGCCGAGCGTCGTGGCGAAGGCGTTCGCCGTCACGACGCTCTCTTCCTCCACGACGTGCGGCAGGGACGCCGAAAGGCCCGAGCCGATGAAGCGGGAGATCCCTTCCGCGGCCAGGGCCAGCGAAAACAGGCCGATGCCGCCGAAGCCGAGCCCGACGGCGACGGACGCGCAGGCGATCGCCAGCCCGCGCAGGAGGTTCGCGAAGATCAGGACTTTCCGCCGGTCCCACCGGTCCAGCAGCGCACCGGCGAACGGCCCGACGACCGAGTACGGCAGCAGCAGCGCGGCGAACCCACCCGCGATGGCCAGCGGATCGGCGGCTCGTTCGGGGTTGAAGAGGACAGCGCCCGCGAGGCCTGCGCGGAAGACGCCGTCGCCCCAGCTTGCGGCGAAGCGGGTGAAGAGGAGACGCCGGAAGTCCGGGTCCTTGAGCAGTTCCCGAGGGCCTCTTCGCACGGTCGCCGAGTGGGCGCTGATCGTCACGAAGCCAAGGGTAAGGGGCGCGCGTGGGAGATCGGTCAAGAGAACGGGTGGCGCAGCCGCCGAACAGGGGTGGCCGGCGCACTGAGGTCGCCTCTCGGCGGCTATGCGCAGTGTGGCTCCAGCCGGACGGTATTCCACAAAGGCGGTTCTTCAGTGAGCCCGGGGGACACGGAGTGCGCCGGCCACATGTTTCAAACGAGGCTCGTGGGGCGATTGTTCCCGAGCCGAAGTAATTCGCCGGGCCAAGGGTGGGATCATGGGTCGCGTGCCAGCGGACGCCGAGGTTGAACCGGGAACGCTCCTGGTCGCCGCCCCCACCATGGTCGATCCCAACTTCCGCCGGACCGTGGTGTTCGTCATCGATCACCGCGAAGAGGGCACGCTCGGCGTGGTCCTGAACCGGCCGAGCGACGTCGCGGTGCACGACGTGCTGCCCAACTGGGGTGGCCACGTCGCCGAGCCGCAGGCGGTGTTCGTCGGCGGTCCGGTCGAGAAGAAGACCGCGTTGTGCCTGGCCGCGCTGCGCACCGGGGAGACGGCGGCGAGCGTGCCGGGGGTGATCGCGGTCCGCGGCCCGGTCGCGCTGGTCGACCTGGACACCGATCCCGAAGCGCTGGTGCCGAAGGTCCGGGGCGTCCGCGTCTTCGCCGGGTACGCGGGCTGGGACTCGGGGCAGCTGGCCGGCGAGATCGAGCGCGACGACTGGGTCATCGTTCCGGCGCTGCCGAGTGACATCCTGGCCTCGCCGGACGGCGACCTGTGGAGCCAGGTACTGCGCCGTCAGGGCATCCCGCTGGCGCTACTGGCCACCCATCCGGGCGACCTCCAACGGAATTAGGCCTCGTCCTTCTTGAAGACGCCGCAGCCGCCGGCGCCGCACGCGCAGCCGCTGCAGCCGGCCGGCGCCGCGGGAGCCGGGGCGGGCACGGTCAGCGCGGCCCGGTTGCCCAGCACGCCACCGCCCATGACCAGCAGCACCAAGGCGAGCACGCCCGCCAGCGCGGCGGAGATCAGGCCACCGGTCGTCGGCATGGCCAGCCCGGCCAGCCCGGTGAGCACGGCGATCGCGCCCCCGGCCATGGTCGGCAGGCTCGCGACGCGGTTGGCCAGCTTGAACGCTTCTTCGCTGCGGAGCGCCGCCTCGGTGCGCACCCCGGTGCCGCCCTCGCGCGTCAAGCGCTCGCGGAACCCGAGGAATCCACCAAAACCGACGAGCAGACCCAGCACGACCGGAACCAGCGCGATAGCGAACACGAGTCAAGGATAAGCGTGACGTCCCGGCAACCTGCCGGATACCCTGATCGACTGTGCTACAGGCCATGTCACCGCGTGTACTGCCCACCGTTCTGGCCACTGCCCTGATCGGGGGAATCCTCGCCGCGGCTCCGGCCGAGGCCACCCAGAGTCACCAGCGGCCCATCCGGCTGCTCGGCGAAAAGATCGTCCCCAACGCCCTGCCGTTCCAGGGCACCACGGTCGGCGGCCTGTCCAGCATCGACTACGACCCGCGGACCGGCGGGTACGCCCTGATCTGCGACGACCGATCGGCGATCAACCCCGCCCGGTTCTACACCGCGACGTTCCCGGTCACCGCCCACGGCGTCGGCGACGTCACCTTCACCGGCACGAAACCGCTGCTCCGCCCGGACGGCACGCCGTACCCGCCGCTCGCGCAGAACGACCCGTCGAAGCCGCAGAACGAGCAGACGATCGACCCCGAAGAGCTGCGCATCGACCCGTGGACCGGCGACTACTACTGGTCGCAGGAGGGCGAGCGGACCGCGACGACGTTGATCGAACCGTCGATCCGCGAGGCCCGCCGCGACGGAAAATACGTCCGCGACCTGCCGATCCCCGCGAACGAGAAGATGACGCCGACGGCCGGACCGCGGCAGAACCTCGTGCTCGAGGGCATCACGTTCACCGGCTTCGGCTCGCTGCTGGCCAGCGAGGTCGAGGGCCCGCTGCTGCAGGACGGCCCGGAGGCGACCACGACCACCGGCGCGCTGTCGAGGATCACCCTGCAGGCGCGGTTCGGGCCGGTCCTGGCCCAGTACGCCTACCCGCAGGAGCCGCTGTTCGCCGCGCCCGTGCCGTCGACGGCGTTCGCCACCACCGGCGTCTCCTCGATGCTGGCCGTCGACCAGGCGGATCCGACGAAGTTCCTGATGATGGAGCGCTCGTTCAGCACCGGCGTCGGCAACAAGGTGCGCGTCTACGAGATCGACACGACGGGCGCGACGAACGTCCTGAACGTGCCGTCCCTCGCCGACGCGAAGCACGTGAAGCCGGTCAAGAAGCGGTTCCTCTTCGACGCGGCCGACCTCGGCTTGTCCACTGTAGACAACCTCGAAGGCATGACGTGGGGCCCGAAGCTGCCCGACGGCGAACGCAGTTTGATCTTGGTCAGCGACAACAACTTCTCCGCGACCCAGGTCACCCAGTTCGTCGCACTGGCGGTCCCCTCGGAACGGCTTTGACCAGCAAGTTACGATATGCACATGAACACGGCTCGGCTGCTCCTTAGCCTGCCGCGCTGACCGGGTCCGGCCCGGCCGGCGCGGCGACCCCTCATGCCCTGGTGGCTGAGGGGTCGAGTTGTTTCTGGAGCGATCGACGAAGGATGACGGCGATGACCGAGACACCAGGGACGCCCATCGACGTCCCGGCGCACCGCTACACGGCCGCGCTGGCGGGTCAGATCGAGCAGCGTTGGCAGGACCACTGGGCCGACCAGGGGACCTTCCACGCGCCGAACCCCGTCGGGCCGCTCGCCGTCGAGGGGCAGCCGGTGCCCAGCGACAAGCTGTTCGTCCAGGACATGTTCCCGTACCCGTCGGGCTCCGGCCTGCACGTCGGGCACCCGCTGGGCTTCATCAGCACCGACGTCTTCGCCCGGTACCACCGGATGATCGGGCGCAACGTGCTGCACACGATGGGCTTCGACGCGTTCGGCCTGCCTGCCGAGCAGTACGCGGTCCAGACCGGGCAGCACCCGCGCAAGACGACCGAGGAGAACATCCGGACCTACCTGCGCCAGATCCGGCGCCTGGGCCTGGGCCACGACGAACGCCGTCGCATCTCCACGATCGACCCCGAGTACTACCGCTGGACGCAGTGGATCTTCCTGCAGATCTTCAACAGCTGGTACGACACGGAGGCGGGCAAGGCGCGGCCGATCGCCGAGCTGGAGGCCGCCTTCGCGGACGGCTCCCGGCCGACGCCGGACGGCCGTGACTGGGCGTCGCTGAGCGCGTCCGAGCGCAAGAAGATCATCGACGACCACCGGCTGGTGTACATCTCCGAAGCACCGGTCAACTGGTGCCCGGGCCTGGGCACGGTCCTGTCGAACGAAGAGGTCACCGCCGACGGCCGCAGCGAGCGCGGCAACTTCCCCGTCTTCCGCCGCAACCTGCGCCAGTGGATGATGCGGATCACTGCGTACGCCGACCGCCTGGTCGACGACCTGGACCTGCTGGACTGGCCGGAGAAGGTCAAGTCCATGCAGCGGAACTGGATCGGCCGCTCGCACGGCGCCCGTGTCACCTTCAAGGCGGGCGAGGACGCGATCGAGGTCTTCACGACCCGCCCGGACACGCTGTTCGGCGCCACCTACATGGTGCTGGCGCCGGAGCACCCGCTGGTCGACAAGCTGACTGCGGCTTCCTGGCCTGAGGGCGTCGACTCGCGGTGGACCGGCGGTGCCGCGACGCCCGCCGAGGCGATCAAGGAGTACCGCGTCGCCGCGTCCCGGAAGTCCGAGCTGGACCGGCAGGAGAACAAGGAGAAGACCGGCGTCTTCACCGGGGCGTACGCGACGAATCCGGTCAACGACAAGCAGATCCCGATCTTCGTCGCCGACTACGTGCTGATGGGCTACGGCACCGGCGCGATCATGGCCGTCCCCGGCCAGGACGTCCGCGACTGGGAGTTCGCCGAGAAGTTCGGCCTGGACATCATCCGGACCGTCCAGCCGTCGGAAGGCTTCGACGGCAAGGCGTTCACCGGCGACGGACCGGCGATCAACTCGGGCTTCCTGGACGGCATGGACGTCGCCGAGGCCAAGAAGACGATCATCGACTGGCTGTCGGAGAAGGGCGCCGGCACCGGGACGGTCCAGTACAAGCTGCGCGACTGGCTGTTCTCGCGCCAGCGGTACTGGGGCGAGCCGTTCCCGGTGGTCTACGACGAGGCCGGCGAAGTCCACGCCGTCCCCGAGTCGATGCTGCCGATCGAGCTGCCCGAGGTCGCCGACTACTCGCCGGTGACGTTCGACCCGGAGGACCGCGACTCGATGCCGTCGTCGCCGCTGGCGCGCGCGACGGACTGGGTCGAGGTCGAGCTGGACCTGGGCGACGGCCCGAAGAAGTACCGCCGTGACATCAACACGATGCCGAACTGGGCGGGTTCCTGCTGGTATCAGCTGCGCTACCTGGACCCGACGAACACCGAGACGTTCTGCGCGCCGGAGAACGAGCAGTACTGGATGGGCCCGCGGCCCGGCGAGTACGGCGCGGACGACACCGGCGGCGTCGACCTGTACGTCGGCGGCGTCGAGCATGCAGTTCTGCACCTGCTGTACTCGCGGTTCTGGCACAAGGTGCTGTTCGACCTGGGGTACGTGACGTCCAAGGAGCCGTACCGGAAGCTGTTCAACCAGGGCTACATCGAGGCGTACGCGTACACGGACGCCCGCGGCGTCTACGTCCCGGCCGAGCAGGTCGAGGAGCGCGACGGGAAGTACTTCTTCAACGGCGAAGAGGTCACCCAGGAGTACGGCAAGATGGGCAAGAGCCTGAAGAACGTCGTCACGCCGGACGAGATGGCCGAGAACTACGGCGCCGACACGTTCCGGTTCTACGAGATGGCGATGGGCCCGCTGGCCATGTCGCGCCCGTGGGCGACCAAGGACGTCGTCGGCGCGCACCGGTTCCTGCAGCGGCTGTGGCGCCTGGTCGTCGACGAGACGACCGGCGAGCTGCGGGTGTCCACTGAGGACGCTTCCGAAGCGGACCGGAAGGTACTGCACCGGACCATCGCCGGCGTCCGCGAGGACTACGCGGAGATGCGGTTCAACACGGCGGGCGCGAAGCTGATCGAGCTGAACAACCACGTCACCAAGGTGTACGGCGCGGCCGCGTCGACGCCGCGTGAGCTGGCCGAGCCGCTGGTGCTGATGCTGGCGCCGCTGGCCCCGCACATGGCGGAGGAGCTGTGGCACCGGCTGGGCCACGCGGACTCGCTGGTGCAGGGCCCGTTCCCGGTGGTGGACGAGAAGTACCTGGTGGAGGATTCGGTCGAGTACCCGATCCAGGTCAACGGCAAGGTCCGGTCCCGGGTGACGGTCGCGGCTTCCGCGTCTCAGGACGACGTCCAGGCGGCGGCGCTGGCGGACGAGAAGGTCGCGGCGATGATCGGCGACGGCTCGCCGCGCAAGGTGATCGTGGTGCCCGGGCGGCTGGTCAACATCGTCCTCTAACGCGGTGTCCGAAAGCTGCCGGTAGTTCTTCGGCGTTCTCGATTTGATTGAGCTGTCAACGAAAGCGGCTCGATCGAAGGAGAACCGGGGATGACCCTCGACGGCAAGGTGGCACTGGTGACGGGCGGCAGCCGCGGCATCGGGGCGGCCACGGCACTGCGGCTCGCCGAGGACGGCGCGGACGTCGCGCTGACGTACCAGCACAACGGCACGCTGGCGGCCGAGGTGGTCGACAAGATCAAGAACCTCGGCCGCCGCGCGCTGGCGGTCCAGGCGGATTCGGCGGACGCCGCGGCGGTTTCGGCGGCGGTCCGAGCGACTGTCGCGGAGTTCGGCCGGCTGGACGTGCTGGTGAACAACGCGGGCGTCGGGTTCGTCGGCGCGTTCGGCGAGACTTCGCTGGAAGACGTCGACCGCGTGCTGGCGGTGAACGTCCGCGGCGTGTTCGCGGCGACCCAGGCGGCGGCCGGAGTCCTGGCCGACGGCGGCCGCGTGATCACGATCGGCAGCTGCGTCACCGACCGCGTGCCGGGCCCGGGTATGGCGCTATACGCGACGAGCAAGGCGGCGATGGTGGGCTTGACCAAGGCGCTGGCGCGCGAGCTCGGCCCGCGCGGCATCACGGTCAATCTGGTCCACCCGGGCCCGACGGACACGGACATGAACCCGGCCGACGGCCCGTACGCGGCCGACCAGCGCGCCCTGACGGCGTTCGACCGCTACGGCTCGCCGTCGGAGGTGGCTTCGGCGGTCGCGTACCTCGCCTCACCCGGAGCCGAGTACGTGACGGCGGCGGTCCTGTCGGTCGACGGCGGCCACGCGGCCTAACCGGTGTAGAGCCCGATCTCCCGCGCGAGGTCCGCGAGCATCGCCTCGAACAGGACGTCCGGCTTGGCCATCGGGATCGGGTAGTTGCCGAAGACCTCGAGCGTGACGTGCCCGTAGATCCGGGCCCAGAACTGGATCATCAGGTACGTCACGCCGAGGTCGATCTTCTCGACCGGAACACCCTGATCGGACTCGACGAGCACCGCGACCAGCGACTCCTGGAAGGTCTTCAGGTCGTCCCGCAGCTCATCGGGCACACTGCTGGCCGAGGGCAGCACGACGTCGTGCCGCGCGAGCACCCGCCCGGCAGCGGCCAGGAAGATCCGCCCGAACGGCTCGTCGACCCGGCTCAGCGCACTCCCCGACGTCGACCCGATCCCGCCGGTCGGCGACGCGAAGACGAGCGTGAATTCCTTCGTGTGGGTGAGCGCCCACCGCCGGAAGCCCTTGCAGATGGCGAACAGCTGCAGCACCCCGTCGTCCGGCAGCTCGGCGATCTCCTCGGCGAGATCGTCCGCCAGGTCGGCACAGACGTCCAGCCGCAGGTTCTCGACGAGGTCATCCCGGGACTCGTAGTACCGGTAGAGCGCGGGCGCGGTGATCCCCAGCTCCCGCGCGATGGCACGCAGCGTGACCGCCTCCGGCCCCTGCTCGACGAGCAGTCTCCGGGCGGTCCGCCGGATGTCCTGTTCGGTAGCCGCACGCGCGCGACCCCTCCGAGTGGGGTGGCTCATCCGAACAGTCTAAGTGCTTAGTACGACAGATCTTGCATTAACGCCATTTCCGCCGTAACGAAAAGGTGCAGCTCAGGCCCGGGCCTTGAGGTTGGTCAGCACCGTGTCGGCGACGCCTCGCCCGAGCTGACAAGCGTCCTTCCCTTTTTCGGCAGCGTCGTCGCCGAGGACCAACGAGAGCGAGTACGCGAGTTCATCGGAGACACCGACGACAAGCACGCAGCTTCGCTGACCGCTGGCTCCCACATCGACATAGCCGACGATCGGGTAGCCCTGGACAGGGTCCAAATCGTCGACCCAGCGGGAAGCCTTCGGCTTTTCGTTCTTGTAAGTGAAGCTGATGCCCTGCCCGGTCTTCGTTTCGTATGCGACGAGGATGCCGGCGCTACTCCCGGAAGTACTGGCCCAGTCGCACATGGGGCCGAGCTCGGAGTCTTTCGGTTTCGGCGCGCCGGGCTTGCCCAGATAGCCGGCCAGTTGCTCTTCGGTGAGAGCCGAGTCGCAGGGGCTCCCGTCCAAGACTTTCGCCGGCAGCGGGTCGTTCACCTTCGGCGCGCCGCTGTTCGGCAGCTCTGCGCTGCTGGCCGGCGCGGGCGATGCAGTACCCGGCGTGCGACGTTCACCGGTGCACGAGGTCAGCAGTGCTGTACCGACGACCACCGCGGTCGTGCCGATGAGAACCCGTCGAATCATTCGAGCGACCCCTTGATCGTTTTCGTCGAGTCCGCAGCCTGTTGATCCGCTGCTTCGGTGATGCCGAGAGCTTGCCTCAGCCGTCGAGTCAACTCTGTGTAGTAGTCCAGTTGGTATTGCAGGTGGCCCTGGTAATACCGCCCGGCCTCGTTGACACCGTTCGCGCCGTTCACCGCAGCTTGGCTGACCGGTTCCTCGGCCGGCGGCTTCGCCCTGCTCAGAATTTCAGCGTCGCGCAACTGGTCACTGATGGTGTCCTTCTGACTCTCTGCCTTTTGGAGCAGCGCTCGCATCTCCGCACTGCTCATCGCGAACCCCTGCCCACCGGCGGGCGACGGCCCCGCGCTCGGCAGGTCCGTCGCCCAGAAGCCGATTCCGCTGAAGATCGAGTTCGTCATCGTCCTCCCCCCAACCCGTTCAGGGTCGCGTACAACACTTCCGTCAGCGCACCCCGGGTCCCCGGCTGGAACCTGACCACAGGCTCGCGCCCCGACTGCACGTACGTCAGCACCCGTCCGGTCCCGGCGATATCCACCGCGGTGATCGGCGCGCTGCGAGAACCCCGCTGCACGGCGTAGCACTGGTGCAACCCGGTCCGCCGAGCTGCCATCAGCCGGCGCGCCCACGGCAGCGGGTCCCGGCCACGATCGAGCGTCGGGTCGTCGAGGTCGTACGACTCCTCCACCGCCCGCCCCGAGAAGCGCGCCTCCGGGATCGACACCGCCGAAATCCGCGCGGGCGGCACCGGCGGCAGCACGTCCACCAGCGACTCCGCGATCCGCGACGGCTCCACGACGTCGACCCGGACCGTGTCGTCTTTCCGGATGAGCCGGAGCGCGTCCGATCCGGAGGCCGACACGAGCACCGCGCCCGATTCGTCCGCTTCGATGTCGCCCAGCCACGCCGTGAACTGGTGGGCGCCCTTCGCCAGGACGCGCAGGACGTCGCGGAAGTCCCGCGTCAACGTGCCGCCTGCCGCGAGGCGGAGCGAGGTCAGGACGTCGAGGACCTGCTCGTCGAGGCGCTTGCGGGTTTCGTCGCCGAGCCAGAGGTTGTCGGCGCCGAGGACCGGGGGCGGCGGGCCGTGCCGCTCCCACCCCCACGCGGTGAGCAGCGCGGTCTTGGGCAGGAAGATCACAGCCCGATCACCGGGGGCACGGTCCGCTCGTCGGACCCGCCGAAGATGCTCTCCGGATCGGCCTCCACCAGGTACGACGCGCGCTGGTGCTCGGTGTCCTCCTCGCCCTTGCCACCTTTGGCGCCGGGGCCCATGCCGCCCATGCCCGGCGAACCCGGCTTGCCGGCCGGGCCGCCGCGGACGCCGGTCGCGCCCGGACGTCCCTCGCCCGGCACGCCGGTTCCGGTCGAAGCGCCCGGACCGCGCGCACCCGATCCCGAGCCGGTGCCGGAGCCCGCGCCGGACGACGAGCCTGGCCCGAACCCGCCGCCACCAGCTCCGAACCCGCCGCCACCAGGTCCGAAGCCGGGGCCGAACGCGTCGGAAGTGCCCGGACCGGTCCCCGGCAGCTGGTACCCCGGCGGCAACTGTGTCGACGGCGGCACGTAACTCTGCGCCCGAACGCTGTCATCCACGCCGGAGGTGTGCGGCGGCACGACGTGCCCCGGCGGCGTCACCTGCCCGGGCGGCGTGATCTGCCCAGGCGGCAAGACCGGCGGGTGGACCGCAGGCGGCGGCTGGACCTGGGCACCGATCGGCCGGTCGTCGTCGCCACCACCCGTCCGCGTCCGCCTGCGGGCCGGCGGCTCGACCGGCTCCTTCGGGTCCTGCACCGTGAAGTCGCCGCCGGTGTACTCGCGGAGCTGGCCGTAGTCGATCGTCCGGGCCGCGGTGTTCGCGCTGGACTGCTGCGAGTACGCGGTGTACCGCTCGACGTTCTCCTGCGCCTTCCGGTTGTACTGGTTGATCTTGTCTTCGGTGTCGGTGTCCCACGGCGTCGCGACGTCCCAGGCGCTGCGCGTCGGCGGCTGGTCGGTGACGTCCGGGTGCAGCGAGTTCTTCATCCGGTGGAACTGGTCGATCTGCGCCTGGGCCAGCGTCGAGTTGCGGTCCAGCGTCGTGGACGCCGAGGTCGCGGACGCCGTCAACGGCTGGAGCCGCTCCCGCGCCGCGTCCGAAGCCCCGCCCGTCCACGCGGATTCGAGGCCGGCCGTCAGTTCCCGCGTGCCCTGCTCCAGCCGGCGCTGATAAGTCGACTGGTCGACACCCGCCTGGTGCACCTTCTGCAGCGACTCGGTGCCGGGCCCGCTCAGCACGGCCCGCACCAGCTGGCCGGGTGACAGCCCCGCGGCCTGCGGGTTCGCCGCCCCGCTCCCGGTCTGCGAGCCGACGTAGGCACCCGCGACTGCGCCGGGCACCCCACCCGTGAGCAGGCCGACACCCGCGCCGGTCAGAACGTTGCCGAGCCGCTCACCACCCGACTGGACGGCGTGCGCGATCTCCGACCCGACGTGCTTGGCAGCGTCGAGCATGTCGCCGAACAACCCCACCGAACCGCGCTCCCCTCGCGTTCGATCTCCCCTCTTGCGTCACGGACAATACCCCACCGATTACCGGTCGTGTGAGAACCACACCAGGTCAGGCGACTGCACCAGCCACCCGACGAGCTCGGACGAGTGGGGAAAACCGGAGCTCCCCCGGAACTGTCGGACCGGTGTGCCACACTCGGTCGCCGTACGGTTACCGACGTGAACAGGGGAGGTTCGCGTGTCGAACCCGGAGCAGTTGCTGGCGAGCTTCGACGCCAAGATCGCCGAGGCCAAGCAGCGAGGCGACCGCATGCAGGCCGAGATGGCGGCGGTCTCGGTCGCCGAGCGCAGCCAGGACGGCCAGATCGCGGTCACGGTGAACCACCTCGGCAATCTGGTCGGGCTGGAAATCGGGCACGCGGTGCGCGAGAAGGCGAACCTCGCCGACGAGATACTGCGGACCGTCCAGCGCGCGCAAAGCAAGCTGGCGGACGCCGTGCAGACCGGGATTCCGTCGATCGCCGGCACCGACACCATGGACGAGCTGGTCCAGCAGCTCCACCGTGAGTTCCCGGAGCCGGAGCCGCAGGGCTTCGTGGAGGGAGGTCATGCGGCGCCCGCGAGTGACGGGTCGCGCTTCATCGCGGAGGAAGAGACGCCGGCGAAGCCTGCACCGAAGCCGGTCCCGCCGCGTCCGGCGCCTGAGCCCGGCACCGACGACGACTACTTCAGCGACGGCGACTACTTGCGCTGACCAGGGCAACGAGGGAGGAGAACACCGTGAACAACCCGCAGCCGGACATCCGGATCAAACCGGAGCAGTTGCTGTCCCACGCGAAGAAGCTCGAACCGTTCGTCGACCGGTTCGCGAAGACCCTGGACGCGGCGGCCCAGGTCGTCGACCCGATGGCGTTCGGTCTGATCGGCCAGGCTTGCGGCCTCGGCGCGCTCTGCGGTGTCGCCCAGACCTTGGGCAGCGACTCCATCGGCCACGCGAAGAACGTGGCCCAGGAACAGATCGACCGCGTGCGCACCTGGTCCCAGCACGTGGACTGGCGGGAGCAGGACGTCAAGGCGAGCTTGGAAGGCATCCACCTTGACTGAGAACGCATTGGTGACGGCAGCCAAGAAGAAGGTCGACGAAGGGTCTTCGGCGCTCGAAGGCGCCGGGATGGCTCAGGACTTCTGGGACGCGGCAACGAAAGCGGCCGACGACGACTGGACCGAAGGTCTGCTCAACCTCGGTTTCGGTGCGGCCGGCGTGATGGACTTCCTGCAGGACCCGATCGCCGGTCTGGCGAGCATGGGGCTCGGCTGGCTGATCGAACACGTCGAGGTCCTGCGCGCCCCGCTCGACTGGGTGACCGGGAACCAGGAACAGCTCGACGTCATGCAGGAGACGTGGAGCGGCATCAGCGACGAGATCGACGCCGTCGCCAAGGATCTCCTGGAGACGGTGAAGGCGGACAGCGAGGAGTGGCAGGGGCAAGGCGCGGACGCCTATCGGACGTTCGCCGCCGAACTCGGCGACATGTACTCGAGCGTTGCAGGCGGAGCAAAGGCCATTTCCGTCCTGATCGACGTCTGCAAGAGCATCCTGAACGTTGTGCGCAGTGTGCTGCGTGACCTGCTCACGGAGTGCATCGGCAAGCTGATCAGCATCCTCATGCGTTACCCGGGCCCCGCCGCACCGGCGGGCTTTGCCGGTGAAGGCACGAAGGAGATCGTCAGCTGTGGCATGCGGATGTCGGAGTGGCTGCAGAAGCTCGTGCGTGCCTTCCGGAGGGGCATCAGCCAGTTCAACCACCTCAGCGGCCTCTTCCGGACCGTCGGACAGAAGCTGCTCGCCGCGCTGAAGGACGCGGCACACGCGGCACCGGGCGTGTTCAAGGACGGGCTGAAGGAACTGCCCAAGGCGCTCGGTGAAGAGGCAGGCAAGGAAGCGGGCAAGAAGACCGCGGGCGCCTACGACGAAGCCGACAAGAACTACCGCGAGAACCACTACAACGAGAAGAAACCCGCGGCCCCGGAACCGGTCTTCCGGCAACAGGGCGGCCAGCGCATCTCCGGGTCGATCTAGCGCCGTGGTGTCGACGACTCCCGGCGAGCCGGAAACGGCCGTGGTGCGGGTCCGGCTGCCGATCCACCACCCGCCGGCCGAACTGAGGACGGCCGTCGGGTGCGCCGCGTTCCTCGGAATCGTGCTCGCGGGCGCAGCGGGCTTGTTGGCCTGGTTGCGAAGCGGGGATCGGGTCGTGCACCTGGTTGCGCCCGTACTCGGCTTGCTGGCCCTGCTGTGCTTCTGCGTCAAACCGATGTTGGGGCGCTACATCCGCCGACACGGCGCGATGGTGACGGCGCGGGTCGAGTTCGGCCCCGACGGATTCCGGCAGCCTCTCGAAGACAAGACGACGCTCGTTCTGCCCTGGGACGACGTCCGGCGATTCACCTTCCGCGAAGGGCAGCCCGGCGGCCGGGTCGCGCTGACCGTCTCCCTCGAAGACGAAGCTGCGAGCCGCAACCTCAACCGCGACTGCCGGCACAAGTCCGAAGACGGCTTCATCCTGTCCTCGGCGTTGGCCAGGGAAGAGGCCGAGAAAGCCCTGGCGGCGATCGAGCGGTACCGTCCCGGCCTCGCACGGTGGAACTCCAAGAACGTCCGACGCGGCGGCTTCGGGGTGCCCAACCCGGTGAAGCGGCTGGTCAAGCGCTGGAGTGCGGACCAGGCGCGCACGCTCGTCCGCGCCGAGCAGGCATCCGCCGGCAGGTTGTTCGTCCTGTGGGCGGCGTGGCTGGCCGTCATCGCCGACTTCGTGGCGCCGGCCTTCTTCGACATCCCACCGGGCATCCCGCTTCCGGTGGCGATCGCGATCTGGGTGTTCCTCTACCTGACTCGCTACCGAGGCGACTCCGGCGAATTCGTCATGACCGCCGACGCGATCACCTGGCGTCCCGAGGAAGGCGACCCGGTCCGCGTCCAGCGCACCGACCTCGCTCGGCTGACGGTCGAGCCTTCGGCGAAGAAAGCCACGCGTCACTACGTTTCGGTCCACGCAACCCTCCGCCGAGGCGGCGACCGGCCGCTGGCCGCGAAGGTTTCGCCAGGCGCGGCCAAGAACGTGATGCGGTTGGTGAAGGCATGACCGAGAGCGTCGTCGTGTCACGGACGGACGGACCGCACTGGATTCAGGCCGGCTTCCTGCTCGCGGTCGGCGCCGGGATCATCTGGCTCGGCTTGTCTTCGGCCCAGCAGGGCCCGCGGCTCGCGGGCTGCGTCTTCGGCGGCAGTTTCGCGTTGCTCGGCCTGAACTTGGTCTGGCGGTCCTTGCGCACGCCGGTCCGGAACGAGCTGATCATCGACCCGGCCGGCATCTCCCGGGTGATCGGCGCCGTCGTCTGGGCCGTGCGGTGGGACGAGCTCGCCGCCGCGTCGGTCGTCGAGATCGGGGAGAAGCACAAGCATCCTCAGCTCGTGCTGACTCCGGCCCGTGACGACTTCGAAAGCCACCACCGCAGCCTGGTCCGCATCGGCGGCGGTGACCTCCTGGCGTCCGGGATCCCGCTGTACGAAAGGGAAGTCCCGCGGGTGCGCGAGTTGCTGGCGAAGCACGTCGGCGTCCGGGCCGAGCGCGTCGCCGACGTGCAGGTTCCCGCGTCACCACCGGTTCCGGCCGCGGTGTCCGGGTGGGTGCCACCGCCGCTGCAGCCGTCCGGTTCCGTCACGATCCACATGAACGGCGGGGGTCGGGTGATGTACCGCCGGCTCCGGTTCTTCGCCCTCGCGATCGAGCTGGGACTCGGCGCCGTGATCGAGTTCGGGCCGCACAACGGGGTTCCGCGCCGCCTGCATCAGCTCCAGCGTGATCCGGAACTTCCGGGAATTGCGCTGCTGCCACCCGAGTTCCTCCCGGCGAACGACGACTTCCCGCTCCGCCGCCCGGAACTGGACGAACTGCGCCAGCCCGACGGCTGGTACCGGCTGCCGTCCACCATGAGCGCAAGGGCGTCCGGCGAATTCGACGAGCACGTTCTCGAGGTGCTGCCGGTCGGCATCCCGTGGAGGAGATGACAGGACGACGGCGGTCCTGCTGCGGGAGGCGGGGGCGCCGCCGACGCCGATCACTCGGGGGGCTACGTGATCGGCGCCGGCGACCCGATGCCCTGCCCGGCTCGCGCCGGTTGGGGCAACGTCATCACGTCTCCGCGATGACGCACCTGGAGAGCGGGCCCGGGGCCACGAGGTGACGGCCGGGGGACGGACATCCCCCGATCGAGTGACGGGCATCCGCTGCTCGCATGATTGTCGCACTCAACGCCGGATAAGTTACAAAAACCTTCACTTTCCCCTTGCTTGCCGGTGCTGACCAGGCCGGGACGGGTTTTGTGGGACAGTGCCGGGATGAACTCGGACGTGCTCGTTGTGGGATCGGCCAACGCCGATCTCGTCGTCGCGGTGGATCGGCGGCCCGGCGGTGGGGAGACCGTACTGGGTGGCGACACCGTGCTTTCACCGGGTGGCAAGGGCGCCAACACCGCGGTCGCGGCGGGCCGGCTCGGGGCCGACGTCGCGCTGCTGGGCGCCGTCGGCGACGACCCCTACGGCCGGCTGCTGCTCGACTCGCTCCGCGCCGCCGGTGTCGACACCGGGCTCGTGCGCACCAGCGAGCGGCCGACCGGCATCGCCTACATCACCGTCACCCCGGACGGCGAAAACTCGATCCTCGTCTCCCCCGGCGCCAACTCCAGCCTGGAACCCGCCGACGTCGACGCCGTCTTCGACGGGGTGAAGGTCGTGGTCCTGTCGCTGGAGGTGCCGCTGCCGACCGTCGAACACGCCGTCGCGCGGGCCGCGGAAAAGGGCGTACGGGTGCTGCTGAACCTGTCGCCGGCGGCGAAGCTCTCCCCGGAGACGCTGGCCCGGCTCGACGTCCTGCTGGTCAACGAGCACGAGGCCGCCTGGCTCACCGGACCCGGCGCGGACTTCCGGAAGCTGCTCGACCTGGGGTCGCGGGCCGCCGTCGTCACGCTCGGTGCGGCCGGCGCGGTCGTCGTGGAACCCGACGGCACGACCGAGGTGGCATCGGCGAAGGTCGAGGCCGTGGACACCACCGGGGCCGGCGACGCCTTCGCGGGCGCGCTCGCCGCGTCGCTCGCCGACGGCGCCGACCTGGTCTCCGCAGCCAGGCGCGCGGCGCGCGTCGCGGCGTTCAGCGTGACCCGGCCCGGCGCGCAGCCGTCCTACCCCACCGCCGCCGAACTGGGGGAATGATCATCGAGTCGTCCGTGTTGCAGGTCACATGGGCGACTCGTTCGACTCGGCCTGGTGGCGCGGCTACGCAGCTCAGCTGCGGTCGATCGCGGACGCCCGCCGCCCGGACCGGCTCGCGATCATGCCGCTCGACGAAACCCTCAAGGCCCTCGGCAAGCAGACCGAGCTCGACGAAGGCGTCTACGACGTGCCGGTGGAGGGCATCGTCGGCACGGTCGCCCGCGTCGGCGACTTCGACCGCGAGTTCCGGCCGCGCAACCGGGCGCTTCGCGAGCGCTGGGAGCAGCTGACGCGGACGTCGGCGGACCTGCCGCCGGTGCGGCTCGTGCGGCTTTCCGAAATGTTCTTCGTCGAGGACGGCCACCACCGCGTCGGCATCGCCCGCGCCCGCGGCGCCCGGACCATCCGCGCGCGGGTCCGCTGGATCAGCACGGTCGCCTGCGCGCTGCGCTGCCTGACGCTCGCCGACCTGCCGTCGAAGACCGCCGAGCGGATGTTCCTCGAGCGCGTGCCGCTGCCCGACGACGTCCGCCTCGGGCTGTGGCTCGACGATCCGGCCGACTGGTTCCGGCTCGCCGACTCGGCCGAGGCCTGGGGTTTCCGCCGTATGCTGGCCGGACGGCCGGTGCGCAGCCGCGGCGAACTGGCCGGCTCCTGGTGGCGCGAGGAGGTCGAACCGGTGCTCGAACAGGTACGGCAACGCGGATTGTGCCCGCCACCACGAGATATCCAGACGTATCTGAGCTATGGTCTAGACCATGTCTGAGCTTGAAGCCGCCGCGGGGTCCCTGTCGGGGGTCGCCGTCAGCCCTGGTCGCGCGAGTGGTCCCGTCGTCCGCGTCGCGGAGCCGCTCGGCGAGCCCGCCGCCACGCCCGCCCCGGCCGACCCCGCAGCCGAGGCCGCCCGGATCGCGCCCGCCGCCGAAGCCGTCGCCGCGCGGCTGGAGAAGCAGGCCGAGACCGCGACCGGCGAGGCGGCCACGATCCTCATCACCACGGCCGCGATGGCCGCCGACCCGGCGCTCGCCGCGCAGGCCCAGCAGCTCGTCCAGACGCAGGGACTGCCCGCTGCGCGCGCTGTCTACCAGGCGGCCGAGGGCTTCGCCGAAGCGCTGGCCGCGGCCGGCGGGTACATGGCCGAGCGCGTCCAAGACGTCCGAGACGTGCGCGACCGGCTGATCGCCGAACTGCTCGGCATCGCACCGCCGGGCGTCCCCGAGCTGGCGACGCCGAGCGTGCTGGTCGCCCGCGACCTGGCCCCGGCCGACACCGCGGGCCTCGACCCGGCGAAGGTCCTCGCCCTGGTCACCGAGGAAGGCGGCCCCACCAGCCACACCGCGATCCTGGCGCGAGCGCTGGGCATCCCCGCGGTCGTGGCGGTGCGCGGCCTGCTGGCACTGGACGCGCAAGCGCTTGCGGTCGACGGCGACACGGGCGTGGTCGAGGTCGCGGACCCGTCGGCCCCGGTCGTCGCGGCCACGGTGGCCCAGCGCGCCGAGTGGAACGGCACGGGCGCCACGGCGGACGGCCACCGCGTGAAGGTCTACGGCAACGTCGGCTCCCCGGCGGATGCCCAGGCAGCGGCGGACGCGGGCGCCGAAGGGGTCGGCCTGTTCCGCACCGAGTTCTGCTACCTCGACGCCTCGGACGAACCCTCGGTCGCCGACCAGCGCGCGGCGTACACGGCGGTGCTCGCCCCGTTCCGCGGCAAGCCGGTGATCGTCCGGACCCTCGACGCGGGCGCCGACAAGCCGCTGGCGTTCCTGTCCCCGGAAGCCGAGCCGAACCCAGCGCTGGGTGTCCGGGGCCTGCGCGTGGCGTTCGACCGGCCGGAGGTGCTCGACCGCCAGCTCGAGGCCATCGCGGGTGCGGCGGATGATTCGGGCGCGGAGGTCTCGGTGATGGCCCCGATGGTGGCCACGGTGGAGGAAGCGGCCTGGTTCGCAGAGCGCGTCCGCGCGGCGGGGATCGCCCGGGCGGGCGTGATGATCGAGATCCCGGCGGCGGCGCTGACGGCTCGCGAGATCCTCGAAGCGGTGGACTTCGTGTCGGTGGGCACGAACGACCTCGCCCAGTACACCTTCGCGGCGGACCGCCAGCTGGGCGCGGTGGCGAAGCTGAACGACCCGTGGCAGCCGGGTCTGTTGCGCTTGCTGAAGCTGATCGGCGACGCGGCCAAGGCCACGGGCAAACCGGCCGGAGTGTGCGGCGAAGCGGCGGCGGACCCGAGGCTGGCGCTGGTCCTGGCCGGGCTGGGGCTGACGAGCTTGTCGATGAACGCCCCGGCGGTCCGAGCCGTCGGAGCCAGCCTGGCGGCGGCGACGCTCGCAGAGTGCGAGGCCCTGGCGGAAGCAACCCTGGCAACGGCGAACCCGGCAGCAGCCCGCGCGGCGGCCCGCCCCTGACGCAGGGACGGCGACCCGCCCGCGGCGCGGCCGGGTCGCCCAGGCGCGGTGTCGTGAGCGCCAGCTCGCTTGCCCGCCTTGAGTTGGGTTGCGTCGGTCCGGATTGCGGCGGGGTTGAGGCGCGTTGATCAGGCAACCGCCTCAGCTCGGCTCGCCCACTGGCTCACCATCGCCGAGTTCCGGCCCTCGGCCGATCCCACCGGAACCGGCTAGCGCTGATCGGGCCTGCACGGGCCTCGCCAGTGCTGGTGTTGCCCTGCCCGGAGCTGGCCAGCGCTGATCGGGCCTGCCCGGGTCCAGCCTGTGCTGGTGTTGCCCTGCCAAGCCGCTCGCCAGCTAGCTCCGCAAGCCCTCTGACCTGCCGATCTTGCTCGGCCCGCTCGTTTCGCCCCAGCGCGAATCATCCCCACCCGCAGGGGCGCCCCCCCACTTTCAGTCTATCGGTCATCACCGACAGTTCCGATCTGTGCGAACCTGAACCAGCGTGGTTGTCCACATTGATCGAGGGGTGTGGGCAACCCGCCCGACCTCCCGAAGGCCGTCCCGAAGAACAACGGGGCGGCCTTCGCCGTGTTCAGAAAAATTCGCGAACGATGTCGATCCCACCGCCACCCACTCGACGACCAAGCAAGAGCCCCCAGTCGAGAGGACCGACCATGACCGCCACCACCACCGCCGCAGTTCCCGCCGGGGAGGCCGCGGATGTCAGGGCCGGGCGCCGGGAATGGGTTGGGCTGGCCGTTCTCGCCCTGCCCACCCTGCTCGTCTCGCTGGATGTCTTCGTCCGCGTCCTCGCCCTTCCGAAACTCGCGCTCAGCCTGCACGCCGACGGCACCGAACAGCTCTGGATCATGGACACCTACGGCTTCATGGTCGCCGGCTTCATGGTCACCATGGGTACCCTCGGCGACCGCGTCGGGCGGCGGAAACTGCTGCTCGCCGGGGCCGCCGCCTTCGGGGCCGCCTCCGTTGTCGCCGCCTTCTCGACCAGTGCCGGGATGCTGATCGCCGCCCGGGCCGCGCTCGGGATCGCTGGGGCCACCCTTGCTCCTTCGACCCTCTCGCTCATCGGGACCATGTTCGTCAACCCGCGGCAGCGGGCCGAGGCCATCGGGATCTGGGCCGGCTGCTTCACCGTCGGTGCCATCGTCGGGCCGATGGTCGGCGGGTTCCTGCTCGAGCACTTCTGGTGGGGTTCGGTCTTCCTGCTCGGCGTCCCGGCCATGGTCGTCCTGCTCGTCATCGGCCCGAAGCTGCTGCCGGAGTACCGGGACGAGACCGCCGGGCGGCTCGACCTGCCGAGCGTCGCACTGTCGCTCGGGGCCATCCTGCCCGTCGTCTACGGCGTCAAGGAGCTCGCCCGGGACGGCTTCCGGCTCGTTCCGCTGCTCGCCCTCGCCATCGGCCTCGTCATCGGCTACGTCTTCGTGCAGCGGCAGCGGACGCTCGCCGACCCGCTCGTCGACTTCAGCCTCTTCGCCGCCAAGGCCTTCCGGACCGCGCTCGGCGGGATGCTGCTGTTCAGCATGCTCGGCGGCACCACCATGCTGTTCGTCGCCCAGTTCTTCCAGCTCGCGCAGCACCTCTCGCCGGTCGGGGCCGCTCTCGGGCTGCTGCCGGGGATGGCCGCCTCGACCGTCAGCTTCCTCGCCGCTCCCGTCCTCGCCCGGCGGGTCCGGACCGGCGCATTGATCGCGAGCGGGGTCGCCCTCGCCGCCGCCGGGATGGCGATCCTCGCCTTCGTCGACCCGGCGGCCGGACCGGTTTGGCCGTCGCTCGGGTTCGCCGTGACGTCGCTGGGGGTCGGGCCGATGGTCGCGCTCGGCACCGATCTGGTCGTCGGCTCGGTTCCGGTGCGCAAGGCGGGCGCCGCCGCTTCGCTGGCCCAGACCGTCAACGAGTTCGGCTACGCCTTCGGCCTCGCCACCGCCGGCACGCTGGGCAACGCCGTCGCCCGCGCGCACGGCCTGCCCGCCGGGCTGCACGTCGTCGCCGGGGTGGCCGCCGTCGCGTTCGCCGCCCTCGTCTGGTTCGCCGCGCGGAACCTGCGGCCCGCCGCCTGAACGAAAGCGAAGGCCTCCCCACCCGATGCCTGGGTGGGGAGGCCTTCTTGACGCCGGGGGCAGAGGGGCCCCGGCTAGCCGAAGAGGCCGCGCCTCGGGTGCCGGACCACCAGCGAACCGCCGTGGACCCGGCCGCTCAGCACGTACCGCGGGTTGCCCATCCGCCCGTTGCTGCGGGTCTTGTCCTCCATCGAGCCGAACTTGACGTCGCCGATGGCGTTCAGGTCCACCGCCGCGTGCTCCGGGATGATGATCTCGACCGAGCCCCACTTGGCGTCCAGCTCGATGTGCACCACCGGCGACTGCACCTGGGCCTCGGTGAAGTCGAGCTTCGTCGAGCCGTACTTGTTGCGCACCACCAGCTCGGACGGCACCACCCACGGCCCGCCGCGGTGCAGCGACGAGTACTTCGCGTTCAGCTCGACGCGCGGCCCGCCCGCGTAGCCGCTGTAGCCCGCAGGCGCCGCGTACGCCGGCGCGGCGGCCAGGGCCGCGGCCGGGTGGTAGAGGCCGGCGAGGTCGGCCAGCACCGCGTTCAGCTCGCCGCGCGTCCTCGACGCCAGCGCGCGGTCGGTGCGCTCGGTGAACTCGTCGAGGTCGATCATCCCGCGGCCGATCGCCTTCTGCAGCACGCCGACGACGTGCTCGCGTTCGTCGTCCGACACCCGGAGGTCGCGCTCGCTCAACGGCCTCGTTTCGGTCACCGATTCCGCCGCCGCGGTCTCTTCCTCGCCCATGTCCACGATGGTAGAACTGGATTTCTCCAGGGAGATCGGGGGAAAACCCTGAACGGACCCGTAGTCCGCGCCACCGCCGCCGTCGTGGCCGCCGTCCTGCTGGCCGGGTGCACCAACGCCGCACCCCCGCCGCCACCGCCGCCTCCGGGGCCGCTGGCGGAACTCTCCGGCGTCCAGGCGACCGGTGGCATCGGCGTCACCGCGCTCCTGCCGACCGTCACCCCCACCCTGTTCGACGCCGACCGCGGCCCGGTGGCCACCCCGCCCGGCTACCCCGGCGGTGACGTCCAGCTGGACGTGGTGCGCTCCGGCAAGCACGTCGTCCTGACGGTCCGCCCGTCCTACCCCAAGGACGCCGAGCCCTTCGAGATCCTCGAGTACACCGGGCCGTCGAGCCCGCCGCGGTCCCTCGGCCGCGCCTGGTCGGCCGGTCCCGACGCAGCTGGCGAAGGCGTGTGGCTGATCCGGCAGGACGCGCCGGACGACTGCCGGCTCCAGCACGTCTCGTTCGACGGCGGCGAGCTCGGCCGTGGCCAGCCCGCCAGCTGCCGCACCGAGGTGCGGACCGAGACCCGGCACGGCCTGCTGATCACCATCAACGCCGACGCCGCCGAATCGACCGACGCCATGATCGAACCGGCGACCGGCCGCACGGTCCGGCAGGCGCCGCGCATCCTCGGCGCCGCCGGCGACTGGCTGCTGCTCGACGGCCTGACCGACCTCACCCTGGTCGACCTGCGGGACGGCAGCAGCAAGAAGCTCAACCGGCCCTCCATCGGCTCGGCACCCGCCGTGGTGCCCTCGCGCGAAGGCTCGATCTGGGCCGTGGACTTCGCGAACCCCGCCTACCGCGCCACCAGCACGCAGACGCGGGACCTCTGGCTGCTGCGCCCGGACGGGCCGACCTGGGACCACGCGCCGGGGATGCCGTTCGTCACCGAGCACCTCAAGCGCGGCGGCGGCTTCGGCTGGTCGGAGGTCGGCGACCTGGTGCTCGCCGACCGCGTGCTGGCCGCCTGGCACCCCGGCGAACCGCAGTGGCGGCTGAGCAAGGCCGCCCTGCCCGCCGGTAACTGGTCGGGCTTCGCCGCCCTGCCCTGAGCCGTCACTCCTCGTCGAGGCCGTGCTCGATCGCGTACCGGGCCAGCTCGACGCGGTTGTGCAGCTGCAGCTTCCGCAGCGTCGACTGCACGTGGTTCTCCACCGTGCGGTGGGACAGCACGAGCCGCTCGGCGATCTGCCGCGCGGTCAGGCCCTTCGCGACCAGGCGCAGGACGTCGGTCTCGCGCTCGGTCAGCCGCGGCGGCTCGGCGCCCTCGGCCGGTGCGTCCGCCATCCGCCGGTACTCGCCGAGCACCAGCCCGGCCAGGCCCGCGGTGAACACCGGGTCGCCCGCCGCGGTCCGGTGGACGGCGTCGACCAGCTCCACCGCGGACGCCGACTTGACCAGGTAGCCGGACGCGCCCGCCTTCACCGCCTCCAGGACGTCCTTGTGCTCGCCGCTCGCCGAGAGCACCAGCACCTTCGTCGACGGCAGCGCCGCGGTGATCTCGCGGGTCGCGTCCACGCCGGAGGTGCTGCCCAGGTTCAGGTCCATCAGGACGACGTCCGGCTGCACGGTACGGGCGATCCGCACCGCCGCGTCGGCGTCCGGTGCGGTCGCCCGCACGTCGAAGCCGTGTTCGGTGAGGTCGCGGGCGACCCCGTCCCGCCAGATCGGGTGGTCGTCGACCACCATCACGGAGATCCGCGGTTCGTCGCTCATCTCGCACCCCTCGTGCTCGGCACCCTGACCTCCCACTCCGTGCCCCGGCCGGGCCCGGTGTCGAGGGTCGCGCTCCCCCCGAGATCGCGGACCCGCCCCCGGATGGATTCCACCACGCCGAGGTGCCCGTCCGCGGCGGCTTGCTCGAGAACGCCGTCCGGTATGCCCGGTCCGTCGTCGCGGATGCTCACCACCACCTCGTCGCCGAGGTCCTCCAGCAGCACCCAGGCGTGCGCGGCCGGGCCCGCGTGCTTCTCCACGTTCGACAGGGCTTCGCGGGTCACCGCGACCAGCTCGCCGGCGACGTGCGCCGGCAGTTCGACGTCGTCCGCCGGCGTCGAGACCTGCACCGACGACGTCGCGAGCACCTGCAGCGCGGCCCGCAGGCTCATCGTGCCGCTGTCGCTCGGCTTGGCCGGCTCGGTCGTCACCAGCGACCGCAGCGCGATCTCCTGCTCGCCGGCCAGCCGGGCCAGCTCCGCCGCTTCGCCGCCGACCTCGTTGCCGCGCTTGCGGACCCGGGCCAGCACCTGCAGGACGCTGTCGTGGATCGACCGCGCCAGCCGCTCGCGCTCGGCCGTCGCCGCTTCCTTCCGCAACGCCTGCTCCAGCCGCGCCGCCGACCGGCGGGCCATCGTCGAAGCCATGCCGACCAGCAGGCCGGCGGCGGCGAGCAGGACGCCGTCGCGGGCGACGTCGAGGTCGAACTTCTCCCGCGCCAGCCCGGTCGCCACGCCGACGACCAGCCCGGCGAGCACCCCGCCGACCGCGCCGAACCGCGCGCCGGCGGCGACCGGCGGCACGGCCGCCCACACCGTGGTGATGAGCGGGACGTTGAGCGCGAACTGTTCGTCGCTGAGCACCCACGGCGAGGTCAGCAGCAGTCCGGTGCCCAGCACGAGGTCGAAGACGACCAGCCACGGCGGCCGCGTCCGCTCGCGCAGGTAGAGGAAGCTGCTCACCACCGACCACACGGCCATCACGCCGAGGATCGCCCACGCCAGCCACTCACGGCGGTACGCGCCGCTCTGGACGATCACCGTGCCGCAGGCGAACCCCCAGGTGAGCACCCGGAAGGCGAGCACGCCCCGCCACATGGGCGTGACGGGGTCGGGAGACCGCCGGAGGGTCACTTTTCGTCGTCGTCTTCGCCGCGGGTCGCCACCGTGGCCCCCGCGGAGCCGGGTTCGGCGTCGTTCGGCTGCGCGGCCTGGTCCTTGAGGACGTCCACCTCGGCCGGGTCCGGGTTGGTCTCGTGCAGCAGCGACCGGACCCCGGCGTTCAGCACGGCCAGCAGCGGCACGGCCAGCAGGGCACCGGCGATCCCGCCCGCGACCAGGCCGGCGGTGATGGCCAGGACGACGGCCAGGGGGTGCAGCTTCACCGCCCGCCCGAGCAGCAGCGGCTGCAGGATGTGGCTCTCCAGCTGCATCACGCCGATCACGATGGCCAGCACGATCACCGCGCCGATGAACCCGTTCGTCACCAGCGCGATCAGGACCGCGACGCCGCCGGTGATGACCGCCCCGATGATCGGGATGAACGCGCCGATGAACACCAGCGTCGCCAGCGGGATCACCAGCGGCACGCCCATGATCCACAGGCCGATGCCGATGCCGACGGCGTCGACCACGGCGACCGCCGCCGTCGCCCGCACGTAGCTGACCAGGGAGGCGAAGCCGCGGCGCCCGGCGACGTCGACGCGGTTGCGGACCCGGGCGGGCACCGCGCGGACCAGGAACGTCCAGATGCCGTCGCCGCCGCTGAGGAAGAAGATCGTGATGAACAGCGTCAGCAGGAAGCCGGTGAGGATCTCGCCGACGGTGCTCGCCGTGGTCAGTGCGGTCGTCGTGATGGACGCCTGGTTGTTCTGGATGAAGCCGATCGCCTGGTTGATGAAGTCCTGGATCTGCTCCTGGCGCAGGTGCGGCGGGCCGTTGAGCAGCCAGTTCTTGATCTGGTCGAGGCTCGCGTTCACCTGCTGCTGCAGCTGGGGCAGGCCGGAGGAGAACTGCGTGACGACGAAGGTCAGCAGCCCGCCCAGCACGGCCAGCCCGGCGATCAGCACGATCGCCGTCGCCAGCCCGCGCGGGAACCTCACCGCCACCAGCTTCTGCACCGCCGGCGCGAGCAGGGCGGACACCAGCAGGGCGATGGACAGCGGGATGACGACCACCGAGAGGTAGCCGATCACCCAGACCACCGCGTACAACGCGGCGGCCACCACGATGAACCGCCACGCCAGTGCCGCGCTGATGCGCAGACCCCGGGGGATCAGCCCGGTGACGTCCTCGTGCTCCGGCAGGAACGGGTCTTCGCGTCGCGCGTGGGTCACGGACTCACCGTAGCGGCTGGACCGCCCGATTCGGCCGTTTTCCGGCGGCCGCGTCCGACACGCGTGACGGCCAGGGACGATCACCCAACGTCAAGTCGAGTTACACCGTGTGTCTTTCACACGATGGGGGCATCAAGTCGTGTCGAGGGTGCGCGCCGCGCCGCCGGTTTGATTAGGTCGCTTCCGCAACGACCGGATCACGAACCGAGTACGAGGAGACGACGAGTGGCGAACACCGCGACGAACGAGGGGCAGGGCGCGAACCGCGTCGGCCGTCTCGTGTCGCGTGCGCTGCTCGTCCTCGGTGGCGCGATGGCGGGCACCGCCGTCGCGTGGGTCGTCTCCGACGCCGCCGCTTCCGCCGACACCGTCCAGGTGGGCACCGCTTCCGTCACCCCGGTCACCGACGCCACGACGGCCGGCATCGGCGACGCGAGCCGCGGCACCGGGCACTTCGCGGGCGAGGTCGCCGGCGGGGTCGCCGACGCCGCCTGCCACCAGGACGCGACGACGTGGAGCGAGCCGCAGGCCCCGCGCTGCGGCCGCACCGACGCCGGCGCGGTCGGGCACGAGGTCTCCGAGACGGTCGACGCCTCGGTCACCGACCTCGCCGACGACGCGGTGCTGAGCCCGGCCCAGCGCACCCTCGGCGCCGTCGAGCACATCGTGCGCAAGCCCGAGGACACCCGCCAGGTCGTCGAGCAGACCATCGCCCCCGCGCCGGAGACCGACTTCGGCCGCCAGGTGTGGCAGCTGCTCGACCCGGCAGGCCACGGCGACCTGGTCCCGCTCCCCAGCCTCCCGGGCACCGCCCCGGTCGAGGAGGAGCCGGTGACCTCCGGTCCCGGTGAGGTCGCGGGCGAGCCCGCCGTCTCCACCGTTGAACTTCCCGCCGCGCTGCGAGCCGCGCTCGCGATGCCGGTGGGTGGAGAGCACGACGGCACCGGTGCCGCGGGTCAGTCCCGCGACGGGCACCGTGACCTGCCGTCGCCGCTGACTCCGGCGCAGCTTCCGATCGCGCCGGCCGTCCCCACCGCCCCGGGTGGCACCACGACCCCCGGTGGGCACCTCGACGGGTTCAACTTCGGCGTCCCCTTCTGGACGACCGAAGCCGTCGACTCCGCTGTCGCGGCGATGAGCCGCGCCGGCCTGCGCCACTCGCTGCGCACCCCGGGCGAACAGCCCGGCGTCACTCCTGACTGAACACCTCCCTCCACGGGTCGCTGACGCACCCACATCCGTCCTTCTTTGACGGCTTGGCGTCCGCGCAATTCCCGTGACACGGCGGTGCGCTTTTTCGCGCCCGCAAGAAGTTCCACCTCCCCCCTGGTGCGGCTCGGACTCATCCGTTTCGACGAGCGCACCCCCATGAACCCGCAAGGGAACCCGAAATAAAGGAGAAAAACCCCATGCAGACGTGGGCAAAGCGCGGACTCCAGACCGCATTTGTCACGGGTGGGTTGCTGATGCTGGGCACCGGCATCGCCTCGGCTGACGAGAACGTCAACCCTGACACCCCTGCCTCGCCGCTCGACCTGAACGTCACGGCTCCGATCCAGGAGTCCAACAACGCGGTCGGCACCCCCTTCGGCCAGCTGGACCTGCCCGCCGGGCAGACGGAGCTGAGCACCAAGCCGGTCACCGGCGCGGCGAACGACGCTGCCAAGCAGCTCGACGACGCGAGCCCGATCAGCGAGAGCACCCTCGGCGGCACCTTCTCGCGGGCCGGTGGTGGCGGCGGCGGTTTCACCCCGAGCCACAACAACCTCAAGGGCAACAAGGTCACGGGCGACGTCGTCGTCCCGATCCAGATCGTCGACAACGCGATCGGTGTCCTCGGTGACGCGACCGTCGCCGGCGGCAACCACTCGCAGACCTGGTCGCACGACCAGGACGTCAAGACGACCGGCCAGGACTCCAGCCTCGCCGGCAACGCCGTCGTCCTCGACTGGGCGCTCCCCGTCCAGATCGCCGGCAACGGCGGCGGGGTCGCCGGCGGCACCGGCCGGGTGATCGGCGGGTCGGCCAGCCAGAGCACCACCGAGACCGGGGACGTCGACACCAACGGCGACGGCTCCGCCCTCTCCGGCAACGTGGTGGCCGGCCAGTTCGCCACCCCGGTGCAGGTGACCGGCAACGCCGCTTCCTACCTGCTCGGCAACGGGCAGAGCCACGGCTACCACGCCGACACCGTCGCCACCTCCGGCGGCTCGCTGCTGAGCTCCGGCGACCAGGCCTCCGGGTCGGGCAACGTGGTCGGCGCGCCGATCGCCCTGCCGGTCAAGTTCAACTGCAACTCCGGTGCGGTGTGGGGCTCGCTGTCGAACTCCGACGGCTGCCACAACTCGGCCGACGCCACGGCCGGCGCCACCCGCAAGGGCAGCCTCGGCATCCCGACCTACCTCGAGACCAGCGGCGACGACTCGTTCCTGTCCGGCAACGGCGGGGCGGCCTCGCTCTCCCCGATCGCGAACGTCGCGGGTGTCGCGGGCTCGTGGATCGGCAACGCCTCGGCGGGCATCCCCTGCGCCGGCAGTTCCTCCAGCACTGTCGACTCGGGTGGCTTCGTCAAGACGACCGGTGACAACTCGAGCGGGTCGGGCAACGTCCTCAACCCGTCGGTCGCGCTGCCGGTCGAGGCCTTCGGCATCGGTGGCACGTACATCGGCCAGGCGAACGCGGTCCACGACAACACGACCGACGCCAACGCCGGCAACGGCAGCTACACCAAGGGCAACGACGCCTTCCTCGGCGGCAACATCGTCAACACCCAGGCCGCGGGCGCGCCCGAGGTCTTCGGCATCGGCGGCAGCCACATCGGCAACGCCACCGGCAAGGCGACCGAGGACAAGACGGTCACCGCCGGCGCGTACGACGGCACGCAGGGCGCCAACTCCTCCGGCTCGGGCAACATCGTCCAGGTCCCGGTGGGCCTGCCCGCCGAGGTCTTCGGCATCGGTGGCTCGTTCATCGGCCAGGGCTCCGGCGCGGCCGACGAGACCAAGGTCGTCTCCGGCGGCGGCGGTGGCAGCACCGTGGACGACGGCGGCTTCCTGAGCTCGAACCTGGGCACCGTCCCGCTGTCGACCCCGGTGCAGGCGGCCAACATCGGTGGCGCCCTCATCGGCCAGGGCCACGGCAAGGGCTCGACCGACACGACGTCCAACGCGGGCGGCGGCGTCAAGGCCCACGGCCCGGCGGGCGCCGGCGCGGGCAACATCATCGAGGCCCCGGTCGCGCTGCCGGTGCAGGCGATGGGCGTCGGTGGCGCGCTCGGCGGCATCGGCACCGGTGAGAACGACAACATCACCGACGCGACGGCGGGCGGCGACGCCGTGACCGACGGCCGCGACGGTGCGCTGACCGGCAACATCGTGAAGGCCCCGATCGCGGGCGCCGGCTCGGTCTTCGGCGACGGGGTCGCCGGGGGCGCGCTGGGCACCGGCGTCGGCACCAACGACGTCAGCTCGGTGGCCGGCGGCGACGCCACCACCAGCGGCGACCGCGGCAGCGTGGCCGGCAACATCATCGGCGCCGACCCGCTGGCGGTGGCGCAGGTCTTCGGTGACGCCGTCAGCGCGGCGGGTGTCGCCAAGGGCGCCGGCATCAACATGACGGACGTCCGGAACGCGGGCGACGACACCACCTCCGGTGTCGAGGGCGCGATCTCCGGCAACATCCTCGACCTGCCGGTGACCGCGATCGCGCAGCTGTTCGGCGACGCGGTGACCGTGGGCGGCGTGGCGCACGCCGTCGGCGAGAACACGCTGACCACGCACAACGGTGGCAAGGCCGTCACCGCGGGCGACCAGTCCGCGCTGTCGGGCATCAACGGCTACCACGCGTTCGCGCTCCCGGTGCAGATCTTCGGCGTGCCGCTCGAGCTGCTCGGGGTGGCCACCGCCTACGCGACCGACGTGACCAGCATCGACGAAGAGACCGCGGACCCGATCGCGTTCCCGGCCGAGGGTTCGGAGCTGGCGGCGGACGAGCTGCCGTCGCTGGCCGCGCTCCGCAGCGGCCTGCCCACCACGGGTGGCCTGCCGTCGGTGGACGGGCTGATGGGCAAGCTGCCCGTCGCCGGCCTGGCCGGTGGCCTGCCGTCGCTGGACTCGCTGACCGGTCTGCTGCACACGGCCAACCTGTCCACCGAGGGGCTGCCCACCCAGGGTCTGCCCATGCGGGGTCTCCCCGCGGTGAGCGGGCTCGCGAGCAACGTGCCGACCGCCGGGCTGCCCACCCAGGGCCTGCCCGCGCTGCCGGTCGCGGCTCCGCTGGCCACCGAGCGCGCCGACCTGGCGCAGCTGCCGGCTCCGGCCCTGCCGAAGCCGGCCCTGCCCACCGCTTCGGTGCTGCCCGCGGTGAACGGCCTGTCCTCGCTGGGCTCGCTCGGCGGCCACGGCACCGAGCGTGCGGACGTGCCGGCCGCGGGCCTGCCGGCCCTGGGTGGCGTTCCGGCGCTGCCGAAGCCGGCCCTGCCGGCGCTGCCCACCGCGCTGCCCGCGGTGAACGGCCTGTCGTCGCTGTCCTCGCTGGGCTCGCTCGGCGGCCACGGCACCGAGCGTGCGGACGTGCCGGCCACCGGCCTGCCCGTCGCGGTCCCGGCCCTGCCGGCCGCCGCGCCGACCGCGCTGCCGGTGAACGCCAAGCTGCCGGTGCTGGACAGCACCCCGCAGGTCCCGGCCCTCTCGGGCCTGGACTCCACCGGCTTCCTCGCGAAGCTGATGGGCCTGGTGAAGCGCAAGTAGTGCGGTGAAGCCGGCGGGCTCTGCGGAGCCCGCCGGCCCACGAACCCCGCTGTCACGGCGGCCGGCGCTCCACCGCGCCGCGAGGGCGACCTCGCACGGAGCGCCGCTCTCGCCGCGACCGCGGCCGCGGGCCACCCGCGAACACCGAATAGCTCTCCTTCCCTGGAGACGACGAGCCCCAGGAGCCAGCCGGCTCCTGGGGCTCGCTCGCGTCCCGGGTCAGGTCAGGAGAACTGGAGGGACCGCTTGGCCAGGCCGTGCCAGAAGCCGTCGATCACCGTGCGGCCGGAACTCTCCTCCGAGGTGGCGCCGAGGGAGACGAACAGCGGCGCGAAGTGCTCGATCCGCGGGTGCGCGAGCGTCGCCGCGGGGGCCTTGTGCCGGAAGTCCAGCAGCGTGTCGACGTCACCGCTGTGCAGGACCTCGGCACCCCAGTGGTCGAACTCGGCCGACCACGCGGGCGGTGTCCCGTCGGTGGCGCGGGCCATGCCGCTCAGGTTGTGGGTGAAGAAGCCGCTGCCGATGATCAGCACGCCTTCGTCGCGCAGCGGCGCGAGCTTGCGGCCGAGGTCGAACAGCTCCTGCGGGTCGAGCGAGGGCATCGAGACCTGCAGCACCGGGATGTCCGCGTCCGGGTACATCTCGACGAGCGGCACGTAAGCGCCGTGGTCGAGGCCGCGCTCCGGCGCGTCGTGCACCGGCGTCTCCGTGGTGCGGAGCAGCTTCCGGACCTTCTCCGCGAGCTCCGGCGCGCCGGGCGCCGCGTACTTCACCTGGTAGTAGCGCTCGGGAAAGCCCCAGAAGTCGTACACCAGGGGGACGGTCGTCGTCGCCCCGATGGTCAGCGGCGCCTCTTCCCAGTGCGCCGACACGATCAGGATCGCTCGGGGCCGCGGCAGCTCGGCGGACCACCCGGCCAGCTGACGGGTCCACGTCGTGTCGTCGGCGAGCGGCGGGGCACCGTGGCTGAGGTAGAGAACCGGCGTGCGGGTCATCGAGCGCTCCAGTTGTTGAAGTTTCAACTACTAGCGTATCCGACGCCGGAGCGTGCCGGGATATTCCTCAGGCGGCTTCGAGGTTCGCCGCGCAGCGCTCCAGGGTCCGGATCGTCGTGCGGTAGTCGTCGTCGCCGATCCCCTCGACGGCCTTCGCGCGAAACTCCTGTACGCGCGCCTCGACGCGGGCGTGACCGGCCCGGCCTTCCGTGGTCAAAGCGCCGTCGTCACCGACCCAGCCGCGGGCGCGCAGGTCGGCCACCTTCGGTGCCATCGAGCCCTCGCCGGCCACGAACGGCGCCATCGCCGCGTCGACCTCCTCCGGCATGCGGGCGCCGAGGGCGATCGTGTTGAGTACCTGCCAGTGCCGGCGGGTCAGCGACTCCGCGTCGAGGGCCTGGCCCATGGAGGATTCGAGAAGCTCGTGGAGGTGGCGCAGCCACCAGCCGAGGGGTTTCATGAGCACTCCGACATGTCGATAAACAATTACATGTAAAAGTACATGTAGTTCGGAGGTGGAGCAACCATGACGGACGCCGTGGCCGACGTCGAGCGGGCCATGATCGCGATCCGCCGCAGCCAGCAGCGGCGGGCACTGAGCCGGATCGGCAAGGCCAGGGGCCATGGCGCGCACGACCCGGTGTACGAGCTGCTCGACGTCATCGAAGAACTCGCCGAGCGCGGGGAGCCCAGCACGGTGACGGCCCTGAGCGCGGCGATGGGCGTCGACCAGCCCCGCGCGAGCCGGCTCGTGGCGCGCGCGGTGGAGCAGGGGCTGCTGCGGCGCGAAGCCGATCAGCGCGACGGGCGGCGGGCGGTGCTCGTGCCGACCGAAGCCGGCCAGGCGCACCTCGACGAGCTGCACACCTTCCGCCGCGGGGTGTTCGCCGAGGTCATGGCGGACTGGCCGGAGGAGGACCGCGACAACTTCGGCCGGCTCCTCACGGCCTTCGTCCGCGGGTACAGCGCTCTCGGCTAGTCGTGCGACAGGTCGACGAACCGGCTGTAGTGCAGCTGGTGGGCGACGGTGATCGTCGCCGTCGGCCCGGCGCGGTGCTTCGCGATGATCAGGTCCGCCTCGCCCGCGCGCGGGTCGTCCCGCTCCCAGGCGTCCGGGCGGTTGACCAGGATGACGAGGTCGGCGTCCTGCTCCAGCGAGCCGGACTCACGCAGGTCGGACAGCATCGGGCGCTTGTCCGTGCGCTGTTCCGGACCACGGTTCAGCTGGCTGATCGCGATCACCGGGACCTCGATCTCCTTGGCCAGCAGCTTCATCTGCCGGGAGAACTCGGAGACTTCCTGCTGCCGCGACTCGACGCGCTTGCCGGAGGTCATCAGCTGGAGGTAGTCGAGGACGACGAGCTTGAGGTCGTGCCGCTGCTTCAGCCGCCGGGCCTTCGCGCGGATCTCCATCATCGTCATGTTCGGCGAGTCGTCGACGAACAGCGGCGCCTCGGAGACCTCGCTCATCCGGCGGGCCAGCCGCGTCCAGTCGTCGTCGGACATCTTGCCGCCGCGCATGTCGGCGAGGCGGATCTTGGCCTCCGCCGACAGCATGCGCATGACGATCTCGGTCCGGCTCATTTCCAGCGAGAAGATGACGCTGGTCATGCCGTGCCGGATCGAGGCCGAGCGCGCGAAGTCCAGGCCGAGGGTCGACTTGCCGACACCGGGCCGGGCGGCGACGATGATCATCTGCCCGGGGTGCAGGCCGTTGGTCAGCTCGTCGAAGTCGGCGAAGCCGGTCGGGATGCCCTGTGACTGGCCGCCGCGCGAGGCGATCGCGTCGATCTCGTCCATCGTCGGCTGCAGCAGCTCTTCCAGCGCGACGTAGTCCTCGCTGGTCCGCCGCTCGGTGACGTCGTAGATCGCGGCCTGCGCGCGGTCGACGACCTCGTCGATGTTCGCGCCGTCGCCCGCCGCCGCGCCGTAGCCGTACTGCACGATCCGGGTGCCCGCCTCGACGAGCCGGCGCAGCACCGCCTTCTCCGAGACGATCTCCGCGTAATAGCCCGCGTTCGCCGCCGTCGGCACCGTGGCGATCAGCGTGTGCAGGTAGGGCGCGCCGCCGACGCGGCCCAGCTCCCCGCGCCGCTCCAGCTCCGCCGACACCGTGATCGGGTCGGCCGGCTCGCCGCGGCCGTAGAGGTCGAGGATGCAGTCGTAGATCGCCTGGTGCGCGGGCCGGTAGAAGTCGTCAGGGCCGAGCGCCTCGATGACGTCGGCGACGGCGTCCTTGGACAGCAGCATGCCGCCGAGCACGGACTGCTCGGCCGCGATGTCCTGCGGCGGCTGGCGGTCGAAGCCGCCGGGCCCGGGGTCGCTCGGGCCCGGGTCGGACTCCGCGTACATCGGGCCGCGGTCGTCGGTCAGCGCCACCGTTCCGGACACCTCCTCATCATGTCGAACACCCGTTCGATTATGCCGGATCTTCGCTCTCGAAGCACGTGGCCGGTGCTCGTGCGGCCGGCCACCCGGGCTCGTCCCCCGATGATCGGCGACAACGCCGGACGGCTGCCGCAGACACGCGGAGCGCCACCGTGAGTACAGGCCCGAGCGGGCACGCTAGATCCCCCGGAAGGCCGATGGCAATTCAGGGTGGGGACCCTTCTGTGGACAACCTGGGGATGAACGGGGGTAACCAATCACAGGTGCCGCGAGAGCTGTGGACAAGTTGGGGACAAGCGTGATCGGCTTTGGTGAATGCGCAGCTCAGAGCCTGTGTACAAGGTGTGGAGAACTTGCGGAAAACTCGTCCGGCGTGTCGCGGGAAGTCCGTTCTTCGGCGTGTCGTGGACCAGCTCGAACCCATTGGACCGCGCGGCCTGTGGATGAATATCACGCTGGGTAGACGCGCCACCCGGTGGGCTGAACGGCCCGCCGGTCAGGCCGCCGTGAGCCTTCCCTGTGCGCTGCGTAACCGGTCAGCGAGAACGCGCTGGTCGGCCGGGGTGAAGGCGATCCGGTTCTCGCCACGTCCCGGAATCTCCTCGGTCAGCCATCGGCCTTCCGAGGTATCGATGTAGTTCACCGGGCGTTCGATCCGGTGCCGCGCGCCGGTGCGGCTGCGGGCCGCGACGTAGAGGCTGCCGCTCCCCATCCGGCGCAACGCGAGGATCCGGCGGAGCTCCTCGACCTCCTGCGAACCCTCGGCCGGGCGGTCGCTGCGGAGCACGGCGAACCCACCCTCGTCGCTGCGGGCGGTCCCTTCGAGCTGGCTCTTCGGCACCGCGAGCGGGGTCCCGCGGCCGGGCGCCAGCTTCGGGATCTGGCCGAGGAAGTCGTCGAGCAGCTCGTGCGGCTTGGTCGACGCCAGCACGACGACGTCCAGCTCCTCGTGCTTGGCCAGCACGAACGCCTCGCCGCCGGCGCTGCCGGCCAGCAGCCGGTAGCTGACCGGCTTGCCCTGGAACCCGCCGTCGATCCAGCCGTAGTACTCCAGCTGCGGCCGGGCGATCGCCTCGATCGTCGCGACGAACCCGGGGTGCATGCCGCGCGAGCCGAACAGCCCGGCCTTCGCGAGCTCGGCGTTGGTCCGCTCGTCCTCGGCGCGCTGTGCCTCGTCGCTGTACCACGTGGGCGTCTCGGACAGCACCGTGTGCGGCTCGCCGCCCCGGCGCCGGATCAGGTTGATCAGGGTGCCGGTCGTGATCGTGACCTGCCTGTCCAGCACCGCGCTTTCCCCCAGTGGATCGTTGGTGAACCCGCAGGATCCGGGCGCGCCCATCTTGGCACGCACCCGGCGATCCCGCGTCCGCTACTCGCCGATGACCGGCGGCGCGGTCAGCTCGTCGGTTCCGAAGATGTCGTTCGGGTCGTCGCCGAGCAGGTACTTCGACGTGCGTTCCTCGTCGCCGCCGCCCTGACCCTTGGCGCCGCCGGGGTGCATGCCGCCCATGCCACCCATCCCGGAGGCACCGGCGCGGCCCGCCCCCGCGCCGCCGGCACCGACGCCGCCGGCACCCGCGCCGCCGCGGCCGGCGCCCGCCGCGTCACCGGCGCCCGGCATGGCCGCCCCGGTCGAGCCGCCGGGCCCGAAGCCGACGCCGCCCGGCCCGAAGCCCGCCGTCGGGTCGCCGATCCCGCCCGAGCCGCCCGGCCCGAAGCCGCCGCCCGGGATGGAGAAGTCGCCGGCGCCGCCGCCACCGCCGCCACTGGGGCCGAAGCCGCCGGCGCCGGGGATCTTCGGCGGGGTGAACCCCGACGAGTGGGTGCCGTCGGAGAAGTTCGGCGGCGTGTAGTTACCCGCCCCGGGGATCTTGCCCGGGTCGTAGCTCCCGCCCGGGACCTTCGACGGGTCGAAGTTCGGCGGCCTCGACGGGTCGAAGCCCGGCACCTTGCCCGGGTCGAAGCTGCCGCCGGGGGTGTTCGGCTGGCCGGGGAAGGACGGGACGCCACCCGGTCCCGGCATGTTCACCCCGGGCACCGAGCCGGTGCCGTTGGGGTTCCCGTTGCCGTTGTTGCCGTTGTTCCTGCCGTCGTCGCCCGGCTTCTTCTTGCCGTCCTCGCCGCCGTCGACGTTGACGTTCTCCGGCTGGCCCTGCAGCGCCGCGTACGTCGGCATCTTCTGGCCGTTGTCGTTGCTCGCCTTGTAGTAGGTGTTGAAGGCGTCGACGTTGGCCTGGCCCTTGGCGTTGTAGTCGCGGATCGCCCGGTCGGTGTCGGTCGTCCACGGCGTGACCGCGTTGAGCAGGTTGTTCTTCGGCGGGTCCTTCGGCACCTGCTGGACCTGCGCGTGCACCGTGGTGAAGGCGTTGTGCTGCTCGCCGAGGTACTTGTCGGAGTCGGTCAGCTTGGTGCCCGAGTCCTCCATCCACACCCGCAGCGGGTGGGCGCCTGCCTTCTGCGCCGCTTCGGCGCCGCCGCCGGTCCAGGCCGCGTCCATCTCCTTGGCGAGCGCGTCGATGGTGCCGAGGCGTTCCTGATAAGCGCCCTTCAGCCGGCTCGCCGCGGACTGCCCGTTCTCGATCGAGCCGGCGCCGGGACCGGTGGTGATCTTCTCCCAGATGTCGTAGCAGTCGATCTTGCGGTCGCCCTGCACCGACGTGTGGTCGTCCGAATGCGTGGTCGCCATGTTGTAGGCGGCGAAGCCGCCCAGGAGCACCAGTTCCAGCATCTCAGCCTCCCAGGGTGCGGATCATCGACTCACCGAACTTCATCGCCACGGAGCACGGGTCCCCCGCCCCGGTGCCGTTGTCGTACTGGACCAGGATGTTGACCACCAGCTGGTCGGTCACCGCGACGAACAGGCCGCACTTGCCGTTCTTGCGGTCGTCCGCCGCCGCGGCGTAGACGCCCGGGTAGCCGTAGGCCTGGGTCTCACCCCAGTAGGCGTCGTTGGCCTTGGTGTCGTAGACGTCCTGGAGGCCGTTCTTGTTCGCCGTCACCGTGGTCACGTCGATCTGGTTGCCCGGGTCGGCGGACTCCTGGAACGTGCAGCTCGGACCGTTGCCGGTGCTGCGGGGCGAGCCCTCGCCGAGGCCCAGCGAGGAACGCCCGGACGCGTTCAGCGTCGCGCAGGCGTCCGAGGTGATCGACGCGGTGTTCAGCGGGCTGGGCACCTTCGGCGCGGTGTCGGCGGTGGACCGGCTGGTCTCGCCGGCCGATTCGGCCGTGGACGGCGCCGGGTTGGCGGTGCCGCGGGTCTTGCCGCCGCAGCCGGCCATGGCGAGCACGGCACAGGCCAGCGCCGGGACGGCGAGGAGTCGTCGGTTCACGTGGCCTGGTTCCCCCGCTTCGAAAGGTCGGTGTAGACGTCCGACTCCTTGGTGGTGATCCGCTGCTTCGCGGCGGTCAGCGCCTCGATGTAGTTCTTGACGTATTCCTGCATCTTCCGGTTCTGCTCGAGGAACGCCTTGCCGGACGGGTTCGCGAGCTTCTCCCAGTCGCCGCTGGCGAACTCCTTGCCGGGCGCCTTCACGTTCGCCATCAGGTTGGCGTCGGCGTAGTCGCGCTTCAGGTCGGCCTGCAGGTCCTGCCACTTCTTGATGACGCCGTCGATCTTGTCGGCGTCGAAGGTGAAGCCGCCGCCACCGCCGGCCGGCGCGGACATGTTGACCTCGTTAGCCATGCGATCCCATCCCCTTCGCGTCCTCGCCCATTCTCCTCCGACGCCGCCACGGTGTCCGAGGTTCCCCGGAAAGCGTGAAGGCGGGCCACCCACCAGGGGTGACCCGCCTTCCCAAGACGTACTGCCTTACTGCGCGACGGCCTTGACCTCGAGCCGCACGTCGACCTTGACGTCCGGGTGCAGCCGGGCGCCGACCGAGTGCTTGCCCACGGTCTTGATGTGGTCGCGGAGCTCGATGACGCGCTTGTCGAGCAGCGGGCCACCGGCCGCCTTGATCGCCTCGACGATCTCGCCGGCGGTGATCGAGCCGAAGAGCTTCTTCGAGCCCTCGGCCGCCTTGCCGGTCAGCTGGATGGCGCCGAGGCCCTCCAGCGTCGCCTTGATCTCCTTGGCGTGGTCGAGGTCGCGGATGCGACGGCTCTCCTGCGCGCGCTGGATGGTGCGCACGTTCTTCTCCGCGCCCTTGGAGGCCACGATCGCGTAGCCCCGCGGGAGCAGGTAGTTGCGCGCGTAGCCGTCCTTGACCTCGACGATGTCGCCGGGGCCGCCCAGGTTGGCCACGTCCGTGGTGAGGATGATCTTCGCCATTTCAGTGCCCTCCCTTAGCGCGCGGTCGAGGTGTAGGGCAGCAGCGCCATCTCGCGGGAGTTCTTGACCGCGATGGCGATGTCACGCTGGTGCTGGCTGCAGTTGCCGGTGACGCGACGGGCACGGATCTTGCCGCGGTCGGAGATGTACTTCCGCAGCAGGTTGGTGTCCTTGTAGTCGATCAGTTCCGGGCGGCCCTTCTTCTCGGCCTTGCAGAACACGCAGACCTTCTTCTTGGGCTTGCGGATGGGTGGCTTGGCCACTGTCTACTCCTGGTAATTCAAATCTTTGTGTGGATGTGTACGAGATCAGAAGGGGGGCTCGTCCGAGAAGCCGCCGCCACCGCTGCTCGCGGCGGGCGCGGAGCCCCACGGGTCGTCGGCAGGCATGCCGCCGCCACCGCGGTTCCCACCGCCACCGCCGCCGCCGCCGAAGTCACCGCCGCCACCGCGGCTGACCTTGTTGACCTTGGCCGTGGCGTAGCGCAGCGAGGGACCGATCTCGTCGACCTCGAGCTCGACGACGGTCCGCTTCTCGCCTTCCTTGGTCTCGAACGACCGCTGCTTCAGGCGGCCCTGCACGACGACGCGGGCGCCGCGGGTCAGGGACTCGGCGACGTTCTCCGCCGCCTGCCGCCAGATGTTGCAGCGCAGGAACAGCGCCTCGCCGTCCTTCCACTCGCCGGACTGCCGGTCGAGGGTGCGCGGGGTGGACGCGACGGTGAAGTTCGCGACCGCCGCACCGGACGGGGTGAAGCGCAGTTCCGGGTCGGACGTCAGGTTGCCGACCACCGTGATGACGGTGTCTCCAGCCATCGGGGTTCCCCTCGGGCTCAGGCCTTGGCGGCTGCGGGCTTGGCCGCGGCGCGCTTGACCTCGCGACGCATGACCTTGGTGCGGAGCACGGTCTCCTGCAGCGACAGCTGGCGGTCCAGCTCCTTCACCGCGTCCGAGGACGAGTTCAGGTCGAGCAGGGCGTAGATGCCCTCGGCGTGCTTCTTGATCTCGTACGAAAGGCGGCGGCGGCCCCAGACGTCGACCTTCTCCACGGAACCGCCCGAAGTGCGGATCACGTTGAGGAAGTTGTCCAGCGTGGGGGCGACCGTGCGCTCGTCGAGCGTGGGGTCCAGGATGACCATTACCTCGTAATGGCGTGACACAACCACTCACCTCCTATGGGCTCGCGGCCACGGACTGTCCGTGGCAGGAGGGTTTGTCCAGGTAAGGCTACCTGGGGGTACCGACAGGGCCGGACGCCGGGGGTCAGGCGGCCCGGCGGAGCACCCAGGTGCGCACGAGCCCGGCGGTGACGCCGGCGAGCACGATCACCGCGATCAGCATGGGCAGCTGCACGTCGTTCGACGCGCCGTTCGAGGCCAGCGACTGCGCGTTGCCCGCGTCGCGGATGTCCGCGCCCTGGCCGCTCTGGTCGCCCGCGCCCGCCTGCGGGGCCGACGCGTCACCGGGCAGGGTGCCGTTCGCCGGGTACCGCACGCCGGGGGCGACGGCCGTGCCGGCGGTCGCCGTCGGGATGCCGCTGTAGTCGCGCATCGGCGCGCTGCCGCCCGTGCCGCCCGCGGTGCCCGGGTTCAGGTTCGAGAGGTTGCCGGACGCGCCGCCGGGGCTGGTGCCGGGCGCGGTGCCGGTGCCGCCTTGCGGGGTGCCGGCGTTCGGCGTGCTCGGCGCCACGTAGTTGCCGGCGAGCAGTGTGAGGCCGCAGCCCTTGGCGACCGTGGTTTCCACGCTGTCCAGCGTCTTCTTCCAGTCGAGGCCGAGGCCCCACGTGCCGGAGTTGGACAGGGCGGTGCGCACCGCCTTGCCGATCGCGGCGCCGGTCGCCTCGCCACCTGCGGAATTCGGCACCTGGCCCACCGGGATCGAGTGGATCTTGGCGATGGAATCGCCTGCCCAGCTGCCGACCGCGAGGGTGCCGGCGTTGTTTGCCCCGTTGGTGACCAGCGTCTTGACCGAGGTTCCGTCGATCGCGACCTGGTCGCCCATCTGCCCGGTGACCGAGCCGGTGCAACTGCTGCTGACGATGGTTGTCGCCGCGGAGGCCGTGCCCGTGGAAAGGAATGCGCCGCCGGCGATGAACGCGGCGATGGCGGTGACGGTCAGGGTCTTCCGCACGAGCAATCCTCCAGGGAAATCACGGGGGCGTCGTTCCACTCGACATCAGGATGAACGACCGGGATACGCGAAAGATACTCGGCAGTCGGGTCAATTGGCAGCGGCCATTCGGCGGAGTACCCAGGTCCGGACCAGACCCGCGCTGACTCCGGAGAGTGCCAGAACCGCAATCAGCAGCGGCAGATTCGACCCGTTCGTGAAGCCGTCCGATGCCGAGGGTAGCGCTTCCGCCTGTCCCGCGGTCTGGACGCCGGAGTTGCCCTCCGCCGCGCCATCCGGACCGGTGAGGCCGTACTGCGGGGCGTAACCCGGGATCTGGCTGCCGTACCGGATCGCCGGGGACGGCGTGAACAGCCCGGCCGTCGCGAACGGGATGCCGCTGTAGTCGCGCATCGGGGCGTAGCCCGTGCCGAGGGTGAACGGGAAGCCGCCGAACACCGGGGTGCTCGCGAAGCCGGGCAGAAGGGGGCTGTTGGCGTCCGGGATCGGCGTGCTGCCCTGCGGGGTGCCGCCCTGCTGCGGCGCGCCACCGGTCCCGCCCGGTGCCGGCGGCTGCTGCGGGTTGCCGCCCGTGCCGCCGGGCTGCTGCGGGGCGGGCTGGCCGCCGCCGGTGAGGGAGCGGAGACCCTGCTGGGTGCCGCCGGTCACGCCCTGCACGCCCTGGTTGATCGCGCTCGCCGCGGGCGCCCCGATCACCGGCACCGGCGAGACGACGGTGTTCACCACGTTCACGGTGACGTTGCAGAGCGTGCCGAGGACCGCGTTGATCGTCCCGGTCAGCACCTTCGTGGTTTCGGTGACGACGCCGAGGTTCAGCGGGAGGCCGAGCAGGGGCGTGGTGGCCTTGACCGTGTCGCCGGGCTTCGCGGTCACCGTGTCGCCGCACTTGGCCGTGATCGTGTCCGCCGAGGCGGTGCCGGGCAGGCCGAGCACGGCGGAACCCGCGAGGACGAATGCCGCCGCACCGACCGCCGTTGCCCTCCGTGTCCGATCCTGCATGCTCGCCGCCCCTGGTGTCGTCGCCTACTTCCCAGTACAACGACGCTAAGGCAGCCCGGTGACGCCCGCTCGCTCAGAAATGTCCGGCATTCGGGTGGAAGGGCACGTCACCGTGCGTCAGGCGGGGCTGCGGCGGATCCAGGCCCGGACGAGCGCGGCCGCGACGATCGCCAGCGCCAGCACCGCGAGCAGCACCGGCAGCTTGGCCGGCGGGGTCACGGCGGGCAGGGCCTCGGCGGTGCCGGACCTCTCGGCGTCGACGGTCGGCGGGACCTGCTGACCCGGGATGATCTGCGCGATCACCGGCGCCTGCACCAGGGTGCCCGGGAGCAGCGCGGCGTTGGTGAAGATGCCCGAAATCGCGTCGCCAGGCAGGCCCGCGTTCCCCGGACCGGTGACGATCGGGCCGGTGCTGCTGCCCGGCGGGTTCGGCCCCGGGTTCGGCGGTGTCGGGCCGGGCGGGGCGGGCTGCGGCGGGTTCGGGCCCGGCGACGGCGGCAGGGGCAGCGGCGGCAGGTCGCCTGCCACGCCCTGGGTCAGGTTGCCGACGGCGTTGACCGTGCCCTGCGCGGCCGGGCAGACGCCCTTCGCCGCCGCGTCGCCGACCAGCGGCACCTGGCCGATGCCGAGCGCCTTCACCGTGTCGCCGAGCGGCAGCGTGAGCAGGGGTGCCGTGCCGTTCGTGTTCCGCGAGCTCGAGTCGAGGCCGACGGTGAGCCGGTTCGGGGCGTTCAGCGGAGCACCCGCGTCGAGCGTCAGCCCGGACGAGCTCCCCTGCTGCAGGGTGGCCTCGCAGCTGCCGCCGAGCGTCGGGCTGGTGTCGGCGTTCGCCAGGCCCGGCACCGCGAGCACCGCCGAGGCGGCGATCGTGAACCCCAGTGCGGTGATCCGGGTGACGTGCTTCCCCATCTTGCCCTCCGGCAGTCGGACCGATCTGGATCACGGAACGCGCTCACGGTACTCCACGAGCGTCACCAACCGGGCTCACCGGCCGGAAATGGGATCCGGAGTACCGTTCTCGCCATGCTGATTGGCGCCCATGTCCGTGACGACGACCCGTTGACCGCGGTCGCCGACCGCAAAGCCGACGTCGTCCAGTTCTTCCTCTCCGACCCCCAGGGCTGGAAAGCCCCGAAGCCGCACCCGCACGGCGAGGCCATCGCGGCCGACCCGGTCGAGGTGTTCATCCACTCGCCGTACCTGATCAACGTGGCTTCGCTGAACAACAAGATCCGGATCCCGTCCCGCAAGAACGTCACGCAGCACGCGGACGGCGCCGCGGCGATCGGCGCGAAGGGCCTGATCGTGCACGGCGGGCATGTCGGCGCGAACGACGACGTCGAAGCGGGCCTGGACAACTGGCGCAAGCTGTTCGAGCGCGAGCAGGAGAAGGGCGGCTTCAAGGTCCCGATCCTGATCGAGAACACCGCGGGCGGCGAAAACGCGATCACCCGCGACCTCGACGTCATCGCCCGGCTGTGGGACAAGGTCGGCGAGTTCGGCGCCGGGTTCTGCCTGGACACCTGCCACGCCTTCGCCGCGGGCTGGGACCTGGCCACCGCCGTCGAGAAGGTCATGGCCATCACCGGCCGGATCGACCTGGTGCACCTCAACAACTCCCGCGACGAGTTCGGCTCGACCCGGGACCGGCACGCGAACGTCGTCAAGGGCGAGGGCACGATCGACCCCGAGGTGCTGGTCGCCGTCGCCCGCGCGGCCGGTGCCCCGGTCGTCGTCGAGACGCCGCCCGACGGCCAGGCCGCCGACATCGCCTACCTGCGCGAACAGCTGGGCTGAACGGCAGGGTTCAAACGCTCACGGCCCGCCGGCGGCGCCGGGTGGCGTTCGGGATGATCACGTCCCGGGCGCCGTCGAGGAAGCCGCCGGCCGGGTCGTCGTCGCCGTCGGCCCGCACCAGGTCGGTGGCCGGGCGGTAGATCTCGCGGACCACCAGCACGCACAGCCCGGCGACGGCGAGGTCGCGGACCACCACCGTGCCCAGGAACCAGCCCTCGGGCAGGCCCTTGTGGTCGACGCCGAGGTAGTAGAACATCCGCGGCACCCAGACGACGGCGTCGATCAGCATCCAGCCGAGCAGCAGCCGCCAGCGCGGGATGGCCAGCACGGCCAGCGGGACGAGCCACAGCGAGTATTGCGGGCTCCACACCTTGTTCGTCAGCAGGAACGCGGCCACCACGAGGAACGCGAGCTGGCCGACCCGCGGCCGGCGCGGCGCGGCGAGCGCGAGGTAGGCGATCCCGGCGCAGCAGGTCAGGAACAGCACGGCGACGGTGATGTTCAGGTAGGTCGGCGTCTGGTTCTTCTGCAGCACGCCGTCGAACCCGGGCCAGCCGGTGGTGTACGAGAAGACGTTGTACAGCGAGTCCGGGTCCATCGGCCGCAGGGTGCTCATCCGGAAGAACTCCCACCAGCCGCGGGTCGCGGTGAGGATGAACGGCACGTTCACCGCCAGCCACGTCACGACGGTGGCGCCCGCGGTCTTCCAGAACGGCGTCAGCTTGCCCGCGCGCAGGCACAGGAAGAACAGCACGCCGACCAGGAAGAGCGGGTAGAGCTTCGCCGTCGCGCCCAGCCCGAGCAGCAGCCCGGCGAGCAGCGGCCGCTTGCGGGCCCAGGCGAGCAGGCCGGTGGCGGTGAACGCGGTCGCGAGCGCGTCGAAGTTGGTGAAGGCGTGCACCAGCACCAGCGGCGAGATCGCCACCAGGACCATGTCCCACGGCCGGCGTTTCACGGTCCGCCCGGTCGCCCACACGGTGACCAGCCACGCGATCGCCAGGAAGAACGCCGTGATGTCGAAGTAGATCGCCACCGGCAGCCCGCCCGGCAGCCAGCCGGACTGGGCGATGTCGTACCAACCGGCCGCGAGCTTCGCGTTCACCCACTGGAAGAGGCCGGTGAGCACCGGGTACTCCATGTACCGGGTGTTGTTCTCGGCGGTCTGCGAGCTCTCCTTCCACGACGTGTAGTACGGGAAGGTGCCCGGCCGGTCGAGCCGCTCGGAGCCGTACAGCGGCACGATGTCGGAGTAGCACATCGCGACGAACGGGCGGCCCGCGCGCCAGTCGAGCTGGGTCGCGCCGCTGGAGTCCTGGTACTGCTGGATGCAGGAGCCCTTGCCGAACCAGCAGAGCATCAGCGCCAGCGTGGCCAGCAGCAGCCCGACGCGCTGTGGCGACCAGAACCAGTGCCTGCCGACCGCCGCGTGCTCACCGAGTGGGCCGCCCAGCGGTCTGGTGACGGCCGCGGCGAGTGGCTCGTTCCAGCTTGGGACGACCCGGTCCGCCCGGGTCAGCGTCACGGGAGCGGGGTCCGCCTCCCGCGTGGTCTCCTCTGGCACGAGGCGGATGGTATCGGTGATCGGGGTGCGCGGCGGTGAAGCCGGTGATCATGCCGGATTCGCGTAGTACGAGGCCAGCACCTCCGCGGCCGCGCCGCGGGTGACGATCTCCTCGCCGGAGCCGTCTTCGACGACCTCGATCCGCTGCCAGTGCGGCAGCGGCAGCAGCTCCTCGAGCCGGGCCGAGACGGCTTCGCGGTGGACGTCCGGCTCGTCCCGGACCGCCCGCCCGGCCAGCACGATTCGCTCCAGGTCGAGCACCTGCACCAGGTCGGCCAGCCCGATGCCGAGGAAGCCCGCGGCCGCCCGGGTGTCCGGCGCGCGCTTGGCCATGATCTCGACGCAGCCGCGCCGCCCGCAGGCGCACTGCGGCCCGTCGAAGGCGATCGTGGTGTGCCCGAACTCACCCGCGTTGGTCCGCGGGCCGCGGTAGAGCCGGCCGTCGATCAGCAGGCCGACGCCGATGCCGGTGCCGACGAGCACCACCGCGGTGGCCGTCGGCTCGCCGTGCGGCCAGAGCCGGGCGAACGCGGCGGCGTTGGTGTTCTTGTCGAGCGTCACCGGTAGCCCGGTGCGCTGTTCCAGCAGGTCGCGCAGGGGCACGTCGTGCCAGCCGGGCATGTTCGTCGCGTCGCGGACCAGGCCGGCGCGGTGGTCCAGCGGGCCGACCGCGCCGAGGCCGAGGCCCAGCACGTCGAAGCCGTCGGCGAGTTCGTGCGCGGTGGCCCCGATGGCGTCGACGGCCTGCTCGGGCGTGAAGCCGGGCGGCAACGGGCCACCCGCTGTCTCCTCGACCTCGCCGACGAGGTTGACGCGCAGCACGTGGTACTCGTCGCGGTCCAGGCGCGCGCCGAGCGCGTGCTTGGCGCCCGCGCGGATGCGCAGGGCCGTGCGGGGCTTGCCGACACCGGTGGAGGGCTGGCGTTCCTCGTCCAGCAGGCCGGTGTCCAGCAGCTCGGGGACGATTTTGGAGACGGCCTGCTGGGTGAGGCCGGTGCGTTCGGCGAGCTCGACGCGGCTGAGGCCGCCGGCCCGCAGGATGTGGGAGAGCAGCAGGGCGCGGTTGTGCGCGCGCACGTCGCGCAGGTTCACGCCGGTCTCCGCCATGCCAGGATCTTCGCACGTCCGGTCAGTTAGGCAACGCTGTTGTTTTATTGGCGGCCGACGCGGTTTAATAACGGCATGGCGGACGACTTGCGCGTGGGCATCCTCGGGTACGGCATCGGGGGACGCGTCTTCCACGCGCCGCTGGTGGCGGCGACGCCCGGGCTCACCCCGGCGGTGATCACGACGTCGAGCAACGCCGCGCAGGCCCGCGCCGACCACCCGGGCGCCGAGGTGGTGCCGAACGCGGACGCGTTGTTCGAGCGCGCGGGCGACCTCGACCTCGTCGTGGTCAGCACGCCCAACCGCACGCACGTGCCGCTCGCGCTGCGGGCGATCGAAGCCGGCCTGCCGGTGGTCGTCGACAAGCCGTTCGCGCCGACCGCCGCCGAGGCGCAGCAGGTCGTCGACGCGGCGAAGGCGGCGGGCGTCGGCCTGACGGTCTTCCAGAACCGGCGGCTCGACTCCGACTTCCTCACCGTGCGGAAAGTCCTCGACTCGGGACGGCTCGGCGAGGTGTTCCGCTTCGAGTCCCGCTACGACCGCTGGGTGCCGAAGCCCAAGGACAACTGGCGCGAGTTCGGCGACCCGGCCGAGGCAGGCGGCCTGCTCTACGACCTCGGCGCGCACATCGTCGACCAGGCGCTGCAGCTGTTCGGCCCGGTCACCCGCGTCTACGCGGAGGTCGACCGCCGCCGGGCAGGCGTCCAGGTCGACGACGACGTCTTCGTCGCGCTGCACCACGCGAACGGCGTCCGCTCGCACCTGTGGGCGACCGCGCTCGCGGCCACCCTGAACCCGCGGTTCCGCGTCCTCGGCGACCGGGCGACGTTCACCAAGTACGGCCTGGACGTGCAGGAACCGCAGATCAAGGCGGGCCTGCGCCCCGGCGACGCCGGCTGGGGCGCCGAGCCCGCGGGAGACGCCGGGAAGCTCGGCGTCGGCCCGGAGATCGAGACCGTGCCCACCGAGGTCGGCCGCTACGAGCAGTTCTACGCCGAGGTGCGCGACGCCCTGCGCGGCGAAGGCGAGTTCCCGGTCGACCCGGCGTCATCGGTCGCGGCCCTGCGCGTCATCGAGGCGGCCCACCGCTCCGGCGTCGAAGGCACCGTGGTCGACCTCTGACCCCCTGACCGGCCGTGACCTCGGTGACCCCCAGCTCCGAGGTCACGGCCTCCTCCCCCGGACGGCCCGCCGCCCTCACGGGCCGTTGTTCGGCGGCCCGGTGTTCGACTGGCCGGTGTCGTTCCCGTTGCCACGGCCGGGACCCCGGCCGTCGCGCCGCACCCGGTTCTGCTGCTGTTGCTGCTGGTCCGGGTTGCCGCCGCGGCCGATGGTGAAGCGCTGCTCCTGCTGGTCCCGGTTCTGCTGTTGCTGCTGCTGGAACTGCTGCTGTTGCTGCTGGAACTGGAGCTGCTGCTGCAGCTGGTCGTCCTGCGGCGAGGTGATCGCCTGGACGCGGTCGAACCGCTCGGCCGGCTTCCCGGCCAGGTAGAGCTGCATGAACCGCTGCCACACCGGGCCGGCCACCACCGACGGCGTCAGCGGCTGGCCGGTCGGGCCGCGCAGGTCCTTGTCGCCGTCGCCGCCCACCCAGACCGCGGCGGACACCGATGGCGTGTAGCCCACCATCCACGTCTGCGAGTTCGTGTTCGCCGCGGACGCCGGTTCGTCCGCGCCGGGTGTGTGCTGCTGGGTGCCGGTCTTGCCGGCGCACTCGTGGCCGGCCGGGCAGGTCAGCCGCGAGAACGGGATCACCGGCGCCAGCGCGGCGGTCACGTTCCCGGCGATCTGCCTGCTCTTGCCCCGGTCGTTGTCCGCGAAGGCGTCCGTCGCGCGCGTGTCGGCCTCGTAGGCGGTTTCGCCCGCGGAGTTCGTCACCTTTTGCACGAAGTGGCGGCTGTGCTGGACGCCGCCGGCGGCGAAGGTCGCGTACGCCGCGGCCATGTCGGCCGGGGTGACCGCGGTCTGGCCGCCGCCGATGGAGATGTTGTTGTCCCCGGTGAACAGCTCGCTGCGGCCGCCGGTTTCCTTCGTGCGGATGCCCGCCTCCTGCGCGGCTTCGGCCACCCCGCCGGGCTTGGTCACGTTGAGCACCATGTCGTAGAAGACGGTGTTGGTGGACCGCTGCATCGCCTCGGCCACCGTGCACGTCTCCGAGCAGCTGCTGCTGGCGCCGGCGTTGCGCACCGGCAGCGGCACGTCGGGGAACGTCCGCGGCGAGCGGCCGTCGAAGACCGCGTTGAGCCCGCGGCCGCCCTTGAGGAACGCCGTGAGGTCGAACGGTTTCATCGACGACCCGGGGTTGTGGGCTTCGTCCGCCCAGTCGCGCCCGGCCAGGTCCTCGCCGTTGGGGCCCTTCACGATCGGCGCGCCGCCGTAGTAGGCGAGCACGCCGCCGGACTTCGGGTCGACGGCGACCAGCGCGTCGAGGATCCGGTCGTCGGTCTGCCCGGCCATCCCGTCGGCCACGGCCTTCTCGGCGGCTTCCTGCGCCCGCGAGTCGATCGTGGTGAACACCTGGAACCCACCCGAGTAGTACTTCTCCTCGGGGATCCCCGCCGCGGCCAGCTCGGCCTTCACCTGCTTCCTGACGAACGGGTTGATCTTGGTGGCCTGCCGCGACTCCACGAGCGGGACCGGCGCCGGGAACTTCGCCGCCTTCCGGTCGGCGGCGGTGAGGTACCCGTTGCGCTGCATGCGGTCCAGCGCGGTGCCCCACCGGTCGCGGGCGACCGTCGCGTTCTCCGACCGGCCCGGTTGCTGGATCAGCCCGGCGAGCAGCGCGGCTTCGGAGTAGTTCAGCTGGGCCGCGTCCTTGCCGAAGTACGCCTGCGCCGCCGCCTGGATGCCGTACGCGCCGCGGCCGAAGTAGATGATGTTGAGGTAGGCGGTGATGATGTCCGCCTTGTCGTAGGTCTGGTTCATCTTGAACGACTTCGCGAGCTCGACCCACTTGCGCGTCAGCGTCGGCGCGTCGTCGCCGGAGGAAACCTTGACGTACTGCTGCGAGATCGTCGACCCGCCACCCGAGCCGCCGGTGACCTGGTTGTAGGCGGCCCGCGCGATGCCGGAGACGTCGAAGCCGGAGTTGGTCTCGAAGGACGCGTCTTCGGTGGCGATCACGGCCTTCTTGACCACGTCCGGGATCTGGCCGGGGGTCAGGATCTGCCGGTTCCCGCCGGTGGGCACGTCCTTGCCCATCTCGGTGCCGTCGGCGTAGAGGTAGGTGACCGCCTGGCCCTGCGACTGCGCGACCGTGGCCGGCGACGGCACGTCGACGGAGAAGTAGGTGATCACGAAGGCGACCGCGGGCACCACGAAGAACAGGCCGGACAGCACGTACAGCACCCGGCGGACGGTCCGCCAGCGGCGGCGGCGCGGATCCGCCGCCGGGGGCACGGCGACGCCGTCGGCGGGTTCGTCCGGTCCGGCCGCGGGCGGGAGGGGCCGTCGTGGCTGGTAACGACCACGCGGCACCGGCCTCCGGCCGGACCTCGAGCGATTTCGGTCGGTGTACACGGGCCGTCCTCCGGTACGCCGGTGGGCTGCGGGCGCAGGCCCCTCGACACTCCACACGGACCACGGGCGGCGGTGGTTCACCGGGCTTCCTGAACGACGAAGGCCCCGCACTGTTTCCAGTGCGGGGCCTTCGGTCAGCCTTCGCCGGCGCCGGGTGGCCGGGCCAGCCCGTCACCGGGCAGTGGCGGCGTGGAGCCACCCGGGCCCGGCCGCGTCGGCCGGCCCGTCCTCGTCGTCTCCGACTCGGTCTCGGTCGGCGTCGAGGTCGGCGTTTCGGACGGTGTCGAGGTCGGCGTCTCCGTCGGCGTCGCCGTTTCCGGCGGCTTCGACTGCGTCGTGGTGACGTCGTTGACGTCCTTGCCGATCGGGTCGACCTTCTGGAACTTCTCCGGCGGGGTCCCGTCCAGGTAGTTCTTCATGAACTGTTCCCAGATGGGCCCGGAGATCGTGCTACCGAAGATCGGCTTGTTCTTGTTGTCGTGCAGCGGGATGTTGCCGTCGCCGCCGACCCAGGCCGCGGCCGAGACCGACGGCGTGTAGCCCACCATCCAGGTCTGGGCGTTGCGGTCCTTGTACGCCGCGGGATCGCCGTCACGCGGGTCGTACTGCTGCGTACCGGTCTTGCCGGCGCACTGGTGACCGGGCGGGCACTCCAGCTTGGAGTGGGCGATGACCGGGCCGAGCGCCATGGTCACGTTGCCGGCGATCTGCGCGGTCTTCTGCGCGTCGCTGTCGAACGCGGGCTTGGCCTGGTACTTGCTCTCGTCGAACTCGACCTCGTCCTGTGCGTTGGTCAGCTTGGCGACGAAGTGGGCCTGGCGCTGCATGCCGTCACCGGCGAAGGTGGCGTACCCCGCGGCCATGGCCTCCGGCGTCGCCACGGTGGCGCCACCGCCGAGCGCGATGTTGATGTCCTGGCTCATCTGCGGTGACGTCGGAACGCCCGCTTCGTTGGCGGCCTGGGCCACCTTTGCCGGCTTCGTGATGTTGTAGACCATGTCGTAGAAGACGGTGTTCGCCGAGATCTCCATCGCCGTGGCGACGGTGCACTGCGCGCTGCAGCTGGAACTCTCGCCCGCGTTGCGGATCGTCTTCGGCGGGTTGCCGAACTTCCGGTTGTTCTGCCCGTCGAAGGTGTCGCCGAGGCCCTTGCCCATCTTCAGGTACGCAGTGAGGTCGAACGCCTTGAACGACGAACCCGGGTTCCGCGCCTGGTTGGCCCGGTCCTGGCCGGTCTGGTCTTCGCCCTTGTCGTTCTTCACGATGTCGGGACCGCCGTAGTAGGCGAGGATGCCGCCGGTCTTCGGGCTCACCGCGACCAGTGCGCTGAGGAGCCGGTCGTCGGTCTGGCCCTTCATCTTGTCCGCGACCGCGTCCTCGGCCGCCTTCTGGGCCTTGGGGTCGATCGTGGTGTAGACCTTGGCGCCGGTCGCGTGCAGCCTGGCGCTGTCGTAGCCCTGGTCCGCCAGCTCGTCGTCGATCCGCTGCTGGATGTGGAACGACATCGACTGGCCGGTGTCCTTGGCCGCCTTCGGGATCGGCGTCGGGAACTGGGCGCCCGCGCGCTCGTCGGCCCGCAGCCACTTGTTGGCCACCATCTGGTCCATCACGTACGACCAGCGCTGCTGGGCGTACTTCTGGTTCTCCGACTTGCTGGGGCCCTGGATGAGACCCGCGAGCAGCGCCGCCTCGGAGGGGCTGAGGTCCTTGGCGTCCTTGTTGAAGTAGTTCTTCGCGGCCGACTGGATCCCGTTGGACCCGCGTCCGAAGTAGACGATGTTCAGGTAGCCCGTGATGATCTCTTCCTTGGACTCCTGGTTGTTCATCTTGAACGACTTGGCCAGCTCGGTCCACTTGCGGGTGAGCGTCGGGGCGTCGTTTTCGGTGGCCTTCTTGATGTACTGCTGGGAGATGGTCGAACCACCGCCCTGGCCACCGGTGGCCTGGTTGAAGACCGCGCGGAGGATGCCGGTGACGTCGAAGCCGGAGTTCGTCTCGAAGGTCGCGTCCTCGGCCGAGTACACCGCGTGCTTGACGACGTCCGGGATCTCGCCGGGCTTGAGCAGCTGGCGGTCGCCGCCCTTGGGCAGCGACTTGCCCATGACCGTCTTGCCGTCGGCGTAGTAGTAGGTGACCGGCTGGCTCTGCAGCGCCGCGACGCTCTCCGGCGTCGGCACGTCGACCAGGAAGTACGTGATCACGAACGCGATCGCCGGGACGATGAAGAAGACACCGACGCACGCGTACGCGACCCGCCGGATGATCTTCCAGCGGCGTTTCTTCCGCTGCGCCGGCGTGAGGACCTTGCGGCCCTTTTCGTCGAGCTCCTCCTGGGGCCCGACGTCGTCGGCGAAGTCGTCGAACCGGTCGTCGTCGTACGGGTCGTAGGAGTCCTCGGTCCCGTTGTGCGCGTGGTGGGTGATGAGATCCGGCTCACGTGCCGGCTCCGGCTCCGGGCGGCGGCCACCGGGCGGCGGCTGCCGGAAGCCCTGCGGCGGCGAGCCGGGCGGGCCACCGGGACGGCGGCCGCCGGACGGCGGCGGCTGGCGACGGCCGGCCGCACCGCCGGGCGCCTGCGGACGTCGTGGCTGGTCACCGGGCCACTGCTGGCCACCTTCATCGCCGGACGGCCAGGCCGGGCCGCCCTGCCGGGGATTGCCGCGGGGCGGCGTGGCGCGCCGGGGCGACTCACCGGGCCACGCGGGTCCCGCTTCTTCACCCGGCCATTGGGCGCGACGGGGTGCGTCTGGCTCCTGGTTGGGCCAGGAGCGGTTGTCGTCGGTCACGGACGGTCCTCCCGGATCAGTACCCGCAGGGGCGCTGACCTGCGTGTTGCGATGGTCGTACGGTGGCTCACCGGCCCGTGGTCCTTCGCGGACCCGCCGGTTCCCCTGTGCCCAGGACGTATGACCGCACCAAGTGGTTCCAGTGGCACGCCCGGCACACTTCGACGTCGTACACGGTGAATTCGCCGAACGAACCGGCCATCCTGGCCAGTTCCTCGGGGGTCCTGGCCGAGCCCGCGACGTGCTTGAGCTCGTCGCCGTAGACCCAGGACACCAGGGTCAGCGGTTCCTGGCGGCAGATCGGGCACGGCAGTTCGCCGTCCCGGCCGTGGAACTTCGCCGCCCGCAGCAGGTACGGGCTGGCGTCACAGGCCTCGTGGCTGCCGACGCGCCCGGAGCGGACTTCGGCCAGCAGCGCACGGCGCTGCAGCGCGTAATCCACGACCTGCCGCTGATTAATCACGAGGACAGAGTACGGGCTCTTCCTGTGACGTCCACGCCCCCTAGCGCCCATCGGTGTCTGACCGGCGCGGACACGCCGGGCGTTCGATAACTCTCCGGTGAATTTCCCCCACGACGGAGTGGGCGGCCCTGTTGGCTTCGCCACTTCGATGTATCGGCGCGATATAGTGGCTGAGTAGGTTGGATCGAGGCGCTCGTTCGGAGCAACGCGGGTCGTCTCGGTTTGTTCCCGAAAGGGGGTGCGGTGTGCTGGAGTTCGCGATCCTCGGTCTTCTGCACGAAGCGCCCATGCACGGGTACGTGCTGCGCAAGCGGCTGCACGAGACGCTCGGCACGTTCCGGACGTTCTCGTACGGCTCGCTGTACCCGACCCTGCGGAAGCTGCTGCGGGCCGGGTACCTGGTCGAGGAGCTGGACGAGGCCGACGACCGGGCGTGGTCGCGGCGCGGACGGCGGGTCTACAAGCTCACCGCGGAGGGTAAGGAGCGCTTCGGTGAGCTGCTCGGCGACGCCGGGCCGCAGACCTGGGACGACGAAGGTTTCGGCGTCCACCTGGCCTTCTTCTCGCGGACCCCGGCCGACGTGCGGATGCGGATCCTCGAGGGCCGTCGCCGCCGCGTCGAGGAGCGCCGCGAGGGCATGCGGGCGGCGCTGGCCAGGGCCGAGGAGAAGATCGATCGCTACACCCGCGAACTGCACCGGCTGGGGCTGGAGACCAGCGAGCGGGAGGTGCGCTGGCTCAACGAGCTGATCGCGCACGAACAAGCCGAACGGCAGGGTCCGGAGACCTGAGCCTGCCGGCCGGGCCGCAGCGTCGCGGCACAGACCTACTGAACAACACGGATTGAAGGAGAAACCCCCATGGGCGAGAACCGCCGCGTACGGGTGGCCATCGTGGGCGTCGGCAACTGCGCGGCGTCGCTGGTCCAGGGTGTCCAGTACTATCGCGACGCGGACCCGGCCACCCGCGTCCCCGGTCTGATGCACGTCGACTTCGGCGGCTACCACGTCCGCGACATCGAGTTCGTCGCCGCGTTCGACGTGGACGCCAAGAAGGTCAGCCGCGACCTGTCCGAGGCGATCTTCGCGTCCGAGAACAACACCATCAAGATCGCCGACGTGCCGCCGCTCGGTGTCACCGTCCAGCGCGGGCACACCCACGACGGGCTCGGCCGCTTCTACCGCGAGACGATCGAGGAGTCCGACGAGACCCCGGTCGACGTCGTCGCCGCGCTGCGCGAGGCGCAGGCCGACGTGCTCGTGTCGTACCTGCCGGTGGGCTCCGAGGTGGCCGACAAGTTCTACGCCCAGGCCGCGATCGACGCCGGTGTGGCGTTCGTCAACGCGCTGCCGGTGTTCATCGCCTCCGACCCCGAGTGGGCGGCGAAGTTCACCGAGGCCGGCGTCCCGATCGTCGGCGACGACATCAAGTCGCAGGTCGGTGCCACCATCACGCACCGCGTGCTGGCGAAGCTGTTCGAGGACCGCGGCGTCCAGCTCGACCGGACGATGCAGCTCAACGTGGGCGGGAACATGGACTTCCTGAACATGAAGGAGCTCGAGCGGCTCGAGTCGAAGAAGATCTCCAAGACCCAGTCCGTCACCTCGCAGGTCGACCGCGAGCTCGGCAAGGGCAACGTCCACATCGGACCCTCGGACTACGTGCAGTGGCTCGACGACCGCAAGTGGGCCTACGTCCGGCTCGAGGGTCGCGCGTTCGGCGACGTGCCGCTGAACCTGGAGTACAAGCTCGAGGTGTGGGACTCCCCCAACTCGGCGGGCATCATCATCGACGCGGTGCGCGCGGCGAAGATCGCGCTCGACCGCGGCATCGGCGGCCCGATCCTGTCGGCGTCCTCCTACTTCATGAAGTCGCCGCCGGAGCAGTACGACGACGCGACCGCGCGCGACGCCGTGGAGAAGTTCATCCGCGGCGAGGTCGAGCGGTAGAGCTGATCTTCGGGGAAGGCCGTCACCGCTGGTGGCGGCCTTTTTCTCGTGGTGGACTAAACCGGTGGGGCGGGCCAGGCGTTGGCGGGGTGTGAGTGCGAGCGTGGGCGAGAGCGTGCCGGGGGACCTGGGCGCGCCGACCTTCCACGACCTCTTCCGCGAGTACTTCGGCCAGATGACCCGCTTGGCCCACCTGCTCGGAGCGGACGACGCGGAGAACATCGCGCAAGAGGCCTTCGTCAAGCTCCACCAGCGCTGGGACTCCCTGACCGACCACACGCGGGTGGCCGGCTACCTCCGCACGACCGTGGTGAACATGTCGCGGTCGCGGACCCGGCACCTGCGCGTCGTCCGGCGGACCCCGCCCGAACGGCCGCCGGACGAGCTGTCGGCCGAGGTCAGGGCGGTGGCGAACTGGGAGCACCAGCAGCTGCGTGCGGTGCTGGTCAAGCTGTCCCGGCGGCAGCGCGAGGTCCTCGTGCTGCGGTACTGGCTGGACTTGAGCACGACGGCGATCGCTGAGACCCTCGGTATCTCACCGGGCACGGTCAAGGCGACCACGCACCACGCGATGGAGAACCTGCGCAAGCACCTGGGGGACGACCCGGGAGGTGAGCGATGACCGACCTCGAACGCAAGCTGGCCGAGACGCTGCGGGCGCAGGCCGGGGAGGTCACGCCCAACCTCGAGGTGGCCTGGGCGGAGCAGCAGCGCCGGCAGCAGCGGCCACCGAGACGCCGCCGGGCCGCCGTGTGGGTGGCGCCGCTGGCCGCCGTGCTGGTGGTGCTGACCAGCGCACTGCTGGCCACCAAGCTGAACGTGTCCCAGCCCCCGCCGCAGCCCGCGAAGCAGCCGGGGCAGGAGCTGCTGCTCCCGAAGCCTTTGACCTCGCCGCCGGGCGTGACCCTCGTCGGTGAGCCGAAGGCGCTCACCGACTTCGCGGGGCAGATCGGCGCCTGGACCTCCTACGCCAGCGACGCGGCCGACGGCTCCGGGAAGCGCATGTTCTGCGTCGAAGCGCTGCCCAAGGGCGCGATCCACGGCGGGCCGGAGTCGAACTTCGGCGTCGAGTCGCCGTCCTGCGTGCCGGTGTCGTCGTCGCCCGTGAGCGCCGGGTACGTGGGCAAGGACGGGGGGCCGCTGCCCGAGGGCAAGGCGGTCTTCCTCGCCGATCCGACGGTGCGGATGCTGCGCCTCTACGACGCGGACGGCAACCTGAGCTCGGTGAAGGAGGTCGGCACGCTGGGGTACGACCACCTCTTCCTCGCCGACGTGCAGCCCGGCTCGCCGCCGGTCCGCTTCGAGGTCAACCCAGTCCAAGCGCAGCCGGCAACCCGGTGATCTTCTCCACCACCGCCGTCGCCTGCGCCAGCACCTCGGGGGCCGGCGGGAAGTGCGGGTTCGGCACCGCGTAGACCGCCATCTTCGCCGCCAGCGCGGACCGCAGCCCGTTCGTCGTGTCCTCGACGGCCGCGCAGTCCTCCGGGGCCACGCCCAGCAGCTCGGCCGCCCGCAGGTAGACGTCCGGCGCCGGTTTCCCGGCCCCGACCTGCTCGGACGAGACGGCCGCGCCCACCGGCAGGCCGGTCACGTCGAGGAAGCCCTTGATCAGGATCACCGGCGACGAGCTCGCGATCGCCACCGGCCAGCGCGCCGACACCTGCCGGACGACGTCCACCGCGCCCGGGATCACCGGCGGCTCGGCGGCGTACCGGGCCGCCATCCGCTTGACCACGAGCGTCGCGATCTCCGGTGGCGACAGCCGTGCGCCCAGCTCCTCGACCAGGTAGCGGGCCCATTCCGGGGTGCTCATCCCCTGCAGCGCCCGGGTCGCCTCCTCGCGCCAGGTGCCGCCGTGCTCGGCGACGACCGCGCGCCGCACCTCGTCCCAGATCCGCTCGGAGTCCACCAGCACGCCGTCGAGGTCGAAGATCACCGCGTCCATGGCCCGAGCCTAGCCTGTGAGCGGACTTACTTAGCCACCCTTACTAATTTTTGTTAGCCTAGCTAAGTGACTTCCGCGATCACCGATCTCGCCCACCGGCTGCGGCCGCTGGTCTTCCGGCTCTACCACCAGGTCCGCCGGCAGACCCCGCAGCTGACGCTGACCCTCACCCAGGGTTCGGTGCTGAGTGAGCTGGTCAACGGCGGTCCGCAGCGGATGAGCGCGCTGGCCGAGTTCGAACGGGTCAAGCTGCCGTCGATGACCGACGTCGTCAGCAGGCTCGAACGGCTCGGGCTGGCGATCCGCCGCCCGGACCCCGCCGACGGCCGTGCCGTGCTGGTCGAAGTCACCGACGAGGGCCTGCGCTTTTACGCCGAACTGGTGACGGCTCGCGAGGAGTTCCTCCGCGAGCGGCTCATCGCGATGGACGAATCCGACCGCGCAGCGATCGATGCCGCCCTGCCCGCTCTCGCCAAGTTGCTCGTTGACACCAAGAAGGAGGAACTGATCAGCGATGAGCGCTGAACACCACTCGAGCCTGCTGGACGCGGTCAAGGGCCAGCCCAAGCAGGTGTGGATCACCGCGTTCGCCGCGGTCATCGCCTTCATGGGGATCGGCCTGGTCGACCCGATCCTGCTCTCCATCGCCAAGGGCCTGGACGCGACGCCGTCGCAGGTCACCCTGCTCTTCTCGTCCTACCTCGGCGTCCAGGTCGTCGCGATGCTGGTCACCGGCGCGGCCAGCGCCCGCTTCGGCGCCAAGCGCACGGTCCTGGTCGGGCTGACGCTGATCGTCGCCGCCACCGCGCTGTGCGCGGCCGCCGGGTCGATCGAGCAGCTCGTCGGGCTGCGCGCGGTCTGGGGCCTCGGCAACGCCTTCTTCATCGCGACGGCGCTTTCGGTGATCGTCGGCGCCGCGACCGGCGGCCAGTCCGGCGCGATCCTGCTCTACGAAGCCGCGCTCGGCGTCGGTCTGTCGGTCGGCCCGCTGCTGGGCGCGCTGCTCGGCAGCATCTCGTGGCGCGGCCCGTTCCTGGGCACCGCGATCCTGATGGCGGGCGCGCTGGTGCTGTGCGCGGTCTTCCTCAAGAGCGACAAGCACGAGCGCCGCGAGCCGATCAAGCTGCTCGACCCGCTGCGCGCGCTGAAGCACACCGGCCTGCTGCGCACCTCCGTCGCCTCAGCGCTGTACACCGCCGCGTTCTTCGCGGTGCTGGCCTGGTCGCCGTTCGTCCTCGGCTGGAGCGCGATCGCCGTCGGCCTGGTGTTCTGCGGCTGGGGCCTGTGCGTCGCCGTCGCCGGGGTCGCCCTCGCGCCGCGGCTGGCCGCCCGGCTCGGCGAGCGGCACGCCGCCGCGGCCGCCGTCTTCGGGTACGCCGTGCTGATGGTGGTGCTCGCCGTGCCGAGCAAGCCGGTGCTGGTCGCCGGGATCATCGTCTCCGGGCTGGTGTCCGGTCTGCTGAACACGCTGTTCACCGGCACCGCGATGTCGATCAGCGACGCCCCGCGCCCGGTCGCCAGCGCGGGCTACAACTTCTGCCGCTGGCTGGGTGGCGCGGTCGCCGCGACGCTCGTCGGGCACGTCGCCGAGTGGTTCGGCTCGCCGCAGGCGCCGTTCGTCGCCTCGGCCGTGCTCTGCGTCGTCGCCGGTGTGCTGCTCTCGCTGCGGGAGAAGAAGGCGGACCCGCACACCCTGCCGAAGGAGGCCGTGCTCGTCGGCGAAGAGTTCTGAGTCACACCCGTACGGAGCAGTAGTACACCCGCCGTTCACCTGTATGTCGGGAATGGCTGGTTTGGGAAGCTTACGGTCGGTTCGTTCCCGAACTCCCCACCATGGAGGCCTCGTGCCCGACCGCCTGCTTCCCCTGCTGCCCGTCCACCCCGGCGGCCGTTCCCCGGTCACCTGTGAGTACCGCTGCGGCAACGCGTGCGCCCACCCCGAGGCGAACGAGACCGGCAACGAGTACTTCGGCGACGTCGTTAAGGACATCTCCCGCCGCCGGGTCTTCAAGGCCGGCGCCGTGATGGCCGCCGCCGCGGGTGGGTTCGCCGCCCTCTCGGGTACGGCGGCGGCCGCGCCGCTCCAGAAGCCGCGGCCGCCGCGCCCGGTGCCCGGCACCGACTTCGACCCGGTCCCGCCGAACAAGCTCGACGCGGTCAGCGTCCCCGACGGCTACGCCCAGCGGGTCGTCGTCCGCTGGGGCGACCCGGTCGTCGCGGGCGCGCCGAAGTTCGACTTCACCAAGCAGACCGCGGCCGCGCAGGCCAAGCAGTTCGGCTACAACAACGACTTCGTCGGCCTGATCCCGCAGGACCCGCTCGGCCTGTCGAACCTGCTCGTGGTCAACCACGAGTACACGACCGAGGTCCACATGTTCCCGGCCGACCAGTACGACCCGGCCAACCCGACCGAGGAACAGGCGAAGATCGCCTGGGCGGCGCACGGCCTCTCCGTGCTGCAGGCCCGCCGCGACCCGGTCCACGGCGGCCTCGAGGTGGTCCCGAGCCGGTACGGCCGCCGGATCACCCTCGACACGATCTTCGAGGTCCGCGGCCCGGCCGCCGGCTCGAAGTTCCTCAAGACCGCGGCCGACCCGAGCGGGCGCAAGGTCCGCGGCACGCAGAACAACTGCTCCGGCGGCGTGACGCCGTGGGGCACGGTGCTCTCCGGCGAGGAGAACTTCGACCAGTACTTCGCCAACTCCGACAAGGTCACCGACCCGGTCGCGGCGGCGCGGCTCAAGCGCTACTCCGTCGGCAGCGGTACGAGCACCCGCAAGTGGGAGCGCTTCGACAAGCGCTGGGACGTCTCGCAGGAGCCGAACGAGCCGAACCGGTTCGGCTGGGTCGTCGAGATCGACCCCCACGACCCGAACTCGACGCCGGTCAAGCACACCGCCCTCGGCCGCTTCAAGCACGAAGCCGCGAACATCAAGATCACCGCGGACGGCCGGGTCGCCGTCTACTCCGGGGACGACAGCCGCTTCGAATACATCTACAAGTTCGTGTCGAAGGGCAAGTACAAGCCGGGCCACAGCGCGCACGCCCGCCGGCACAACTCGGCGCTGCTCGACGAGGGCACGTTGTACGTCGCCCGCTTCACCGGTGACAGCCCGGGCGAGATCGACGGCACGGGCAAGCTCCCGGCCGACGGCGAGTTCGACGGCACCGGTGAGTGGATCCCGCTGGCCAGTGGCGACAAGTCCTTTGTGGACGGCTTCACCGCCGAAGAGGTCTACGTCTTCACCCGCCAGGCCGCGGACAAGGTGGCGGCCACGAAGATGGACCGGCCCGAGGACATCGAGCCGAACCCGGTCAACGGCCGGGTCTACGCGGCGCTGACCAACAACAGCGACCGCGGCGCGGCGGGCAAAGCCGGCGTCGACGAGGTCAACCCGCGCAACGGCAACAAGAACGGCCACGTCCTGGAGTGGGAAGAGGACCGCGGCGACGCGGCGTCGACCCGGTTCGCCTGGCGGCTGCTGCTGGTCTGCGGCGACCCCGCGGCGGCCGACACCTACTTCGGCGGGTTCCCGAAGAACCAGGTCAGCCCGATCTCCTGCCCGGACAACGTGGCCTTCGACCGGCACGGCAACCTGTGGGTCGCCACCGACGGCAACGCGCTCGGCGCGAACGACGGCCTGTTCTCGGTGCCGGTCACCGGCCCGGAGCGCGGGCACGTCAAGCAGTTCCTGTCGGTGCCGGTCGGCGCCGAGACGTGCGGCCCGGTCGTCACCGACAACCTGGTCCTCGTCGCGGTCCAGCACCCCGGGGAGAACGCGGCGAGCTCGGCGAACCCGACGTCGCACTGGCCGGACGGCGGCACCGCCCAGCCGCGGCCGGCCATCGTGTCGGTGTGGAAGAAGGGCCGCTTCGGGCTGCCCGGCCGCATCGGCGAACGCTGACGCAGACGGGTCCGCCCGGCCGAGGTTCACTCTTAAGTGGACGGTTTCCGGCCGGTGCGGGCCCGTCCCGCGCGCCATAGTCGAGAGGTGATCTTCTCGGGGCGCACGGTGGCGGTGGCGGTGGTGGCGATCGCGGCGGCGGTCGTTCCCGCGTCGGCGTCCGTCGCCGAGGACGCGCCGCCGGTCTGCGGCGGGCTCGCGGCGAACCCGAGTGTCGAGGAAACGGCGAGGAACGGCGCACCCGACGGGTACGTCTTCAACCCGGCCGCGCCGGTCCCGCCCGGAACACCGGCCGCGAAGGTGCCGAGACTGGCGACCGAGCAGCAGTACGCGGTCGACGGGCAGCGCGCGGCGGTCATCCAGACGCCGGACGGCAAGACCAGCACCGCGTACCAGACCGAGCGGTTCGTGCCCGGCGGCGTCTACACCCTCGGCGTCTGGACGGCTTCGATCGCGCCGCGCTACGAACCGGCCACCGGCCTGCGGTTCTACGACGCCACCGGCACGCAGATCCAGGAGACCAAGCTCGTCGCCGACCACTACGCCGGCGACGGCGCTCTCGTCCGGCAGGACTTCCCGGCCGCGACGACGCCGGCCAAGGCGACGGCGGTGAAGTTCTTCGCCACGACCACCCTCGACCGGCTGCACTGGGACTGCGTCGACCTCCAGCTCGCGGCCTACTCGGTGAAGAAGGAAGTGCAGAACCCGGCGACCGGCGCGTGGGCCACGTTCGCGACGGTCACCGCGGGCGAAACCGCGCACTACCGCATCACCGTGACCAACGAGGGCACCCAGGACCTGACCGGGATCACCGTGCAGGACCCGTGGTGCACCGGCTCGTTCGAGCCGTTCGCGCTGGCGGCGGGCGCGAACCGGCAGCTGACCTGCGACCACCCGGAGCTCACGGTGGCCGACAGCGGGCACGTCAACACGGCGACGGTGACCGGCGTGCACTACGCGGGCGGCGCGCTCGGCGACAAGACGGCGTCGGCGACGATCACGGTGTCGCCGCCGCCTGCCATCGCGAAGATCGGCGACTTCGTCTGGGCGGACCGCAACCGCGACGGCCTCCAGGACCCGGCCGAGCCCGGCGTCGCGGGCGTCAAGGTGACGTTGAAGGACGGCGCGGGCGGCACGGTCGCCACCACGACGACCGACGACAAGGGCAAGTACGGCTTCGAGAAGCTGAAGGACGGCACGTACCAGGTCTGCTTCGCGGTCCCAGCGGAGTTCACGGTGACCCGCCGCGACGCGGGCAGCGAAGACCGCGACTCGGACGCCGGCCCGGACGGCTGCACCCAGCCGCGCACCGTCGGCGGCCCGTCCCACGAAGACTTCGCGGTGGACCTCGGGCTGCTCGCCCCGACGAACCGGATCGGCGACTTCGCCTGGACCGACACCGACGGCAACGGCCTGCAGGACGTGGGCGAGCCGGGCCTCGCCGGCGTCAAGGTGGTGCTGAAGGACACGAGCGGCAAGGAAGTGGCGAACGTGGTGACCGGCCCGGACGGCTCGTACGGTTTCGACGGCCTGGAGGACGGCACGTACCAGGTGTGCTTCACCGCGGACGGCCACCACCCGGCCCCCAAGGACGCGGGCGACGACACCCGCGACTCCGACGCGGACCCGGCGTCCGGCTGCACGGACCCGCGCACCCTCGGCGCGGGCAAGCGCGAAGACCGCACGGTGGACGCCGGCTTCGCCGCTACGGTGGGGGCATGACGGATCTCCCCCTCGCGTTGGTGACGGGCGCGTCCCGCGGAATCGGCGCGGCGATCGCCCACCAGCTGTCCCCAACGCACCGCCTGCTGCTCGGCGGCCGCGACGCCGACGCGCTGGCAGCCCTGGCGAAGGAGCTCCCGGACGCGAAGCCGTGGCCGGTCGAGCTGACGAACCCGGCTTCCCTGGCGGCGGCGGTCGCGGACATCGGGTCTTTGGACGTCCTGGTCCACTCGGCGGGCGTCGCGCGCCTGGGCCGCATCGAGGACGCCTCGGCGTCGGCGTGGCGCGAGAACTTCGAGGTCAACACCCTGGCGGTGGTCGAGCTGACCGGCCTGCTCCTCCCGGCGCTGCGCGCGGCTCGCGGTCACGTGGTGGTGATCAACTCCGGAGCGGGCCTGAACGCCCGCCCGGGCTGGTCCCCGTACGCGGCGAGCAAGTTCGCCGTCCGCGCCTTCGCCGACGCCCTCCGCGAGGAGGAAAAGGACATCCGCGTGACATCGGTGTACCCGGGCCGCACGGACACGGAGATGCAGCAGGAGATCTTCGCGGGCGAGGGCCGCGAGTACGACACAACGCACCTGCTGAAGGCGGACTCGGTGGCCACGGCGGTGGCGACGGCGGTGTCAGCCACCCCGGACGCCCACCCGACGGAGATCATCCTCCGCCCGCGTTAGGCGGCTCGGCCACGCCGGGCTCGCGGAAGTGCGTTCGCTCGCGGCTCGGTGCCCGCCACCTCGAAGCCGCCACCTCGAAGCCGCCACCTCGAAGCCGCCACCTCGAAGCCGCCACCTCGAAGCCGCCACCTCGAAGCCGCCACCTCGAAGCCGCCACCTCGAAGCCGCCACCCCGAAGCCGCCACCCCGAAGCCGCCACCCCGAAGCCGCCACCCCGAAGCCGCCACCCCGAAGCCCGATTGTGACTACGGCCGGCAGTACCGCGTCAAGGCGGGAAAGATGCCTTGACCCGGCACTACCGGCCGTGTTCTGGCTTCGGATCGGGGTTGCGGGGAGGTCTGGGCGGTGTGCCGGTTCTGCTTCAGCGTTGCGATCGCCGCGGTTCGGCATGTGCGCCGCAGCCGCCAGGGCCCGGAAAACTCCCCCGCCCTCCCTGGGGGGCGTCCCCAAGTCCAGTCTATCGGCCCCCACCGACGAAACCGCCCGATCGCCGCCTCGGGGCTCGGGTTGCCCACAACCGCGCGCGCCTGTGGATCAAGCCCGCAGCCGCCGCTAAGCCCGCAGCCGCCCGCTAACCGGCAGCCGCCCGCTAAGCCTGCAGCCGCCCGCTAACCGGCAGCCGCCCGCTAAGCCGCAGCCGCCGCTAAGCCCGCAGCCGTGCCGCCGTCTCCGCCACGCCGGCCTGTACCTTCGCCCGGTCCACCTTCACCGACTCGCCGTCGGACACCACCTGCTCACCCGCGACCCACACGTCCCGCACCCGCCGGGACCCCGCCGCCCACACCAGGTTCGACAGCAGCTGCACGTCCGGTACGTCCAGCCCGCACGCGAACGCCGGGTCGTCCAGGTCGATGTGCACCAGGTCCGCCCACCGGCCCGGCTCCAGCGCGCCGATGTCGGGCCGGCCCAGTGCCGCCGCGCCTCCTCGGGTGGCCAGCAGGAACACGTCCGCTGCCGTCAGGATCGTCGAGTCGCCCGTCGACAAGCGGGCGAACATGGCCGCCAGCTGGAGTTCCTCCCACAGGTCGAGGTCGTCGTTGGACGCCGGGCCGTCGGTGCCGAGACCGACCGGTACTCCGGCGGCGCGCAGGTCCGCGATCCGCGCGATCCCCGAGGCCAGCTTCGCGTTCGAGCCCGGGCAGTGCGCCATGCCGACGCCGTGGGCCGCGAACAGCTCGATGTCGGCGTCCGACAGGTGGATCGAGTGCGCCGCCACCACCCGGCCGTCCAGCATGCCCAGCTCACGCAGCAGCGCCGGCACCGAACCGTGCGTCTCACGCACCGCCGCGTCCTCGAGCGCCGCCTCGGCGACGTGGATCTGGACCAGCGCCCCGCGCGCGGCCGCCGACTCCGCCGTGGCGCGCAGGCCCTCGGCCGACAGCATGTACGCCGAGTGCGGGCCGTAGCCGAGCTCGATGCGGTCGCCGTGGCCGAAGCGGAGGCCGTCGGTGTCGATCCAGCGCTCGATGCCCGCCAGCTGGGCCTTCCAGTCCAGTCCCGGCAGCTCCATCACCGGCGGTGCGACCAGCACGCGGCCACCCGTCGTGAGGACCGCGTCGACCAGCTGCTCGCCTTCGAAGTACATCTCGGCGCTGGTGGTGACGCCGTGGCGGAGCATCTCGACCGAGCCGAGGAGCATGCCGGTGCGGATGTCCTCGGGCCGCAGCTTTGCCTCGGCAGGCCAGATGATCTCGTTGAGCCACGGCAGCAGCGGCAGGTCGCCGCCCATGCCGCGCAGCAGCGTCATCGGGCTGTGCGCGTGCGTGTTGACCAGTCCGGGCAGCAGGATGCCGGTCAGGGTGGTGACCGGCGCGGCGGACTCGGGGGCGGTGGCCGCCGGTCCGCAGTGCGAAATGCGCCCATCGGCGTCGACGTCGACGACCGCGTCACGGAGAAGCGAACAGGACGGGTCGGCGGGGAGAACGACAGGGGCGTGGAAACGGCGTTGCATCTCTGGATACTACGCACCGGGAATTACGAAACGACTCCGCTCCGCCACGCCCACGCCGCGGTCTCCACCCGGTTCCGCGCGCCGATCTTGCTCTGCACCGACGCCAGGTGCGTTTTCACCGTCGACAGCGACATGAACAGCTCCGCGCCGATCTCGGTGTTCGTCAGCCCGCGCGCCGCCGCCTTGACGACGTCGAGTTCGCGGGCGGTCAGCGGCTCGGACGGCGGCTCGGGCCGCCGCTTCACCGAGTCGGCCCCGTTGAAGTGCTTGAGCAGCCGGACGGTGATCTGCGGCGAGACCAGCGCGTCGCCGCGGTCGGCCGCGCGGACCGCCTCGATCAGCAGGGCCGGGCCCGCGTCCTTCAGCAGGAAGCCGTGCGCGCCGTTGCGCAGGGCCGTGTGGACGTACTCGTCGAGGTCGAACGTCGTGACCACGACCACCTTCAGCGGGTCGGTCACGTCCGGCCCGGCCAGCTGGCGGGTGACCTCCAAGCCGTCGAGGCCGGGCATCCGGATGTCGAGCAGGCAGACGTCCGGGCGCAGCTCGCGGGCCTTCGAGACCGCCGAGACGCCGTCCGCGACGTCGGCGACGACCTCGATGTCGTCCTGCGCGTCCAGGATCATGCGGAAGCCCATCCGCACCATCTCCTGGTCGTCCGCGATCAGTACCCGGATCACTCGTCCCCTTCCATGTCTTCTCCAGCCGTCAGCGGCAGCCAAGCCTCGACGCGCCAGCCGCCGTCCGGGCCGCGCCCGGCCGACAGCCGGCCCTTGAGCAGCGCGACGCGTTCGCGCATGCCGACCAGACCGTAACCGCCCGACCCGCCGGCCGGCCGGTGCGCCGGCTCGCGCCCGTTGTCCGTCACCCGCAGGTGCAGTTCACCGCCGGCCACCTCCGCGACGACGACGGCTTCGGTCGCGCCAGAAGCGTGCTTGCCGACGTTCGTCAGCGACTCCTGCACCAGCCGCAGCGCCGAACGGCCGACCTCGTGCGGCAGGTCCGGCGGCACGTCCAGGTGCATCGACGTCGGCACGCCGTGGTTGGCCGACTCGACCAGTTTCCGCAGGTCGGCGCCGAGATCGGTGGTGGCCTGCTCGCTGAACTCGCTCATCCCGGCCGGCGCGTCGCCGCGCATCGAGCGGACCAGCCGGCGCATCGCGGCGAGCGCCTCGACGCCGGCGTTCTCGATCCGCGCCATCGCCTCGACCGCGATCTCCGGCTTCTGCGCGGCCATCATCCGCGCGGCCTGCGCCTGCACCACGATCCCGGTGACGTGGTGGGCGACGACGTCGTGGAGCTCGCGGGCCAGCGCCATCCGCTCGGCCGTCTGCGCGTCGCTCACCGCTGTCTGCACCGCCTGGGTGCGCTGGGCGTCCCGCGAGCGCAGCATCAGGCCGACGGCGATGGCGATGCCCAGCATCAGCGTCGCGGAGAAGGCCAGCAGCGACAGCGTCTGGGGGTCGGTCTGCAGGCCCCGCGACGGGTAGGAGTTGAGGATCGCGGCGAGCGCCACCACGCTCGAGAGCACGGCGATCCGCGGCCAGGAACGGCTCAGTCCCTGGGCGCGGGTCAGGTTCACCACCACGCCCAGGCCGGCGATCACCTGCGCGGCAGGCACCCCGCCGGGCAGCACGTAGTCGTAGGACCGCAGGTTCAGGAAGGGCGTGACGACCGCGGAGACGAGCATGATCCCGGCGAGGCCGAGCAGCGCGTCGGCGGGCCGCCGCGGGGAGAGCACCGCGATGACGGCCGCGACCAGCGAGCAGAACAGGATCGGGAACGCGCGGGCGTTGCTTGAATACGTGTAGCCGAACTCGAACAGCAGCGCGAACGCCAGCAGCCCCATCAGCGGCCATTGCCCCATCGCCAGCTCGTTCACCCGGTGCAGCCGGCGCGCCCGCGGATCGGCCTGCGGCCGGCGGTCACGCGCGGCGATGGCCGGCACCAGCGCCCCGCCGAGCAGCAGCACTCCGAACAGCAGCGCCTGGGTGCCCGTGCCGCTGTCGATGTCGCCGACGCCCGCGTACCGGCCGAAGACGGCGACGAGCCCCGCGAAGACCAGGAAGCCGACCACGCAGAACGCCACGCCCGCACGGGCCCGGCGGGCCACGTAGTAGACCATCAGCACCCCGGCCACGACCTCGGTGATCGTCACCTTCGGCAGCACGCTGGAGTAGGGCGGGATGTGGAACGCGTGGATGAAGAGGGTGGAGAAGATCAGCACCGCGCCACCGGTCACCCCGGCGACCGCGGCGCGCTGCTGGGCCCAGAGCCCGCACGCGACCATGCCGAGGATGCCGGGCAGCAGGCCGAAGTCGACGAAGCGCGGCCCGTGCTCGTCGAGCGCCGCCTGCGTCGTGAAGACGAGGTCGAACAACAGCGCCGCGTACAGCACCGCCGAGGGCACGCCGATGCGCCGCACCAGGGCGGTGATGCGGGTGGAGAGCGTTTTCGAGGGGGGCGCGGCGGGCACAACGTGACGTTACGTGATTCCCCGGTCCCCGCACCTTGGCCGAGTGGCCCGCGCGCCCTCGGCCGATCGGCCGAGGGAGCCCGGCCCGGCAGTGGCCGTCTGCCCGAAGTGGACGCACCCCGATTTCCGCGAGGCTCGTCGGCGTCAAGATCCGACCGAGAGGGAGAACCTCGTGGACCCGAACACCCCACACGCGATGAACGGCGCGGTGCTCTCCGGCCGCGGGCTGGTGAAGCGCTACGGCACCCAGTACGCCCTGGCCGGCATCGACATCGACATCCAGCCGCGGGACGCCGTCGCCATCGTCGGGCCGTCCGGCTCGGGCAAGACGTCGCTGCTGCACGTGCTGGCCGGCATCCTCCGGGCCGACGACGGGCAGATCTTCCTCGGCGGGCAGCGGATCGACCACCTCGGCGAGAAGAAGCGCAGCGAGCTGCGCCGCACCGAGTTCGGCTTCGTCTTCCAGTCGGGGATGCTGGTGGCCGAGCTGTCGGCCGAAGAGAACGTGGCGCTGCCGTCGCTGCTGGCCGGGCTCGGGCGCAAGGAGGCCATCGACGCCGGCCGGGTCTGGCTGTCCCGCCTCGGCCTGGCCGGCAAGGAACGCCGCCGTCCCGGTGAGCTGTCCGGCGGCGAGGCACAGCGCGTCGCGATCGCCCGGGCGCTGACCCACCGGCCGAAGGTCATCTTCGCCGACGAGCCGACCGGCGCGCTCGACACGCGGACCGGCCGCGAGACGATGGACGCCCTCCTCGGTGCCGCCCACGAAACCGGCGCCGCGGTGATCGTGGTGACGCACGACCGCGAGCTGGCCGAGTCGATGCCGAAGACCGTCGCCATCCGCGACGGCCTGATCGCGACGAGGCTGGCGGCGTGAACTCCCTCCAGATCGCCCTGCGGGTGCTGAAGGTCGACCGGCGGACCCGGACGTCGGCGATCCTCACCGCGGTCGGGGTGGCCGTCGCGACCGGGCTGGTCCTGCTGCTGGCGACGCTGCCGTTCGCGACGCAGAACCGCGAGCAGCGTGCCATCTGGCAGGGCGAACACCACGTCGGCTACCAGCTCGACGGCCAGCGGAAGATGCTGTTCAACGCCGCCACGGACTACTTCGCCGGGCAGCAGATCGTCCGCGTCGACGTCGCGCCGGTCCCCGGTGCCGCGACCGGGTCGATCGCACTGCCGCCGGGGGTGCCGCAGCTGCCGGGGCCGGGTGAGACCGTCGTGTCGCCCGCGCTCGGCCGGCTCCTGCAGGCGCACCCGGCCAACCAGCTCGGCGACCGGTTCGGCAAGCCCGTCGGCGCGCTCGGCGAGGACGCCCTCCGCTTCCCGGAACAGCTCGTCGCGCTCGTCGGGCACACGCCGGACGCGATGCCGGAGAACGCGTACCTGCTGGCGGGCTTCCCGGCGGGCAAGGCCAGCCCGGATCCCCTGCTCATGCTGCTGTCCTGGGTCGGGATCATCGTCCTGCTGGTGCCGAGCCTGGTGCTGGTCGCGTCGTCGGCGCGGCTGACCGCGGCCCGGCGGGAACGGCGGCTCGCCGCGATCCGGCTGGCCGGGGCGACGCCGGGGCAGGTCACGAACATGGTGGCCGCCGAGACGACGCTCTCGGCGGGCATCGGTGCGCTGCTCGGCCTGCTGATCAGCCCGGCGCTGCACGGTCTCGCGTCCTTCGTGCCGTGGGCCGGCGGGACCTGGCTGGCGTCCGACTTCGCGCTGCCGGTGGGCCTGACGGTGTTCATCGTCGTGGCCATCCCGGTGCTGGTGGTGCTGGCCGGTGTCCTCGGCCTGCGTCGGGTGCTGAAGAACCCGCTGTTCGCGACCGGCGGCCACACGAAGAAGCCACTGCACTGGTGGCGGCTGCTGGCGCTGCCCGCGGCCGGGGCGTTCTTCCTCGTCGCGGTGACGACGGCGAAGGAGTACGGCGGCATCGGGTTCGTCATGGCGGGGCTGTTCTTCCTGGTCGGCTCGGCCGCGATCGTCGGGCCGTGGGTGACGTCGGCGGTCGGCGGCACGTTCGTCCGGATCTGGCGGCGCCCGTCCGCGCTGCTCGCCGGGCGCCGCCTGCGTGACGACCCGAAGGGCGCCTACCGCTCCTCCGCCGGGATCGTGCTCGCGGTGTTCGCCGGGTCGATGGCGCTGACGCTGCTGCCGACGTTCGAATCGATGGCCGGTGGCGGGCGGTCCTTCGCCGACTCCGTGCTCTACGTCAACACCGACAGCCGGCACGCGGGCAGCATCGTCGAGCAGGCCAACGCCTCCCTGCGGAAGTACGGCCAGCCCGAGCAGGCGGTCGCGGTCGGCGACGTCTACCTCGTCCGCGGCGAGGCCCCCAACCGCTACGGCCACCGCGCGCTGGTGATGACCTGCGCCGACGCGGTCAAGCTGACCCGCTACGGCCTCACTCCGGAGAACTGCGCCGGCGGGCCGGCCGTCTTCGGGGCCACGCCGATCGACCTGGCGGCGTTCAAGTTCGCGTCCTCCTGGGAGGGGACGGCGGTGGCGCCGAAGTCCGGGACGCGGATGGAAGCCGTGCCGCCCCGCGACGCGGACCTGTCGGACACGCTGATCGTCGATCCCGCCGCGCTGCCGGCCGGACTCGAGCCGGCCACCTACACCGTCGTCGCGCCGACCACCGAGGCGAACCGCGAGATCGTCCGGACGGCGCTGGCCGGACCGGCGGCGGGCGAGGAGATCGGCAGCCGCGACCAGTACCTGTTCAACCAGCAGACCGAGCTGGGCGACCTGCGCCGGGTCACCGTGATCGGGCTGATCGCCGCCGGGATCCTGGCCGGCTGCAGTGCCGCGGTCGCGACCGCGGGCTCGGTGATGGACCGCCGCCGCACGTTCGGCGCGCTGATGGCCGCGGGCACCCCGGTGCGGGTGCTGGCGCGGGCGTTGCGGATGGAGGCCGCGCTGCCGGCGCTGGTCGCCACCATCGGCGCGGGAATCGTCGGGGTACTGGTCGGCGTTGGGCTCTACAGCATGGTCGACCCGCGGGGCATCGTGGTCAGCCCGTGGTTGCTGGCGCCGGTGGTGCTGGGCGTCGGGGTGGCCCTGCTCGGCGCGTCGGTCTGCACGCCGGCGCTGAAGCGGGTCCAGGCGGAGCCGCTGGCCGACGAATGAGGCGTCCGCCGCTGCAGTCGGGGCAGCGGCGGATACCGGGGGTAGTGGGCTGAAGGGGACTCTCTCCGCAGGGGATCCGGGGAGAGTTCCCTTCAGCGCTTTTCGAAGATCAGGTCGTGCGAGACGCGGCCTTCGACGTCGGCGCGCTGCTCGAACTTGGTCACGGGCCGCCACTCCGGCCGCGGCGCCCAGCCGTCGTACCGGTTCTTCAGCGTCGGCTCCGCGGAGCAGACTTCGAGCATCTGCTCGGCGTAGTTCTCCCAGTCGGTCGCCATGTGGAAGGTGCCGCCGGGGGCGAGCCGGGACGCCACGAGCGCGGCGAACGACGGCGACACGATCCGCCGCTTGTGGTGCTTCTTCTTCGGCCACGGGTCAGGGAAGAACAGCCGGACGCCGTGCAGCGAGTCCGGCTCGACGTGCTCGGTCAGCAGCACGACGGCGTCGCCGTGCAGCAGCCGCAGGTTTTTCACGCCGAGGTTTTCGGCGCGCAGCATCAGCTGGCCGAGGCCCGGGTCGTAGACCTCGGCGGCGACGTAGTTCAGCTCCGGCGCGGCGGCGGCCAGCTGCGAGGTCGTCTCGCCCATGCCGGAGCCGATCTCCAGCAGCACCGGCGCCTCGCGGCCGAACCACGCGGTGAAGTCGATCGGCCCTTTGGGCAGTTCGCTCACCGTGCGGCCCAGCCGCGGCCAGTGTTCTTCCCACGCCCGCTGCTGCCCGACGGTCATCCGGCCACCGCGCTTGACGTAACTGACCACGCTGCGCAGCCGACGTCCGTCTTCCTTCTCCACAGAGGCAATGTAGCCGGGCGCGTAACGCCTCCGTTGAGGGTGGTGGCGGGGGCATGGATGGATTAACGAATGGCCTCGATCACCCCGAGACGCGACCGCAGTCCGGCCAGCCCGGCGATCGGGATCGGGTCCGGTGTCCGCCCGGTGTGCGCGGGCAGGACGTCGATCCAGCCCGGGTGCCGGTCGGTGTTCATCACCGTCGTGGGAATCGCGTGTCCCGATTTGCCGCGTTCGGACGGCATGAACTCCCAGTAGCCGGATTCGCCGTCCGCCGCCCACGGGACGAATTCCCACCCCGGGCGCCTGCCGAGCAGCTGCGCGATCCGGTCCTCGACGCGGAAACCCTGTTCCCGCGAATCGAGCGTGCCGTCGGCGACCGCGCGCAGCCACCACGGCGCGGGGATCGGGCCCGCCATCCCGGCCGAAGCGCGGAACAGGGCCAGGACGCTGTCCTCCGGGGCGCGGTGCACCCACGCCCGGCGGAGTTCGGCGGGAGTCGCCGCCGTCATGGCGGCCTGCGGGAGTTCGATCGCCCGCGACCATTCGAGGTCCAGCATGGGTTCGAGCCGGGGGGCGTCGTCTTCGACGCGGGCTCGGGGAATCGTGCCGCCCAATTCTTGCCCGGTGTCCACCGTCAAGATTCACCTCCAGGGGAGCTAGACGGTTCCGGTGCTCACTTACGAATATTGCCTGGTCATAGCAGTATGTCCGGTGCCTGTGAGACAGGCCACAGCTGTTTCACCTTTTGTTAACAAGGTTTTTTGGGGTATTGAGACCGCGGTCACGCTCAGGCGTCGCGTCGTGCCGTTACGAGTACCCCGGCCACGAACAGGGCAACGGTGATGGCCGCGAAGTAACCGAGGTACCCCCACGGCCCGAGCGGCGCCGACGGCAGCTGCAGCGAGCCGCCGGTGAAGCTCGCCGCGCCGACGAACTCGTCGGCCGCGTGGAAGGGCATCCACTGGTAGACGTGCTTGCCGAAGCCCGGGATGAAGAGGACGACGCCTTCCAGCACCTGCGTCCACACGAGGACGATGGTCAGGGCGAAGGCGACACTGCGCAGCAGCAGCGCGACGCCGACCCCGGCGACCGCGGTGAAGAGGAAGACCAGGCTCTGGCCGAGCACCGAGCGCCACGCGGCGGCCGACTGCAGCGCGAGGTCGGCGTCCGGCTGCACCAGCGCCGCCAGCCCCCATGACCCGAAGCCGACGACCAGCCCGAGCACCGTGCCCAGCGCGGCGACGACCACGACCTTGGCGACCAGCGCGGGCACCCGGCTCGGCACCGCTTGGAACGTCAGGCGCATGGTGCCCCAGTTGAACTCCGACGCCGTCGCGAGCACGGCGAGGACGAGCAGCACGGACCGGCCGTTGCCGCTCGCGAGCTGGGTGTTGCCGACCGTCGGCGGAATCTCCGGGCCGGCCAGCGCGAAGAACAGCGCGGTGAAGCCGAGCGGCGCGACCACCGCGATGGCCAGGCACCACCACGGCGCCCGGGTGCTGAACAGCTTGATGCGCTCGGCGCGGAGGAGGTTGGCGATCATCGGGAGGTCTCCGGGGACGGCACCGCGAACTCGACGGCGTCACGGGTGAGGTCGAGGTAGGCCTGCTCGAGCGAGCCGGAGATCGGGCTGAGCTCGTGGAGCGTCGCGCCGGCGTCGAAGGCGAGCTGCCCGATCCGGTCACTGTCCAACCCGGACACCACGAACGCATCACCCGATTCGGTGAACTCGGCCTGCCCGGTCAACGCCGTCCGCAGCCGGTCGGCGTGCGGGGTGCGGACGCGCACGCCGTGTTCACTCGTCTGCGCGATGAACTCCTCCATGGTGCCCTGGTAGATCAGCCGGCCGCGGCCGATCACCACGAGGTCCTGCGCGGTCTGCGCCATCTCGGGCAGCAGGTGGCTGGAGACGAACACGGTGCGGCCTTCGGCGGCCAGCGCGTGCAGCAGCTGGCGGATCCAGGCCATGCCCTCGGGGTCGAGGCCGTTCACCGGCTCGTCGAACAGCAGCACGCGCGGGTCGCCGAGCATGGCGGCGGCGATCCCGAGCCGCTGCTGCATGCCCAGCGAGTACTGCAGCACCCGCGTCTTGCCGACGCTGGTCAGCCCGACCAGCGCGAGCACCTCTTCGACGCGCTTGTCCGGGATGCCGTTGGTGGCGGCCAGCCAGCGCAGGTGGTCGCGCCCGCTGCGGCCGGGGTGGCGCCAGGTGGCGTCCAGCATCGCGCCGACCGTCCTCAGTGGATCTTCCAGCTGCCGGTACGGGACGCCGTCGACGAGCACGTGGCCGGCGTCCGGGCGGTCGAGGCCGAGGATCAGCCGCATGGTCGTGGACTTGCCGGCGCCGTTCGGGCCGAGGAAGCCGGTGACGCGCCCCGAGCGGGCGGTGAAGGTCAGCGCGTCCACCGCGGTGGTGGCGCCGTACCGCTTGGTCAGTGCCGTCGCTTCGATCATGGGCTCCCCGTCCGTCGTCGGCGAGCCTACTGCGAAACACCGGATCCGGGTCGCCCCCCGACAGCGCGACCCGGATCCGGTGTTCTCCCCTTTTCCCCTGTTACCCCCTAGGCGTCCCGCTTCTTCGCGACCCCGAGCGCGACGAGCAGGAACACGAGCGCGATGCCGGCGAAGTACGCCAGCGCCCAGCCCGGGCTGAGCGGCGAATCCGACGGCGGCGGGCCGTCGCCCCCGGCGGCGGCACCGCGCAGGAACTTGTTCGCCACGTTGAACGGCAGCCACTCGTGGATGTGGTGCCCGACCTTCGGGATGAGCTGCACCAGCTCTTCGACGGCCAAGTAGTAGATGAGCAGCAGGGCGATGGCACCGGCGCTGTGCCGGACGAGGATCCCGAGCGCGACGGCGAGCACGGCGGCGACCGCGAACACCGGCCCGAGCCCGGCGACGTTCAGCCAGTCCTGCGTGGTGTGCAGGCCGATGCCGTCGTTCGGCCGCATCAGCATGCTGAGGCCGAGGGCGCCGAAGGCGGCGATCTCGCCGATCACCAGCGCGACGAGCGCGACGACGATCGTCTTGGCGACCAGCGCCGGCGAGCGGTGCGGCACGGCCTGGAAGGTCGTCCGGATGGTGTTGAAGCGGTATTCGGTGGTCACCGCGAGCGCGGCGAGCACCATGACGACGGCGATGCCGAACTGGGAGCCGCCGAACTGGGTGGCGGCCACGGAGACCGGTTCGTCGGCGGGCGACGCGCCGGAGAAGATGGCGGCGAAGCCGATGGCCAGTGCCAGGGTGATGAGCGCGCACCACCACGGCGAGCGGGTCGAGAACAGCTTGATGCGTTCCACGGCGAGCAGGTTCATGGTCTTGGTTTCCCCGGTTACTTGGCGGACTCGAGCACGTGCTGCGCCTCGGCGTCGAGGCCGGTGTGGTACTCGACGGAGTCGCCGGTGATCTGCATGAAGGCCTGCTCGAGCGAGCCGGTCTGCGGGCTCAGCTCGTGCAGCACGATCCGGTTGGCGGCGGCGATCTCGCCGATCTTGTCGCTGTCCATCCCGGACACCACGAGCCCGGTGTCGTCCCCGGTGACACCGGCGCTGGCACGCTGCAGCGCGTCGCGGAGTTCGGCCAGCTGCGGCGAGCGCACCTTGACCGTGTTCTCCGCGGCGCGGGAGACGAACTCTTCGGTCGACGACTGCGAAATCAGCTGCCCGCGGCCGATCACCACGAGGTTGCTCGCGGTCAGCGCCATCTCCGAAAGCAGGTGGCTCGACACGAACACGGTGCGGCCTTCGTCGGCCAGCCGGTGCATGAACTTCCGGATCCAGAGGATGCCCTCGGGGTCGAGGCCGTTCACCGGCTCGTCGAACAGCAGCACCTCCGGGTCGCCGAGCAGGGCGGCCGCGATGCCGAGGCGCTGCGACATGCCGAGTGAGAACCCGCCGGCGCGCTTGCCCGCGACACTGGTCAGGCCGACCGTCTCGAGGACCTCGTCGACGCGGGTGGCCGGGATGCGGTTGGACTTCGCCATCCACAGCAGGTGGGCGCGCGCCGAGCGGTTGGGGTGCACCCACTTCGCGTCGAGCAGGGCGCCGACGGTGCGCAGCGGCTCCTTGAGGTCGTGGTACTTCTTGCCCCCGATGGTGACCTGGCCGCCGGTCGGGTTGTCCAGGCCCAGGATCATCCGCATGGTGGTGGACTTGCCCGCCCCGTTCGGGCCGAGGAAGCCGGTGACCTGGCCCGCGGACACGGAGAACGACAGGTTGTTCACCGCCAGCGTCTTTCCGTACCGTTTGGTGAGGCCGGTTGCCTCGATCATGGCTGCTCCTCTTCCGCCCCTCGCTTACGACGCGTTCATCGTCGCGGGTCGGGGGTGGTTCGCGCGTCACCCTGGAGGCCGAACCCCTCCCCCTACCTGAGTAGTACCTTGCTGGCTCTTCGGCCGATGCGCGATCCGTGATGACCCTGAGTCAACCCTGAGAACCTTGTTCAGCCGTCGGCCGGCGCGACGGTCGCCGCAGGTGGGCGAGCTGCGGTCCGTGGCGCCGTCCTAACCAGAACAAGGTTCTGATTCGACGTCATTAATGAACTGTGGTTCAATAACGGCGTGGCCCGGCCGAGGAGCATCACCGACGAGCGGCTGCTGGCCGCGGCGGAGACCGTGATCGGCCGCTGCGGCCCGGGTTTCACGCTGGCGCAGGTGGCGGCCGAAGCCGGGGTCTCGGTCGGCACGGTCGCGCAGCGGTTCGGCTCCAAGAGCGGTCTGCTGCAGGCGATGAGCCGGCGGGCCACGCAGCGGGCGGTCGAGCAGATGCGGGAGTGCGCCGAGCGGGCGGACGACCCGGTCGACGGCCTGCGCGCCGCGGCGGTCTCGGTCTACGCGGTGCTCGGTGACGCCGAAGAGGCCGCGAACCACCTGGGCCAGCTCGGCGTGGACATCGGCGACCCGGTGCTGCGGTCGCTGCTGGGCGAGCACTTCACGGCGGTCGAAGGAGAACTGCGGCGGCTGGTGCGGGCGGCGGCTTCGTCGCTGCCGCACGCGCCGAGCGTGCCGCGGGCGGCCCGCGCGGTGCTCGGGGTCATCAACGGGGTGTCGATCGACTGGTCGATCCGGCCGCACGGGCGGCTGGCCGACCGGCTGGCGGAGGACGTCGACGCGGTGCTGTCCGCGTGGCGGGGACGGGAGGACTCATGAGTTTGCGGGGCAAGGTCGCCGTGGTCACCGGGGCGACGCGGGGCTGCGGGCGGGCGATCGCGGTGGAATTGGGCCGCGCGGGGGCGACGGTGTACGTCACCGGCCGCACGACGCGCGAAACCGTGTCGCCGATGAAGCGCCCGGAGACGATCGAAGAGACGGGTGAGCTGGTCGAAGCGGCCGGCGGCAAAGCGGTCGTCGTCCGCTGCGACTTCACCTCGCAGTCCGATGTGGATGCACTCAGGGCCCGTATCGAGTCCGAAGTGGACGGGATCGACATCCTGGTCGACGACGTCTGGGGCGGCGACATGTACTTCCACTTCGACGCGCCGTTCTGGGAGACGCCGCTGGAGGACGCGCTCACCCTGACGCACAACACGCTGGACACGCACCTGATCGCGCTGCACAAGCTCCTGCCGCTGGTGCTCGCCCGCCGGGGCCTGGTCCTCGAGGTGACCGACGGCGACAACGACGACTACGTCGGCGCGGGCCTCCCCTACTACCTGGCCAAGTGCGGCATCCGCGCGCTCGGCCGGGCGCTGGGCGTGGAGCTGAAGAAGCACGACTGCGTCGGCCTGGCGGTGACACCGGGCTTCCTGCGCTCGGAGTCGATGCTCGACCACTTCGAAGTCACCGAGGAGAACTGGCGCGACGCGGTCGGCAAGCTGGCCCCGGTCGACTTCAAGATCTCCGAGACGCCGTACCTGCTGGCCCGCGGCGTCGCGGCCCTGGCGCAGGACCCCGACGTCGGCCGGTTCGCCGGGCAGACGCTGGCCTCTTGGACGCTGATGAAGGAGTACGGCTACACGGACATCGACGGCGACCGCCCGGACTTCGGCCGCTGGCTCACCGAGGTCCGCCACGCGGGCAAGGACCCGGCGACCACCCCGCCGGACGGCTTCCGCTGAGTCAGGCGATGCCGGGGCGCGCGAGGCCGGTTTCGTAGGCCAGCACCACGGCCTGCACCCGGTCCCGCAGCTCCAGCTTCGCCAGGATCCGCCCGACGTGCGTCTTCACCGTCGCCTCGGAGAGGAACAGCGCCTCGGCGATCTCCAGGTTCGACATGCCCTTGGCGATGAGCACGAGCACCTCGCGCTCGCGGTCGGTGAGCACGTCCAGCTCGGCGGTGTCCCGCATCGGCGGGCCGCCGGTGCCGACGAAGCGGTCCAGGAGCCGCCGGGTCACCGACGGCGACACCACCGCGTCACCCGAGGCGACCGCGCGCAGGGCCGAGACCAGGTGGCCGGGCTGGGTGTCCTTGAGCAGGAACCCGCTCGCCCCGCCCTGCAGTGCGGCGTAGACGTACTCGTCGAGGTCGAACGTCGTCATCACGAGCACGCGCGCGGTGCCGGCGGCGACGATCCGCTTCGTCGCCTCGACGCCGTCGAGCACCGGCATCCGGACGTCCATCAGCACGACGTCGGGACGCAGCTGCTCGGCCAGCTCGATGGCCTGCGCCCCGTCGCCCGCCTCGCCGACGACGTCGATGTCCTCCTGCGCGCCCAGCACCATGCGGAACCCGACGCGCATCAGTTCCTGGTCGTCGACGACCACCACCCGGATCACTTGTCCAACCTAACCGGCAGGGCCGCGCGGACCTGCCACCCACCGCCCGCAGCCGGGCCGACGTCCAACGTTCCGCCGTACACGTGTGCGCGCTCGCGCATGCCGATCAAGCCGTTGCCGCCCGGCAGCCGGGGATTGCGCCCGCCCGCCGCGACCAGCTGCCCGGCGCCGGCGCCGTCGTCGGACACCAGCACCTCCACCAGGTCGCCGGTGCGGTGCACCCGCACCGAAGCGGTCGCGCCGCGGCCGGCGTGCTTGAGCGTGTTGGTCAGCGACTCTTGCACGATCCGGTAGATGCCGAGCGAGACGCCGGCCGGCAGGTCGCCGAGCTCGCCGAGCTCCAGGTCCACCGGCACCCCGGCGGTGCGCATCCGGTCGGCCAGCTCGGCGAGGGCGTGCGCGTCCGGCTGCGGCACCCGTGGCTCGCCGTCCGCGTCGTCGCTGCGGAGCACGTCCAGCAGCCGCCGCAGCTCGCCGAGCGCGCCGCGGCCGGTCTCGGAAATCGTTTGCAGGGCCCGCTGAGCGAGCTCGGGGTTGCTCTGGATCGCGTAGGACGCGCCGTCGGCCTGCACGACCATCACGCTCACCGCGTGCGCGACGACGTCGTGCAGCTCGCGCGCGATCCGCCCGCGCTCCTCGGCCACCGCGATCCGGGTGGCCTGGTCCCGTTCGGTCTCGAGCAGGTGCAACCGGGCCTCCACTTCCACGTCGTAGGCGCGCCGGGCCCCGACGAACTCGCCGAGGGTCCAGCACAGTGCGATGCCGAACGCCAGGAACAGCGCCGCGATGACCAGCTCGTCCGCCGGACCGAGGGCCAGCTGCACGGCCGACCCGGCGACGACGGCACCGACGTACACCAGCCCCTGCCGCCGTCCGGCGTAGACGACGACCGAGTAGATGCTCATCGCCAGCGCGGCGACGCTGGAGATGCCGAGCTCGAGCGTGCCGTGGATGATGCCGATCACCAGCACGGCGTACGCCGACCACAGCGGCGACCGCCGCCGGAACACCAGCGGCGCCACCATGGCGATGTTCACCGGCACGGCGATGTACCAGGGCGGCATTTCGGCGATCTCGTCGAAGCCGTCGACGGCGAACAGCAGCAGGTCGAACAGGCCGAGCAGGACGGCCAGCACCGAGTCGCCCGCCATGGGGTGGGCACGCATCCAGAGGCTCAGCCGTCGCACCACCCAACCCTAGGTCGCGCGGTGGAGATCGCGCGTCGGTCGGCGGTACCACCTTGGGTGCGACCTCGGGATGAGGCGCATGGGACGATTCAGGAGTTGTCCGCATGACGGGGAGGGGGGCCGTGACGTCACCGGAGCAGGGCCGGCTCGCGGGTCCGCTGTCGATGTCCGTGGCCAACCTGTGCCACCGCCTGCAGCCGCAGGTCTCCGCGCGCACCGCCGCCGGGTTCGCCGAGGTGCTGCGGCGGCTCGGCGCGCCGCTGCAGGTGGCCGTGGCCGGCCGGATCAAGTCGGGCAAGTCGACGCTGGTCAACGCCCTGATCGGCCGCCGGGTGGCGCCGACCGACATCGGCGAGTGCACCCGGCTGGTGACCCGGTTCCAGTACGGCACGGTGGACCGCGTGGAGATCGTCTTCACCGACGGCCGCAAGCAGGTGCTCCCGTTCGCCGCCGACGGCATGATCCCCGCCGAGCTGGGCGTCGACATCGAGCAGGTCTCGCACATCGAGGCGTACCTGACCAACGCCGTCCTCCAGGGCATGACGGTGATCGACACCCCGGGCCTCGGCTCGCTCGACGCCGCTTCGGTGTCCCGCACCGAGCAGCTGCTGGGTGCGGCGAAGCACCGCAAAGAAGAGGACGAGGAGGGCTCGGACGAGCTCGACGACACCTCGCGCAACGCCGTCGCCGGCGCCGAAGCCGTCCTGTACGTCGTCACCCAGGGCGTCCGCGCGGACGACCAGCAGGCCCTCGCCGCCTTCACCGCGGCCACGGCGAGCCGCGAGGCAGGCCCGGTCAACGCGATCGCCGTGCTCAACAAGGCCGACACCATCGCGCCCGAGTCCGTCGAGGGCTCCGGCGGTGACGTCTGGAAGGCCGCGACGCTGCTCGCCGAGAAGCAGGCGTCGACGCTGAAGCCGCGCGTCGCCGACGTGCTGCCGGTGATCGGCCTGATCGCCGAGTCCGCGGAGTCCGGCGGGTTCACCTCCGCCGACGCCGAGGCCCTGCGGCAGCTCGCCGAGCTCGACGACGACGTCCTGCAGACCATGCTGATCTCGGCCGACATCTTCACGAGCTGGGAGTGCGACGTCCCGGCGGGCACCCGGCTGCGGCTGCTGGAGAAGCTCGACCTGTTCGGCATTTCGCACGCCGTCGAGGCCATCCGCAAGGAACCGGAGATCACGGCGGGCGCGCTGCGGCGGGCGCTGCTCGACGCGTCCGGCCTCGAAGCCGTCCGCCAGCGGCTGTCGATCGTGTTCGCCGCCCGCGCCGACGGCATCAAGGCCGCCGCCGCGCTGGCCTCGGTGACCGCGCTCGCGCACGCGTCGGCCGACCCGGCCGAGCGCCAGCGCGTCCACGACGCCATCGAGGTGCTGCTCGCCAAGCCCGAAGCCCACCAGCTGCGGCTGCTCGAAGCGCTGACGCTGGTCGCTTCGGGCGCGGTCGACATGCCGGAGGACCTGTCCGAAGAGGTGCTGCGGGTCGGCAGCAACGCCGACATCGGCGCCCAGCTCGGCAAGCCGGGCGCGCCCCGGCCGGAGCTGGCCGCGCACGCGCTCGAACGCGCGGGCTGGTGGCGCTCCTTCGCCTCCTTCGGGGCGACGCCGGCGCAGAGCCGCGTCGCGCATGTGGTCCACCGGGCGTACTTCTTGATCTGGCAACAGGTCCGCGAAGCGTGAGTTTGTTTCTGCTTGCCGACTTTCGCTGGTAGGGCCGTTTTCCCGCGTACTGTTGAGACGTGCGCCTAGAAAACACGACATCCTGGCGAGTCGGGTGGAGCAGCGAGACCGAGGTCGACGTCGCGCTGTACATCCGTGACGCCCTGGCACTGTCCGTTTCCGAAGGACAGGTGCTGCCGCCGGTGGAGCCGCAGGTCCCGGTGCACGTCCCGGCCGCGATCGACCGGGCCGCCGTCCAGGCGCAGTGGGCCGACTGGTGGACCGACCTGCTCGCCTTCCTGCGCAACCGCGAGGACCCGGACCCGCGCAGCCCGCGTTCCCGGTACGGCAGGCCCGCGCTGGCGCACGGGTCCGCGATGCGCCAGGCGCTCGACTTCTTCGCCCCGGCCGCGACCCGCCACTTCGCCAACGCCCGGGGCCCCGCCCTGCGCGGGACGAACGAGCCGGCGGGCGGCACCCCGTGGGCCCCCGGCTTCTACCGCCGCCAGATCGTCGCCGGCGAGCGGCTCGGCCAGCTGGTGCGCGAGGCCGAGGTCCGGCTGGGCCGCCGCGCGTACCCGTTCCGGCTGAACGTCATCGAGATCTCGGTCGCCGGCTCGATCTGGCTCCGCACGGCCGAGGACCAGCTCCTCGTCTCCTCCCGCCTCGCCGAAGACGGCCCCGGCCTGGAAGCCGTGCTCCGCGAGGTGATCGACCAGGTGGTGTGATGCCCCGCCCATCACGCGAGATGCGCACCCAAACACGCGAGATCCGCGACTGATCACGCGGGATCCGCCCCGGGTTTCATAAACCGAGCGCGCGGTCTGATAATGAGCGGCATGGAGACGACCGTCGACGAGCCGTCGTGGCTGCGCACCGGGTCCTGGGTCGGCTGCCCGCTCCTCGGGGGTGCGCTCGGCGTGGGTGTCTGGGCCATCGCCGAGTGGGTGAGCGGCCTGCCCGCCTTCCCGTTCCAGGGCGTGTTCAAGGTGCTCACGAGGCTGCCGCAGCCGTGGGCGACGCTGGCCGCGGTCGCCTGCGGGCTGGTCCTCGGCCTGGTCTTCGCCGCGGTCTGGGCCCACGAACGGCTGGTCGTCACCGTCTCCCCGACCCGGGTCACCCTGGTCCGCGGCGACAAGACCCGCCGCATCGAGGCCGACCTCGAAGCCGTCTACCTCGACGGCAAGGAGCTCGTCCTGCGCACCACCGACGGCCGCGAGATCGCCCGCGAGAAGACGGACCTGCGCAACCGAGAGCTGGCCCCCGCCTTCGCCGAGCACGGCTACCCCTGGCACGACGAACGGCCGGTCGAGCGATGAGGACCGTCGACCCGGCCAAGCACGCTGCCAAGCGCCGGGCGATCGTCGACGCCGCCGCCGGCTGCTTCGCCGAGAAGGGCTTCGAGCGGACGACGACCGCGGACATCTGCCGGGCCGCGGGCATCAGCTCCGGCAGCCTCTTCCACTACTTCCCCAGCAAGCGCGCGGTCTTCACGGCGATCTTCACTGACGACGCCGCCGAGACGGCCGAACGCCTCGAAGCGGCGGCGAAGACGGACGATCCGCTGTCGGCGCTGCTCGACGTCGTCACCGAACTGGCCGGCCAGCTCGCGCACCCCGCGGTCGTCCGGCTCGTGCTGGAAGCCGCCGCCCAGGCCGCCCGCGACGACGAGTTCGCCCAGCTGATCCACCGCAACGACAGCGCCCTGCGCGACGGCCTGGCCGTGCTGGTCACCCGCGCCTCGGTGGGCGGGCTGATCGACCCCGGCGTTCCCCCGCGCGCGGTCGCCGGGTGGGTCGCCGGGCTGCTCGACGCGATGATTTCGCGGGCCAGTCTCGACCCCGGCCTCGATCTGGCGGCCGAACAGGCGATCCTCCGGACGATCCTGATCCGGTTCCTTCGCCCGGTTCCGCCCCCGGACGGCGGCTGAGTCCGCCACACTGGAGTCATGGCGTGGTTCCGCAAGGAGGGAACCGGCAGCGGCGCCGCCGCGTCGGACACCGATGTGCACCCCTTGCAGCAGGTAAGTGATCTCGAGCGCGCACTCGCGGATCGCCAGGCGCTGATCCGGATGTGCCTGTACGCACTGGACCGCGCCCGCAGCGGTGGCGTCGTCGAACGCCTGGAAGAGGGGCTCGCCGCGATCGGCGTCCATGCCCTGCGGCCCGACGGCGAGCGGTTCGACCCGGCCCGCCACGAAGCCGGCGGCGCGGTGCCGACCGAGGACCCGGCGCTCGACGGCATCGTCGCGGAAACCGAGGTCGCCGGCTTCGCCGACCACGACCGCCTGCTGCGCGCCCCGATCGTCACCGTCTACGCGAAGAAGAGCCCGTGAGCGCACCGACCGCGCCGAGCCTGCCCGCGCAGGTCGCCGCGACCCGAGACCAGCTGCTGACCGTCGTCCGCGAGGCCGATCCCGCCGCCGCGAAGTGGGTTGAGGACATCCGGAAGGCCCGGCCGAAGAAGCCGGCCGTCGTGGTCGTCGGCGAGACGAACCGCGGAAAGAGTTCGCTGGTCAACGCCCTGCTCGCGATGCCGGGGCTGTCCCCGGTGGACGCCGACGTGGCCACCGCGACCTACCTGGTGTTCGACCACGCGGACACCTGGGGCGCGCAGGCCTGCTACCCCGGCCAGCTCGCCCCGGTGCCGATCGACCTCGGCCAGCTGATCCACTGGGTGTCCGCCGCGCACGAGCTGCCGCCCGGGCAGCTCCCGCCGCGGTACGTAGAGGTCACCGGGCCGGTGCCGCTGCTCGAACGCCTCTCGCTGGTGGACACGCCGGGCGTCGGCGGCCTCGACTCGATGCACGGTGAGCTCGCCAAGGAAGCCGCCGCGGGCGCCACCGCGCTGCTGTTCGTCGTCGACGCCTCGGCGCCGTTCACCTCGACCGAGCTGCAGTTCCTGCGTGACGTCGGCGAGCGGGTCGAGACAGTCGTGTTCGCGCTGACCAAGGTGGACATGTTCCGCGGCTGGCGCGAGGTCATGGAGGCCGACAAGCAGCTGCTGCGCGAGCACGCGCCCCGCTTCGCCGACGCCGTGTTCCACCCGGTGTCGGCGCGGATGTTCGAGACCGCGGCCAAGGCACCCAACGAGCAGATGGCCGCGATGCTGCGGGAGAAGTCCGGCGTCGCGGCGATCCAGACGGCGCTGCAGGAACTGCTCGTCGGCCGGTCGGCGATGCTGGGTGAGGCCAACACGCTGCGCGCGCTGTCCAGTGCGCTGGGCGAGCTCAAGGCGAAGCTGCAGGCCGAGAGCCGCGCGCTGTCGGCGGGTGAGGCCGAGGCCGAGCAGCTGCGCGAACGCCGTGACCAGCTGCAGGCCGAACGCCGGAGCTCGACCCGCGGCTGGCAGCTGAAGCTGCGCGGCGAGGTGCAGCGCACCCGCGTCGAGGTCGGGCACGAGAGCAGCCGGCAGATGCGGGACGCGCAGACCCACTTCCGCCAGCTGATCGACGCGGCCAAGCGCGACGAGCTGGCCGCGTTGCCGCAGCAGGTCGACATCGCGCTGCAGACGACGTCGCAGCGCATCTCGATGCTGCTTTCGCAGCGGCTGAACCAGGTCACCAACGTTTCGCTGGCGGAGCTGTTCTCGCCGGAAGAGCTCGACGTCATCCGCGCGCAGTTCGCCAGGGCGGGCGGGCCGCCGGTGGTGCTGCGGCCGCCGGACAAGAAGCCGCCGACGGCCGAGGACAAGCTGCTCGTCTTCATGGGCATCTCCGGCGGTGTCGGGGCAGGCAAGGTCGCCGCGCTGCCGCTGGCCGGCGTCGCGATCCTGAACCCGGTCGTGCTGCCCGCGACGATCATCATCGGCCTCGGCGCGGGCTGGTGGATGGCCCGCACGCGCAAGCACGCGGCCGACAAGCAGCACATGAAGCAGTGGCTGGTCGAGGCGATCGCGGACGCCCGCTCGACGCTCGACCAGCTCGTCGCCGAGCAGCTCATCGAGGCCGAGCAGCAGCTGTCGATGGCGCTGGACGAGGCGCTGGGCCGGCGCATCGACGCGATCGAGGCCGAGCTGAAGGAAGTCGACAAGACGATCAAGATGGGCGCGCAGGAGCGGGCCAAGAAGATCGCCGTCGTGTCGAAGCGGCTGAAAGAGGTCAGCGACGGCCGCGAGCGCGCCGAAGCCTTCCTGACGCGGATCCGGGCGCTGCGGGACAAAACCGCCTGAGCACCCGTCCGGTTGTGGAGCGGAACCGAACGGGCCTACGGTGAGTCATACCCTCAGACAGCAGGTCGGAGCGTGTTACCCGGTTCGAAGGGGGAAGTCCCATGTGGGTCGACGAGAGTGGCGGCAGCGACACCGACGCGAGCAGCCCGGACGCGATGACCGTCCACGTCGACGGCCAGGAGTACCAGGCCGAGGGCAACTACGACGTGAACGAAGACGGGGTGAACGACACCGCGATCATCGAACACGACGACGGCTCGGCCCAGGCCTTCATCGACACGAACCACGACGGCGAGGCCGACCACTACGCCGTGCTGGACGAGAACGGGAAGGTCGTCGAGCAGGCGGTCTACGACGAGGCCAGCGGCCAGTGGGTCCAGGACGGCGGCTCCGGCGGCCACGACGACTCCGGCACCGGCCGGGACGACAGCTCCGGCGGCCACATCCACGCCGACCTGCCGGACGGCGAGGTGGACGCGGGGGTCGCGACCATCGACACCGACCACGACGGCCACAACGACACCGCCATCGTCGAGACGAAGAGCGGCGGCACCATCGCCTTCACCGACAAGGACGGCGACGGCGAAGCGGACATCGCGGTGCAGACCGAGTCCGACGGCACGACCACGACGTTCGAGCACTCCGGCCCCGGCCAGTGGACCGAAGTCTCCAGTGGACTGGTGAACGACGGCGACCCCGCCGCGGATGCGGCCTGGGGCGAGGCCGGCACGCAGACGCTGGAAGGCGTCGCGCGCATCGACTCCGGCACGGGGCAGTGGATTTCGCCGAACTGAAAGTGACCCACGTCATAGTTTGAAAGCCCGGGGCTGCGGCCCCGGGCTTTCTTCATGTCTTCAATGAAAACGAGCAGGTCACAGCTGTGTCGCGCGCCACCGGAAGATTTTCACCGAATGCACCGATCAAGTGACATCTGAATCGATTCCCTTATCGTTCTTGTGAGAGAACCTACACGTCAGCTCTCGGTTACTTGCCGGTCATGCGGCTACTCTCGGGGAATCCCAAAACATCCACACCGGTTCGCCAGCCGGTGTGCGAAGCCATTCGGTCGCCGGCAATGACGCCCGCACCGGGACAACGTCGTTCCGGTGCGGGCGCATTTGTCGTCGGAAGTCAGGAGTAGAGATGACCGCAGTCGCCATCCCCGGACTGGACACCGCGCCGACGACGCACACTGGCGTGCTGTCCTTCGTCCGGGAGGTCGCCGAGCTGACCACCCCGGACCGGGTGGTGTGGGTCGACGGGTCTGACGAAGAAGCCGCCCGGATCAACCAGGAGCTGGTCGACGCGGGCACGTTCGTGCAGCTCAAGTCGAAGCCGAACTCCTTCTGGGCCACTTCCGACCCCGACGACGTCGCCCGCGTGGAAGACCGGACCTTCATCTGTTCGGAGCGTCCCGAGGACGCCGGTCCGACCAACAACTGGATGGACCCGGCCGAGATGAAGGCCACGATGACCGAGCTGTTCCGCGGCTCGATGCGCGGCCGCACGATGTACGTCATCCCGTTCTGCATGGGCCCGCTCGGCGACGAGAATCCCAAGCTGGGTATCGAAATCACCGATTTCGCCTACGTTGTCGCGTCGATGCGCGTGATGACCCGCGCCGGCAAGGCGGCGCTCGACAAGTTCATCGCGCCGGATGGCAGCGAGCGCGAATTCGTGCCCGCGCTGCACTCGGTCGGCAAGCCGCTCGAACCGGGCGAGCAGGACGTTTCCTGGCCCTGCAACGAAACGAAGTACATTTCGCACTTCCCCGAGGAGCGCGCGATCTGGAGCTACGGCTCGGGTTACGGCGGCAACTCCTTGCTGGGCAAGAAGTGCTACTCGCTGCGCATCGCGTCGGTGATGGCCCGTGACGAGGGCTGGCTCGCCGAGCACATGCTGATCCTCAAGCTGATCTCGCCCGAGGACAAGGTCCACTACGTCGCGGCGGCGTTCCCGAGCGCCTGCGGCAAGACCAACCTCGCCATGCTGCAGCCGACCATCCCGGGCTGGCGCGCGGAGACCCTGGGCGACGACATCGCCTGGATGCGCTTCGGCGAAGACGGCCGCCTGTACGCGGTGAACCCGGAGTTCGGCTTCTTCGGCGTCGCGCCGGGCACCGACTGGCACACCAACCCGAACGCCATGCGCACGATCGAGAAGGGCAACACGGTCTTCACGAACGTCGCCCTGACCGACGACGGCGACATCTGGTGGGAGGGCATGGAGAACAAGCCCGAGCACGCCACCTCGTGGAAGGGCGAGGACTGGACGCCGGAGTCGGGCGAGAAGGCCGCCCACCCGAACTCGCGCTACTGCACGCCGATGTCGCAGTGCCCGATCCTCGCGCCGGAGTGGGACGACCCGAAGGGCGTGCCGATCTCGGCCATCCTGTTCGGCGGCCGCCGCAAGACCACCGTGCCGCTGGTGAACGAGGCCCGCGACTGGCAGCACGGCGTGTTCATGGGCGCCACGATGTCGTCGGAGACCACGGCGGCCGCGGCCGGCGCGGTCGGCAACGTGCGCCGCGACCCGATGGCGATGCTGCCGTTCCTCGGCTACCACGCCGGTGACTACTTCAAGCACTGGCTGACCCTCGGCAAGAACGCCGACGCGAACAAGCTGCCGAAGATCTTCTACGTCAACTGGTTCCGCCGCGGCGACGACGGCCGCTTCCTGTGGCCGGGCTTCGGCGAGAACTCGCGGATCCTCAAGTGGGTCATCGAGCGCGTCGAGGGCAAGGGCAACGCCGTCGAGACGCCGGTCGGCTTCGTGCCGCGCGCCGAGGACCTCGACACCGAGGGCCTGACCGAGCCGATCGAGGACATCCAGGCCGCGCTGGACGTCAAGCCCGAGGAGTGGCGCGAGGAGCTGCCGCTGATCGAGGAGTGGTTCGCGAAGATCGGCGACAAGGTCCCGACGTCGCTGCGTGACGAGCTCGACGCGCTGGCCCAGCGCCTCGGCTGAACGCACTGAGGCGAGAAGGGGACGTCCCGCGGGACGTCCCCTTCTCCCTTTCCGGGTAGTTTCGCGGCCATGAGACCGTTCCGGTTCGGCGTGGCCTTGTACGTGCCCGGCTCGCGGGCCGAGTGGATGGCGAAGTGCCGCCGGGCCGAGGACCTCGGCTACGACGTCGTCGGCGTGGTCGACCACCTCGGCCGGGTCGCGCCGGTGCCGGCGCTGCTGCTCGCCGCCGAGGCCACCGAGCGGATCCGGCTGAACACCTACGTGCTCAACGCGAGCTTCTGCAACCCGGTGCTGCTGGCCAGGGACGTCACCGCGCTCGACGAGTTCACCGGCGGCCGGGTGGAGCTCGGCATCGGCGCCGGGTACGTCCGCGAGGAGTTCGAAGCCGCAGGCGTCGGCTGGGGCACGCCCGGCGACCGGTTCCGGCGGCTCGTCGACGTCGTCACCGAGATCGAGCGGACCTTCGACGGCCGGCCGAGGCCGCCCCTGCTGCTCGGCGGCCGGGGCGACCGGATGCTGACCTTCGCCGCCGCGCACGCCGACACCATCGCCCTCACCGGCACGGCGCCGGGCGCGGCCGAGGGACGGCTGGCCTTGGCCGGTGCCGGCGCGCTGGCCGAGCGCGCCGCCTTCGTCGAGCGGGTGCTCGACGGCCGGGACGTCGAACTGAACCTGATGGTCCACTTCGTCCGGATCACCGACGACCGGCGGGCGGCGCTGGAGGAAGCCCACCAGCTGGTGCCGCACCTCGGCGTCGAGGAGCTCGGCGAGCTGGCGACGGTCCTCGTCGGCTCCGCGGAATCCGGGGCCGAGCAGCTGCTGCGCACCCGCGAAACCCTCGGCGTCAGCTACTTCACCGTGCTCGAAGACGATCTCGAGCGGCTGGCCCCGGTGATCGCCCGGCTTCGCTGAGTACCTTGGTCGTCATGACTGGGGATTTTCGTTTCGGTGTCAACATGATCGTGCCGGACAGCCGCGCCGCCTGGGTCGAGAAGTGCCGCAAGGCCGAGGAACTGGGCTTCGACGTCCTGTGCGCGGCCGACCACCTGGGGATGGCGCCGCCGTTCCCGGCGCTCGTGCTGGCCGGCGAGGTCACCTCGCGCGTCAAGCTGACCACCTTCGTGCTCAACACGCCCTTCTACAACCCCGTGCTGCTGGCCCGCGACGTCACCGGCACCGACCAGTTCACCGACGGCCGGCTGGAGCTCGGCCTCGGCGCCGGGTACGTCAAGGAGGAGTTCGAGGCCGCGGGGATGCCGTTCCCGTCCGCGCGCGAACGCGTCGACCACCTCGAACGGACGATCATCGAGCTCGAGCGGCGCTACGCCGACCCGGAGCACAAGCCCGCGCCCGTGCGTCCCGGAGGACCGCCGCTGCTGCTCGCCGGCCGCGGCGACCGGATCCTGACGATGGCCGCCGAGCACGCCGACATCATCGGCTTCACCGGGACGACGAAGACACCGGACGGCGCCGCGCTGGCCCCGGCGAGCGCCGAGGAGATCGAGGAGCGGGTCGAGTTCGTCCGCGGGAAGCTCGGCGACCGCACGGCCGAGTTCAACCTGCTCTGCCACTTCGTGAACGTCACCGACGACCGCGCGGGCGCGCTCGAGAAACTGGCCGAGCTGACCCAGGGCCTGCTGAGCGCCGACCAGCTCGCCGAGGTCCCGACCGCGCTGGTCGGCTCGCCCGCCGCCGTTGCCGAGCAGCTCCACGCGCACCGCGAGCGGTTCGGCCTGACCTACTACACCGTCCTGGAGCACAACATGGACCAGTTCGCCCCGGTTCTCGAACACCTCAAATGATCGACGCGAAGGCACTCGGCGTCCGGGCCGGCGAGCTGTGGCTGTTCGACGACCTCGACTTCTCGGTCGACCCCGGCGAATGCGCGGCGATCGTCGGGCCCAACGGGGTCGGCAAGTCGACGTTGATGCGGTGCTTCTACGGCATGCAGAAGCCGCAGCGGGGCCGGGTGCTCATCGACGGCAAGGTGCCGGACGAGCGGGACGTCGAGTTCCGGCGCAAGGTCTCGGTGCTCTTCGACGATTCCGACTTCTTCGCCGAGCTGACGCCGTTGCAGCACCTGGAGCTGCTGTCCGGCTCGTTCGGCGCCGACCTCGGTGACCATGAGGAGCTGCTGCGGGACGCGGGACTCGGCGAACGCATGCGCGTGACGTCCGGGCACTTCTCCGCTGGCCAGCGCCGCCGCCTCCTGCTGCTCGGCGTCACGGCCCGGCCGCACCGGGTGCTGCTGCTGGACGAGCCGGAACGCGCGCTGGACACCGCGGGCAAGGAGTGGCTGGTCGAGGTGATCGGCCGGTCGACGGCGGCCGGCGCGGCGGTCGTGGTGGCCACCCACCACCCGCCGCTGCTGGAGGCCGCGGACAGCGTGCTCGAACTGTGGTGACCGCGGCTCCGCGCAGGATGCGGATCCCGGGCCGCAAGCGGTTCGGCGGGGTCTTCAGCGGCGACACCGCCACCTTCGTCTTCCTGTTCGGCTTCGGGTTCCTGTTCACCGCGTTCTTCCACGTCGACGGCTGGCGGCCGGCCCTCTACGGGTCGTCCACTGTGGACTTCCCGGCCGTGCTCGGGCTGTTGACGCTCTGCTGCGCGGTCGGCTGGCGCGGCCTGCTGCGCCGCGGTTTCGCCTGGGTCGAACCGGCGCAGCTGACCTGGCTCGACTTCGCCCCGGTCGACCGCGGCCGGGTCGTCACGCTGCGGCTGCTCGGCGCGTGGACCGGCGTGGTCGCGGTGACCGGCTACCTGGCCGCGCTGCTGCTCGCGGTCGGCGGCGCCGGGCTGGACCAGTGGCGTGCGGCGGTCGCGATCGTCGTCGCGACCGGGGTGGCGGCCTTCGCGTCGGCGAGGCGGACGCCGGTGCGCGTCGACGCGCTCGGCCCGCTGGTGCTCGCCGTCCTCGGCCTGGCGATCGCTGCGCTCGGCTTGGGCCCGGCGGCCGTCCAGTTCGTCGCGGCGGGGGTGCTCGTCGCGGCCCTGCCGCTGGCCTTCGGCGGCGAGCCGGTGTCGCACGCGGGCCGGGCGGCGCTGCTGGCCGGGTGGGACGGCCGGGTGCTGCGCTCGGTCGCCGTCACCTTCCTCGACCCGATGATGCTGCTGCCGCCGTCCGCGCCGGTCGGCGGGTTTTCGCTGCGCCGCCCGACCCCGCTGCGGCTGGCCTTGGCGGGCACCCTCGGCCGGGCGCGGTACGCGGGTGCCGCGCTGCTGGTCGGTCTCGCGGTCGTCGTCGCGCACATCGCGGTGCCGACGGTGCCGGGCGCGGTCCTGGTCGGCATCGGCGCGTACGTCGCACTGACGCCGTTCGGCGGCGGGCTGGGCGAGCTGTGGCGCAATCCGGGCCGGCGGCGGTGGCTGGGTTCGAGCGACCGCGAGCTGGTACTGGCCCACGGCCTGGTGCTCGCCGGCGTGGGTCTCGTCTGGTGGACAGCGCTCTTCGTGGTCACCCTCGCGGGTGGGACGTCGTTCGCCGTCGGCGCCTGGCTGGCCGTGCCGCTGTCGGTGCTGTCGATCCTGCGCACGGTCACCCGCACCGCCGTTGACTACGCGAATCCCGGGTTCGTCGACACCCCGATGGGCCCGATGCCCGCCAACCTGGCCCGTCAGCTCTTCCGCGGGCTCGACCTCCAGGTCGTCGGCATCGTGCTGCTCGCTGCCGCCGTTTGACCTACGCTCGTTGCGACGAAGGGAGCAGCGAGTGGGCGGCGGGCACGCACCGGGCGTCGGGCGCAGGGCGACCAGCGAGTTCCCGGCCGGCTGGACCGACGAGCAGATCATCTCCGTGGTCAAGGACGTCGCCAACGACCCCAGCGAGGCCCGGCGGCAGCAGCGCAACGGCCGCTGGCGCTGTGCCGGCGAGCGCTTCAACGTGCACGTGATCGTGCTGGTCGAGGACAACGGGCACGTGCACACTGCCTACCCGGTGGCCGGGCCCGGCGTGGTCCGCAACCCCGACACCGCCCGCGACCCGGCGAACCCGACGGTCGCCGACCTCAAGGGCAACCGGATCAGCTTCTTCGCCGACAGCGTCCTGACCATGATCGGCAACCGGCTCTCCCCCGAGGACTACACGCACTACCGGACGCTGCTGTGGGCCGGCGAGTGGGAGGAACTGGCCGACGTGCTGGCCGCACACGCGTACCGGGTCGGCTTCGGCTTCTCCGCCGACGAGTTCTCCGACTTCGAGAAGCTGCTGAACAGCTACGACCTGCCCGTGCCGGGCTGCGCGTTCCTCAACGACCGCGAGCACATCCTCAAGCAGCTGCGGCCGATCTAGCGGAAGTCGTACCCGCGGAACGCGGCGATCGGGACGTAGCCGAGGCGCCGGTACAGGGCGTTGCTCGTGACGTTGGCGGGATCGGTGTAGATGACCACGTCCGTCGCGCCGTCGGCGAGTGCGGCCTGGCTCGCCGCGACCGTCACCGCGCCCGCGTAGCCCCGGCCTCGGAAGCGGGCCGGGGTGTAGACGGGGTCGATCCGGACCATGCCGGCCAGCACCGGGGTCGAGCCCGCCATGGCGACCGGACCGCCGGTCTCCCAGAACGTGAACTGCTTGCCGGCGAAGTTCGAGGCGGCCCATGACCGCTCGTCGGCCACGGGCGGCTGCCCGACCGCGGCGGCGAACTCGCCGCACCAGCGCACGACCTCCGCGTGGTCCGGCGCGGTCGAAGCGCGGCCTTCGGGCATCGGGTCGGGCGGGGTGAGCGTGCCGAGCCGGTGGAGCCGGACCCGCACCCCGAGCACCGGCTCCGCATCGGTGCGCCGCTGCCACGCTTCGGCGAACGCGGTGGCGGTGTCGTCCTCCGCGGTCACTCCGGACAACGGCCGGCCGGCCAGTTCCGCGGCGAGCGCGTCCGCCGGTTCGGGGGCGACCGAGGTCAGGATCAGGCGTTGCGCCGGACGGAGGTAGCAGATCGCGTGGACCTTGCCGTCCTGTTCCAGCCGGCCGAAGAGGGTGCCGTCCTCCGGGTTCGTCCGCAGCTTCTCGAGCCGGGTCAGCTGCGAGGTGTGCAGGGCCGGCCGCGAGTGCAGGAAGTCTCCGGCCTCGGCGAGGAAGCCGTCGATGTCGCCGGTGAGGTGCCAGCGCATGTCCGGGCGGTCAGCTCGCCTGGGACAGCGGTGGCGACGCCGCGGGCGCGACGGCCGCGCGCAGCTCCTCCAGCGGCAGCCCGACGGCGTCGGCGATGGCCGTGACCGTGAAGAACGCCGGTGTCGGGATGCGGCCGGTCTCGATCTTCCGGAGCGTCTCGACGGAGATCCCGGCCTCGGTGGCGACGTCGACCATGCTGCGGCCGGCCCGCGCCGCTCTCAGCGCCTGGCCGAGGCGTTCGCCCCGTTCGCGCTCTTCATCCGTCAGTGGCACTCGAACCATGAGCGGGATTCTAATACCACAGAGTTGTCCACTGCCTGTGGACAACTCTGTGCACAGGTGTGGAAAAGCCCCGCCGAACCGGAGTTCGGCGGGGCTTCCACAACACCTGGTGGTGTCAGGCGCCCGCGGGCACCGGAAGTGGCATGCCGGGCAGGCTCTGGTCGTTCGGCACCACGCCGTCGACCAGGTAGGCCTCCACGACCTTGTCCACACCCGCGTTGCCGCCGGCGTAGATGCCGTGGTCACCCTCACCGGTGATCGTCAGCATCCGCGAACCCGCGAACGCCTTGTGCGCCCGCTTCGCGCCCTCGATCGGCGTCGCCGGGTCGTGCTCCGACTCGACGATCAGCACCGGCGGGACACCCTTGCCGTCCAGCACCGGGAGCGGGGACGGCGGCTTCTTCCAGAACAGGCACGGCTGGATGAACCAGCCGGCACCCAGGAGCGGCAGCTGCTTGTCGATCAGCTTCTGCGAGTCCTTGATGGCGCTGTTCGGCGAGCCGGTCCACGGACCCTCGTTGCACGGGATGGTCCAGAAGCTGGCGTCGTAGGCGTCGCCGTCGGCCGGCACCATCAGCGGCTGGGCGCCGTAGGTGACGGTGCTCTTGTCGGCCGCCTTGGCCTTCTGCGCGGCCGAGGACTTGGCCGCCGCCGAAGCGGTGCCCTGGGTCAGCGTGCGGACGCTGACCAGGTAGTCGGCCAGGCCGGGGAAGGCGCGCTTCGAGTAGATCTGCGACGCGATGAACGAGTCGAGCCCGTTGGCCGAGACGGTCGAGCCGTCGGGCAGGGTGACCGCGCCCTGGGTCAGGGCGTAGCGGACCTGCTCGTAGGTCTGGCGGGCCGCCTCGCCGGTGGTGCCGAAGTGGTAGAGGCTGTCGTACTTCGCGATCCACGGGAGGAAGTCCTGCCGCCAGCGGCGCTCGAAGCCGAGCGGCTGCCAGTCGAACGACTTCTGCCAGGTCGTGGTGAACTCGGTCGCCGAGTCGAGGACGAACCGGCCGGTGCGCGTCGGGAAGGCCTGCGCGTAGTGCGCGCCCATCCAGGTGCCCGCCGAGTAGCCGACCCAGTTGATCTTGTCCCGGCCGAGCAGCACGCGCAGCAGGTCGATGTCCTTGACCGTCTGGTCGGTGTTGATCAGCGGGCCCAGCTCGCCGGACTTCTGCTGGCAGGACAGCGCCGCGTACTTCGTCGCCTGCAGGATCAGGTTCAGGTTGCCGCGGTCGCGGTCACGCGGGTCGAGGTCCGCACCGGTGCCGATGGCGCCGCCGCAGGTGATGTTGGTGCTCTTGCCGGTGCCGCGCGGGTCGAAGCCGACGATCTCCTGGTGCTCGCGCAGCTTCGTCTGGTTGCGCAGGCGGGCCGGGAAGTTGCGGCCGGGGGCGCCGGGGCCACCGGGGTTGGTGACGACGCTGGCGGTCGCGTCCGACTTCGCCTTGAGGCGGCTGACCGCGATGGTCAGGTCGATCTGCGCGTTCGCCTGGTACCAGTTGCGCGGCGTCTTGTAGGTCGCGCACTCCATGTCCTCGGCGCCGGCGGGCGGGGCCGTCGGCAGCTCGGAGGGGACGGCGCACTTGTGCCAGTCCAGCTTCTGGTTCGCGTACTGCGCCGGGATGTTCGTGGAGTTCAGCGGCTGCTTACCGGCCGCGACCTCCTGACCTGCGAACGCAGGCGTGAACCCGGCCAGCAGGGTGCCGGCGATGGCCGGGATCACCACCGCGTAGCGGAGTCGTGTCATACGGTTGCCCCTTTTGGGTTTTGCGCGTGCGGAGTCGGCTATTGATATCGGGCCCACCGGGGCGGGGCAACCGACGTTGGTCGGCATCGCCGACCGGGGCGATCAAATCGATATCGGACAGACGTGACGGGCTGTCACTGAGGTTCTAAGGTCAGGCAGTCGGTTACGGGAGTGTTAGGTGAGGTCGATGTCGACTGCAAAGCACGACGGAAAGGTGCGCGGGTTTCAGTTCAGCCCGTGGAACCTGCTCCTGATCGTCCCCCTGCTTGTCCTGGTCACGCCACTGTTCAACCTGGACGGACCGCGGTTGTTCGGGATGCCGTTCTTCTACTGGTTCCAGTTCCTCTTCGTCGGGATCGGGGTGCTGAGCACCTGGATCGTCTACCTGATGACGCGGGACAAGCCCACCTCCGACGGCCCGGACAAGCTGAGCGTCGACGAACTGGACGAGGGGGACGCTCGATGAGCAACCTGCAGTGGCCCGAGCTGATCATCTTCACGCTCCTGTTCGCGCTGGTGACGGTCCTCGGCTTCATGGCCTCCCGCTGGCAGCGCGGCAGCACGCTCGACCACCTCGACGAATGGGGCCTCGGCGGCCGCAAGTTCGGCTCGTGGATCACCTGGTTCCTGCTCGGCGGTGACCTCTACACGGCGTACACGTTCGTCGCGGTGCCCGCGCTGGTGTTCAGCGCCGGCGCGCTCGGCTTCTACGCGCTGCCGTACACGATCGTCGTCTACCCGATCGTGCTGCTCCCGGCGCTGCGGATGTGGTCGGTTTCGCGGGTGCGCGGTTACGTCACCCCGGCCGACTTCGTGCGCGGGCGCTTCGGCTCGCCGATCCTCGCGCTGCTGGTGGCGATCACCGGCATCGTCGCGACCATGCCGTACATCGCGCTGCAGCTGGTCGGCCTCGAAGCCGTGCTGCGGACGATGGGCATCAACGGCTCCGGCATCGTCGGGCACCTGCCGCTGCTGGTCGCCTTCATCATCCTGGCCTTCTACACCTACCAGTCCGGCCTGCGGGCGCCCGCGCTGATCGCGTTCGTCAAGGACATCCTGATCTACCTGGTGATCCTGGTGGCGATCATCTACCTGCCCTCGAAGCTCGGCGGCTGGTCGCACATCTTCGACACCGCGGTGGCGAAGTTCGACAAGACGCCGGCGAAGACCGACGGCATCCTGCTCAACGCCAACAACCAGCTGCAGTACGCGACGCTGGCGCTGGGCTCGGCGCTCGCGCTGTTCCTGTACCCGCACTCGCTGACCAGCGTGCTGGCCTCGCGCGGCCGCAGCGTGATCAAGCGGAACATGGTCGCGCTGCCGGCGTACTCGCTGGTGCTCGGCCTGCTGGCGCTGCTCGGCTACGTGGCGATCACGGCGGGCGTCAAGCCGCTGACGAACGCGGCCACCGGCAAGGCGGACGGCAACACGATCGTCCCGGTGCTGTTCGACAACCAGTTCGCGTCGTGGTTCGCCGGTATCGCGTTCGCCGCGATCGGCATCGGCGCGCTGGTGCCGGCCGCGATCATGTCGATCGCCGCGGCGAACCTGTGGACCCGCAACATCTACAAGGAGTACATCCGCAAGAACGCGACACCGCAGGAAGAGGCGAAGCAGGCGAAGCTCGCCTCGCTGGTCGTGAAGCTCGGCGCGGTTGCCGTGATCATCCTGATCGACCCGCAGTTCTCGATCGACCTCCAGCTCATCGGCGGCGTGCTGATCCTGCAGACACTGCCGGCCGTGGCGCTGGCGCTGTACACGCGCTGGTTCCACCGCTGGGGCCTGATCGCGGGCTGGGTCGTCGGCATCGGCTGGGGCCTGATCATGCTGTACGGCATCCCCAACCCGGCCAACGGAAAGCAGCACTTCGGCGGTTCGGCGCTGTCGCTGGGCAACCTGTCGATCTTCGGCTGGCACCCGTTCGCGGGCTCGGCGGTCCAGATCTACGTCGGGTTCGTGGCGTTGATCGGCAACCTCGTGGTGGCGGCGATCGTCACGGTGATCGCCCGCCGGCTGAAGGTCTTCAACGGCACGGACGACACCGAGCCGGAGGACTACCACACCGACGAGCACGACAAAAACCTGCGGCCTATCGGCGTCCACTGAGGACGATCGACCGGGAAACCAGGTAGAGCACCAGGCCGTTGAGCAGGTGCCAGAGGAAGTGCGTGCCGACCGGGACGTAGTCGCACACGTCCCGGTCGAGCGTGCGCAAGCTCAGTGAGAGCGCGAAGATCGCACCCGCGACGGCGAAGTGCGTCCAGTACGCGTCGCGCCGGAAAGCGAGTACCGCGGTGAAGACGCCGAGACCGATCAGCGCGGAGAGGTAAAGGCCTCCGCCCAGCAACGCGGTGGCCGCGGTCAGCACGAGGAACGCCGGCGCGGCAACCCACGCCCACCGCCGGCTCCAGTACTCCCGGACGAACACCACGGCGTACACCAGCGCGAAGACGAGGATGGCGCCCGAGTCGGCGACGGCCGCCCACCGCGTCGCGAGCAGGTGGAAGACGGTGCTCGCCACGAAAACGAGCCCGATCAGCCCGGCGAGCACCCGACCGGTCCGGTTCCCCACGGCGAGCCGCCACACGAGCACGGCGGCAACGAGGAAGGCGAGGTTGCTGAGGCTGTTGAGCGGCTCACCCCAGAGCCCGGGCGCAACGCGTTCGCAGTACCCGTCGACGTAGTCCGTCACGCGCCCACCCAACCACGGCCGGCTCCGCCGCTAGAACTCCAGGCGCCAGGTTTCGTCGGTGAGCGCACGCCCCCAGTCGTCGAAGTCCTTCTCGGTGACGAGCTCGAACCCGGCCGCGCGGTAGATCGAGCGGGCGGCGTCGAGGATGGAGACCGTCGACAGCTCCATCGCCCGGTAGCCGTGGGCCTTCGCGAAGGAAATGCACTCGGTCACCAGCCGCTTGCCGACGCCGTGGCCGCGCGCCGCCGGTTCGAGCAGCAGAAGCCGGAGCTTCGCGGTGTCCGCGTCCGGCCCGCGACCGCAGCCGATGCTGCCGACGCGTTCGCCGTCGAGCTCGGCGATCCAGAACGCCTGCCGCGGGTTGTCGCTGTTGTCGAGGAATTCCGCGGCGAGCCGGGCGACGAGCGCCTCGAACCGGGCGTTCAGGCCGTACTCGCGGGCGTACAACGCACCGTGGCGTTCCACCACCCAACCGAGGTCGCCCGGTCGTGGCGGGCGGAGGACGAGGGCCGGGTCGCGGCGGCGGTCACCCACCAGGTCGCTGATCGTGCGCATCGCCGTCAGCAGGCGTTGCTGGTCTTCGTCGGCGAAGCGGCTCAGGAGGCCGCCGATCTGCTCGGTGGAGCGGCGGTTCAACACGGCGAAGGCGTCCCGGCCCGCGTCGGTCGGCCGGACGAGCTGGCGGCGAGCGTCCTCCTCGGACCGTTCGCGCACGATCAGCCCGCGCGACTCGAGGCGCGCGAGCAGCCTGCTGGCGTAACCGGCGTCGAGGTCGAGGCGTTTCCGCAGGTCCGTCACCGGAAACGGGTCCTGGTGGGCGAGCTCGAAGAGCACGCGGGCTTCCGGCAGCGAGTACTCGGCGTCCGCCGGGCCTTCGTCGAGCACCCCGATGACCGAGGTGTAGAGCCGGTTGAAGGCGCGGACTGCGGCGACCCGGTCGGCCGGCGGAGTGTCGTTCATTGACCACCTCAACAATTTCGTTGACGAAGTCAAAGATTACTGCAGACCAGCGGCGCGGCAAGGGATTTACCGGAGAAATGGGAAACCCCGTGATGCTGCCAGGTCGGGGGTCCGCCAGCATCACGGGGTCGTACTGGGTATCGACGCCCCTTCGGGCAGCGTTACACCATGAGCACGATGTGGCCTAGGTCACTCGAATGGGCGACCGCCACGGGGTGAGAGATCAGCGCATGTAGCCCGAGCGAGCCTGCGCGATCGCGATGAGTTCCTGACGGACCGTCGCGGTGGCGGCGGTGTCGATCGCCCGGTTCAGCGCCCGGCGAGTGCGAGCCTCGGCGCGACGGGCACGGAGCTTGGCGGCGATGTTGTTCATCGGTTTCTGCATCCCCTTCGAGGGTCTTGGTGGCTTGTAGGTCTAGTATGCGCCTTTTTTCACAAGGACGCCAATGAATATCCGGTGACTTGGCGCACTTGCCGATGAATCATCGGCAAACTTGGGTATCGGCCGGAGAGATTCGGGGTGGCGGCGGTCACGGCCAGGCAACCCGCTACGGCTCTCTAAGAACCTCTAGTAAAAAGCCAAGAGAGCCTTAGTCAGGCTCATAGACCGCGAGACAGGCGGAAAAGCCCAGGTCAGTCGCGTCCGAGCAGGTAGTGGCCGAAGTGCGGGACGGTGAAGGCGATCTGCCCGCGCTCGGCGGAGTAGACGAGGCCCTTCTTCATCAGGCTGTCGCGCGCCGGCGACAGCGACGACGGCTTCCGCCCGAGGAACACGGCGACGTCGGCGGTGCCGGCGGGCTCGTCGCGGCCCTGGGTCAGCGAGGCCATCGCCTGCAGGTACTCCCGCTCGGCCGGCGTCGCGCGCTCGTAGCGCGAGCCGAAGAAGCCGACGGCCAGCTCTGACTCCGCCTCGGGCGCCGCGACCTGCACGTCCTTGACGGTGATCGGGTCGGACGGCGCCGCGTCCCAGGCGGCCTTGCCGTAGGCCTGGATGAAGTAGGGGTAGCCGCCGGACGCGTCGAAGAGCGCGTCGAGTGCTTCCGGCTCGATGCCGGCGTCCTCGCGTTCGATCGGCGCCATCACGGCGAAGTCGGCGTCCTCGCGGCTGAGCCGGTCGATGCGCGCGTACCGGAAGAGCCGCTCGGAGTAGGACTTCGACGCCGAGAGCACCGCGGGCACGTGCGGCAGCCCGGCCCCGACGACCACGAGCGGCGCCCCGGACTGCGAGAGCTCGTGGCAGGCCGCGCACAACGCCGAGACGTCGTCGGGCTGCAGGTCCTGGATCTCGTCGATGAGCAGTGCAACGCCGGTGCCGACGTCCGCGGCCAGCTCGGCGACGTCGGTGAACAGCTCGACGAGGTCGATTTCGATGTCCCCGGAGTCGGCCCGTCCCTGCGCGGCGGGCACGTCGATGCCCGGCTGCCACCGGTCGCGCAGCTTGGCGTCGGGCTTGTTGGCCCGCAGGGCGAAGGCTTTGAGCACCCCGAGCACCTCTTCGACCCGATCCGGCGCCCGGTGCCGCACGGCGAGGTCCCGGATGGCCCGGTGCAAGGCGGCCGACAGGGGCCGCCGCAGCTCGGCGTCCGGCCGGGCTTCGATCTTCCCGGCCCCCCACTTGTGCCGGAGCGCCATCGCCCGCAGCTCGCCGAGCAGCACGGTCTTGCCGACGCCCCGCAGCCCGGTGAGCACGAGACTGCGTTCGGGTCTCCCCCGCGCAACGCGTTCCAGAACCACTTCGAAGGCTTTGAGCTCACGCTCCCGTCCGGCCAGCTCAGGCGGCCGCTGCCCGGCGCCCGGCGCGAAGGGGTTGCGGATGGGGTCCACTCTGCCAAGCTATCGGCGTTTCTAGGGTGAACCCGATATTCCGCCATAGACGCCTAGCGCGTGTCGCCCAGGTTCGACCGGATGGCCGTACATAGAGACGAACAGGTCTGCAGCCCTGCTCGTCCCTACCCCCAGTGCGCTCATACGACGCGTCACCGGTCGCTCAGGTTCCGTTCCGCGTAGATCTTCATCGCGTCCCGGACGAATTCCGCTCCGCCGCCTTCGAACCCGTAGCGCGGGTCGTCCGCATACAGCTGCCCGAGGCCCGCGAAGTACCCCGCCGACACTGACGAAACCGCAGGCCGCAGCCACTCGTGCAGCCGCCGCGTGATCGCCTGGACCTCGTCCGAATCCACGGCGAGGCCCGAAGCGCGCGCCGCGTCGAACGCCGCCGCGATGTCCCGCTGCTCCTGCTGGTGGGCTTCCTTCTCCGCGGTCGACAACGAACTCCACCACTGGTCACCCTGCTGGTACGCGTCAGCGCCCCAGCGTTCGGTGACCTCCTTCTCGTACCTCGTGTGGTCGAACCCGTCGAACACTTCTTCTGCCATCAGTCGTTCACCTCCCTTCAGCTTCCGGAGGGTCGTGCGGACCGACTCGATCTGCCGTCCGATCCGCCGCCGCTCGGCTTCGAGCAGCTCCAGGTGGGTTTCCAGGGCCGCGGCGCTGTCGCGCTGCCCGTCGAGCACCTCGGCGATCGCCGGCAGCCCGAGCCCGAGCTCGCGCAGCAGCAGGATCCGCTGCAGCCGGACGAGCGCCTGCTCGTCGTAGTAGCGGTAGCCGTTGCCGCCGATCCGGCTGGGCTCGAGCAGGCCGACCGCGTTGTAGTGGCGCAGCGTCCGGCTCGTCGTCCCGGCCGAGCGGGCGATGTCCTGGATCGACCACTCCATGCCGACGACGATAGAAGTTGACGCAGCGTCAAGGTCAACCGCTAACGCTTTATAGCGCTCTCTACTGCCAGGACGATAAAGAGCCAGAAAGCGCGATGAGGATTCGAGCCCGGGCCGAGCGGGCACCCACGGAGTAGGTTCGACCAGGCACCGGCCCGTACGAGGAAGGCTATGACCGTGATACTCCGTCGAGTGGCACGTCCCCTGCTCGCCACGATCTTCGTGACGGGCGGGATCAATGCGCTGAGGCAGGCCGAGGGCCACGCCAAAGCGGCGGAACCGTTCCTCAACAGCGCGATCGACAAGTTCGGCGACAAACTCCCTGAGCAGATCCCGCGGGACCCGGTGACGCTCGTCCGGATCGACGCCGCGGTGAAGGTCGGCGCCGGGCTCGCGCTCGCGGCAGGCAAGGCGCCGCGGCTCGCCGCCGGGCTGCTGCTCGGCAGCCTGGTGCCCACGACGCTGTCGACGCACAGCTTCTGGGCCATCAAGGACCCGGGCGAGCGCCAGCAGCAGCAGATCCAGTTCTTCAAGAACGCGAGCCTGGCCGGTGGCCTGCTGCTCGCGGTGGCCGACACGCACGGGAAGCCGTCGGCGGCCTGGCGCGCGAAGCACGCCGCGAAGGACGTCGGCGCCGCGGCCGGGAAGCTGAGCCGCAAGGCCGAGAAGCGCGCGAACAAGCTCGCAAAGCGGGCCCAGAAGGCGCTCCCCAACTAGCACGCGAAAAGGGCCGCCCCGAGTGGGGGGCGGCCCTTTCGCGTGGGTTACTTCTCCAGGATCGCGGTGACGCCCTGGCCGCCGGCCGCGCAGATCGAGATCAGGCCGCGCCCGGACCCCTTCTCGTGCAGCAGCTTCGCCAGCGTGGCGACGATCCGGCCGCCGGTCGCGGCGAACGGGTGCCCGGCCGCCAGCGACGAGCCGTTGACGTTCAGCTTCGCCCGGTCGATCGCGCCGAGCGGCTCGTCCAGGTCCAGCTTCTCCTTGGCGAACGCCGGGTCCTCCCACGCCTTGAGCGTGGCCAGCACCTGCGACGCGAACGCTTCGTGGATCTCGTAGAAGTCGAAGTCCTGCAGCGAAAGCCCGGCGCGGGCGAGCATCCGCGGCACGGCGTAGGCGGGTGCCATCAGCAGTCCATCCATGCCCCCGCCACCACCCTCAACGGAGGCGCTGCGCGCCGCTGGTCGACCTTTGTCGCCGTGGACGTAGTCGACGGCCGCGGTCTGCGAGAACGTCAGGTAGGCCAGCACCGGCAGCTTGTGCGCCTTGGCCCACTCGTCGGTGGCGAGCAGGACCGTCGACGCGCCGTCGGTCAGCGGCGTCGAGTTGCCCGCCGTCATGGTGCCGTCCGGGCCGCCGAAGGCCGGCTTGAGCTTGGCGAGCTTCTCCGCCGTCGAGTCCGGCCGCAGGTTCTGGTCGCGTGCGAGCTTGAGGAACGGCGTCACGAGGTCGTCGAAGAACCCGCGGTCGTAGGCGGCGGCGAGCTTCTGGTGGCTGCTCGCGGCCAGCTCGTCCTGCGCTTCGCGGGTGATCTCCCAGATCTTCGCGGTGAGCGCCGCGTGCTCGCCCATCGACAGACCCGTGCGCGGCTCCTCGTTGCGCGGGATCGCCGGGACGATGTGGCCGGGCCGGATCTTCGCGACGAGCTTGAGGCGGTCGCCGAGCGTCTTCGCGGCGTTGAGCTGGATGAGGATCTGGCGGAGGTCCTCGTTGACGGCCAGCGGCGCGTCGCTGGTGGTGTCGACGCCGCCGGCGATGGCCGAGTCGATCTGGCCGAGCGCGATCTTGTTGGCGACGTTGACGATGGCCTGCAGGCCGGTGCCGCACGCCATCTGGACGTCGGACGCGGGCGTCGCGGGCGAAAGCTTGCTGCCCAGCACGCTCTCGCGGGCCAGGTTGAAGTCCTTCGAGTGCTTGAGCACGGCGCCGGCGGCGACCTCGCCGATCACCTCGCCCTGCAGGGAGAACCGGCTGACCAGGCCGTCGAGGGCGGCGGTGAACATGTCCTGGTTGGAGGCCTTCGCGTACGGGCCGTTGGACCGCGCGAACGGGATCCGGTTGCCCCCGATGATCGCGACCTTGCGCACGGCGGGCGTCTTCTTCGGTGGCATGACTTCACCTCTCTGGTCGTGTCCCTCACACTGTAACCTACTAGCGAGTAGGTTAGACTGCGACGTGACGCAGACTGCACGGGAGGCAACCGATGGCTGACAGGTACCAGCAGTTCACGAAAACCCCGCTGGGGAAGTTCGTGGTGCCGAAGCTCGGCCTGCCCAACCCCGCCACGTTGCGCCGCTACCAGCCCGGGCAACCCGCTCTCGAGGGTCCCGCACTCCTGGGCGCGGCGCCCGGCGGACGGCTCGAGAAGACCCTTCGCGACCAGCTGGCCGACGCCGGCATCGAGGTCGTCACCACGGCCGCCGACAGGCACGCGGCGCTGGTCTTCGACGCCACCGGCGTCACCGACCCCGCGCGTCTGCGCGAGGTCTACGACTTCTTCCACCCGGTGATCCGCAGCGTCGGCCCGTCCGGCCGGGTCGTCGTCCTCGGCACGCCGCCGGAGCAGGTCGAAGGCCGCGAGCGGATCGCGCAGCGTGCCCTCGAAGGCTTCATCCGCTCGGTGGGCAAGGAGCTGAAGCGCGGCGCGACCGCTCAGCTCGTGTACGTCGCCGAAGGTGCCGAAGAGGCGACGGAGTCGACGCTGCGCTTCCTGCTTTCGGCGAAGTCGGCGTTCGTCGACGCGCAGGTGATCCGGATCGGCACCGAAGGCAAGACGGCTTCGGCGCCGGCCAGCTGGGAAAAGCCCCTGGACGGCAAGGTCGCGCTGGTCACCGGCGCTTCCCGCGGCATCGGCGCGGCGATCGCCGAGGTGCTGGCCCGCGACGGCGCGCACGTCGTCGCGCTCGACATCCCCGCCCAGGGCGGCGACCTGTCGAAGGTGGCCAACAAGGTCGGCGGCTCGTCGCTGCAGCTCGACATCACTTCGCCGAGCGCGCCCGCGAAGCTCGCGGAGTACCTGAAGGAGCGGCACGGCGGCGTCGACATCGTCGTGCACAACGCGGGCATCACCCGCGACAAGACGCTGGGGAACATGAGCGAGAGCGCGTGGGACTCGGTGATCGCCGTCAACCTCGCTTCACAGCTCGCGGTGAACGACAAGCTGCTCGCCGATCACGTGCTGAACGAGAACGGCCGGATCATCGGCGTCTCGTCGATCGCGGGCATCGCCGGCAACGTCGGCCAGACGAACTACGCGACGTCGAAGGCGGGCGTCATCGGCATGGTCAACGTCGGCGCGCCGCAGCTCGCGGCGTACGGCGGCACGATCAACGCCGTCGCGCCCGGGTTCATCGAAACCAAGATGACGGCCGCGGTCCCGCTGTTCATCCGCGAAGCCGGGCGGCGGCTGTCCAGCCTCGGTCAGGGCGGCCTGCCGGTCGACGTCGCCGAGACGATCGCCTGGTACGCGAACCCGGCGTCGGCCGCGGTGAACGGCAACGTGGTCCGCGTCTGCGGCCAGGCCCTGCTGGGGGCGTGACGTGGCGATCCGCGAACTCGACAGCACGCCGAGCCTGACCACGCTGTACCCGAAGGCGCTGCTCGGCTTCCGCAAAACGGGCTCATCGCTGCCGGACACCGAGCTGGTCCGCACGGGCGTCGTCGTCGACCCAGCGCACCTGGCCGCGTACAACACGGTGTGCGGCTTCCGGCTGAGCGACGAGCTGCCGGCGACGTACCCGCACATGCTGGCGTTCCCGCTGCAGATGGCGCTGATGACCGAGCCGGGGTTCCCGTTCCCGCTGCTCGGCATGGTGCACGTGGCCAACCGGATCACCCAGCACCGCGCGCTGCGGGTGAGCGAGCCGCTGACCGTGCGCGTGCGGGCGGAGAACCTGCGCCCGCACGAGAAGGGCCGTCAGTTCGACGTCGTCAGCGAGGCCTGGGTCGGTGACGACCTCGTCTGGACCGACGTCAGCACGTACCTGCGGCGCGGCGGAGGCTCGGGTTCGGCTCGGCGGGAGCAGCTGGCCCCGCCGACCCCGGACGCACTCTGGCGCATCCCGGGCGACATCGGGCGGCGCTACGCGGAGGTCTCGGGCGACCGCAACCCGATCCACCTGCACCCGCTGACGGCCCGCCTGTTCGGCTTCCCCCGCGCGATCGCCCACGGCATGTGGACGAAGGCCCACGCGCTGGCCGCGTTCGAAGGCCGGCTGCCGGAGGCGTTCACCGTGGACGTCCGCTTCAAGCAGCCGGTGCTGCTGCCGGCCAAGGCGGGCTTCACGTCGTGGGCGGTGGACGACGGCTGGGCGTTCGAGCTGTGGAGCAAGTCGAAGCCGCACCTGGAGGGCACGATCAGCTCACTCTGACGGCTTCCAGACCGCGCCTTCGATGAGGTCGTTGAAGCCGAGCCAGACGAGGTTCATCAGCCACGAGGCGAGCACGCCGTCGGAGATGTCCGGGTGGTCGAGGGCCCAGTCGGCCAGCGATTCGGCCCCGCCGACCAGGGACGCGGCCAGGCCTTCGCCGGAGAACTCGGCCTGCTCGCCGACGCCCTTGCGGGTGCCGGCCGAGACGACGAGCGCGGCGACGAGCTGGATCGCGCGCGCCCGCATGTCGGTGATCTCCGCGGCGAAAGCCCCGCCGACGGTGAGGGCCTGGCGGTGCAGGACGGTCCAAGACTCGCGGTACTCGGCGACGAAGCGGTAGAACGACCGCAGGCCGTGCCAGAGCTGCATGTCCGGCGGGAGGTCGGGCTGCACCCCGGCCTGGATGGCCTCGAGCAGGCGCGTCGCCTCGCGGCGGATGCACGCGCCGAAGAGGTCCTCTTTGGAGCCGAGGTAGGTGTAGATCATCGGCTTCGAGACGCCGGCGACGTCGGAGATCTCGTCCATGGACGCGGCGTGGTAGCCGTGGCGCGAGAAGACCTGGACGGCCGCGTCCAGGATCTGCCGCTCGCGCACCGCACGCGGCAGCCGCCTGGCCCGTTCGGGCGGACGCTGATCTTCCTCTGACACGCTCGACCTCCTTGTTGCTGCCCGGAGACGGTACCCGGAGGCGACCCGTCAGAGTGATTTCGGCACGCTTGCCCGCCTACCTACTGGCGGGTAGCCTTACGCATGAGTAACTGGGAGAGGGGTGACCATGGCCGAAAACGCCGGGATGACCAGCGCCGATCGCATCGCGGACCTCCGCGGCGCGGCACTGCTCGACGCCCTGGAGCGGCTCGACCCGCTGGGTCCGGAGGCCCACGCCCTCGACGTCAACGCGCTGGTGGAAGCGCTCGACCCCGCCGAACTCCGCAAGGACGACTTCCGCCGGTTCCTGAAGGCCCTGCTCGCGCTGGCGTCCCGGGCGCCGGCGTTCGACCTGAGCAAGGTCGAGCCGGGCCGGTTCGCGTCCCTGGTGGCCTCGGCGTCGCGCGCGCAGCTGGAGAGCGTCGTCGCGGACCGCGCGCTGCGCGAGCGCGTCCTGGACGAGATCTTCGCCCGCATGGGCGCGCACATCCGCCCGGACCGGGCCCGCGACCTCCAGGCGGTGGTCCACTGGCGCCTGTCCGGAGGAGCAGGCGAAGGCGGCTACGACCGCTACGAGACGGCGATATCCCATGGCTCGTGCACGGTGAGCCGCGAGATGCACGCTTCTCCGCGAGTCACGATCACCATCGCACCCGCCGACTTCTTCCGGCTCATCACCCACCAGGCCACCCCGGCGGTGTTGTTCGTCACGGGAAGAATCAAAGTCAAAGGCGACCTGGCATTCGCGGCGGGCTTGATCGGTTTCTTCGACCTGCCGAAGCCCGTATAGTCCGCCCGTGCCCCGCAACGCGAAATGGCGTATCCCACGCCCCCACCGCATCCGCGGCGGCCACGTGGTGAACGCGTTCGCGGAGAAGCTGGTGATCAGCCGCCTGACGCCGGCGCAGTTCCTCCAGGTCCTGGAAACCCTGCACATGCTGGGTTCCGCGGGCGCCGGCATCGAGCTGAGCTCCCTGTCGACGGACGTCCTGGTGGACGTCGTCCGCCGCGCGTCCAGAGAGCAACTGAAGGCGATCGCTTCCCATCCGGAACTGCGCTCGGTGTTCTTGGACGAGATCTTCCGTAGAATGTCAGAACACTTTTCCCCATCGCGCGCCCGCCACGTCGATTTCGTGGTTTCCTGGCGCTTTTCCGAGGGATCAGGCGAGGACGGCTACGACCGTTTCCAGACGGTGATCGAGGACGGGATGTGCGTCTCGTCGACGGACCTGTCGAGGACACCGGACACCACGATCACGCTGTCGGTGGACGACTTCATCAGAATGGCCACGGGCAACGCGGCGGTGGCCGCGATGTTCGTGACGGGACGGGTGAAGGTCAAGGGCGAGTACGCCCCGGCGGTGCGGTTCTCCAGCTACTTCGACATCCCCAAGCCATCCGTGGACTAGTCGCCGTCCAGCGGAATCTCGGTTACCCTCGCATCCGGGCTGTAGGCGAATGCTTACGGAGGGGTGCATGGTGCAGTTGACGGTCGATTTTTCCGTTTTGCGTACGTTGGTGGACGATCTCGGTTCTCACATCGACCACACCGACCGATATCTCGACGAACTGGGAGAAATCGTCGCCGACCTGGCGACTTGCTGGACGGGAGCCGGTCACGACGCGTTCCACGAGGCAATCACCGAGTGGTTCGTTTCCGCTCGTGATTTGCGAGACCAGCTGCACTGGATCCGCACCGTCGTGGTGAACGCGCACGACAATCATGCTGCGGCGGTGGACGCGAATGTCCGGATTTGGCGAGTCTGAGCCGTGACGGTGTTGGAACGCGGTCCGGACGGCGGGCCGAACAGTGCCGTGCGAGTCGAGCTCTCGGACTTCCACGTCGTCGCGCAGCAGTTCGTCGACGCGCAAAGCAGCCTCGATCGCATCCGGCAGGATTTGCTCGGCCACCTCGACCAAGCCGCCGGCGCGGCCGGTGCGAGCGACGGTGCCCACAAGTACCAGGACGGCTGGGCGGCAGCGCTCGACTGCATCCTGAACGACGGCTTCCGCACGGCTTTCGACTTGTTGGGCGCGATCGGCAGGGGCATCGACGTGTCCGCCCTCAACCACGCGACCGCCGACCGGAACAGCGTGCCCGGCAAACCCGACGGAACGGCCCCTTGGACCCCGGTTTCGCCGAACGGGTGGCCCGGCAACACGGACTTCGTGACTCTGACCGGTGATTCACCGTGGTGGATGCCGGATTTCCTGGAGAGGTACATCCCGACAGCCGACACCGGCCGCATCGATGCCGCCGCCCAGGCGTGCCGCGATGCGGCCGCCGCCGTTCGCGGTCTCGTCGGCGACCTGCACTCCCGGCTGCAAGGGCTGGTCGGCAACAACAGTTCGGACGACCTCGTCGAGCTGGAGCGGTTCTGGGTGCGCGCCGCCGGTGAGCATTCCATCCTCACCGGGTTGCCCCAGACGCTGGACGACGTCGCGAACAGCCTCGTCGACTTCCGGATCTGGAACAACGACACCCAGGAGCGGGTCAAGGAGAAGATCAAGTCGATCATCGACGACCTGAGCATCGTCGGCTTGGTCCTGGTGATCGGCAGCGTCCTCACCGACGGCGGCCTGGACGTGCTCATCGTCGGTGTGATCGAAGCGCTCGACTTCTTCGGCGTCGAAGCCGGCGCCACCCTGGCGATTCCGATCGCCGAGGTCGCTGCCACCGCGGAAGCCATCCTCGTCACCGCGGGCGGGGCGGTCGCGATCACCCAAGGTGTGGTCCCGGCGATGCAGGCCGCGATGAGCGGCACGCCGAACCCGGAGGTGGAGGGGGTCGACGCCGGGAAGATCAGCGACGAGATCAGCGGCCACACCGAACCCTCCCGCGTTCCGGACTCCAACGCGGCTCCCGGCGGCCACCCGACCAACATCCCGAAGGGCGCGGACCCGGAGACCGCGCGCTCGCTCCAGCGCGAGAACGAATCGGCCACCACCCTCGCGCGAGCGGGCTACGACGTCGAGCAGAACCCCTCGACCCTGCCGAACGGCCGGAATCCCGACTACCGCATCGACGGCAAGGTGTTCGACAACTACGCGCCATCGACCGGTCGGGCGCGCAACATCGCGGACGAAATGGCGAAGAAGGTCGCGAAGGAGCAGACGGATCGGATCGTCCTCAACCTGGCCGACAGTCCAGTGGACCTCGAAGCGATGCGCGCCCAGCTCCACGATTGGCCGATCAGCGGTCTCAAGGAAGCCATCGCGATCGACAGACAAGGCAATATACTTCACCTCTATCCCTGATTTACTGCGAGGATCAGCTCGAATGGCCATCTCTTACGATCTCGAAATGGCGACCTCATGGTCGCCGGAGCAGGTCGCGCGCGCACTGCTCGACGTCGGCCGTCCGCTGGAGCTCTTCGACGGATCGGTCACGCCCGAGCAGGTAGCTCGAGACGGTGCGGTCACCCCACTCCGGACCTGGGTTCGAGTCTACGAACGCAACGCCGCACCCTGGTCGCCGCTGGTCACGGACTTCGGAATCACCCCGACGGTGGCCGTCGGATTCGGAATCTACAAACACGACCGGATTCCCGAACAACAGGACGACCTGGTCCGGCTGGTCGCCGGCCTGCTGGACAAAGTCCCCGGCGACGCGGTGCTTTCCGGCATGGAGACGATCTGGCTCATGCGCCGCGACGGCGAGTTGATGGTGAACGAGCGGAGCGACATCTGGCCTGAGCACCGCCTCACCGCGCTAGGCCGCCCCTACAAGCGGAAAGCGTTGGCCTTTTCCGAGGAGGAATAGCCGAACGGCGCACTGCTGTATCAGTCACGGGTGCGCTTGAGGGCATGCCGAGCTTCTTCTCCCGGCCGTCTGCAGCCTGCTCCCGATGCATGCCGCATCGTGGCCGATCTCGAGCTGGGACTCCTCGTGGTCACGATGCGTCACACGCCGAGCAAGTCGGCTGCCGGCGTGTCGGATCATGGCGCGTTCGAACTGTCGTACCCGACTTATAGACTCCCGAGCCATGACCGACGGACAGTTGGCCTTGCCGCTCCCGGCGCAGGTCGAGATGGTGGACCTCTTCGCCGGTCCGGGTGGTCTCGACGTCGCCGCCCACTGGCTTGGCTTGTCCGTTGTCGGCATCGAGTGGGATGACGACGCGTGCGTCACTCGCGCGAAAGCCGAACTTCACACCGAACACGGCGACGTGCGGCTGTCCAAGCCCGCCGACTACCCGAAAGCTCGTTTTTTGACCGGCGGGCCTCCCTGTCAGACGTACACCGTCGCGGGGCACGGGACCGGCAGACGAGCTCTGGAACGGGTACTGTCCCTCGTCGAGGTCGTTGCCGACAGTGACGGTGACAGTCTCAGCGAGGACGACCTCGCGCAACTGGAGGATGAGCGCACCGGCTTGGTGCTGGAGCCCCTGCGGTGGGCGTTGAATGCGGGTGTTCCGTACGAAGCGATCGTTCTCGAACAGGTCCCCGCAGTGCTGCCGGTGTGGCAGGCGTATGCAACTGTGCTCGAGAGGCGCGGCTACAACGTCGATTGTGGAATCCTCCACACCGAGGAGTTCGGGGTCCCGCAAACACGTCGTCGCGCGATCTTGATCGCTCGGCGCGATGGGGAAGCAAAGCTGCCCAAGCCCACACACCGGCGTTATCGGAAGGGTTCGGTCCGAGGCGAAGGCGATCCTCGCTTGCTTCCGTGGAAGACGATGGGAGAAGCGCTCGGCTGGTCCGAGCAGTTCACGGTGAGGTCCAACTACGGCACCGGCGGCGACCCGAAGGCGCGTGGCGAGCGGCGATCGACCGAACCCGCGTTCACCGTCACCGGCAAGGTCTCCCGCAACCGTCTGATCGACCGACCGAAGGGTCGGCCGGACCGCTTCTCCGACCAGGAAGCAGGCAGGCTGCAGACGTTCCCACCTGATTACCCGTGGTCCGGGCGGGCCATCGCCCAACAGATCGGAAATGCGATTCCGCCGCGGTTGGCGGCCCACGTTCTGGCCGCGGCCATGGGTAAGGAGCTCGACACCGCGAAGCTGGACTGGTGCGTCAAGCGCAAGTGGGAGGACACCCGCAACGGTGTCCAGGGGCTACTGAAAGACGCCTGAGCTCAGCGGCGCCCGCGCACAGCCGTGACGACCCGCTCCGCGGCGACCTCCACGGTCTCGTGTTCCCAGATCCGGACCGCCAGCCAGCCGGCTTCCTCGAGCCGTGCGTCCGTGTCGGCGTCTCGCCTGCGGTTCGTCTCGATCTTCTCGCGCCAGAATTCCGCGTTGTTCTTCGGCCACGTCGCGTGCTCCGGGCAGCCGTGCCAAAAGCAGCCGTCCACGAAGACCGCCACACGGGCTGGGCCGAACACCAGGTCCGCTTCGCGTCGCACGCCCTTCACCGGGCGGCGGTGGACTCGGTAGCGGAAGCCGGCAGCGTGGAGAGCCTTGCGCAACGCCATCTCGATCCCGGTGTTGCGGGACTTCTGCTTGCTCATCCGGATGCGCACCGCGGACGTGGTCTTCAGACGCTCCACGCGCTCATTGTGGCAAGGTTCGTGCGACCGGGCCGACCAGGTGAACTAGTTCTCGACGATCCGACCCTCGATCACCGTCGGCTGCTCCCGCCCCCGCGAAGGCTCCGGGGAAACGACCTCGCTGTCCACGACCATCACCGGCCCGCGGCGCTGGTTCGCGAACCGCACCGCGCGCCTCTCCATTCGCTTCAACCACATCCGCCGCGCCACCGCGCGTGTCGGCGGGAGGATCAGCAGCAGCCCCAAGACGTCCGAAACGAAGCCCGGGACCAGGATCAGCACCCCGCCCAGCCCGACCAGCATCCCGTCGGTGAGTTCCTTCTCCGCCGGCCGCCCCGACCTGGCCGCGGCCGTGAACGCCCTCATGGCCTTGCCGCCCTCGCGGCGGGCCAGCCAGGAGCCCAAGATCGCTCCCGCCAGGAGGAGGCCCAGCGTGCCGAGCACGCCGACGGCCGAACCCACCGCCCAGATCGCGGCGATCTCGGCGAACACATACAGCAGGAACGCGACAGCCATACCCGTACAACGAACGACCTGTCCGATTTGCTCCCGGGCCGGTCAGCGCAGCAACGTCGCCACCATCGACCGCAGCCCCGCCGCCAGGCGGTCCGTCTCGCCCGTCTTCAAGAACCGCAGCATCAGGTCGCTGTGCAGCGAGCCCAGCAGCAAGTGCGCGATCAGGTCGGCGTCCAGCCCGGGCGACGCCGATGCGATCAGCCCCGACACGTGCGCGTGCCACGACAAATAGACCGGGCTGTTCAGGCGGTCCGTCGACGCCCGCTCGAAGGCCGCCATCACCTTCACGTTGCGAGAAGCCAGCTCGACCACGGCGTCGAAGAACGCCGCCAAGCGTGCCGCCGGGGGTGCGCCCGGGCCCAGCGGCGGCGGGCCCGAAGCCACGGCAAGAGACAGTGACTCGATCCGCGACTCCACCAGCGCCCGCATCAGGCCTTCGCGGTTGCCGAACCGGTGGAACACCGTTCCCTTGCCGACGCCGGCCGCGGCCGCCACGCGGTCCATCGATACCTCGGACAGCTCGTGGGTCGTCAGCAGCTCCTCCGTCGCGCGCAGGATCGCGCGGCGGTTGCGGGCCGCGTCGGCGCGCTCCATGCAGACTCCTCGACAAGTTGACCGTCGGTCCATATAGTAGGCGACCGTAAGTTGACCGACGGTCCAGTTAGGGGAACGCAATGCGCGCAGTGGTGCAGCACGGCACGGGTGGTCCGGACGTGCTCAAGCTGGCAGACCGGCCCGAACCGACCCGGAACCCGGCGAAGTGCTCGTCAGGACCGAGGCCATCGGCGTGCCGTTCTACGAGACGCAGATGCGATCCGGGCAGATTCCGGCCGGTCCGGCGACGGCGATCTTCGGGCACGAGGCCGCCGGGATCGTCCTCGAGGCCGATGACGAAACCCTGCGCGGACAAAGGGTCGTCACCATGTCTTTCACCGGGGGCGCGTACGCCGAGGTCGTCGCCGCGAGCCAGTACAGCCTCGTGCCCGACGGCGTCACGGCCGAGCAGGCCGTCGCCGCCGCCGTTCCGGCCTCTGTAGCGCTCGGTCTGATGGACGCCGCGGATGTGAAAGCCGGGGAAAGCGTGCTGGTCGAGGCCGTCTCCGGGGCCATCGGTGGCTATCTGGCCCGGCTGGCCGAGCGGAAGGGCGCCCGAGTCGTGACGACCGCCGGCAAGGGCAAGGCCGACATCGACCACGACGACCCGGACTGGCGGCAGCGGGTCCCGGAAGGCATCGACGTCGTCTTCGAGTCGATCGGCGGCCCACGCGCCGCCGAGCTGACCGCGAAACTCGCGTTCTTCGGCCGGATCCTCGCCTTCGGCATGCTCAGCGGCGAGTTGCCGGTCTTCTCCGTCGCCGACCTCATTCCCCGCGGGCTGACCCTGATCGGCTTCGGTGGGCCGGACGCTTACGGGAAGCGGATCGCGGCCGTCCGCGCCGAGGCACTCGGCCTGGTCGCGGACGGCACGCTGACCCCGGTCATCGACCGCACCTACCCCCTCGCGGACGTCGCCGCCGCGCACGCGCGCGTCGAGAGCCGCGAAGGGGCCGGCAAGGTCGTGCTCGTCCCTTAGCCCGGCACCTCGTCGAGGTACGCCTGCGCCTGCAACGTGAACAGCTCCGCGTACCCCGCCTTGGCCGCCATCAGCTCCTCGTGCGTCCCGTACTCGGCCACCTTCCCGCGGTCCAGCAGCAGGATCCGCTCCGCCTGCCGGACCGTCGAGAACCGGTGCGAGATGTACAGCGTCGTCCGGCCCTCGGACAGCTCGCGCAACCGCGAGAACAGGTCGTGCTCCGCCTGGGCGTCCAGCGCCGACGTCGGCTCGTCCAGGATCAAGATCGGTGCCTCGCGCTGGAACGCTCGCGCCAGCGCGATCTTCTGCCACTCGCCGCCGGACAGGGAGACGCCCTGGTCGAACCACCGGCCCAAGGGGCTGTCGTAGCCGGACGGCAGCCGCTCGATGCGCTCGTCCGCGCCCGCCCGGCGGGCCGAATCCTCGATGTGCGGGCGGTCCTCGAGCCGGGCCAGATCGCCGAGGCCGATGTTCTCCGCCGCCGTTCCCTGGTACGTGACGTAGTCCTGGAACATCGCGCTGATCCGCGTGCGCAGCTCGACCGGGTCGTACTCGCGGATGTCGACGCCGTCCAGCAGGATGCGGCCGTCCGTCGGGTCGTACAGCCGGCACAGGAGCTTGAACAGCGTCGACTTGCCCGCGCCGTTGCGGCCCACCACCGCCACCGTCTCACCCGGCCGGATCTCGAAGCTGACGTCCTCCAGGGCCGGCTCCTCCGAGCCGGGGTAGGCGAACGTCACCGAGTCGAACCGGATGTGACCCTCCACAGTGGACGGGAACGGCCGTGGCGACGCGGGTGCCGTGATCTCCGGCTTCGTGTCCAGGAACCGGTACAGCGTGTCCAGGTACAGGTTGTTCTCGTACATCCCCGAAAACGCGGTGAACAGCCCGGACACCGACGTCTGCACGGAGGTGGCCGCGGCCGTGTACAGCGCCAGGTCGCCCAGCGTCAGCCGGCCGCCCACCGCCTCCAAGGCGATGTACAGCGCGATCGCCGAGCCCGCGAGCGTGCTCAGCAGTCCCCAGGACGTCGAGCTGATGTTGCGGTTGATCGTCAGCTTCCGCTGCCGCTCGTAGGAAACCAAGCCGAGCCGGCGGAAGCGGTCGACGAAGTACGGGCCGAGCCCGAACAGCTTCGTTTCCTTGGCGTAGGTGTCCGTGGTGACCAGCGACGACAGGTAGTCCATCCGCCGCTTGATCGGCGACATCAGGAACGTCAGCCAGAACGCGCGCGAGCCGTACTTGGACTGCGAGATGAACGCCGGGATCGGCGCCACCAGCGCGACCAGGGCCAGCAGCGGGCTGATCGAAACGAGCAGCGCGATCATGCTGCCGAACGTGATCAGCGTCCGCACCAGCCCCAGCGCGGAGTTCATCATCGACAGCGGCCGCGTCGGCGCCTCCTGCGCGGCCTGGCGAAGCATGTCGTAGGACGCGGACCCCTCGAAGTACGCCAGGTGCAGCTCACTCGCGTGGGCCATCACCTGGTGGCGGATGGTCAGCGTCATGCGCTCCTGCAGCAGCGACTGCGCGATCGACGTCAGCGCGCTGCTGATCGCGGTCGCCGCGAGCACGCCGAACTGGAACAGCGCGACGTTCACGATGTCGCCGGTGGTGCCCTTGCCCTGGATCGCCGTGACGACCGAGTCGAGCAACAGCTTCGCGACGTACGCGGTCACCGTCGGCAGCAGGCCCGCCAGCAGCGTGATCAGCGCCAGGAGGATGGTCAGGACCGGGCTGGCCTGCCAGGTCAGCTTGACGACCTTCGGCAGGCCGCGGACCGTGCCCGCCACGGACGTCTTCGCGCGCCGCAGCCGCGAGCGCAGGTCCTTGGGCTGGTCGTCCTGCTTCGGTTCGGGGATGTCGACGGGCCCGGTGAGCCCGCTTTCCGGCACTGTCACGGCGTGCCGGCGCCGGCCGCGCCGGGCCAGCATGAACTCCATGCCGCCCCCACCGCCCGGGATCACTTGGCCTCCACGGCGCCGTGCAGGAAGACGTCGACCACCTGGCGCGTGGTGGGCGCGTCGTCGACCGGTGCCATCCGGCGGCCGCCGAACAACAGGGTCAGGAACAGGGAGGCCAGCTGCTCGGGGCTCAGCCGCAGCCGGTCCGCTTCGGGCTCGAACAGCTCGGTGATCGCGCCGCGCATGGCGGCCATCGACTCGCTGCGGCCGCCCTTCATCGTGCGGTTCTTCAGGCGCTGCTCGGGATCGCGCTGCTTGTGCCTGCCGGTCGCGTGCAGGGCGCCCATCAGCGCGCCCATCCGCTCGAAGTGCGCACCGAGTGCTTCGGCGGCCTCGACGAGCCGGTCCGCCAGTGGTTGTTCGATGGGGATTTCGGCGATCGCGTCGAGGACGTGGTCGGGGCGCAGCACCTCGGCGGTGCAGGCGTCGAAGAGCTCGTCCTTGTCCTTGAACGCGCGGAAGATGGTGCCCTCGCCGATGCCGGCGGCGCGGGCGATCTGGCTGGTGGTGACGCCGGTGCCGTGCTCCATCAGGAGCGGCAGCACCGCGTGCACGATCATGGCGCGCCGGTCTTCGGCGCTCATGCTCGGCGCTCTGCGCCGGGTGTCGGGTGCTGGTGTCATGCCACCAGTGTGCGGAGTGAGTGCTCACTCCGTCAAATGAGTATGCTGACGGCGAAAACGCAGAGGGCCGCCCCGATGTCTCGGGACGGCCCTCTACCTGCGGAAACTCAGTACGTCATGGCCATCGCCGGGTCGGCCAGCAGCGCGCCGACGTCGGCCAGGAACTCCGAACCCTGCTGGCCGTCGACCACGCGGTGGTCGAAGCTCAGCGACAGCTGGAGCACCTTCCGGACCTTGATCTCGCCGTCGACCACCCACGGCTGGTCCTTGATCGCGCCGAGGCACAGGATCGCGGACTCGCCAGGGTTGATGATCGGCGTGCCGGTGTCGACGCCGAACACGCCCACGTTGGTGATCGTGATCGTGCCGTTCGCCATGTCCGCCGGGGACGTCTTGCCCTCGCGGGCCGTCTCGGTCAACGCCGTCAGGGCCTGGGCCAGCTCCTTCAGCGACATCGAGTCGGCGTCGCGGACCTTGGGCACGATCAGGCCGCGCGGGGTCGCCGCCGCGATGCCCAGGTGCACGTAGTCCTTATAGACGATCTCCTGCGCCGCTTCGTCCCAGACCGCGTTGACGTCCGGCGTGCGCTTCGCCGCCAGGCACACGGCCTTCGCCGCGAACGTCAGCGGCGTGACCTTGACCCCGGCGAACTCACGCGACTTCTTCAGCTTCTCGCGGAACTCCATCATCGGCGTGACGTCGATGGTCAGGAACTCCGTGACGTGCGGAGCGGTGTACGCGCTCTGCACCATCGCGGCCGCCGTGGCCTTGCGGACGCCCTTGATCGGGACGCGCCGCTCGCGGGACCCGCTGTCCACCACGGGTGCGGCGACCGGGGTGCCGTTGGCGGCCCGCTCGACGTCTTCCCGCGTGATGATGCCGCCGGACGCACTGCCGGTCAGCGCGTGCAGGTCGACGCCGAGGTCCTTGGCCAGCTTCCGCACCGGCGGCTTCGCCAGCGGGACGTACCCACCGCGCGGAGCAACCGGAGCAACCGGGGCCGGAGCGACAGGCGCCGGAGGAGCCGCAACGGCAGCTGCCGGAGCAGCGCCCTTCCGGGCCCGCCGCTGCGTGACGACGGCCTTGGAGCCGTACCCGACCAGCGGCTTCATCTCCTCTTCCTCGGCGGGCGCCGAGGCGGGAGCAGCGGCGGGCGCGGGCGCGGCAGCCCCGCCGGGGTCGACGTCGATGGTGAGGATCGGCGTGCCGACCTCCACCGTCTGCCCCGGCTCGACGTGCAGTTCCGTGACGACCCCGGCCCACGGGATCGGCAGCTCCACGGCGGCCTTCGCGGTCTCGATCTCGACCACGATCTGGTTCACCGTCACCGTGTCGCCCGGCTTCACGTGCCAGGACAGGATGTCGGCTTCGGTCAGCCCCTCGGCCGTGTCGGCCAGGGGGAATTGCTTGTACGTTGGCATTGCGCGGAAATCCCCCTTACCAGGCGAGCGAGCGGTCGACGGCGTGCAGCACCCGGTCCAGGTCGGGGAGGTAGTGCTCCTCGAGCTTGGCCGGCGGGTACGGCGTGTCGAACCCGGTCACCCGGAGGACGGGGGCCTCCAGCGAGTAGAAGCACTCCTGCTGGACGCGCGCGGCGATCTCCGACGTCAGCGACGACTCCGACGGCGCCTCCGACAGCGCGATCAGCCGCCCGGTCTTGCGCACCGACTCGAACACCGGGCCGAGGTCCAGCGGCGAGAGCGTGCGCAGGTCGATGACCTCGAGGGACTTGCCTTCGTCCTCGGCCGCCGCGGCCGCGTCGAGGGCGACCTTCACCGACGGGCCGTACGCGACGACCGTCGCCGTCGTGCCTTCGCGCACGACCTGCGAGGAGAACACCTGCGCCGGCGTGCCGGCCACGTCGATCTCCGCGCGCAGCGCACCCGAGTGGTACAGCCGCTTCGGCTCGAAGAACAGCACCGGGTCGTCGGACTTGATCGCCTGCTGAATGCCCCAGTAGGCGTCGACGGCGTTCGAAATGGACACGACCTTGAGGCCCGGGATGTGCGCGAACAGCGACTCCGGCGACTCCGAGTGGTGCTCGACCGCGCCGATCCCGCCGCCGAACGGCACCCGGATCACGACGGGCATCTTGATCTTGCCCTGCGTCCGGTAGTGCAGCTTCGCCAGCTGCGAAGAGATCTGGTCGAAGCCCGGGAAGATGAAGCCTTCGAACTGGATCTCGCACACCGGCCGGAAGCCGCGCACGGCCAGGCCGACCGCGGTGCCGATGATGCCCGACTCGGCGAGCGGCGTGTCCAGCACGCGCTGCTCGCCGAAGTCCTTCTGCAGGCCGTCGGTGATCCGGAAGACGCCGCCGAGCTTGCCGACGTCCTCGCCCATGATCAGGACCTTGGGGTCTTCTTCCATCGCGCGGCGCAGGCCGAGGTTGAGCGCCTTGCCGATGGTGAGTTTCTGGAGGTCGGACATCAGTGCTCACCCGCCGATACGAAGCCGTCGAGGTAGGACAGGAACTCTTCGCGCTGCGCCTCCAGCACCGGGTTGCCCTCGGCGTAGACGTTGCTGAAGATCCGGTCCGGCGGCGGCTCCGGCATGTTGAACGTGTACTCGCGCAGGTCGGCGGCGAAGGCGTCGGCTTCGTCCTGGATCTTGTCGAAGAACGCCTGGTCGGCGTAGCCGCCGCGGGCCAGGTACGCGCGGACGCGCTCGATCGGGTCCTTGAGCTTCCACTCCTCCAGCTCGTCGGAGAGCCGGTAGCGGGTGGGGTCGTCGGTGGTCGTGTGCGCGTCCATCCGGTAGGTGAACGCCTCGATCAGGACGGGTCCGTTGCCGTGGCGGCACTCGTCGAGCGCCCAGCGGGACACCGCGAGGCAGGCCAGGACGTCGTTGCCGTCGACGCGGATGCCGGGGAAGCCGTAGCCGCGGGCGCGCTGGTACAGCGGCAGGCGGGACTGGCGCTCGGTCGGCTCGGAGATCGCCCACTGGTTGTTCTGGCAGAAGAAAACCAGTGGCGCGTCGTAGACCGCGGCCCAGACGAATCCTTCGTGGACGTCACCCTGCGAGGTCGCGCCGTCTCCGAAGTAGACGATGGTCGCTTCGCCGTCGTCGTCACCGACCTTGCCCTCGAACTTCTGGCCCATCGCGTAACCGGCGGCGTTGAGCACCTGGTTGCCGATCACGATGGTGTACGGGTGGAAGCCGTGGCGCTGGTAGTCCCAGCCGCTGTGGTCGGTGCACCGGAAGATGCCGAGCAGGTCCTTCATGTCGACCCCGCGCGTGAACGCGACGCCGTGCTCGCGGTAGCTCGGGAAGGCCATGTCGTTGGCCTTGAGCGCCCGGCCCGAGCCGATCTGCGCGGCCTCCTGGCCGAGCAGCGGCACCCAGATGCCGAGCTGGCCCTGGCGCTGCATGGCGTTCGCTTCGCGGTCGGCCCGCCGGACCAGCACCATGTCGCGGTAGAGCCCGCGGAGTGCTTCGGCGTCGATGTCGTCGACGTACTTGTCGAACTGGGGCGACGGGACCCGTTCGCCTTCGGGGGTGAGCAGCTGAGTCAGCTCAGCGCCACCTTCGCTGGTTGCCCGCAATCCGGCGATCACCTGCTCGGGGGACGGCTGGGCCGCTACGGCGGCCGGCCCGTCTCCTGGCTCCGGGTGCGTCCACTGTTCGGACGGCATGCGCAGTACTCCTCGGTGTCGGTGCCTCTGGCGGCCGCTTGTGGCGACCACAGCGACTGCACCGGCGGGGACCAGCGCATCGGGTCCGAAGCGCTCGGTCACCGTCGGCGTTGACGGTTCACGCCGACATCCTGGCACGAAGGCCCGCGCTTTGGTGAGTGGCGGATACTGATTTGTTGCTGAGAAAGGGGCTCTGAACAGGGAAAACGTTAGGAAGCCCGAGCATCGGACCTACGAGAGTAGGGAATCGACGCGCGCGCTCACCAGGCGTGGCGCCCCCGGGTGATCACGTGATCACCCGCGTCGGCTGCGCTGTTGTGATGTGCGGCACTGTCGGACCCCCGTGGCACGATGGCCACGTGGAGCAGAAATCCGTGCGTGAATCCGTAGTGGCGTCGTGGACCGGCGACGTCATCCCGAGCCTGTCCGGACTGGTGGCGATCCCCGCCTTGTCCCCGGCCTTCGACGCCGAATGGGCGAAGAGCGGCCACCTCGCCGCCGCCGTCGAGCACGTCCGCGAGTGGATCGCCGGGCGTGACCTGCCGGGCGCGACCCTCGAGGTCGTCCGGCTCGAAGACCGGACCCCGCTGCTGCTCGTCGACGTCCCGGCGACCCCGGGCGCGGCGGACAAGGGCACCGTCCTGATGTACGGCCACCTCGACAAGCAGCCCCCGGTCGGCGGCTGGTCCGAGGGCCTCGGCCCGTGGACCCCGGTGATCCGCGACGGCAGGCTGTACGGCCGCGGGTCGGTCGACGACGGCTACTCCGGCTACGCGGCGACCACGGCGATCGAGGCCGTGCACGCGGCCGGCGGCGAGCACGCCCGGATCGTCGTGCTGCTGGAGACCGGCGAGGAGTCCGGCAGCCCCGACCTGCCCGCGTACGTCGAGCACCTGGCCGACCGCATCGGCGAGGTGTCGCTGGTGATCTGCCTCGACGCCGGCGGCAGCGACTACGAGCGGTTGTGGCTGGTCACGAGCCTGCGCGGGATGCTGCACCTCGACGTCACCGTGCAGCTGCTCGGGTCGGCCCAGCACTCGGGCATCGCCTCCGGGGTCGTCGCCAGCTCGTTCCGGATCCTGCGGCACCTGATCGAACGCCTCGAGGACAGCGCGACCGGCGAACTGCTGCTGGATGAGCTCAAGGTCGACGTCCCGGCGAACCGGCTCTCCGAGCTCAAGGCCGTCTCCCAGGACTTCCCGGAGGCGCTGTCGAAGGCGTTCCCGCTGGTCGAGGGCGGCCGCGTGATCACCGAGGACGCGCTGGAGCTGATGCTCAACAACGCGTGGCGCCCGACGCTGTCGGTGATCGGCGCCGACGGCTTCCCGAAGCCGGCCGACGCCGGCAACGTGCTGCGCGAGAGCACCACGCTGACGCTGAGCTTCCGCCTCCCGCCGACCGCCGACGCCGAGAAGGCGCTCGAAGCCGTGAAGCGGGCCCTGTCCACCGACGTCCCGTATGGCGCGAAGGTGACCTTCGGCGACAACCCGCAGGCGGAGGACGGCTGGAACGCGCCGACCGAGTCCCCGTGGCTGACGACGGCCCTGCGCACGGTCAGCGACGAGGTGTTCGGGCAGCCGCACCGGGCGACCGGCATGGGCGGGTCGATCCCGTTCATGGGCCTGCTCTCGCAGAAGTACCCGGAGGCGCAGTTCCTGGTCACCGGTGCGTGCGGGGCCGACTCGAACATCCACGTGCCGGACGAGTGGCTCCACCTGGACTACGCGCAGCAGGTCACCGAGGCCGTCGCGCACATCCTGGACGCGCACGCCCGCGGCTAGCGGCAGGCTTCCCGGAACGCCTCGGTGGCCGCATCGAGGTAGGCCGGGAACTGCTGGTCACCGCCCGAGTCGATCCAGCGGTCGAAGGCGTCGCCGAGGATGGTCGCCGCGACCTGCGCCGCCGGTTTCGCCAGCTCGGGCGGTACTTCCCGCTTCTCGAGCGCGTCCCGGATCGCCGTCGTCATCGCCGCGCCCTTGCTCCGCTCGCGTTCGCGGAGCTCGGGGGTGGCGGCGATGACCGCCCGGCGTTGGGGAGACGGGTCGACGAGCTGCGTGACCTGCGTCCCGACCTCGGCCAACGCGGTGAGCGCGGTCCGCAGGGGTGATTCGCCTTCTTCGGCGGCGAGGACGGCTTCGAAGACCGCCGGCGGTAGCTGCTCCGCGCCCGCGAAGAGGACTTCGCGCTTGTCGGGGAAGTAGCGGAAGTACGTGCGGCGCGTGATCCCCGCGCGCTCGGCGATCTGCGTGATCGTCACGGCGTCGTAGCCGTGCTCGGCGTACAGCTCCAGCGCGGCTTTCCGCAGCCGGTCCGCGGTCCCGGGATCCCATCTGGCCACGGTTCAGCCTAACTGATGTCTCAGTGTGTCATCACCTGCTAGCCTCGGTGATGACACACTGAGACATCACGGGAGTCGACATGGAGATCTGGGTACTCGGCGCTTTGGGCCGCACCGGCCGGGCCATTACCGCCGAACTCGAGCGCCGGGACGTGCCGGTCGTGCTGGTGGGTCGCAACCGGGAGCGCCTGAAGGCGACCGGCGCGAAGTACGTCGTCGCCGACGGCGTCGAGGCCATGGCCGCCGAGATCCGGCGGCAGCGGCCGGCGGTCGTGATCAACACGATCGGCGAGTACGCCGCCACGGCCGCGACGATTGCCCGGGCCTGCCTGCCCGGCGGCCACTACGTCGACATGGCCGCGGACCCGGTCGCGGTCCGGCGGCTGCTCGACCGGCACGAAGAGGCCCTGGCCGGCGGCAGCACGTTCGTGACCGGCGCCGGGTTCGGTGTCCTGGCGACCGAGGCCGTCGTCGCGAAGCTGTGCGAAGGGCGTGACACGCCGAGCCGCGTGCAGGTCGACGCGCTGGCCTCCGTCGCGTCCGAGGGCGGGACCGTGGGAGTCGCGCTGGCCGCCAGCATCGTCGACGCCCTGACCGCGGCCACGGCCAGAGGCGCCAAGCCGCGCACCCTCGTCCTGCCGGACGGCGAGTCGGCGAAGGTGGCGGGCGTCGACTCGGGCGAGCTGATCGCGGCCCAGCGCGCGAGCGGCGCGCCGGACGTCACGGTCTTCTCCGGCCTCGCCCCGACGGCCCCGGTGGTCCGGGCCCTGGTCCCGCTGCTCGGCCGGGTGGCGTCGATCCCGGCCGTGCGCCGCTTCGCCGTCCGGCGCCTCGCGGCCATCCGCACGAAACCGGCACCCCGCCCTCGCACGCACACGTGGGGACACGCGATCGTGACCTGGCCCGACGGAACCACCCGCGAGGGCTGGCTCCGAGCGGACGAAGCCATGGACTTCACGGCGGCGGTCGTGGCCGAAACGGCAGCCCGCCTGGCCCGCGGCGAGGGCAAACCCGGCGCGCACACACCGGCATCAGCCCTCGGAGCGGACCTCGCCGAAGCGGCAGGCGGGACCTTCCTGCTCTAGGCCAGCCGGGTCAAGTGGACCGAGACGTCCAAAGTGGACTGTCCACCCCCGGTGAAGATCCCCTTCAGCGGTGCCACATCCGCATAATCCCGCCCCATCGCCACCCACACGTGCCGCGGCCCGACCGGGATGCCGTTCGTCGGGTCGTACGCCCACCAGCCGCCCGTCCAGACGTCCACCCAGGCGTGGGACTCGCCCTCGACCACCTCGCCGAGCTTCGCGTCCGGCTTCGTGTGCAGGTACCCCGACACGTACCGCGCCGGCACCCCGATCGCCCGCAGCATCACCAGCGTCACGTGCGCGAAGTCCTGGCAGACGCCCTCGCGCGCCTGCCAGGCGTCCGTCGCCGTCGAGTGGACGCCCGTGGTGCCCGGCTGGTACTTGAGCTGCTTGTTCACCCACTCGTTCACCGCCAGCACCGCGTCCGCCGGGTCCAAGCCCCGGCGCAGCTCGCGGGCCTCGCGCGCCAGCGTGACGTCGCGCGGGGTGTAGTCGGTCGGGGTCAGGTACTCGGTGCGGTGGTCGATCACCGTCTCCGACCGCAGGTCCTTCCAGGACGCCGTGCGGATCGGTTCCGCCTCGTCCGCCGTCTCGACGACCGAAGTCGCCAGGACGGTGAACTCCGTGTGCGGCGCGTGGAGGTCGAACGACGTCACGACCGTGCCCCAGTAGTCCGTGTACCGGTAGGCGCGGGTGGCCGGGGTCGTCTCGATGCGGGTCGCCACCGTCGTCTGGCGGCGGTCGGAGCGCGGGGTCAGCCGGGCCTCGTTGTAGGACTGCGTCGCCGGTGTCGCGTACCGGTACCCGGTCCGGTGCGCCACCCGCAGCTGCCACGTCACAGCGAAACCTCCGCGCCGCTCCACGCCACCCACGGTGACGTGCTGAAGTACTGCATCGAAACCGCTTCCCCGATGTCCCTGATCGACGTCTGCAGCCCCGCCAGCCGCCGCGGCAGGTCGGTGAGCAGCTCCGACGGGCGGAGGAACTCCAGCTCGCTGCGGGCGCGGCCGAGCTCGCGCAGGGCCTCGGACTTCTCGTTGCTTCGTGAGCCGCCGCCGGGGTCGAGCCGCTGCAGGCACTCCTCGGCCTGCCGCAGTGCGTGGAACACCGAACGCGGGAACAGCGTGTCGCGCAACAGGAACTGCACGACCCGGCCGGCGTCCAGCGCGCCCCGGTAGGTGCGCAGGTACGTGTCCTGCGCGCCGGCCGAACGCAGCACGGTGATCCAGCCGGGCGAGGACGCGCGGTCCGCGACCCGGGACAGCAGCAGCCGGACCACCATGTCGGCGCGTTCGATCGAGCGGCCGAGCACCATGAACAGCCAGCCGTCGTCCCGCGACATCGTCGAATCGGCCAGCCCGGCGAACATCGCCGCGCGCTCCTCCACGAAGGACAGGAACGCGTGCGGTCCGGCTCGCCGCGCGTAGCGCTGCCGGTCGGGTACCGCGTTCCACGTCGCGTTCAGGCACTCCCACAGCTCGGTCGAGACGACTTCACGAGCGCCGCGCGTGTTCTCGCGCGCCGAGTTGATCGAGCCGACGATCGACGCCGGGTTGTCCTTCCCGTACGCCACCAGCTCGGTCAGCTTCCACACGTCGAGGTCCTCCGCACCCGCCGGGTCGATGCCCAGGACGGCCAGCAGCTGGCGGCTCGCGTGGTCCGGGTCGACGGTGGCGTCTTCGAGCAGCTGGTGGACCGAGACGTTGAGGATGCGGGAGGTGTCGTCGGCGCGTTCGACGTACCGGCCGATCCAGTACAGCGACTCCGCGTTGCGGGCGAGCATGCGAAACCTCCCTAGCTCTGTTGCTGCTGCTGTTGCTGCTGCTGGGACGTCGTCAGCTCGGGCCCCTGCTCGGCGACCATCCCGTCCACAGTGGACATGGCGCCGAGTGCGGGCTGCTCCAGCTCGCGTTCGGCCGTCGACGCCCGGGACGCCAGCACCCACGTGTCCTTCGAGCCACCGCCCTGCGAGGAGTTGACGACCAGGCTGCCCTCCGGCAGCGCCACCCGGGTCAGGCCGCCGGGGAGCACGAAGATGTCCTTGCCGTCGTTGACCGCGAAGGGCCGCAGGTCGACGTGCCGCGGCGCGAGCCGGTCGTCCACCTTGGCCGGCACCGTCGAGAGCTGGACCACCGGCTGCGCGATCCAGCCGCGCCGGTTCGCGCGCACCTTGCGCCGCAGCGTGTCCAGGTCCTTCTTGGACGCTTCCGGGCCGAACACGATCCCGTAGCCGCCCGAGCCCTCGACCGGCTTGATCACCAGCTCGTCCAGGTGCGCCATGACGTGGTCGAACTCGTCCGGCAGCCAGCAGCGGAAGGTGTCCACGTTGGGCAGCAGCGGTTTCTCGTTCAGGTAGTACTTCACCATCTCCGGCACGTAGGTGTAGACGAGCTTGTCGTCGCCGACGCCGTTGCCGATGGCGTTCGCGACCACGACGTTGCCCGCGCGCGCCGCGTTCTGGACGCCGGCGATGCCGAGCACCGAGTCCGGCCGGTAGTGCACCGGATCGAGGAACTCGTCGTCGATCCGCCGGTAGATGACGTCGACCTGGCGTTCGCCCTCGGTGGTCCGCAGGTAGACGACGTTGTCGCGGCAGAACATGTCGCGGCCTTCGACCAGCTCGACACCCATCAGCCGGGCCAGCAGCGAGTGCTCGAAGTACGCCGAGTTGTGCACGCCGGGGGTGAGCACGACGACCGTCGGGTCGGCGACGTTCGCCGCGGCCGCCGCGCGCAGCGCTCGGAGCAGGTGCGACGCGTAGTCGCCGACCGGTCGCACCCGGTGCTGGGCGAACAGATCCGGGAAGACCCGGGCCATCGTCCGCCGGTTCTCCATCACGTACGACACCCCGGACGGGTTGCGGAGGTTGTCCTCCAGCACCCGGAACGTGCCCTCTTCGTCCCGCACGAGGTCCACTCCGGACACGTGGATGCGCACGCCGTTCGGCGGGGTGATGCCGAAGGCCTCCCGGTGGAAGTGCTCGCACGAGGTGATCAGCCGCCGCGGCAGCACGCCGTCGCGCAGGATCTGCCGGTCGCCGTAGACGTCGGCGAGGAACGCCTCGAGCGCGCGGACCCGCTGGGCGACGCCGCGCTCGAGCTTCGTCCACTCGGCCGCCTGGATCACCCGCGGCACCAGGTCCAGCGGGAACGGCCGCTCCTGCCCGGACAGCGAGAACGTGATGCCCTGGTCGACCATCGCCCGGTCCAGCGCCTGCGCGCGCGAGTTCAGGTCGTGCGCGTCGAGGGCCGCGACCGACTCGTACAGCGCCCGGTACGGGCCGCGGACCGTGCCGTCGGCGGCGAACATCTCGTCGTAGGCGCCGGCGTGCGGCCGTTCCGGCGAGAGGTAGCCCTCGAACCGGTCTCCCGGACGGGTGATCCGGCTGGTCGCCGCCTTCCTCGCGCGTCGACCGGACGGGGGCAGCCGCGGCGGGGTGGCGTTCATGGTCGACATCCTTACTCACTCCCCGGCTCGGACGCGATACCCGGCGGTACGACGAGCGCCGGTCTAAACATCGCCGTAACTTCCTGGTGCTGTGCTTTGGTATGGATGAGTGGCAATATGCGTGCTCTCAGAACCTGAGAACTACGAGGAGTGACGACGTGGCCCGAGGAACCCAGCTCAAGGCGATCGCCCTGCTGCCTGCGTTCGCCCTGGTCGGCTTGACCGTGGCGTGCGGCGCGGGAGGGAGCGGCGCGGGCAACGTCGGCAGCAGCAGCTCTGCTCCTGCCGCGGGCACCGGAACGGGTGACACGGGTGCGGTCGCCAAGGACGACGCGCTGGCCGCCCTGGTGCCCGCCGACGTGAAGGCGGACGGCAAGATCGTGGTCGGCCAGGACCAGAGCTACCCGCCGAACGAGTTCGTCGACAACGGCAAGCCGGCCGGCTTCGACGTCGACCTCGGCACCGCCATCGGCCAGGTGCTCGGCGTCCAGTTCGACTTCCAGAACGCCGCCTTCGACGGCATCATCCCGGGCATCGGGGCCAAGAAGTACGAGCTGGCGATGTCGTCGTTCAGCATCAACGCCGAGCGGCTGCAGTCGGTCGACATGATCTCCTACTACAGCGCGGGCACCTCGCTGGCCGTGCTGAAGGGCAACCCGGACGGCCTCAAGGCCGACGACCTGTGCGGCAAGAAGGTCGCCGTCCAGAAGGGCACCACGCAGGTCGAGGACCTCGACAAGAAGAACGCGGCCTGCACCGGCTCGGGCAAGCCCGCCATCGAGGTCACGCAGCTGCAGGCCCAGACCGACGTCAACCTGGCCCTCACCGCCAAGCGCGTGCAGGGCGAGCTGGCCGACTCCCCGGTCATCGACTACGCGGTCAAGCAGACGAACGGCCAGCTCGAGTCGGTCGGCGCGCCCTACGACACGGCGCCCTACGGCATCGTGCTGCCGAAGAACAGCGGTGACTACGGCAAGGCCATCCAGGGCGCGATCCAGAAGCTGATCGACAGCGGCGCGTACAAGAAGATCCTGGACAAGTGGGGTCTCAACGCCGCCGGCGCGGTCACCAAGTCGGAGATCAACCCGGCTTCCTGAGATAGGACGTAGTTCGTGAGTTCCTCCGAAGCGCCTCCGACCGAGGCGCCGATCGACGCCGAGCCCATCAAGGCCGTCCCGGTGCGCCACTACGGGCGCTGGGTGGCCGGGGTGGTCATCCTCTTCCTGGCGTTCATCGTGATCCGCAGCGTGATCACGAACGACGCACTGCAGTGGCCGGTCGTCGGGGACTACCTCTTCGACGACCGGGTGCTGCGGGGCCTGCAGAACACCCTGATCCTGACCGTCATCTCGATGCTGATCGGGATCGTCGGCGGGATCCTGCTGGCCGTGATGCGGCTGTCCCCGAACCCGCTGACCTCGGGGGCGGCGGCCATCTACATCTGGCTGTTCCGCGGGACGCCGCTGATCACGCAGCTGGTGATCTGGAACTTCCTGGCGCTGGCCTACCCGCGCCTCGGCCTGGGCATCCCGTTCGGGCCGGAGTTCGTCAGCTGGGACACCAACCAGTTGATCACCCAGTTCACCGCGTCGCTGCTCGGCCTCGGGCTCAACGAGGCCGCGTACATGGCGGAGATCGTGCGCGGCGGCATCCAGTCGGTCGACTCCGGCCAGCTGGAAGCGGCGAGCGCGCTGGGCATGAGCCGGACGAAGACCCTGCGGCGGATCATCCTGCCGCAGGCGATGCGGGTGATCATCCCGCCGACCGGCAACGAGACGATCTCCATGCTGAAGACGACGTCGCTGGTCGTGGCGATCGGGTACTTCGAGCTGATGGTCGCCGTGCAGACCATCTACTCGCAGAACTACAAGACGGTCCCGCTGCTCATCACGGCGGCCGCCTGGTACCTGTTCATGACCTCGGTGCTGACCCTGGTCCAGATCCAGATCGAGAAGCGCTTCGCGCGGGGCACCTCGCGAGACATCGCGCAGAAGACCGGGTGGGCGGGCCGGATGCTGGGCTTCCGGTTCGGCTCCGGCGGCAGCGGCGGAGGGACGCGGTAATGGCTCCAGTGGTTTCCGCGCAGAAGATCTGCAAGAGCTTCGGCAGCGTCGACGTCCTCAAGGGCATCGACCTCGAGGTGCACGAACGCGAGGTGCTCTGCCTGATCGGGCCGTCCGGCTCGGGCAAGTCGACGCTGCTGCGCTGCATCAACCACCTCGAGAAGATCGACGCCGGCCGGCTCTACGTCGACGGCGTGCTGGTCGGGTACCGGCAGCGCGGCGACAAGCTGCACGAGCTGCGCGAGAAAGAGGTCGCGTTCCAGCGCAAGGACATCGGCATGGTGTTCCAGCGCTTCAACCTCTTCCCGCACATGACGGCGCTCGAGAACGTCATGGAGGCGCCGATCCAGGTCCGGCGCGAGCCGAAGGCCCAGGTCCGGCAGCGGGCGCACGAGCTGCTGGAGCGGGTCGGCCTCGCCGACAAGGCGAAGAACTACCCGGCGCAGCTGTCCGGCGGGCAGCAGCAGCGGGTCGCGATCGCCAGGGCGCTGGCGATGCAGCCGAAGCTGATGCTGTTCGACGAGCCGACGTCCGCGCTGGACCCGGAGCTCGTCGGCGACGTCCTCGGCGTGATGAAGCAGCTCGCCAAGGACGGCATGACCATGGTCGTCGTCACCCACGAGATGCAGTTCGCGCGTGAGGTGGCGGACAAGGTCCTGTTCATGGACGGCGGGGTCGTCGTCGAAGAGGGACCGCCCGACCAGGTCATCGGGAACCCGCGCGAGGAGCGGACCAAGTCCTTCCTGGCCCGGGTGCTGAACCCGAACGCCTGACGAAAGCCATTCGGATTCGCTATTTTGAAAGAGGGTGAGGGAGGGGGCCGGCGTTTTGACGACCGAAAGCGCGCTGCCCCCTCTCGACCCGTTCGCGGGCATTCCCGATCGCCGTTACGAGGTCAAGGCCTCCGAGCTGCTGAAACCCGGCAACGCGGGCCTGATGCGCTGGCGGCGGCAGGCCACGAACGCCCCGATCGTCTACGTCGAGGACGCCTACATCACCGGCACGCTCGACCTGCGGGCCGCGGACCTGAAGTATCTGTTCCGGTTCGAGCGGTGCCGTTTCGAGCAGCCGCCGGACGTGCGCGAGGCGAACCTGCTCGGGCTGGTGTTCCGCAAGTGCTGGCTGCCCGGGCTCAAGGCCCGCAACATGCGCAGCCGCAACGACGTCCGGCTGATCCGCAGCGTCGTGCAGGTCGACGGCGACCGGCGGGAGATCGAAGAGACGACGGTCCAGCGCGGCGACGACCGCGAACGCGGCATGCCGAACGCCGCGGTCAACCTGACCGACGCGGTGATCGAGGGCTCGATGGTCCTCACCCGCACGGTGATCTCGCACCCGCACGGCAAGGCGATCCAGGCCGACCGGCTCGTGCTGACCGGCGCGTTGCTGGCCTACCGGATGGTCGCGAACGGCGAGGTCCGGCTCCCCGGCCTGCGGACCGGCGGTAACGTCAACTTTTCCGGCGCCACGCTCAACAACCCGGACGGCTTCGCGCTCAACGGCAACGGCCTGCACATCGGCGGCAGCCTGCTGTGCGAGGTGGACAACTACGGACCGGCCAGCCAGCGCAAGCGGTTCTCCGCCACCGGGATCATGTACCTGCCGAGCGCCACGGTGGACAGCGACATCTCGCTGCGCGAGGCGAAGCTGACGGTGTCGCAGCACGGGCCGATCGCCGTCGACGCGTGGAAGTCCAACGACCCGTACATCGACCCGCGGCCGGCCCTGGTCGCCGACCGGTTGCGCGTCGACGGCAACGTCGAGCTGTCCGACGGCCTGCAGGCGCTGGGCACGTTGCGCATGGTCAACGCCCGGATCGGCGGCTCGCTGCGGCTGGCCGGTGCCGAGATCCGCGTCGAGCGCGGCAAGACGGTCCCGTACTACGACCGGGCCCTGCACCTCGACGGCACCGAGATCGGCGGCGACATCGAGGCGACCAGCCTGCGCGTGCCGACCGGGCAGCTGCGCCTGGCCGACGTCACCGTCGGCGGCAACTTCCTGGCCTGGAACTCGATGTTCCGCCACCCCGGCCGGGACGTCTTCTCCGCCCGCCGCTCGAAGATCGCCGGCAACTTCCAGCTCACCGACGCCACCATCCACGGCACGCTGCGCCTGCAGGGTGTGGACGTCGGCGGCAGCATCAACCTGGCCGGCACCCGGCTGACCGACCCGGGCAGCCGCGCGACCAGCAGTTATTCGCTCGACGTCCGCACCGGCCGGGTCGGCCGCGACCTGACGCTGCGCGACAACAACGGCCGCCCGTTCGTGGCGGAGGGCGGCGTGAACCTCGACGGCGCCCAGGTCGCCCGCCGCGTGGACCTGCGCGGCTCCCAGCTCGGGTCGCTGCCGCCGTTCAACGTGGCCCTCGACGCGGGCGACGTCGCCTCGGACGAATTCATCCTGACGCCGAGCAGTCCCCCGGCCGGCCGGGTCGTGCTCCGGCGCGCCCACTGCGGAACGCTCAGCGACAACAAGCAGTTCTGGGCGGCGTCCGAAGGCATCGAGCTGGAGGACTTCCGCTACGACGCGTTGAAGAGGGGAATCCCCCTCGACGACGACAAGGCGCTGGACGAGCGCATCGAGCTGCTGCGCAGTGCGATGCGCGGCTACCGCCCCGGCCCGTACGACCAGCTCGCGCACATGCTGCGCGCGGCGGGGAACGAAGAGCACGCCTCGACGGTCGCCCTGCGCAAGCAGCAGTTCCGGTACGAGGCCCTGGCCCGCGGCTTCAAGTTCTTCGGGCCGGGCGTCCGGTTGTGGAGCTGGCTGCAGCGTTCGATGGTCGGCTACGGCTACCGCCCGGTCCGCGCCCTCGGCTGGCTGCTCGCGCTGCTGGTGCTGGGCAGCCTGTGGTTCGGCCTGGGCACCGACGACTGCGTGAACTGGAAGCCGACGGACCAGGCACACCAGATCATCGCGAACGGCGACCGGTGCGTGGTGAACCAGCAGGACACCGGGCTGCAGTGGAACCCGGTGATCTACACGGCGGACCTGCTGGTCCCGATCGTCGACTTCGGCAACAAGTCCCGGTGGTACATGCACGGAACGGACAACTGGGTCGCGGCCGGCTTCACGGCGTCCGGCTGGATCCTGGCGAGCACCGTGGCGGCGGGCGTGAGCCGCATGCTGCGCCGGGACAGCTGATCAGCCGGTCCGGATTCAGCCCGGGTACGACGCGAACGACACGGCGATCTCGTCTTTCGTCGTCCGGATGGCGTCGATGGTCCTGCGGATCCGGTGGGCGTGGTCCATCAGCAGGAAGGCCGCGCTCTTGGCGTTTTCGGTGCCGAGCACCGCGAGGAACCCCTCGGTGCCCGGCTCCCACAGCCGCGGTTCGCTGCCGGGGACCTCGCCGTTCGGGTAGGCCAGGTAGATGGTCGCCCGCGTGGCCACGTTCACGACCGCGGTCCGGGTGATCCCGCTCAGCTCGGCCGCCTCACCGGCGATGCCCTTGAACTGCTGCCACAGGATCTCGGAGTTGGGCAGCCGCTTGCCGCCGTTGGCGTCTTCTTTCGCGTAGTTGTGCAGCGCCTTGATCAGGTGGCCGCCGTGCCCGTCGGGTTCGACGACGTTGTGGTAGGGATGGCCCTTGTCGGGATGACCCCTCGCCGCGACAAAGGAGTGGGAGGCGTCCTGAGTGACCTCGTAGTCGCTTCGGAAGCGTCGATCGTATTCCTCGGCGAGCGATTTCTCGGCCATGACTTTCTCGGCCGAGTCCCGCTCCGCCAGGGCGTTCGTCAGGGACGCCCAATAGCGCGTGCCGTTGGCGAGGTGAGTGCGATAGACGGCGGAGGCATACGCCCAGACATCCGCCGGCCTCGGCCGGCACTCGGTGGGGAGCGAAAGGTGTTCCCGGACCGCGGCGAACAGGTCTTGCTCCGAAATCCCCATTCGATCGCGCAGGTGGGTGGTGATGTCGGCTTCGTTCTCGTCGCGGCCCTTCATGCGCTGCACGACGTGATCGGACGTGCGGTGGGTGAGCAGCGAGGTGAGTGCCCGGTTCCCGGCGGAACGCTGGAGCCGGAGCAACGCGTGCCCGTCGCCGACGTGCGAGCTGCCGCCGTCGGACGGTCGCTCCGCCGCCCTGCGAGCGTGCGCTCTCACCCGATCTCACCCACTTCGCTGCATTCCACGAGCATGCCTCCCGAGCCGGCACCGCGCGGCTTCCAGTGTGAACGGGAGGTTGCCCACCGAGGAGGCACGGCGAGGCAGCCGTGCGGGCAAGGTCGTTTTCCCTCGGACCGGGCAAGAACCTGGTCAAACCCGGGAAGTGGCGCGGTCGGCCGCTGACATACCCTCGGTATGTGAAGACCCCCGTGACGCCGCCGGACGCCACCGGCCAGATCCAGATCGGCGCAGCGCCCGAAGCCGTCTACGCCCTGGTCAGCGACCCCGGCGAACTCGCTGGCCTAGCCGAGGAGTACGCCGGTTTCCGCTGGGCCGGCCGCGTCGAAGGGCCCGCCGTCGGGGCCAGGTTCCGCGGGCGGAACCAACGTGGCTTCCGGCGCTGGAGCACCCTCTCCACCATCACCGACGCCGAGCCCGGGTGCCGGTTCGGCTTCGAAGTCACCTCGTTCGCCGGGTTGCCCGTCGCGCGCTGGCAGTACGACTTCGCGCCCGTCGGCGATGGCTGCGTCGTCGTCGAAAGCATGTGGGAACGGCGGCCCGCCTGGTTCAAAGTCGCGTCCTCCGCCGTGACCGGCGTCTGGGACCGCGAACAGGCCAACACCGCCAACATCGCAGCCACGCTGGCCCGGCTGAAGCGGGCCGCCGAGGCTAGTCGATGAAGCGGGACCAGAACGGGATGTAGCGCGGGCCGTCCGGCGGGGCCGTGCTGATGCCGCCCGTCGCGAACTCGCGGTGCAGGTAATCGCGCAGGTCGCTGCCGTAGACGATGATGTCCGTCTGGTACACCGACAGCACCGGGTAGCCGACCGTGCCCGGCAGGCCGGGCAGGTACCGGTGGCCGCACACCGGCACCAGCTGGGGCACGTCGGCCAGGCGGTGGCGGGCCTCGCGCACCGCGTCCTCCGGCCCGACCGGGCGCGTGCCCCACTCGGGCAGCCAGAAGCCGTTGTGCTCGACGTCGTACAGGACGCCGTCGACGGGCCAGGCCAAACGTTTGCGCAGCTGCTCGGCGTTGCCGCAGCGCCAGTCGGGCCAGCGGTCGCCGATCGGGACGCCCGCGGACAGGAACGTCCGGTGGTCCTCGGCGAAGCGGAAGCCGAACCGGCGCTCGACGTCGTCGAGCTCGGTTTCGCTCAGTCCGGGACGCACGGGTTCCCGGAGGTTCTCCTGCAGGTGCCGCGCCTCCTCCGGAGTGAGGGCGCCGGCCGGTTGGACTGGGGTCATGACCTGAGCCTAAGCGGCCGTTCACGCGCACGCCCGTCCTTTTTCGACCACCCACAAGGGGTGAGTTTGTTCTCTCATCGGGCGGACCGCGGAACAGAGCGTGAACGCGTGTAGTTCACTCATGCCGTGACTTCTCCACGACCGCAGAGCCGCGTGCGCGCCCCCGAGCTGCGCGGCGACGTCTGGCTGAACACCGGCGGCCGCCCGATCACCCTCGCCGAGCTGCGTGGCCGCGTCGTGCTGCTGGACTTCTGGACCAGCGGCTGCATCAACTGCCTCCACGTTCTCGACGAGCTGCGGCCGCTGGAGGCCGAGTTCGCGGACGTGCTGGTCACCATCGGTGTCCACTCGCCGAAGTTCCTGCACGAGGGCGAGCGCGCCTCGATCGAAGCCGCGGTCCGCCGCTACGAGGTGCACCACCCGGTGGTCAACGACCCCGCGATGGAGCTGTGGTCGCAGTACGCGGTCCGCGCGTGGCCGACGCTGGTCGTCGTCGACCCCGAGGGGTACGTGGTGCACGTCGCCGCGGGCGAAGGGCACGAAGAGGCGCTTCGCCGCGTCATCGCGGACCTCGTCGCGAAGCACGAGGCGAAGGGGACGCTCCGCCGCGGCGGCAGCCCGTACGTGCCGGTCGAGGAGCAGCCCGGTGAGCTGCGGTTCCCGAGCAAGGCCGTCGCCACCGCCGAGGGCCGCGTGCTGGTCGCCGACACCGGGCACCACGCGATCGTCGAGTTCGCGTCCGACGGCGAGACCGTCATCCGCCGCTTCGGCAGCGGCGCCCGCGGTGGCCAGGACGGCCCGTTCGACATCGCGACCTTCACCGAGCCGTCCGGCATCGCGCTCCTGCCGTACGACATCGCCGAGCGCGTCGGCTACCACGCCGTCGTCGCCGACACGGCCGGGCACCGGCTGCGCGGCCTGGACCTGATCACCGGCGAGGTGACGACGGTCGCGGGCACCGGCGCCCAGTGGCGCAGCGGGCCGGACGCCGGCAAGGCCACCGAGGTCGACCTCACCAGCCCGTGGGACGTCGTCTGGTGGGGCCCGGCAGGCGGGATCGTCGTCGCCATGGCCGGCAACCACACGCTGGGCGTGTTCGACCCGGTCGGCGGCACGATCCGCCGCTTCGCCGGCACGACGGTCGAAGGCCTTCGCGACGGCGACGTCGGCGAAGCGTTCTTCGCGCAGACGTCCGGCCTGGCCGTGGACGGCGACAAGCTGTGGCTGGTCGACGCGGAGACGTCGGCGCTGCGCTGGATCGAGCCCGACGGCGAGTCGTTCAAGGTGCAGACGGCGATCGGCGTCGACCTCTTCTCCTTCGGCCACACCGACGGCCCGGCCGACGAGGCGCTGCTCCAGCACCCGCTGGGCTTGGCCGTGCTGCCCGGCGACAAGATCGCGATCGCCGACACCTACAACGGCGCGGTCCGCAGCTTCGACGTGTTCACCCGCCGGGTGACCACGCTCGCCACCGGCCTCGCCGAGCCGCAGGGCCTGCTGCTGCACGACGGCGAGCTGCTGGTCGTCGAGTCCGCGGGCAACCGGCTCACCCCGCTCACGGCGGCCGAGCCGACGCTGGTCACCGGCGACGCGCACGCGGTCCGCCGCCCGCCGACCGTGCTCGCGCCGGGCGAGATCGACTTTTCGGTGGTGTTCACGGCCCCGCCGGGCGAGAAACTGGACGACCGCTTCGGCCCGTCGACGCGGCTGGAGATCAGCGCATCCCCGCCGTCGCTGCTGGCCGACGGCGGCGGGACGGGAACGGACCTGACCCGCAAGATCCGCTTGGCCGACGGCGTGACGGAGGGTGTGCTGCAGGTGGTGGCCCAGGCCGCGAGCTGCGATGACGGCGGCGAGCACCCGGCGTGCCGGATCACCCGGCAGGACTGGGGCGTCCCGGTCCGCGTCGAGGACGGCGGCGAGCGTGAATTGAACCTGGTCATGGCCGGTGCACCGCGGACCGGCGAGTAACATGCAGGCCGTGTCTGACGGGCCGAAACTCGAAATCCAGATGCTGCACGACCGGGTCCTCGTGCGGCTGTCCCCGGAAGAGGGCGAGCGCCGCAGCAGCGGCGGCATCGTGATCCCCGCAACGGCGCAGGTGGCACGCCGGCTGGCGTGGGGTGATGTACTGGGCGTGGGCAACAGTGTGCGGAACGTCAAGACCGGCGACCGCGTGCTCTTCAACCCGGAGGACCAGCTCGAGGTCGAGATCCAGGGCGAGGGGCACCTGGTGATGCGCGAACGCGACATCCACGCGGTGGCGACCGAGCGCACCGAGCACGGGACGGGGCTCTACCTGTAGGTCGGGTCCCGCGGAAGGCAGGCGCGTGGCAGACGAAGAGGCAGGCGAAGGCGCGGACGTCCGCGAACTCGCACCCGAGACGGCCGAAGCAACGGCTGCCGAGGTGTGGCCCGAGGCCGAGAGAGAGCTGCCGACCGCCGAGCCGTCGGCCGTGGCCGAAGGTGTTGTCGCCGACGCGTCTCCGCCACCTGCCGAGCCGGAGCCTGCGGAGCCGGTCGGTGGCGTGGCGCCCGGATGGCCCACGGCAGCCGAAGCCCCGGCGGCTGCTGCCGAGTCGCCGGTGGCCGATGCCGCCACCGATGTCGTGCCAGCCTGGCCGCCCGTTGTTCCCCCTCCGGCTGCCGAAATCTTCTCCGACGACCTGCTCGGCGAACTCCTCGAACACCCCGCGCCGCCACCCGCTCCGGAGACTCCCGCGCGGAAACTGCGCAAGGGCGTCGCCCGGACCATGATGTCCATCGGGATCGCTCTCGGCCTCTTCGTCATCCTCTACGCGATCGATCTCGCCGTCAGCGCGGGGGACGTGCCGCGCGGGGTCACCGTCGCCGGGATCGATGTCGGCGGGCTCAGCCACGCCGAGGCCGAGGCCAAGCTGCGGAAGGAGCTCGAACCGCGGCTGATCCGGCCCGTCGTCGTCCACGGTGGGGATGTGCAGGCCGAACTCGTGCCCTCGCGATCCGGGCTCGGGCTCGACTGGCCGAACACCCTCGGGCTCGCCGGGCACCAGCCGCTCAGCCCGATCACCCGGATCATGTCCTTCTTCACCAGCCGGGAGGTCGGCGTTGCCACGCGGACCGACCAGAACCAGATCACGCAGGCCGTGCGCGAGCTGGCCGACGGCAAGCTGAACCACCCCGCCACCGAAGGCTCGGTCGGGTTCACCCCCGTCGCGGGCAGCGACGGCGGCGTCACCGCCTACCCCGTCCTGCCGCGGCAGGGCCAGCAGCTCACCGATCTGGCCGGCGCCGTGCACACCGTCACCGACCACTGGCTCGACCCCGGCGGGGTCAAGCTGGCCATGGCTGTCGAGCCCGTGCGGGCGACCGCGGCCGGGGTGGAGGCTGCCTGCCAGCAGATCGTCGTGCCCGCCGTCGCGAAGCCCGTCGTCGTGCACGGGGAAGGCAAGGACGTCCCGCTGAAGCCCGCCACGATCGCGTCCTCGTTCCAGTTCGCCGCGGTCGACGGCGGTGCCCTCGAGGTCCGCATCGACCAGGGCAAGCTGCAGGCCGCGCTCCGGGACCCGCTCGCGAGCACCGAGACCGACGGCAAGGACGCCCAGATCGTCTTCACCGGCGACCAGCCGACGGTCGAGCCCTCCGAGGACGCCCGCAAGGTGAACTGGGAGAAGACCTTCCTCCCCCTGATCGACGTGCTCAAGAAGGCCGACGGGCGGGACCTCCCCGTCGTCTACAGCGCGTCGTCGCCCAGCGTGACCACCGACGCCGCCAGCGCGCTCGGCATCAAGGAGGTCGTCGGCGAGTTCACCACCTCCGGCCTGACCGGCCCGGCCGAGACGAACAACCGCACGCTCGCCGCCCGCGTGTCCGGCACCATCGTCAAGCCCGGCGAGACGTTCAGCCTCGGCGGCCGCTCCGGCCCGCGCACCGCCGACGCCGGCTACGTGCCCGCCCCGGTCGACGAAGACGGCACCGGCCCGGACGTGGTCGGCGGCGGCGTCTCCCAGCTGGCGTCCACTTTGTACAACGCCGCCTACCTCGCCGGCCTGGCCGACGCCGGCCACCTCGAGCACGACCACTACCTCGACCGCTACCCCGCCGGCCGCGACGCCAAGGCCGTCAACGCCGACGGCAGCCCCGTCGAGCTCAAGCTGACCAACGACTCGGCGACCGGCATCGCCATCCAGGCCAGCGTCTCCGGCGGCTCGGTGACCGTCCGGATCTGGGGCACCCGGCACTTCCGCGTCGAGGGCCAGACCGGCGCCCAGGTCCCCGGCGACCCGCCGCCCATCCAGTTCGGCTCCGGTGGGGCGGGCGAGTGCCGTCCGTCGATCGGGACGTCCGGCTTCAGCGTGACCGACACGCGCGTGCTCTACGACCTCGGGAGCGGTACCGAGCTCCGGCGGACGTCGCACACCGCGACCTACGGCCCGCGTCCGACGATCCTCTGTTGAGTTGTCAGCGAAGGACCATGCACCCCGCCTCCTCGAACTCGCGCAGCCACGCCGGCTCCCGGAGCTGCTTGTTCCACCGCAGATCCAGCTTGTCCAGTTTGGACAGCTGAGCGAGCGACGCCGGCAACGTCGTCAACGCGTTCTCCCGCAGATCCAGCTGACGCAGCTCACCCAGCAACCCGATCGACGAAGGCAGCGACGTCAGCCGGTTGCCGCGCAAGTGCAGCTCCCGCAACGCACCCAGAGCGCCGATCGACTCCGGCAGCTCCGTCAGTTCGTTGCGGTACAACCGGAGTTCCCGCAGCGCGGCGAACCCCGAGAGGTCCGGCGGCAGCGACGTCAGCCGGTTGTCCGTGCACCCCAGGTACCGCAAGCGGCCCAGCCGGCACCAGGCTCCCGGGAACTTCGCCAGCCGGTTGTCGCTGACGTACAGGTACTCGGTGAGCCCGGCCAGCTCGCCCAGCTCGTCCGGCAGCGACTCGAACCGGTTGTGCCCCAGGTCGAGCGTGTGCAACGACGTCAGCGCCGAGATCCCCGGCGGCAGCGAGGAAATCCGGTTCGCCGCCAGGTTCAGCACGCGCAACCCGGTCAGCGACCACAGCGACCGGGGCACCTCCGAAATCGAGTTCCGGTACAGGTCGAGGTGCGTGACCCCGGACGGCACCGAGGGCACCGACGTCAGCCCCTGACCGCTCAGATCCAGTGCCGTCATGACGCCGCCAACCGGGTCAAGGGCAGCAATGCCCACGTCGACGCGTCGTCCGGAGTGGACACCTGGATACGCAGCCCCGGCGCCTCGGAGACCGCCAGCTCGGTCAGCCGCAGGCGCATCCGGCCCGCCCGCGGGTGCTGGAACTCCCGCAGCCGCGGCCGCGGCTCCGCCACCTCGTGGCGCGCCCACAGCTGCGCGAACTCGGGGCTCAGCGCGGACAGCCGCCGGATGTCCTCGTCCCACGACGGGTCACCGACGTGCCTGCCGTATTCGGCGCGCATCCGCGCGACCATGTGCGGCACCTCTTCGTCGTAGTTCAGCAGCATCCGCCGCGCGTTCGGCTCGGTGACGCAGCACCACAGCAGGTTCTTGTGCAGGCACGGCAGGCTGTGCCACTCCCAGAACAGCTCCTCCTGCGCCGCGTTCGACTCGAGGATGTCGAACCGGCCGTTGACCACCGTGGCCGGCAGCGGATCCAGCGCGCGCAGCACCTCGCGCACCGCCTCCGGCACCTCCTCGGCCGTCGACGGCAGCCGCGACGGCGTCAGCTCCGCCAGCCGGTACAGGTGCTCCCGCTCGGGGTGGTCCATCCCCAGCGTGCGCGCCACGGCGTCGAGCACCTGCGCGCTCGCGTTGATCGGCCGCCCCTGCTCCAGCCACGTGTACCAGGTGACGCCGACGCCGGCGAGCAGCGCGACCTCCTCCCGCCGCAACCCGCTCGTGCGACGGCGAACCCCGGGCGGCAGCCCGACCTCCTCCGGGCCGATCCGCGCGCGGCACGCCTTGAGGAACTGGCCGAGTTCCTCCCGGCGGCTGGTGTGGACCTGCGTCGACGTCATGCGGACCATGGTGCCCGAGGGGTACGACAATTTTCGGCGAAGCAGGTGCTGCCAGTACCAGCACCGCCAGGCTCTCTCCGGGAAAGAACGAAGAACCCCAAGGTCGGAGCCATGACTCTGACCACCGAAGCCCCGGCCGTCCCGGACCGGGCCGCGCGGCCGTGGTTCATGCTGGCCGTCCTGCTCCTCGGCCAGTTCATGGCGCTGCTCGACGTCACCGTCGTGAACGTCGCCATGACCGACATCCGCACCGACCTGCACGCGTCCGGCGCCGCGCTGCAGCTGGTCGTTTCCGGCTACACCGTGGGCTACGCGATGCTGCTGATCACCGGCGCCCGGCTCGGCGAGCTGTTCGGGCGGCGACGGCTGTTCGTCGCCGGCGTCCTCGCCTTCACCGTCTGCTCGCTGCTCTGCGGCTTCGCGCCGGACCCGGCGACGCTGGTCGTCGCGCGGATCGCACAGGGCGCCGGCGCCGCGCTGATGATGCCGCAGGTCCTCAGCGTCATCCAGGCGCAGTTCACCGGCCCCGCGCGGGCCAGGGCGCTCAGCGCGTACACCGCGGTCATCTCGGTCGCGTTCGTGTCCGGCCAGGTGCTCGGCGGGGTGCTCGTCGGCGCGGACCTCTTCGGGGCGGGCTGGCGGCCGATCTTCCTCGTCAACGTGCCGATCGGGGCACTGGTGGCCGCGCTCGCCGTCAAGCTCGTGCCCGGCGGCGCCGCGCGGGCGGGCCGCCGTCTCGACCTCGCCGGTCTCGCGCTCGCCGTGCCCGCCGTGGTGCTCGTCGTCCTCCCGCTCGTCCTCGGGCACGAAACCGGCTGGCCGGCGTGGACGTTCGGCTCCCTCGCGGCGGGCGTGCTGCTGGCGGTGCTGTTCGTGGTCGTCGAACGCCGGGTGCGCGACCCGCTGGTCGACCTCCGCGTCCTGAAGATCCGCGGGGTCGCGCCGGGGCTGGCCGCGCTGGCCACCGGCGTGGCGTCCTACGGCGGGTTCCTGTTCTGCGTGGCGCTGCACCTGCAGGCCGGCCTCGGCGAGACGGCACTGGCGGCCGGCCTCACCATGGCCCCCGGCGGCGTGGTCTTCGGCATCTGCGGGTTCTTCTGGCCCAAGCTGCCGCAACGCGTCCACGCGGCGTTGACGCCGTGCGGTTACGCCGGGTCGGCGATCGCGTACGCACTCCTGGGCCTGAGCCTGAAGGACGGCGGAAAGGGCGGCACGCTGTTCTTCGCCGCGCTCCTGCTGTTCGGCCTCTCGATGGGCCTGGCGTTCGGGTCCCTGATGGCGCACGCCCTCACGCACGTCCCGCTCGAACGCGCGGCGGACGCCAGCGGCCTGCTCACGACGACGCTGCAGCTCGGCCAGGTCGTCGGGGTGGCCACGTTCGGGAGCCTCTTCCTGACGCTCGCCGTCGATTCGTCCGCGCACGCCATCACCACGACGATGACCTGGGCGGCCGCGCTGCTGGTGGTGGGCGCCGGGTTCGCCGTCGCGCTCGCCCGCGCGTCGGCCCGGCGATAGCCGCGAAAAGGCCCGGCCGGTTCACCCGAAGGTGGACCGGCCGGGCCGCAAGCTGGGAAAGCGTTACCTGGTTACACCACGACGGCCATAGGCGCCCGCGGCGATGCTGACTCCGATCGCGGCCAGCACGACCTGGGTGAGGATCTCCAGCCAGTCGATGCCGTTCGTGTCGGCGTAGCCGAGACCACGCGCGATGGCCGTGCCGATGAAGGCGGCGATGATACCGATCACGATGGTCAGCCAGATCGGGATGTTCTGCTTGCCGGGAGCGACCAGCCGGCCCAGAACGCCGATGATCAGCCCGACGATGATGGCGCTGATGATGCCGGCGACAGTCATCACTTTCTCCTCTCGGTGGTCGCGGGGCCGGCCACTCGGTCCCGCGAGCTCGCAGACGGAATTCCCCGGCTTCACCGGCCCGAAACGCCGAAAGGCCCCCTCCCGGTCGGGAAAGGGGCCTTTCGGCGGAACGCTTTGATCAGAATGCAGCTTCGTCGAGCTCCATGAGCGCGTTGTCGGCGGCCTCCACGATGGCGCGGCGGGCGGTCAGCTCCGGCAGCACCTGCTTCGCGAAGAACGACGCCACGGCGATCTTGCCCTCGTAGAACGGGGTGTCCTTGGCGGACGCGCCCGCGTCGAGCTTGCCGATGGCGACCTCGGCGTGCTTGAGCAGCTGCCAGCCGATGAGCAGGTCGCCGACCGACATCAGCAGGCGGACCGTGTGCTGGCCGACCTTGTTGATGCTCTGCGTGTCCTCCTGCGACGCCGTCAAGTAGCCGATCAGCGAGCCCAGCATGCCCTGGGTGTCTTCGAGGGCCTGCTTGAGCAGCGCCCGCTCGTTCTTGAGCCGGCCGTTGCCCGCCTCGGACTCGATGAACTTGGTGATCTCACCGGCGACGTAGGCGAGCGACTGGCCCTTGTCGCGGACGATCTTCCGGAAGAAGAAGTCCAGCGACTGGATGGCCGTGGTGCCCTCGTACAGCGAGTCGATCTTCGCGTCGCGGATGTACTGCTCGATCGGGTAGTCCTGCAGGAAGCCGGACCCGCCGAGGGTCTGCAGCGACTGCACGAGCTGCTCGGTGGCGCGCTCGGAGCCGACACCCTTGACGATCGGCAGCAGCAGGTCGTTGACGCCGTGCGCGAGCTTCTGGTCGCCCTCGCCGGTCCACAGCTGGTCCTGGAACGACGCGGTGTAGAGGTACACCGCGCGCAGGCCCTCGGCGTACGCCTTCTGCAGCATCAGCGAGCGGCGGACGTCCGGGTGGTGCGTGATGGTGACGCGCGGGGCGGTCTTGTTCAGCATGTTCGGCAGGTCGGCGCCCTGGACGCGCTCCTTGGCGTACTCGAGCGCGTTGAGGTAGCCGGTCGACAGCGTCGCGATGGCCTTCGTGCCGACCATCATCCGGGCGTACTCGATGACCTGGAACATCTGCGCGATGCCGTCGTGCACCTCGCCGAGCAGCCAGCCCTTGGCCGGGGTGCCGTGCTGGCCGAAGGTCAGCTCGCACGTCGTCGAGGCCTTGATGCCCATCTTGTGCTCGACTCCTGTGACGTAAGCGCCGTTGCGCTCGCCCAGCTCACCGGTCTTCGAGTCGAAGTGGAACTTCGGCACGAGGAACAGCGACAGGCCCTTGGTGCCCGGCTTGGTCTCGATGCCGGGACCTTCGGGGCGAGCGAGCACCAGGTGCATGATGTTTTCGCTCATGTCGTGCTCGGCCGAGGTGATGAACCGCTTCACACCGTCGATGTGCCAGGAGCCGTCCTCCTGCTTGGTGGCCTTGGTGCGGCCCGCGCCGACGTCGGAACCGGCGTCCGGCTCGGTCAGCACCATGGTGGCGCCCCACTGCCGGTCGATCATGATCTGGGCCCAGTGCTTCTGCTCTTCGGTGCCGTTCTTGTTCACGATCATGGCGAAGTTCGGGCCCGCCATGTACATGAACAGCGGGGCGTTCGCGCCGAGGATGAGCTCGGAGGCGGCCCACTGGACGGTCGGGGGAAGACCGAAGCCGCCGAGGTCGTTGGTCAGGCCGAGGCGCCACCACTCGCCCTCGATGAGCTGCTGGTAGCTCTTCTTGAAGGACTCGGGGATCTTGACGCTGAAGGTCTTCGGGTCGTACACGGGCGGGTTGCGGTCCGCGTCGGCGAAGGACTCGGCGAGCGGCCCGGTCGCGAGCTTGTTCAGCTCGGACAGCACGCCGCGGGCGGTCTCCTCGTCGGATTCGGCGAGCACGCCCTTGCCAAGGCGCTCCTGCACGCCGAGTACCTCGAAGAGGTTGAACTCCAGGTCTCGGACGTTGCTCTTGTAGTGGCCCATCGTCACTCCAATGTGTTCGGCTCCCCGGCCGGGCACATGTTCGCCTTACTCGCCGGTAACTTCAGGATATTACCTGCGGGTAACCAGGGCAAGCAGATCCGCACTTCCGGGTACCGGAAATCCACCCGAATGTTGCCTTCTGCCTGGGGAACGGCCGTCAGCGGTGGCCCGGGATCGCCGTTGTGTCCGCCGTCACCGGGACGTACCCGTCTTCGGGCCGGGCGATGAGGATCCCGCTGCGGAAGGCGATCGTCACCGCGTGTGTCCGGTCCCGGGCCGAAAGCTTGCGCAGGATGCTCTTCACGTGGGTCCGGACGGTTTCGACCGACAGGAACAGCAGCTTCGCGATGGCAGAGTTCTCGAGGCCTTCGGCGACCAGCTGGAGCACCTGGTACTCACGCCTGGACAGCGGCATCGCACCCCGCGGCGACGGCGGGCTGTCGTGCGCGAGGTCGCCCTTCGGCGCGGTCGTGCGCTTCGGCCGGGCGGTCAGTGCGGCCAGCGCCGGGTCGATGTACCGGCGTTCGCTGTGCGCCCGCCGGATCGCCTCGGCGAGCCGTCGTGAATCGATCGACCGCGGGACGATCGCGTGCGCGCCTGCCGCGATCGCGGCCGCGAGGTACTGCTGCGTGCGATTCGTGTCACGGATCAGGGTGACCAGGATCAGCGCCGGGTCGCCGGCGTTGAGCAGCTTGGTCAGGTGGCAGTTCGGGTCCAGCGCCGAGTCGAGGACGACGACGTCCGGCTTGACCTGCTCGCACAGCTGCAGGGCGGCGTGGTGGCTGGCGGCCTGCCCGGCCCAGTGCAGCCCCTGGCTGCGGTGCACGAGCGCGGCGAGACCGTCGCGGAAGATCGGCACCGGATCGACGACCGCCACGCCGAGACTGCGCCCCCCGGCTCCGGCGGGCCCCGCGGGCCTGCGGGTGGGCTCGATGCCGTGCATCGCGGGCCTCCGTCTCTGCGCCGTCGCTCCCGGGGTGCCGGACGTCTCCGGTACCGTCCGGTCCCCCTGCTTGGACCGGCCGGGAGCAACTCCTCCTGCTTGGTACGAGTCGCGATTGCGCAGCTCATGACGCCAAATCCCCCTCATGGCCCAATCCGCCGGTCACAGCAAACTTTCCGTAGAAGTGGATCTTGGAGAGCTGGCTCGGCCGGGCGGGATGGGACCTGTTGGGGCAGTCGGCGCTACTGAGGGTGGCCCGCGGTCCGTTCAACGATTTCGACAGTCCTGAGATGCGGTCCGCAGCAGAGCGAACTCGGCCGCCAGGCCGGCGGGTGTCCAGTGCGCGTTGAGCCCGCTCGGATTCGGCAGCACCCACACGTGGGTGTCCCCGATCCGGTGGTCCTGCCGTCCGACGCGCGCCTTCGGGAACCCGAACGCGGTCCGGTAGGCGGTGATCCCGACGACGGCCAGCCACCGCGGCCGGTACTCGAGGACCTTGGCGGCGAGGATCTTCCCGCCTTCGCGGAGCTCGTCGTCGGTGAGTTCGTCGGCGCGGGCGGTGGTCCGGGCGACGACGTTCGTGATGCCGAGACCGAGGTCGAGCAGCTTGTCTTGTTCGCTCGGCTCGTACCGCCGCGGGGTGAAGCCGCCCCCGTGGAGAGTGGGCCAGAAGCGGTTGCCGGGTCGGGCGAAGTGCTGCCCGAGCGCGCCGGAGTAGAGGCCGGGGTTGATGCCGCAGAAGAGGACGTCGAGGCCGGGGGCGATGACGTCGGGGATGGTGGCGTTGTGCGCCGCGGCCAGCTGGTCCTTCGTGGGTCGGGTGCTCACCGCTCCAGTTTCCGGCACGCTCGGGGCATGGAGGTCACCGCGGACGGCTCTCCCGTCGACGTCTACCTGCTCCTCCCGCCCGACGGCGAAGCCGAGATCGTGCACGCCGCGGTCCCGCCGCGCGCCTCGGTCCTCGAGCTCGGCAGCGGGGCCGGCCGGGTCACGCACCCGCTCGTCCAGCTGGGGCACGAGGTCGTCGCGGTGGACGACTCGGCGGCCATGCTCGCGCACGTCCGCGCCGAGAGCGTCCGCGCCCGCATCGGCGACCTCCGGCTCGGCCGCACGTTCGACGCCGTGCTGCTCGCCAGCCACCTGGTCAACACCGCCCAGGACGCGGACCGCCACGCCATGCTCGCCGCCGCGAGCCGGCACCTCGCGCCCGGCGGGCGGCTGATCGTCCAGTGGCACCCGCCCGAGTGGTTCGACCGCGTCGAATCCGGGCAGGGCGGCCGGCTCGGGGAGGTCGGGGTCGAGCTGACCGACGTCGTCCGCGATGGCGATCTGCTCTCCGCCACGGTCCGGTACGCGGCGCGCGGCCGGCGTTGGCACCAGGAATTCACCTGCCGCCGCCTCGACTTCAAAGACCTCGGCGACCTTCTGACCTCGGCCGATCTCGCCTTCGACGGCTGGCTCACCGCCGACCGGGCCTGGTTCGCGGCCCGGCGTGGTCGCATGGGGTAGCGAATTCGGTACTGACCTGCGTAACCTGTGTGATCTCCCGCACAGCGTCGTACCGAGGAGGATTTCGTGCAGCTTCCGATCGTCCTCGGGCTGGTCGCGCTGGTCCTGGCCGTCGCCGCGCTCGTCGTCGTCCTCGAAGACCGGCGGGCCGCCAAGCGGGCCGCGCTGCAGCGGAAGGCCCGGCTAGCGCGTCTGGGCGAGGTGGACCCGCTCGCTCCGGGCCGGCTCCACGTGGACCGTTGACCGGGAGAGAGCCAGCAGCAGCGCCCCGAACACCCAGCCGACCACGGCTCCGAGCGTGTTGTTCATGAGGTCGTCGACGTCGAAGATCCGGTAGGCGTACGGTGCCGTCCCGAAGTTGGCCGTGAGCTGCGCGATCTCGATGAACAGCGACGCCGTGAAGCCGATCAGCGCGGTGCCCGTCAGGCCGCGGCGCCACAGGATCCGCGCGAACACGCCGAGCGGCACGAACAGCAGGACGTTCAGGCACGCCTGCTGGAACGTCTGCGTCAGGAACCAGTCCCCGCCGTGCTTGAGCAGCTCGGTGTGGATGTCGGCGATCCACTGGAACGGGTGCAGCTGCACGGTCTGCGCCAGCCGGCGGGTGCCGGGGCCGGGCAGCGGCAGGAAGACGACCGCGAGCGTCATGCAGCCGTAGAGCAGCACCGCCGCCGTGGTGGCGAGGCCGCGCAGCCGCAGGCCGCCGTGCCGGGCGAGCTGGGTGAGCAGCTGCGGCACCAGCACCACCGTCCACAGCGCGAGGAAGGCGATGAAGCCGTACTGCAGGGCTGTGAGCTGTGCGTTCGTCATGCCATCGACGCTATGGATCTCGCCGGGGGTGCCGCTTCGGTCGAAGAGCCCGCCCTCCTCGGCCACTCGGCCGACCCGGACGGAGCCGATCGGCGGCACGCGGGTGACCGATGTCATGCCGGCGTAACCGGATGCGGCTTGCGTCGACCCGGGAATGAGCACGACGCTCGGCACGTCGAACTCTGTACAGGCAACGGAAGGAACGCTCATGGCACCGGTCCGGGTCGGCATCGTCGGGCTCAGCGCGAACGGCGGCTGGGCCGCGACCGCGCACGTGCCCGCGCTGGCTGCGGTGGACGGCTACGAGCTCCGCGCGCTCGCCGGGAGCAGCGCGGAGACGGCGCGGGTGGCCGGCGAAAAGTACGGCGTGCCGCTGACCTTCGGCGACGCCGGCGAGCTCGCCCGGAACCCGGAGGTCGACCTCGTCGTGGTGGCCGTGAAGGTGCCCGAGCACCGGGCCCTGATCGAGCCCGCGCTGGCCGCGGGCAAGCAGGTGCTGAGCGAGTGGCCGCTGGGCGTCAGCCTGGCCGAGACCGAGGCGCTGGCCGAGGCCGGCCGGGGGAAGACGACCGCGGTCGGCCTGCAGGGGCGATCGGCGCCGGCGTTGCGCTACCTGCGTGACCTCATCAAGGACGGCTACGTCGGCCGCGTGCTTTCGACGTCGCTCATCGCTTCGGGCGCGAACTGGGGGCCGAGCGTGCGGGCCGGCCGCGACTACCAGCTGCACCCCGCGGGCGGGGCGACCATGCTGACCATCCCGTTCGCGCACACCGCCGACACGGTGGCCATGGTCCTCGGCGGCTTCGCCGAGGTCTCGGCGACCATGGCGACCGTCCGGCCGCGGGTGCGCGACGAGGTCACCGGTGACTCCGTCGAGATGACCGCGCCGGACCAGATCGCCGTCACCGGCGTGCTGACCGGCGGCGCCGTCGCGTCGCTGCACCTGCGCGGCGGGACGTCGCCGGCCACGAACTTCCACTGGGAGATCAACGGCACCGAGGGCACGCTGGTCGTCGAGGCCGCGGACCCGCTGTTCTGGATCGCGAAACTGACGCTGCGCGGCAGCCGCACCGGGACGCTGGAGAAGCTGACCGTGCCCGCGCGGTACGAGCTGCCGCAGCTGGCCGGCCGCAGCGCCGAGCCGTCCTACAACGTGGCGCACGCCTACGCCCGGCACCTCAAGGGCGACCTGCCGGACTTCGCGCACGCCCTGCGCGTGCACCAGGTCCTCGACGCCGTCCAGCGGTCGGCCAACAGCGGGTCCAGGGTCCAGGTGGACGCAAAGTAACTGTTACTGCTGGTCGTAGGTTTCCGCTACCCTCGGGTGATGGACGACGTTGTCTACGACCGCGCGGGCCGGGGCGAGCCGCTGGTGCTGATCCACGGCATCGGCCACCGCCGCCAGGCGTGGGCGCCGGTGTTTCCGCTGCTCACGGCCCATCGTGACGTCATCGCCGTCGACCTGCCCGGCTTCGGCGAGTCGCCCGAACCGGCCCGCGGGTACGGCGTCGAGCCCGCGCTGGTGATGTTCAAGGAGCTGTTCACCGATCTCGGGCTCGACCGGCCGCACGTCGCCGGCAACTCGCTCGGCGGGCTGCTGTCGCTGGCCCTCGGGCAGGCCGGGCTGGTCCGCAGCGTCACGGCGTTGTCGCCCGCCGGGCTGTGGACCCGCCGCCAGAAGCTCTACGCGATCGCGACGCTCAAGGCCCACCGCGCCCTGGCCCAGCGCACGCCACCGCACGTCGTGCGCCGCATCGCCGCCACGGCGTCCGGCCGTCGTGCCCTGACCGGGCTGATCGTCGGACGGCCCGAGCGGCAGACGCCGGACGCCGTCGTCGAGGACGCCCGCGCGCTCGCCACCGCGCCCGGCTTCGAGCCCACCGCCGCCCAGTCGCGCGGGGACTTCCGCTTCACCGGCCCGGTGACCGGCGTCCCGGTGACCATCGCGTGGGCCGAGCGCGACCGGATCCTCGCCCGGCCGCGCGTCGCCGACCTGCGGAAAGTCGCGCCGGACGGGGTGTTCCGGCTGCTGCCGGGCTGCGGGCACGTGCCGATGAACGACGACCCCGGCCTCGTCGCGCGGGTGCTGCTCGAGGGAAGCCGTTAGGTGACATTCGCTTTACGTCCGTCTTTTGACCCTGGTAGGTGACTGCTTCGCGAGGCAGAATCCTCCGCCGTGCGCCCGTTCGGGGACCTTGGGCGCGAATCGGAGGAAGAACACTCATGAGGCTTTCGACCCGGCTCGCGGTATTGGCCGCGGCCGCGCTGGCTACGACGGCGGTGACCACCGCACCCGCGTCCGCGGGCCAGCGCCCGGATCCCACCACCGACGTCCGGATCATCGGGTTCAACGACCTGCACGGCAACCTGGAACCGCCGTCCGGCTCCAGCGGCCGGGTCGTCCAGTCCGACGGGACCACTGTGGACGCCGGCGGTGCCGCCTACCTGGCCACGCACGTGAAGCAACTGCGCGCGCAGGTGCGCAACTCGTTCGTCGTGTCCGCCGGGGACAACATCGGCGCGTCGCCGCTCACCTCGGCGCTCTTCCACGACGAGCCGACCATCGACTTCCTGAACTCCCTCGGCGTCACCGCGTCCGTCGTCGGGAACCACGAGTTCGACGAGGGCTACAAGGAACTGCAGCGCATGCAGTTCGGCGGCTGCCACCCGACCGACGGCTGCCAGTTCCAGAGCACCTTCGACGGGGCGAAGTTCCCGTTCATCGGGTCCAATGTGTACTTCACCAACGGCCTGCCCGCGCTGTTGCCGTTCACCGTCAAGTTCGAAGGCGGCGTCCCGATCGGCGTCATCGGCGCCACGCTGAAGGACCTGCCGTCCGTCGTCACGCCGGAGGCCATCAAGGGCCTGAAGTTCGGTGACGAGGTCGAGGCGATCAACCGGACGTCGAACCTGCTCGACTACTTCGGCGTCAAGGCCCAGGTCGTGCTGATGCACCAGGGCGACGGCACCGAGGTCGAGGGTCCCAACGACTGCAAGCTGCGCCCCGGCCCGGCCGCGGCGATCGCCGCCGCGGTGACGCCGAAGGTCGACGCCTTCTTCACCGGGCACAGCCACCAGCAGTACAACTGCGTGATCAACGACCCGGCGGGCCAGCCGCGGCCGGTCATCCAGGGATCGTCGTTCGGCAGGCTGCTCTCGGTGGTGGACCTGAAGATCAGCCTGAAGACCCGCGACGTCGTGCGCTCGCAGACCAAGGCGTTCAACGAGATCGTCACCCGCACGGTCACGCCGGACCCGGCGGTGGCCGCGCTGGTCGCCGAGGCCAAGACCAAGTCCGCGCCGATCGCGAACAAGCAGGTCGGCACCATCACCGCCGACCTGCCGGCGGCGGGCAACGCGGCGGGTGAATCGCCGCTCGGCGACGTCATCGCCGACGCGCAGCTGGCCGGCACGCAGTCGAACAACGCGGTCGTCGCGATCACCAACCCGGGCGGCATCCGCGCCGACCTGACGTACAAGTCGTCGCCGAACGGCGAGGGCGACGGCGTGGTGACCTACGGCGAGGCGTTCACCGTGCAGCCGTTCTCGAACATCATGCAGACGATCACGCTGACCGGTGCGAACCTGAAGAACGTGCTGGAACAGCAGTGGACCGCGGCCGGCACGAAGATCCTGCAGATCTCGAGCTCGCTGCACTACTCGTACTCGGCGGCCGCGCCGATCGGCTCGCGGGTCTCGAACATCACGATCAACGGCACGCCGGTCGACCCGGCCGCGTCGTACCGCGTGTCGGTGAACAACTTCCTCGCCGCCGGCGGGGATGGCTTCGCCGAGTTCACCAAGGGCACCAACCTGTCGGGTGGCCCGGTGGACCTCGACGCGCTGATCGCCTACCTGGGCGCCCACCCGAACCTGGCCCCGCCCGCGGCGGACCGGATCACCCGCCTGCCGTAGTTCCCGTTTTTGCAAGACACCTGGTCGACAATGGACTGATGACGACCTGGGAAGACGTCGTGCGCCTGGCCTCGGAACTGCCCGAGGTCGAGGCGTCGACGTGGTACCGAACGCCCGCGCTGAAGGTGGCGGGCAAGGGTTTCGCGCGGCTGCGCACCGAGGCCGAAGGCGGCCTGGTCGTGATGTGCGGGCTCGACGAGAAGGCCGCGTTGCTGGATTCCGGCGACGCGGCCTTCTTCACGACCCCGCACTACGACGGGCACGGCTCGATCATCGTCGACCTCGAACGGGTCGACGTCGATCAGCTGCGTGAGCTGCTGGAAGAGGCGTGGCGGCGGAAGGCGCCACGCCGGCTGCTCACTTGAGCTCGCCCTTGAGCATGCTCATCAGGATCATGTCGTGGCGCCGGCCGCCCTCGCCGACGAACGCCTCGCGGTGCCGGCCGTCTTCGGAGAAGCCGATCTTGCGGTAGACGTGCCGGGCGCGCTCGTTCTCGGCGACCACCCAGAGCGTGATCATGTGCAGGCGCATGAACTCGAAGCCGTAGCGGCACATCACGCGCAGGGCGTCGGTGCCGTAGCCGCCGCCGTTGCGGTATTCGGCGTCACCGATGTAGACGTCCAGTTCGGCGTTGCCGACCTCGGGCCGGGCGTCCCGGAGGTCGATGACGCCGATCAGCCTGCCGTCGGCCTTGGTCTCGATGCCGAGCACGACCAGCTCGTACGTGTTGAGCGGGCGTTCCTCGCAGCGCTTGCGGATCTGCGCGCGCGAGCGCGGGTAGTCGTTGACCATCCAGCGGCCGACCTCGGGGTCGTGCACCCAGTCGAAGATCTTGTCCGCGTCCTCCGGCTCGAGCGCGCGCAGCCGGACGAGTTCCCCCTCGATCATCCCTACTCCCGTTTCACCAGCAGAAAGTCGTTGACGGCCAGCAAGCCGAGGAACTGGCGCACGGGCGTCGGCATCGCCCGGCGCGACTCATCATGCACGAGTTCGGGTGAGTGCACGCGGTAATTTTTCCGCTGGGTGATGATGGTGCAACTCTCCGCGGCCAGCACGTTCTTCACCCAGTCGGTGTCCGGGCCGTAGGTGAGCGCGATGACGAAGCCGTCATCGGTGCGGAAGACGTTCAGCGGCGTGCGGTACTCCTTGCCGGATTTGCGTCCTTTGTGGACGAGCAGCCCGAAGCCCGGAGCCCAGTTCACGACGTACTTGTTGATCCGGTTGGTCACCACGCGGTTGAAGCGGGCGAGTCCCTTGGGCAGCACCATGAGCCGATAATATCAACGCGCGATGAATTTATCGAGCGGTGACCCCGGCTCGCGGCCCGCGGTCGCCCGATGGTGGGATATGGCTCATGTCGACCGAATGGCCGCTGCGCCAGGACCCGGAAGGGCCGGTCATCATCGCGCTGGCCCTGGTGAACGACCCCGACGCGCTGGGCTTCGTCGTGCTCGACGACGAGGACGACTGGTTCATCAGCGACGGCACCGAGCTGTCCGATGACGTCGTGGTCAACCGCGAGAGCTTCGGCAAGATGTCGCTGCGCGAAGCCGTCGAACTGCTGCCGCAGCTGGCCGCGCTGGCGGACCTCCCGACCGGGATGGCCGCCGACTGGGACCCCGAGCGCCGCACGTGGCTGCTGTCGTCGGTGACCGGCTCCGACGACGAAGACGAGGACATCCGCCTGCTGGCCCAGCGCCGCGCGGCCTGGAAGTACGAAGGCTCGCCGGACGACGAAGCCCAGATCAGCAGCGGCCTCACCGAGATCCCGACCGGCCCGCAGCAGCCGGTCCGCGCGGTCCGCCAGGTCGTCCGCGAGCAGGACGGCACCTGGCTGTTCGTCGGGTTCGAGGTCCCCGAGGCGGAGGACTTCGAGGTCGAGGGCCTGGAGCTGGAGCACGTGGCGAACCTGTACCCGGACGTGCGCAGCGTGCTGAAGGCCGCGCCGGGCCAGGTCTACGACCGGGAGACGCCGGATTCGGACTGGGAGCTCGTCGAGGGCTGAACCTCGATCGGCAGGTGGAAGAGCCCGCGCGTGATCGGGCTCGGCCACCAGGTGAGTTCCTCCTCGGGGACGGCGAGCCGGGCTGTCGGCAGGCGGTGGAGCAGCGTCTCGAAGGCGACGTCGGCCTGCAGCCGGGCCAGTGCCGCGCCGATGCACAGGTGCAGCCCGGCGCCGAACGCGATGTGTTTCCGTTCGCCGGCCCGCTGTCCCGGCCGGAAGGCGTCCGGTTCGTCGAACATCGCGGGATCGCGGTCGGCGGCCAGCACGGAGACGAGGATCGGGTCGCCCGGCCGCATGAGACGGCCGCCGATCTCGACGTCCTCGGTGGGGAACCGCCAGGTCGCGTTCTGCAGCGGCGCGTGCAGCCGGAGCGTCTCCTCGATGACGGCGGCGCGGTGCGCGGGGTCGGTCCGGGCTTTCGCTGCTTCGTCCGGGTGGGTCAGCAGCGCGAGCGCGCCGGTCGCGACCAGCCCGACGGTCGTCTCGTGGCCGCCGATCAGGATCAGGAAGGCCGTCGACGTCACTTCGTCGGCGGAGAGCTTGCCGGTGGCCTCCTGCGCGACGAGGTCGCTGATCAGGTCGGTGCCGCGGGTTTTCCGCTTGGCCTCGACGACCTCGGTGACCAGGCGTTCCAGCACGTCGGTGGCTTCGCGGACCTTCGAGCCGTCGGTGTCGTCGGCGGAGTCGATGACGAGCGACCACTCGTGCACGTCTTCGCGGTAGGACTCGGGCACGCCGAGCAGGTCGCAGATGATCGCGATCGGCAGCGGGTAGGCGAGGCCGGTGACGAGGTCGCCGTGTCCGCGTGCTTCGACGGTGTCGATGAGCTCGTCGGTGACCTGCTGGGCGCGTTCACGCAGGCGCTGCATCCGGCGTGGGCCGAACGCGCCGGCGCAGGCGCGCCGCAGCCGCGTGTGGTCGGGCGGGTCGGTGTTGATCATGTTGGAGGCGAGGGACGGCCGGTGGTCGAGCGGCAGGCCCATGCCCGACCGCCGCCACTGTTCGTTGCCCGCCGAGGGGCTTTTGACCAGGGACGGGTGGTTGAGCGCCGTCACGGCGTCGGCGTATCGCGTGACGAGCCAGGCCCAGGTGCCGGTGGGGAAGTCGAGCCGGTGCGGTGGCCGTTCGCGCAGCCAGGCGTAGGCCGGTGAGGGGTCGCGATCGAAGTCCGGACCGAACAGCGCGGGCTCTCCCATGCCGTTCACCCTGCCCGCCGGACTTTCTTCGCGACAAGTGTCCCGGCGCGGCTTCGCCCGTTCGTCCTTACAGTGAGGACCGGCGATCGGCGCCGGTCAGGACCCGCGAGGAGCACCCCATGCCCAAGTACGCCGCGATCATCTACGCCACCGACATCGATCCGACCACGCCCGAGGCGACGGACATGATGAAGGACTACGACGAGTTCGGCGCGGGCGCGGCGGCGGTGATCCGCGGCGGCGCGGCGCTGTACCCGACGGCCACCGCGACGACGGTCCGCGTCACCGGCGGCAAGGGCGGCGACATCGTCACCAGCGACGGCCCGTACGCGGAGACGAAGGAGGCCCTGACCGGCTTCTACCTGCTCGAATGCGCCGACCTCGACGAGGCGGTCAAGGTCGCGGCCCGCATCCCGGGCGCCTGGGACGGCGCGATCGAGGTCCGCCCGGTCGTCGACTTCGGCAAGTGACCGGCGCCGGGGACGCGGTCGCGCGGCTGGTCCGGGACGAGGGCACCCGGGTACTGGCCACCCTGGTCCGCGTCACCGGCAGCGTCGACCTGGCCGAAGACGCGGTGCAGGACGCCGTCGTGCGCGCGCTCGAGACGTGGCCGCGCGACGGTGTCCCGGCCAACCCCCGCGGCTGGCTCCTGGTGGCGGCCCGCCGCCGAGCGGTGGACGTGGTCCGCCGCGAGGCGAAGCGGCTCGGCAAGGAGGCGGACGCCATGCCACCGGTGGACCCCCACCCAGACCCGGTGACGATCCGCGACGACCTCCTGCGGCTGGTGTTCACGTGCTGCCACCCGGCGTTGTCCCTGGACGCGCAGGTGGCGTTGGCGCTCCGGACGTTGGGCGGGTTGTCGACAGCCGAGGTCGCCCGGGGGTTGCTGGTCCCGGAAGCGACGATGGCGAAGCGGCTGACGCGCGCGAAGCAGAAGATCGCGACCGCGCGGATCCCGTACCGGGTGCCCCCGGCGGAGGAACTGCCCTCCCGCTTGGCCGGCGTGGCCTCGACGGTGTACTTGATCTTCAACGAGGGCTACACGGGCCGGGTTTCTCTTCTTTCCGAGGCCGTCCGATTGGCGCGGTTGCTGGCGTCGTTGATGCCGGACGAGCCGACGGCGCTGGGGTTGCTGGCCTTGGTGCTGCTGCAGGACGCCCGCCGCGCGGCCCGCTTCTCGTCGGGGTCACCGGTGTTGCTCGCTTCGCAGGACCGGTCGTTGTGGGACGCGTCGTTGATCAAGGAGGGCGTCGAACTGGTGGGCCGAGGGCTCCGCCGGACACCGTCGATCCCGAACGCGTACGTGGTCCAGGCGGCAATCGCGGCGTGCCACGACCTGGCACCGTCATATGCGGAGACGAACTGGGACGCGGTGATTTCCTGGTACGACGTGTTGTTGACGGTCCAGGACACCCCGGTGGTCAGGTTGAACCGCGCAGCGGCGGTGGCGGAACGCGACGGACCGGCTGCGGCGTTGGCACTGGTGGACGCGTTGCCGGGGCTGGAGGATTACTCGTGGTGGCACGCCTCGCGGGCGGAGTTGTTGCACCGCTTGGTTTCTGCGGCGGCTTTCGAGGCGTTGGTTCGTGCGGAGGAAACCGGCTTGCCCGCCGCGCATGTGGCGCATTTGCGCGCCAGAATCGGACTGCTTTAGCGTTCTACGCGTTTGTGTCGCGCATCTCACTCGGTTGGCCGGTGGCCTTGATGATCTTCGATTGCTAGGTTTGATCGGGTCACAGGGGAGGTGGCTTGGGGTGGGTTACCCAATTTTCCGCGTGGTTTCGATCGTCTCGAAGAAGGTTTTATTCAACGACGCCTGCGGTAGCCTTTGATCACCGTTGTTGCAGCGGAGAGCAATGAGCTGGCGCGTATGGGAATTCGGGCTGTCCTGACAGAGTCCCGGGTGTGTCAGCTGGTCGGGGAAGCTGCCGATACCGCCGGATTGCTACTGGCCCTGCATCGAACAACACCGCAGGTTGTGATCCTGGACGCGGTTTTGCTGCACCGCCGCGGCGTGGGCCTGGTCGATCAGATGCAGGCCGCTTGCCTCGGCGCAGGCCCGCGGATCATGATCACAGCGACTGTCGGAGACGAAGACCTGGTCTTGGACGCGGTACGCGCGGGGGCTGTCGGCTCAGTGTCGAAAGAGGTGTCACCACGCGAGCTGGTCGAGGAGATTGCCCTTGTCGCCCACGGCAAACTGCGGCTTCCTCAGTGGGCGGTGCGTCGTCTGGTCGACGCACATCGTCGTGGATTGCTGCCTGTCGGAAGGCCTTCGGTCGCGCTGGGGCGCTTGACACGCCGGGAAGCCGAGGTCGTGCGGCTTGTCGCCGCGGGGCGCAGCAACACCGACATCGCCCAGGCCTTGGTGGTCAGCGAATCCACGGTCAAGACCCACTTGCACCGGGCGATGCGCAAGCTCGACGTGTCCAGCCGGTCGGAGATGGTGATCTTCGCTTATCGGAACGGCTTCGCCTGGCCGTCGGGGGAGCGTGACTGAAAGCGCGGAGCGAGCCGTCGGATGCCACGGCTCGCCCCGCGCGTTGCGGATGTCTTTGTGCGTCAGGGCACGCAAGGGCCCTGGAGTTCGGTTGCCGAGACCTTTTCGGCGGCGGCGTTGCCGACGGTCACGACGGCGCCCTTGGCGATGCACAGCGTGTTGGTCCACTGCGAGCCGTGAAGAGGAATGTGGAGGAAGCGCACGCGGGCCGGCGCGTTGCCGCAGTTGGTGTAGGCCCAGTGCAGGAGGCCCTGCGAAAGCCCGCAGTCCTGGACGGTCGCGGTCTTGGCGTCGGCGACGGAAGGGCCGGCGAGACTGATCGCGCCGGCCGCGGCGACCCCGAGGATGGCTGCGGCACCGGCGGACTTGAGCGTGGAAATCACGAGCTGCCTCTCGATAGATGAACGATGTTTTTGGCATTTCTGTTGTGGCAGAACGAAATGCTAAAGATCACGAGGTGTGGCGTCGTCCGCTCTTCGTGGTGGAAAATCCGTCAACTTCCGCGGCAGCGGCGTTGACATACCCAGGTTCGGCTGGCGGATCGCGGCGCCTGCAACTGCTCTATGATCTTGAGGCTGGTGAAAGGTGGCGAGGCCGAACGCAAGGGCGAGGGGTTTGTGATGCGGCGAGAAAAGGTGGATGACTCAGCGCGCGGTGGCAGCGCTGATCGAGACGTCTCGTCCGGGAGTGAACGCCGTCGGTCCCGTGCCGGTGCTGTCGGCGGGCTCGGTGCCACGGTCATCGCGACATCCGTGACGGGTTATGTTCTGCTCCTGCTGGCCGGTAAACACCTCAGTCCCGTCGAAAACGCGGTGTTTCTGGGGTTTTGGGGATTGCTGATGGGCGTTGGCAGCGCTCTTTCGCCGGTGGAGCAGGAGTTGTCCCGGCAAACCGCGATGGCTGCGGCGCAAGGGCACCGACCGGATTCGGGTGCTGCCCGGACCTTCGCGGTGACTCAGACCGTGGCGATCGCGGTGGCTGCCGTCCTGGCGGTGCCGGCGGTGAACGCGCAGCTGTTCGATCAGCACCGGGAACTGGCGTTGGTCGCCGGATGCGGCATTGTGGCGTTTCCGGCGTTGTACGCGATACGGGGATTGTTCGTCGGCGCCGGGCAGAACGGGCGCTACTCGGCGATCCTGCTGGCCGAGGCCGCTGCCCGCCTGGTGCTGTTCGCCGGTTTCGTCGTGGCCGGCGTCAGCGGGCTGACCTGGTTGGCGATCGCGGTGGCCGCCGGCTCGTGTGCGTGGCTGCCGTTCGCTTTCCGGGTGCGCCGCCTGGTCGAGCGGAGGCCGGCGAGCGAGCCGTGGGGCGCGCTGTGGCGGCGGATGCTGGGGTTGGTCCTCAGCGCGGCGTTGACCGCAAGCGTGCTGACCGGCTACCCGGCCGTGGTGAAGCTCGTCGCGCCGCGCGGGAGCGAGGACGCGCTGGGCGGGTTGTTCCTCGCTGTGTCCCTGCTGCGGTCTCCCCTGTTGCTGGTGCTGGCACCGGTCCAGACTCTGGCGGTCCCAACCGTCGTGCGGGTGCTGCAGCTACCCGACGGCGCACGCCGGTTGCGGCGGTTCGCCGCTTTGGGTGCAGCGGGAACGCTGGCCGCCGGTCTGGTCGTGGCCGCGGTCGCGTATGTGGTGGGACCGTGGGTGTTCCACCTGCTGTACCGGGACAAGTTCGCGGTGTCGGCGTGGACGATGGCCGGCCTCGGGTGGTCGGGAACGGCGCTGGCGGCCACGATGCTGACGGTGGCCGTGCTGGTCGCGCGCAAGCAAACCGGCCGGGTCGTCACGGTGTGGGGGGTCGTGGCCGGGTTGAGCTTGCTGGTCTTGTTGCTGGCGCCGGGCGGGATCCTGCTTCGCGCGGTACTGGGAGCCACGGTCGCACCGACGGCCGGGCTGGCGGTCGCGTTGACCATGGTGGCGCGAATCCGTGACGAGGCCGTCGATAACCGAATAGTCCGGCGCTAAGACAAGCAAAAGGGGTTTCTCCCGAGTCGGGAAATACCCCTTTTGCTGCTGAGAGCGGATGACGGGAATCGAACCCGCGTATTCAGCTTGGGAAGCTGATGTTCTACCATTGAACTACATCCGCAGTGCGTCGCTAGCATACACGGCGTGGTGATCCCCTTGTCCAGGACCCTCCCTCCTTGACTTGAGCGCGTCATGTGACAACACTCGTTGTCGACCCTGGAGGTGGCTGGCATGGACGAGCCCGAGCTGTTCCGGCAAGGCGGGTTCCGGCTGGCCCAGCGGCTGTTCATCGAGGGTGACATCCGAGGTGACGAACGCCAGATCGCGCGCGTCCGTGAGTTTGCCCAACTCCAGGACAAGCTCGCCGACGACGTTGTCGCCTGGATGGTGCAGCAGCCCAGCGGGCAGGGGCGCGCCCTCTTCGAAGCGGCGTTGCAGGGTCGGGGCCAGGCGACCGGGCCGCTCAAGGACTTCTTCGACCAGGTCGATGCCAAGCCCTATTGGGTTGATGACGAACGGCTCGAGCGGGGTGCGAAAGCCATCACGCGGGCCGGGCTGCTCGGCCTGTTCCCGCTCGGTGACATGTCGCTCATGGGCGGCTACCTCGCTTCGCGCGCCACGAAAGCGCTGGTCGGGACCGGTGAGATCGAACACAAGGCCACCCGGCGGCTCGTCGAGACCGCCGCTTGGTGGATCGATGTCACCACGCCCGGTGCGCTCAAGCACGGCGGCAAGGGTTACGCCTCCGCGCTGCGGATCCGGCTCGTGCACGCCCACGTGCGGGCCGCCATGAACCGGCGGGAGGACTGGGACTACGCCGCCTGGGATCGGCCCGTCAACCAGGTGCAGACCGCCGGGACTCTTCTGCTCTTCTCGCTCGTCTACGTCTTCGGGACGCAGCTGCTCGGCCTGCGCTACTCCGCCCGCGAGCGCGGGGACATCCTGCACCTCTGGCGGTACATCGGCTGGCTCATGGGCGTCGACGACGAGCTGCTGCCCACCTCCGAAGAGGACGCCTGGCGGCTTCTCTGGCTGCTCGCCGCCACCGAGTTCATCCCCGACGACGACTCGAAACGGCTGGCCAAGGCGCTGATCGAGGCCAATGCCGCCGTTGGCGAGGGGCGTGGGGCCGTCGGGAAGGTGCTCTCGCACGTCTCCGTCGCCGTGCACTCCTCCATCAGCCGGCTCGTGCTCGGGAAGACCAACGCCGACTTCCTCGGGCTGCCGAACGATCCCGTGGCGCAGGCCGCGATCGTGGCCGTGGCCGGGGTCAACTTCGCCGCCGAGACCGTTCGGCGGTTGATCCCCGGGGCCACCGCGCTGCAGGAACGGATCGGGCGGGCCGGGCGCCGCGGGTACGTCAAGCGGCTCGAGAAGATCTTCGCGCCCGATACCACCTACGCGCAGCACATGCGGGCCGCCTAGTTTAGTGAGCTTTAGCTCTGCGCAGCGTGGAGATTGGCTCATGTCTAGATGTGCCTATACGCTGCTGCCGTGTTGCTCAGTGACCGTGACCTCCGCAAAGAGCTCGACTCAGGCCGGCTCGGGGTCGAGCCCTTCGACCCGGCCATGGTCCAGCCATCCAGTATTGACGTGCGGCTTGATCGCTACTTCCGTGTCTTTGACAACAGCAAGTACACGCACATTGACCCACAGTTGCAACAAGATGAGCTGACTTCGCTCGTCGAGAAGAAGGGCGAGGATCCCTTCGTTCTGCACCCGGGTGAGTTTGTGCTTGCGTCGACGAGTGAGGTCATCACTCTCGCAGATGATCTAGCAGGCAGGCTTGAAGGTAAGTCTTCGCTTGGTCGTCTGGGGTTGCTGACTCATTCAACGGCCGGGTTCATCGACCCTGGGTTCTCTGGTCACATCACGCTGGAGCTGTCCAACGTCGCCAACCTTCCGATTACTCTCTGGCCAGGCATGAAGATAGGTCAACTTTGCATCTTCAGGCTGTACAGCGCAGCTGAGTTCCCGTACGGGTCGACTGAGGCTGGCTCGCGGTACCAGGGGCAGCGGGGGCCAACCCCAAGTCGTGCGTACAAGAACTTTGTTCGTGCCGAGACGTGGGAAAAGATCACCGACTAACTTTCTCGTCCCAGTCGATGTGGTGGTTCCACATGAAGCCGTTCGGGTCCTCGTCGAACGGCTTCGAGAACGCCCGCTTGATGAAGAAGTCGCGGACCACCCGCCCGACCGGGCCGATCACCTTGTCGTCGCCGTTGCGCTTGCCCGCCGCGACCACCGCTTCGACGCGCTCGCGGCGCAGGCTCTCGTATGCGGCCAGCGCCTGCTCGAGGTCCGGCACGTCACGGAGGCATTTGCCCAGCGTGACGGCGTCTTCGATGGCCATCGAAGCGCCCTGGCCCGCCGCCGGTGACGTCGCGTGGGCCGCGTCGCCGATGATCACCATGCGGCCGCGGTGCCAGACCGGGACCGTCGGGAAGTCGTACGTCGGCCACGCCGGGTAGATCTTCCGGGTCGCGCGGATGATCTCGGTGGCCGGCGTCCGGTCGCGGGCCACCAGGCCCAGCAGCTCCTTCCGGAAGTCTTCCCCGCTCAGCGCCCTCAGCTCGGCCGCGGACGGCTCGGTCTTGCGGGCCGGGTTCGCGAACCACCAGACGCGGCCGTCCGGGCTGACGACGTGGCAGAAGAACACGCGCTTGCCGAACACCATGTTCAGCACGCCCGGCTCGTCGGGCAGGTCGAGCCCTTCGGCGAACCCGCCGGTGTTCAGCAGCCGGACGTACCGCGGCGACGGCGCGTCCGGGTCGATGATCGTGCGGACCCGCGAGCGGAGGCCGTCGGCGCCGATCAGGAGGTCGCCCTCGGCGTGCGAACCGTCCGCGAATTCCGCTCTGACCTGCGTTTTCGTCTGGCTCGCGCCGGTCAGGCGCTTGCCATACTCGACGCGGATGCCGCGCCGGACGGCCTCGTCCCGCAACGCGACGTAGAGGTCGGAGCGCAGGACGGTCTGGCTCACCGTGCCGTCCGCGAGGGCGCCGCCCAGGGGGAATTCGGCGAGCCGCGTGCCGTTGCCGAGGCCGATCGACATCCGCGGCGAGTCGAAGCCGACGCCGCGGACGACGTCCTTCAACCCCAGCGGGAGCAGGGCGTCGAGGCCGTTGACGGCCAGCGTGAGGAACGCGCCGACGCCCTCGGAGTCGCGCTCGTACGCCTCGAAGACCACTGGCTCGTGCCCGGCTTCGTGCAGGGCGATGGCCGTGATCGTGCCCGCGACGCCGCCCCCGATGATCAGTGCCCGTGTCATGTCGTTCGTCCCCTCGAATGTCTTAGAAACTAATTCGTTCTGTCGAACTAAAGAGTGGGCTAGGCTGGTCGCCGTGTCAAGCGAGCGAACGGAACTCGTCGAAGAAGTCCTGCTCAGGTCGCGGGAGTTGTCGACGGAGACGGTCATGTTCCACACCGCGATCTCCGAGACCCGGGGGCTGTCGGCGGTGGAGAGCAAGGTCCTGGACTACCTCGCGCGCTTCGGCGCTCAGACGCCGAAGGACCTCGCGCGGCTGTCGGGGCTCGCGCCGGCGTCGGTGACGGCGATGATCGACCGGCTGGAACGCAAGGGCATCGTCAACCGCGAGCCGCACCCGGACGACCGGCGCAAGGTCCTCATCGCCCTCGACCTGCAGTCCATCGCGAGCGGCGTGCATCTGTGGGACCACCTGGTCAAGGGCATGTACGAGCTCTGCGCCCGCTACACCGACGACGAACTCCGGACGATCATCGGGTTCACCCGGGCCGCCACCGCGCTCACCCACGAGTCGACGGCGAAGCTGACCGAGTCCACGAAAGAGTGAGTTTGAAGGCGTAGAACCGGGTCCCGTGCCACGCTCCCAAGGTCGTCTCGGCCCTGGAGGTGGCGAGGAGTGCCGTTGCCCGAAAGACCGCTTCGCCCGATTTTCGTGCTGGCACTGGTCTTCCTGGCCTCGGCGCTCGTGCCGGCGGCAGGCGCGGCCGCCGCCCCGGCATTCGCGGTCGGCTACGACGACGTGGTCTACGGCGACTTCGTCTACGCGGGCAACGGCGTCCTGCGCTGCCCGGTCGCCGCCGACGGCGCGGCGACCGCCGGGACGGTTGCGACCCCGGCGGCGTGCGCGAACACCGCCGACCGCAAGGACACCCTGGCCAACGACGACTTCTTCATGCAGTGGGCCGACGTCGACGCCGACCCGGCCACGTTCGACTCGGCGAGCGCGTCGGTGGGCGTTCCACCGGGAGCGCGGGTCGTCTTCGCCCGGCTGAACTGGGCCGGCAGCCTGACGTGCGGCCCTGGGGCGGTCGCGCCGCCCGGGACGCCCGCGAAGCAGAACGTCCGGCTGAAGGTCGGCAGCGCGCCAGCCGTGGACGTCGCCCCGTCCGGGTACGCCGAGGACGGCGGGTACTACTCGGCGCACACCGACGTCACCAGCCGGTTCGTCGGTGTCCCCGCGCTGTTCGACGTGACGGTCGGGAACGTCTGGGCGCCGAAAGGCTTCGACTGCGTGGGCGGCTGGTCGATCGCGCTCGTCTACGCCTACCCGGAGCGCAACGCGGACTACGCGCCGAACAAGCGCAAGGTGGTCGTCTACGACGGCCACGTCCACCAGACCGCCGGCGCCCCGGCGACCGAAACGACGATCACCGGCTTCCGAGCGACGGCCGCCGACGCCCACCTCGGCGCCACGGCCTACGACGGCGACTGGGGCGCGTCCGGCGACCAGTTCCTGGTCGACGGCACCCCGGCCGCCGAGCCCGCGACCGGCGGCACGTCGAACTTCTTCGTCTCCAACGCCGACAACGCCGCGGCACCGGGTGCGAAGAACAACTTCAGCGTGGACGCGAAGGCGTTCAACGTCGACAGCATCCCCGCCGGCGCGACGAGCACGAAGCTCGGCATCGTCACCAGCGGCGACGCGATCCTCGCGCAGAACCTGGCGTTTTCGGTGCCGGTGCCCGAGCTGCAGATCGCCGTGCGCGCGACCCAGCCGAAGGTGCACGCGGGCGAGCCGGTGACGTTCGCCGTCGTCGTGACCAACCCGGGCGCCGTCCCGGCCTCCGAAGTCGAGGTCGCCGACGAGGCCGTCCCGGAGTGCGCCAAACCGCTCGGCACGCTCGCCTCGCGCCAGACGGTCAGCTACACGTGCACCGGAACCGCCCCGCCCGACGACTTCACGAACACGGTGAAGGCGACCGGCACGACGACGCTCGGCGACGCCCTCGACGGTGTAGCCAGCGCGCACGTCGACGTCCTGCACCCGGCGCTGGGCATGACGAAGACAGCCGACCGGCCCGCGTACCGCGCCGGCGACGACGCGACCTTCACCATCAAGGTCACGAACACCGGCGACACGGGCCTCTCCGCCCTCCAGGTCGCCGACCCGAAGACACCGTCGTGCACGCTGGCCGGAGCACTCGCGCCGGGCGAAAGCCGCACGACGACGTGCACGGCGAAGGCCCCGATCGCCGACGGCGTCAACACCGCGAGCGCCCAGGCCACCGACGAGCTCGGCAAGCAGGTCACGGCGACGGCCGCCGCACCGGCGCCGACGATCGCGCCCGCGGTCGAGATCACCAAGACCGCGGACCCGCCGGTGGTCCACGCCGGGGACGCCGTCACCTGGACGGTCGCGGTGCGCAACACCGGCGACAGCCCGCTGGCCCCGGTCGAGGTCACCGACGACACGACGACGGCGTGCTCCCGCACGTTCGCCGGCCTGGCCGCAGGCGCGACGCAGACGTATACGTGCACGGCCAACCCGCCGCGCACCACGACGTCCCGGGTGACGGCGGCCGGAACCGACCTGTCCGGCCGGCCCGTGACGGCCGCCGCGTCGGCGACGGTCACGGTGCTCACCCCGGCCCTGACGCTGACCGCGGAGGCCGCGCCCGCCATCGCCCGCGCCGGCGACCCGGTCACGTTCACGATGACGGTCGCCAACGCCGGCGACGCCCCGCTGACCGACGTGACGGTGGCCGACGACCTCCCGGCGTGCGCCAAAGCGATCGGCGCGCTGGCCCCGGGCGGGACGGCGACGTACACGTGCACCGCGCCGGCCCGACCGGACGACTTCGCCACCACGGCCACGGCCACCGGCACGGACCAGCTCGGCCGCACGGTGAAGGTCACCGACGACGCGGCGGTGGACGTGATCCACCCGGCGGTCAGCCTGGCTGTCCGCGCGACGCCGGCCGCGGTCCGCGAGGGCGACACGGTGACCTGGACGATCACCGCGGCCAACACGGGCGACGTGCCGTTGACCGAGGTCGCGGTCACGGACGACCGGCTGCCGTCGTGTGCGAAGCGGTTCGGCGCGCTCCAGCCGCAGGCGCAGCAGGAGTACACGTGCACGACGGTCGCGGGCCCGGCGGGGTTCGCGAACAAGCCGACGGTGACGGGCACCGATCCGACCGCCCGCCCGGTCTCGGCGGCGGCCGAGGCGGGGTTTGCGGTCCAGCACCCGGCGGTCGCGCTGACAGCCGAGGTGACGGGAGGCCCGTTCCGCGAGGGCGACAAGGTGCCGTTCCGGATCACGGTCCGCAACACCGGCGACGTACCGCTGGCCGGACTCCGGGTCACGGACGCGCAGGCCGCGGGCGGCCGCGCGCTCGGCGGGCGGGCTGCCGCCCCGCTGGGTACCGGCGTGCCCGCCAGCGCTCAACCCGGCCTCGGCAGCCAGGCCACCGCCCAGCCGGCGGAGCCCCCAGGCAGCGAGTCACACGCCAACCGCCCGCGAACCACGGACCAAGCCACCGGGTGCACGCAAGCCCTCGACGGCGCCCTCGCTCCCGGCGCCACCCGGGACTTCGCCTGCACCACCACCGCCCCGGCCGACGACGTCACCCGCAGCTTCCGGATTTCCGCCACTCCGCCCGTCGGCCCTGACGTCACCGCCGGCTCCACCACCGCCGTCGATGTCATCCATCCCGCCGTGGCGGTCGCCAGGACCGTCGACCCCGCCGTCGTGCACCCGCACGACACCGTGACCTCGACCATCACCGTCACCAACACCGGCGACAGCCCGCTCCAGGACGTCACCGTCGCCGACGAGCGAGCGCGGGACTGCACCAAGACCCTCGGCCGGCTCGAACCGCAGGCCAAGCAGACCTACAGCTGCACCCAAGCCGCCGGGGAAGACGACTTCGCCGCCGTTGTGCTGGCCACCGGAACCGACGCCACGAACCGTCCGGTGACCGCCACGGCCCAGGCTGCCGTCGACGTCATCCATCCCGCGATCACCGTCACCGACGACGCCGCACCCGCGCGCGTCCGGCCCGGTGACACCGTCACCTTCACCCTCGTCGTCGCGAACACCGGCGATGTCCCGCTGACCGACGTGTCCCTTGTGGACAGTCGGACGCCGGCGTGCGCTCAGTCCATCGGCACCCTCCTTCCCGGCGCCCGGCAGCGCCACTCCTGCAAGGTAGACGCCGGCACCGACAATTTCGTGAGCTCGGCAACCGCAACTGGCACCGATCCGGTGAAACGCCAGGTCAGCGCAACCGACGACGCCTCGTACACCGTCCTGCACCCCGCCCTCCGGCTCACCCAGGACATCCACGGCGGCCCCTTCCGCGCCGGCGACACCGTCACCGCCACGCTCACCGTCACCAACACCGGCGACGTCCCCCTGACCGCCGTCGACGTCCGAAGCGGCTCCTGCGCCAAGACCTTCGACCAGCTCGAAGCCGGTGCCACGCAGAAGTTCGACTGCACCACAACGGCACCGGCCGAGGACAAGGCGAGCACGGCAAAGGTGACGGCCACCCCTCCGATCGGCCCACCGGTGACCGCGCAGGACGAAGACGAGATCGACGTCATCCACCCGGCCGTCAAGCTCACCGCCGACGCGAAACCCCGGACGGTCCGCGCCGGCGACGACGTCACCTTCACCGTCACCGTGACCAACACCGGTGACGTCCCGCTGACCGCGGTGTCCGTTGTGGACGAACAAACGACCTGCGCGAACAAGCTCGGCACCGTGGCCGCCGGAGCGGTGCGTACCTACACCTGCACCCGCAAAGCGCCCGGCGACGACTTCACGCAAACCCTGGACGTCACCGGAATTGACCCGACCGGTCGCACCGTGCAATCGGCCGGTGACGCAAAAGTCGACATCGTCCACCCCGAGATCGCCGTGATGAAAGACGCGGCTCCCTACGAAGTCCGCGAAGGCGGCACCGTCACCTTTTCCATCCTGGTCAAGAACACCGGTGACGTCCCGCTCGCCGACGTGCGGGTCGTCGACGACCACACGCCCGCCTGCGCGCACACCGCGCCCGAGCTGGCCGTCGATGCGGAAATCTCGTACACCTGCACAACCGTCGCCGGAAAAGTTGGCTTCACGAGCAAAGCAACGGCCACCGGTCAAGACCCGACCCGTCGTCCGGTGAGCGCCTCCGGTGAGTCGACGTTCGTCGTCCGAATGGGCTGAATGGAGTAACGGGGAAGCGTCCGATTGCCTCGAAATCCCTACCCGTCACCGACGGGAAATGTGACCAGTGCGTTCGTAGGGTTCTCGCCGTAATTGTTCCGTGATACGTTCCTGCGCCGTGTCCCCCATTGGTGAACGTGCTCACGTGGTGATGGTGTCACTCAGTGTGCTGCTCGGCGTTTTTTCCGCCGCGGCCGGCACCTGGATGGCCACCGCCGAAGGAAACACCGCCGAGCTCGGCGCCGCGGCGCTGGTCCTGCCGAACGCGCCCGCCGGCGCCGGCAGCGGCAGCGGAACCGACCTCGCCGGCGGCCAGGTCCAGACCACCACCCCCGGTCGGCCCGGCACGCAGACGACCTCCGCCGCCCCGACGACGTCGAGCGCGGCTCCCGCGACGACCGAGACGTCCGCGAGCCCGCAGCCGTCGACGTCCGCGGCCCCGCCGCCGACCAGCACCAAGCCCGCGGCCCGGGTCGCGCCGTCCACGACCGCGCAGGTCATCTCCCTGGTCAACGACGAGCGTGCCAAGGCGGGCTGCGAGCCGCTGACCGAGGAATCGCACGTCACCAAGGCCGCGCAGGACTTCAGCGATAAGATGTCGGACGAGAACTTCTTCTCCCACACCAGTCCCGACGGCACGACGTTCGACCAGCGCATCAAGCAGGCCGGCTACCCGAAGCCGGGCGCGGAGAACATCGCGCGCGGGCAGACGTCCGCGGCGCAGGTCATGGACTCCTGGATGAACTCCGAAGGCCACCGCGCCAACATCCTGAACTGCTCGCTCAAGAAGATCGGCGTCGGCCTCACCACCGACGGCTGGTACTGGGTCCAGGACTTCGGGTACTAAGAAGGCCTGTTCCACCGCTCCGCGATGTCGCCGTACCGCGCCAGCACCGTGGCCCGCAGCTCGGGATCCGACCGCGGCACCGGCTCGATGAACACCTCGGTGACGTCGTGGAACGACTCCGTCAGCTCCGACGCGAGCCGCACGCAGGCGCGCTCGAGGTCCGCGGCGCCGAGCGAGTCGTCGAAGTCCACGCGGGTGCAGACCAGCACCTGGTCGGTGCCCATCAGCATGGTCTGCAGGTCCACGACGGCCTCGATCTCCGGGGCGCCGACGAGGTGCTCGCGGATCGCGCGGACCAGCCGCGGGTGGGCCTGCCGTCCGACGAGCAGGCCGCGGTTGGTCCGGCCGAGCAGGTAGGCCACGCAGGCGAGCAGCAGGCCGATGGCGATCGACGCGACGCCGTCCCAGACCTCCGAGCCGGTGAGCTGGTGCAGCCCGATGCCGCCGAAGGCCAGCAGCAGGCCGATCAGCGCGGCCGAGTCCTCGAACAGGACGGTCTTGGGTGTCGGGTCGTCGATCAGCCGCAGGTACGTGAACAGCGGCTGGTCCTCGGCCTTCGACTCGCGGACGACCTGGCGCACGGCCTGGATCCACGACGTCCCTTCGAGCAGGAACGCCACGGCCAGCACGATGTAGCTGAGCAGCGACGTGCTCTGCGCCTCGCCGTGCCCGAACAGCGTCGAGATGCCCTCGTACAGTGCGAACATCGCGCCCGAGGCGAAGATCGAGACGGCGGCGAGCAGCGACCAGAAGTACCGCTCCTTGCCGTAGCCGAAGGGGTGGACGCGGTCGGCCGGGCGTTCCGAGCGTTTCAACGCCGTCAGCAGCAGGACTTCGGTGATCGTGTCGGCCACCGAGTGCGCTGCTTCGGACAGCATCGCGCCCGAGCCGGTGATGATGCCCGCGATCAGCTTCATCACCGCGATCGCCAGGTTCACCCCACCGGCGAGCAGGACGGTCAGGGTGCTTTCGCCACCGGAGCTACCGGAGTTCGCGGGTTCCTCGCTCACCTTGGTGAGCGTAGTGCTCAGAGGCGGCGCAGGCCGTGCAGAACGCGTTCCATGAGTGCCATCGCCGGACGGCCGTCGGCGCCGGTGCGGCTGTCGTGGATGGTGACCAGGCCCTGTTCGGCCATGTCGTCGAGCAGCACGCGCACGACGCCGAGCGGGACGCTCAGCGTGGCCGCGACCTCGGCGACCGAACGCGGGTGCAGGCACAGCGAGTGCACCGAGCGGAACTCACCGGTCAGCCGGGCGCCGTCCCAGTGCGCGCCGGCCCGCGTCGAGACCATGGCTTCGATGGCCAGGTGCCGCCGCGACTGCGTGCGGCCGCGGGTGAGGACGTACGGGCGCACCAGCGTGCGTTGGATGGGGACGTAGTCGGCGCTGGGCCGGGTGTCTTCCGGTAGGGGTTGGAGAGCGTGTCGCCCGGTCGTGGTGGTCCGCCGGTCGTCGGCCATCCGTGCCGCCCCCTGTTTCTGTGATCGTCAAAGGTGCCTCGCTGGCGTCGGCGGCGGCGAGGAAAGGCCAGGATACGCCGCATGTCCAGGGTTCTGGCTGTTGTTTCTCCTTAACCTGATGGGCCATTTCGGTGATTATCATGAACTTTTTTCAGGAAAACGATTACTGAAGGAAAATCCCAGCTCGTGGGCGTGCGGGACAGGACAAACTTGTGACAACGGGTAGTGGAATGGCTACGAAATCCAGAAAGTTTCGATCACGGAAAACGGCCCCGGTCAGGGGTGCTGACCGGGGCCGTGCGTTCTCCGGAAATGTGTCACTCCTCCGCGAGTGACGGCGCTCCGAGCGCGATCGGCTTCGGTTCCGGCTTGCGCTTGACCGCTTCCAGCAGCATCTGCGCGACGTCGACGATCTCGACCTTTTCGCTCGCCGAGCCGTCGCTCTGCCGTGCGGTGAGGCCGTCGTTCAGCATCACCTTGCAGAACGGGCAGCCGGTGGCGATCTTCGACGGCGCGGTGCCGAGCGCCTCGTCGACGCGCTCGATGTTGATCCGCTTGCCGATCTTCTCTTCCATCCACATCCGCGCGCCGCCGGCACCGCAGCACATCGACTTGTCGCCGTGCCGCGGCATCTCGCGCAGCCGTGCGCCGGTCGCGCCGACCAGCTCGCGCGGGGCCTCGTAGACCTTGTTGTGGCGGCCGAGGTAGCACGGGTCGTGGTAGGTGACGTCCTCGGCGACCGGCGCCACCGGCACCAGCTGCTTCTCCCGCACCAGGCGGTTCAGCAGCTGCGTGTGGTGCACGACGTCGAACTGGCCACCCAGCTCCGGGTACTCGTTGGCGAGGGTGTTGAAGCAGTGCGCACAGGTCACGACGACCTTGCGGGCCTTGCGCTCGCGGCCTTCGAACACCGAGTTCAGGATCTCGACGTTCTGCTGCGCCAGCATCTGGAACAGGAACTCATTGCCGGCGCGGCGAGCCGGGTCACCGGTGCAGGACTCCTCCGAGCCGAGCACGGTGTACTTGACGCCCGCCATGTGCAGCAGCTCCGCGACCGCGCGGGTCGTCTTCTTCGCACGGTCCTCGAACGCGCCCGCGCAGCCGACCCAGAACAGGTACTCCGTGTCGCCGAGCTCGCCGTCGAACACCGGGACCTCGAAGTCCAGGTCCTCGGTCCAGGCCAGCCGGTCCTTGGCGTTCTGGCCCCACGGGTTGCCCTTGTTCTCCAGATTCTTGAACATGCCGTTCAGCTCGCTGGGGAACGACGACTCGATCATCACCTGGTAGCGGCGCATGTCCACGATGTGGTCGACGTGCTCGATGTCGACCGGGCACTGCTCGACGCACGCGCCGCAGCTGGTGCAGGACCACAGGACGTCGGGGTCGATGACGCCGCCGTCGTCTCCGACCAGCGCCTTCTGCGACTCGGCGATCGCGAGGACGTCGATCCCGGCGTACATGTTGTCCCCGGACAGGCCGATCTCGTCCCCGGCCATGTCGCGCTTGCCGCCGGCCAGCAGGTACGGCGCCTTCGCGTAGGCGTGGTCACGCAGCTGCGTGATGACCAGCTTCGGCGACAGCGGCTTGCCCGTGTTCCACGCGGGACACTGCTCCTGGCAGCGGCCGCACTCGGTGCACGTGGAGAAGTCCAGCCAGCCCTTCCAGCTGAAGTCCTCGATCTTGCCGACGCCGAAGGTGTCCTCGTCCGGGTCGGCTTCCTCGAGGTCGAGGACCTTGCCGCCGCTCATCATCGGCTTGAGCGCGCCGAGGGCGACGCCGCCGTCGGCCTCGCGCTTGAAGTAGATGTTGAAGAACGCGCTGAAGCGGTGCCACGCGATGCCCATGGTCATCGTCCGCGCGACGACGATCAGCCAGACGGTGGCGCTCATCAGCTTGACGAACGCGAAGATCGTCACCAGGTTCGGGCTGGCCGGCAGCAGCTGGCCGATCGGGTTCGAGACGAAGGACGCCCACAGCGGCCCCTCGTGCGTGTTCAGCGCGGACTTCGCGGCCCGGACGCCGATGATGCCGATGCCCTCGATCAGGACGACGGCCTCGATGAAGTACGCCCACTTGAAGTTGGAGCCGGCGAAGCGCGACTGGCGGTCGGCGCGGCGCGGGTGGTTGCGCTGCCGGATCGCCATCAGCACCAGGATGCCGACGATCGTGCCGAGCCCGAGCAGCTCCATGAGCAGCTGGAACGGCGGGAAGTCGTCGAGGATCGGCCAGCCCCAGGTCGGGACGAAGACCTCGCCGTAGGCCTCGAACAGGGCGAGCGAGCCCAGCAGGAAGCCCCACATGACCAGCCAGTGCGCGGGGCCGACGCTGCGCTTGCGGTTCATCCGCGTGTGCGCGGCGAACTCCTTGATCAGCGTCTTCATGCGCGGCATGAAGGGGCCGTTGCGCGTCGAGTCGGGCTGCCCGAGGCGGATCACCCGCACGAAACGGGCGATCGTCGCGGCGAACATGCCCCAGGCGACGAGGCCGAGCACGACGGAGATCCCGCCGAGCGTCAGTTGGAGAGCGCCCATCGTTCGGGTGCCTTTCGTCCGGGAAAAACTGTGGTGGTGCCGGGAGACTAACCGTCCTTACTGATGAGTAACCCGTTGAGTGGCCCTAAGTCCCACCGATGTGGTGTACGTCGCTCTTTGTTTTGGGACGATCGTTCAGGTAGTTTTCACCCTATGGTGAAGCTCCAAGTCGACGGCCGGAAGGCGCGCGGCGAGAAGCGGCGCACCGAGCTCATCGAGGCCACGCTGCGGATCATCGAGCGCGACGGCGTCGCCGGCGTCACCCACCGGACGGTCGCGGCCGAGGCCGGAGTACCCACGACGTCGACGACCTACCACTTCTCTTCGCTGGACGACCTCCTGGTCGCGACGCTGATCTCGTGCGCACGCGACATGGCGACCGAGGTCTACTGGATGATCGACCGGGCCCGTTCCCGCGGGTCACGTGGCGCCGAGGAGGTCGCGGCCCTGCTCGCCGAGGCGCTCGGGCCGCGGCGCGGGCGCACGATGGCGGAGTACGAGCTGTACCTCCTGGCCGCGCGCAAGCCCGAGCTGCGCCCCGCCGCCCGGCGCTGGCTGGACGTCCTGACCTCGATGGTCCGCCACGACGACGAGGTGGCCTTCCGGGTCTTCCTCGCGGGTATCGACGGGCTGCTCATCCAGGGCCTGATCGACGACGGGCCGCCGTCGGCCGATGAGCTGCGGCCGGTGGTGGACTACCTGCTGAAACCCCGTTGACCCCTCCCTTAGTTTCGGATCATGCGCACATTCGGTGACTACGAACTCGACGACGATCGCGCCCGGCTGGACCTCGACGTGGTGTGGAAGTTCCTCTCCACCGAGGCCTACTGGGGCCGCTGGCGCACGCGTGAGCAGGTCGAAGCCGCGATCGCCGGCTCGTGGCGGGTCGTCGGCGCCTACCGCGGCGGCTCGATGGTCGGCTTCGCCCGCGCGTTCTCCGACGGCGTCTCCTCGGCCTACCTCGCCGACGTCTTCGTCGTCGACTCCGCCCGCGGCAGCGGTCTCGGCAAGGAGATCGTCCGCGAGATGATCGACAACGGGCCCGGCGCGCAGTTCCGCTGGATGCTCCACACCGCCGACGCGCACGGCCTGTACCGCCAGTTCGGCTTCGCCGAGCACACCCGGGGGCACTACCTCGAGCGCGAAGGGCCCCACGCGGCGAACTTCGTCGGCTAACGCAGGTCGGTGAGGAGGGCGTCCCACGATCGGGTGGTGATTTCGAGGGTTCCGCCCGGGCGGTCCTTCGTGTCGCGGATCCGCACCACCTGGGCGAGCGCCACTTCCACGCAATCGGCCTCTTGGCCGCTGTAGGTCGACTTCCGCCAGGTCACGTCAGGCCTCCAGTTCGGCGATCACCCCCTCGATGAACGCGCGGGATTCGTCCACGTCCAAGGCGAGGGATGTCACGGTCTTCGCGGCCGACTTGTAGTCCGCCACCTGCTCCTCATCGTAGATGTAGGCGCTCCCGCGATGCTGGTCCAAGAAGACGATCGAGGGCAGGTCGGAGTACTGCAGTACGGCGAAGGAACCGTTGAGGCCGGGGTGGAAATCGCCGCCGGACGGCACCACGCGGACCGCCAGCCGCCGCGGAAGATCGAGGAGGTGGCGCAGCTGGTCGGTGAGGGTCTCGGTGCCGCCGATCCGCTGCCGGAGCGCGACCTCGCCGAGCAGGAACGAGCAGTCCGGCGCACGGTACTCGCGCATGGCCGCCTGCCGGACCATGCGCACCCGCAGGCGCTGCTCGACGAGCTGCGCGGGAGAACCGCCGTAGGACAGGATGGTCCGGGCGTAGTCGGGCGTCTGCAGCAGGCCGTGCACCAGCATCGGCTGCCAGCTGAAGATCGCGGCGGCGGTGCGCTCGTACTCGGCCAGGGTCGTGAGGATCGCCGGCGCGTCCGGCATCTCCTTCTCGGCCCAGTTCGGCTCACGCGCGGTGCGAGTCAGCTCGAACAGCCTGTCCCGCTCCTCGCCGAGCACCCGCAGCTGCCCGAGCAGGAGCGCGACCTCCTCGATCTTGGGCACGCGCAGGCCGAGCTCCCAATTGGACAGTTCCGCCGCGTGCACGCCGGTGGCGCGGGCCAGTTCGCGCAGCCCGTACCCGCGCGCCTTCCGTGCCTTCCGCAGTCCGAACCCCAGCGCTCTGGACCGGGGAGTCGCTATCGGTGGTGACATGAGCGCAGTGTGTCATCGGGGTCCGACAAAAACGGGCCCGGCTCCGTTGCCGATCGGCAACAGCGCCGGGCCCGGAAACCTCAGCCCTTGTTCTCGTAGACCGGGGTGAGCACGGCGCGGGCCAGCGTGTGCCCGAACATGTTGAAGCCGAGGAGCGCCGGCGTCGCGTCCTCCGGCACCTCCAGCTTGTCCACGTCGAGGGCGTGCACGGCGAAGTAGTAGCGGTGCGGGCCGTGCCCGGGCGGCGGCGCGGCGCCGAGGAACTGCTTGACGCCGCCGTCACCCTTCAACGTCACCGCGCCTTCGGGGAGGCCGGAGCCGTCGCCCGCGCCGGAGGCCAGTTCGGTCACGGACGCCGGCACGTTGAACACCGCCCAGTGCCAGAAGCCGCTGCCGGTCGGGGCGTCCGGGTCGTAGCAGGTGATCGCGAAGCTCTTCGTCTCCGCCGGGAAGCCCTCCCACGCCAGGTGCGGCGAACGGTCATCGCCACCGGCGCCGAAGATGCCGGACAAATGGGGCGTGGCCAGGGTTTCGCCGTCGGCGACGTCGTTGCTGCGCAGGGTGAACGACGGCACTTCGGGCAGGGACTCGTACGGACCGGGTGCTTGCGGCATGGATCCTCCTGATCACGGAACTGCCGGACTCAACGTCAGGTTAGGCCCAGAGCGCCGCCCCTGCGTCTCAGGGAGGGATCTCAGGGTCTTTCGGGGGGTTACCCCCATGTACCGGCCGCTCACCCCGTCATAACGTTTCTCACGCAGAGGAAACAACACCGAGGGGACCAACGAGCATGGCGCGCCCGCTTCTGGCTGTGGGAGGCATCGTCCTGATCGGCGTCGGCCTGGCGACGGCGCTCGGCTGGGGCTGGGGTTCGGACTTCGAAAACACCGGGACCGTTTCGCAGACCATCCGGAGCGTGAAGCTGGAGGCCGACTCGGGCGCGGTGAAGATCCGCAAGGGCTCGGGGCAGACGACCGTGCGCGAAGAGGTCAGCTACCACTGGCGCAGCAAGCCGTCCGGGCCCTTCTACCGCGTCGACGGCGACCAGCTGGTGCTCGGCTCGTGCGGCACGAACTGCTCGGTCGACTTCGAGGTCATGGTGCCGGACGGAGTGCCCGTGAGCGGGAACCTCGACTCCGGCGCGCTGGACGTCGCCGGGATGTCGACTGTGGACGTTCACGTCGACTCCGGGCGCGCCCAGGTCGAGGACGTCCCGGGTGCGGTGAAGCTGTTCATGGACAGCGGTTCGACCGACCTGCGCAACGTCGGCCCCGTGCAGCTGCGGAGCGAGTCCGGCGCCATCACCGGCGACGACGTGAACGGCCCGGTCGAGGTGACCTCGTCCAGCGGCAGCGTCGAATTCACGCTGGTGCAGGCGAACGACGTCAAGGTGCACGCCGAAAGCGGCAGCATCAACCTGACGGTGCCGGGCGGGACCTACCGCGTCCAGGGCGGCAGCGACAGCGGGCACCGGGACATCGGCGTGCAGAACGACGGAACCGCCCAGCACGTCCTGGACCTGACGACCGACAGCGGCAGTGTCACGGTCCGCGCGGCCTGACTTTTCCTACGAGGGGGCATTTTTCGATGGGCAGGATCGAACGGCGGGTGCTGGTGGCCGCGCTGCTGGGGGCGGTCGCGATGTTCGGTGCCGTCGGCTTCACGCGGGGTGAGGCGGTGGAGACGCCGGCCCAGGGGGTGCCGGTCGCCGTGGATTCCCACTATCGAGTGACTTCCTGGGTGGGTACCCCGGCGGAAGTCGTTGTGCAGCAAGGAAGTCCGGATTTCTTCTTCTCCTCCTGGACGGCCCGCCGCTCCTGAACTGTCGGTGGCCGCTGTTAGGAAGGAAGCACGCCGAAGGCCGGCGTGCAGGGGAGGAAACAGCATCATGGACGTGCGCCGGATCATCGCGGTCGTCGCGGCGGTCGTGGTCATGGCGGCGGTACCGGCCGTCGCGTCGGCGTCGGGGGTGAGGTGGCGCCCGTGCGCCACGCAGCAGGAGCCGTCGGCGGAGTGCGCGACGGTCGAAGTGCCGATCGACCGCGCCCGGCCGGAGCTCGGGTCGGCGCAGCTGGCGCTGGCCCGGCTGCCCGCACTCGATCCGGCCGGGCGGATCGGCTCGCTGCTGGTGAACCCGGGCGGGCCGGGCGGCTCCGGCGTCGGGTTCGTGCAGTTCGGCGGGCTGGCGTCACCGGAGCTGGGTTCGCTGCGGCAGCGCTTCGACGTCGTGGGGTTCGATCCACGCGGAGACTGGTTCAGCACGCCCCGCATCACGTGCGACGCGGCGACGCTGTTCGACCCGGCGCTGGACCGGTTCCCGTCGACACGGGCGGGATTCGAGGCGCTGGTTGCGCACAACCGGAAGGCGGGGGCGGACTGCCTGGCCCGGACCGGGCCGCTGCTGGCCCACGCGGACACGCAGAGCGCGGCGGAGGACATCGAGACGATCCGGGCGGCGCTCGGCGAGCCTCGGATCTCGTGGCTGGGCCTGTCGTACGGCACCGAGCTGGGCGCGGTCTACGCGTCGAAGCACCCGGGCCGGGTGCGGGCGATGGTGCTCGACGGCGCGGTCGACCACGCGCGGCCGATGAACCAGGCGACCCTGGAAGAGGCCGCGGCCACCGAGGACGCGCTGGTCCGGTTCGCGGCCTGGTGCCGTGGCTCGGCCGAGTGCGCCCTGCACGGCCAGGACGTCCTCCGCTTCTACGACGACGTGGTGGCCCGTGCGGCCCGCGGCGGGATCTGGTCCGGCGATCTGGGCCGTCCGGCGACGGCGGACGAGGTGTCGGCGGGCGTGTACGGCCACCTCTACCTCCGTGACGACTGGCCGGCGCTGGGCAAGCACCTGGCCGCGGCCGGGGGCGAGTTCCCGGATGCTCGCGGGCTGACCGAGCGGAACCAGTTCCAGTCCGAGATCTACGGGGCGTATCGGGGAATCGGGTGTCACGACTTCCCGTCGCCGTTCCGCGGGCCGTCGGACGTCGGTTACCTGGCCGGCCTGGTTCGAGGGGTGGCGCCGCACAGCTGGCGGTACTCGGAGTACTGGGACTTCGCGAGCGGGTGCGTGGGGTGGCCGGTGCCGGCGAACAACCCGCCGCAGCCGCATCCGGTCCGCGGAGCCCCGCCGATCCTGGTGGTCGGGGGCGCCCACGACCCGGCGACGCCGTTGGCGTGGGCCCGCGGGCTGGCGGCGAGCATCGACGGCTCGGCGTTGCTGACCCGCACGGACGACGGCCACACGGGGCTGTTCAACTCCGCGTGCGCGCGGGCGGCCGAGGTGGCGTACCTGGTGGACCGGGTGGTGCCTGGCCGGGGCGCGGTGTGCCGGTGAACCGGGAGGGCAGGGGGCGGCGAGGCCCGGGGTCGGCGAGGCGGCGGTCGGCCCGTGGAGGGCTCGGGCGGGACCGGGTAGCGGGTGAGGCAGGGCTCCTCGGGCAGGTCCCGGCTGCGGCCGGGCAGCCTGGCGGAGGGATGGGCGGCCCGCTGGGGGCTGGCCTGGCGACCGCCTGGCGGCGGTTGGTGGCCCGCTCGGGCGGGGTGTGGCGACCGCCGGAGAGGCTGCCGGCGCCGGAGCCGCGGTAGGTCGCATGCCCCTCTCGCAGGCGGCGCCCCTGGTCACGGCCGGTCGGCCGGCGAGTGAGCGGCGTCACAACCCGGTCGGGTGCCGGACCCGGGAACAAGACGGCCGACCGCCTCGTTAGGCTGGGTACAGAGGTTGAGCGCAGTCGACTCAAGTCCGGCTTGACGAGGCTCGCGAAGGCCCGATAGAACTTGCCAGGGCCTCGCTCAAGGCGAGAACGAACCTGCAGGTCACGAACATAGCAGCCGTAAACAGGAGGAAGCACCATGGCGCGAGCGGTCGGCATCGACCTCGGCACGACCAACTCGGTCGTCGCCGTCCTTGAGGGCGGCGAGCCGACGGTCATCGCCAACTCGGAAGGCTCCCGGACCACCCCTTCGATCGTCGCCTTCGCCAAGAACGGCGAAGTGCTGACCGGCCAGCCGGCGAAGAACCAGGCCGTCACGAACGTCGACCGGACCATCCGGTCCGTGAAGCGGCACATCGGTACCGACTGGAAGACCGAGATCGACGGGAAGAACTACACCTCCCAGGAAATCAGCGCCCGCGTGCTGATGAAGCTCAAGCGCGACGCCGAGGCCTACCTGGGCGAGACGATCACCGACGCCGTCATCACCGTCCCGGCGTACTTCGAGGACGCTCAGCGGCAGGCCACCAAGGAGGCCGGGCAGATCGCCGGCCTGAACGTGCTCCGCATCGTCAACGAGCCGACCGCCGCCGCGCTGGCGTACGGCCTGGACAAGGGCGAGAAGGAGCAGACCATCCTGGTCTTCGACCTCGGTGGTGGCACCTTCGACGTCTCGCTGCTGGAGATCGGCGAAGGCGTCGTCGAGGTCCGCGCCACCTCCGGTGACAACCACCTCGGTGGTGACGACTGGGACGAGCGCATCGTCAAGTGGCTGGTCGACAAGTTCAAGGCCACCAACGGCATCGACCTGACCAAGGACAAGATGGCGCTGCAGCGCATCCGCGAGGCGGCGGAGAAGGCGAAGATCGAGCTGTCCAGCTCGAACTCGGCCAGCATCAACCTGCCGTACATCACCGTGGACGCGGACAAGAACCCGCTGTTCCTCGACGAGACCCTCTCGCGCGCCGAGTTCCAGAAGATCACCTCGGACCTGCTCGACCGCACCAAGGCGCCGTTCAACAACGTCATCCGGGACGCGGGCATCTCCGTCGGCGACATCGACCACGTCGTGCTCGTGGGTGGTTCCACCCGCATGCCGGCCGTCGCCGAGCTGGTCAAGGAGCTGACCGGCGGCCGTGAGCCGAACAAGGGCGTGAACCCGGACGAGGTCGTCGCCGTCGGCGCCGCGCTGCAGGCCGGTGTCCTGAAGGGCGAGGTCAAGGACGTCCTGCTGCTGGACGTCACGCCGCTGTCGCTCGGCATCGAGACCAAGGGCGGCGTCTTCACCAAGCTCATCGAGCGCAACACCACGATCCCGACCAAGCGCTCGGAGATCTTCTCCACCGCGGACGACAACCAGCCGTCGGTGCAGATCCAGGTGTTCCAGGGTGAGCGTGAGATCGCCGCGCACAACAAGAAGCTCGGCATGTTCGAGCTGACCGGTCTCCCGCCGGCGCCGCGTGGCGTGCCGCAGATCGAGGTCACCTTCGACATCGACGCCAACGGCATCGTGCACGTGACCGCGAAGGACCTGGGCACGAACAAGGAACAGTCGATGACGATCACCGGTGGCTCCGCGCTGCCGAAGGACGACATCGAGCGCATGGTCAAGGACGCCGAGGCCCACGCCGAGGAAGACAAGAAGCGCCGCGAGGAAGCGGAGACCCGCAACCAGGCGGAGACGCTGGTCTACCAGACCGAGAAGTTCGTCAAGGACAACGACGACAAGCTGCCCGAGGACCTCAAGGGCAAGGTCAAGTCCGCGATCGACGAGGCCAACGAGTCGCTGAAGGGCACGGACTCGACCAAGATCCGCGAGGCGATCGAGAAGCTGAACGCCGCTTCGCAGGAGCTGGGCACCGCCCTGTACGCCAACGCGAACGCCGACGCGGCGGCCGGTGCGGCCGGCGGTGCGGGTGCGGCCGGTGACGCCGGTGCGGCCGGCGGCCAGGCCAAGGCCGATGACGTGGTGGACGCCGAGATCGTCGAAGAGGACCCGAAGAAGTGACCCACAGCTACGACGAATCCGAGAACCAGGGCCGCGGCCCCGAGGAGCCGGTGGTCGTGCGGGACCGGCGTCGGGTGGACCCCCAGACCGGGCAGGTCCGCCCGCCCGGTCCGGCCCACGCCGCGCCGGACCCCGACGAGGCGCCCGTGGAGCACGCGGGCCCCTCGCTGGGTGAGTCCATTGTGGACGAGTCGGTGGCGGTCGTCTCCGACGTGGAGAAGGAGCTGGCCGAGCGCACCGCCGACCTCCAGCGCCTCCAGGCCGAATACGCCAACTACCGCAAGCGGGTCGAGCGTGACCGCGAGGCGGTCGTGATCGGCGCGAAGGCGACCGTGGTGAACGACCTGCTGCCGCTGCTCGACGACCTCGAGCGGGCCGAGCAGCACGGTGACCTCACCGGCGCGTTCAAGGCCGTCGGCGACAAGCTGATCAGCGGCCTGCAGCGCGCGGGCCTCGAGTCGTTCGGCACCGAGGGCGAGGCCTTCGACCCGAGCGTGCACGAGGCCGTCCAGCACAACACCTCGCCGGACGTGGCGGGCCCGACGGTCACCGTGGTCATGCGCCGCGGGTACCGCTTCGGGGACCGCGTACTGCGGGCGGCGCTGGTCGGCGTGACCGACCACGAGCCCGGTGCGGCCCCGCGGGACCCGTCCGTCGGTGGCGAGCTGCCACTCGGCGGCGGAGTCGATGAGCAACAGCAGTAAGAAGAGGAACCAAGTGGGAGGAGGAGACGCCCGATGAGCGCACGGGAATGGATCGGTAAGGACTTCTACCGTGAACTGGGCGTCTCCTCCGACGCCACCGCGGACGAAATCAAGAAGGCCTACCGGAAGCTGGCCAAGGAGAACCACCCGGACGCGAACGCCGGCAACGCCGAGGCGGAGCAGAAGTTCAAGGCGGTCTCCGAGGCCTACGGCGTGCTCTCCGACGCGAGCAAGCGCAAGGAGTACGACGAGGCACGGCGGCTGTTCGGCGGCGGGGGCGGCTTCAACTTCCCCGGTGGCGGCGGCACCGGCAGCTTCGACATGGGCGACATCTTCGGCCAGGCCGGCGCCGGCCAGCAGGGCGGCTTCGGCGGGCTCGGCGACATCCTGGGCGGGCTGTTCGGCCGCGGCCGGGCGTCGGCGGGCGCGACGGCGAACCGGCCGCAACGCGGTGCCGACGTCGAGACGGACGTCCGGATCGACTTCACCGAGGCGGTCAAGGGCGCGACCCTGCCGCTGCGGCTGTCGAGCCCGGCGACCTGTGCGACGTGCGGTGGCAACGGGGCCCGGCCGGGCACTTCGCCGCGGACCTGCCCGACCTGTTCCGGGTCGGGGCTGGTCAGCCGCAGCCAGGGCGCGTTCGCGTTCTCGGAGCCGTGCCGCGACTGCCGTGGCCGCGGGACGATCATCGACGACCCGTGCCCCGAGTGCGGCGGCGAAGGCATCAGCACGCGGACCCGCACGCTGACCGTCCGGATCCCGCCGGGCGTCGACGACGACCAGCGCATCCGGCTGGCCGGTCAAGGCGAGCCGGGCCGGGGTGGGGCGCAGGCGGGTGACCTCTACGTCCGGGTGCACGTGGCGCCGCACGCGCTGTTCGGGCGCAAGGGGCTCGACCTGACGATCACCGTGCCGGTGGACTTCACCGAGCTGGCGCTCGGCACCACGATCACGGTGCCGACGCTGGAAGGCAAGGTCTCGCTCAAGGTGCCGCCGGGCACCGCGACGGGCCGCGTGCTGCGCGTGCGCGGCAAGGGCATCGCCAAGCGCGACGGTGCACAAGGTGACCTTCTCGTCACCCTTCAGGCGGCGGTTCCCGCCAAACTGGACGACAAGGCGCGCGAGGCACTGCAGGCGTACGCCGAGGCGATGGCCGGGCACGACCCCCGGCCCGAGATCACCGAGCTGCTGCAAGGTAGGTGAGAGTGGTGTTCGGCGGGATTCCCCAGGAAGGGGACGAGGAGACCCCGGTGTTCGTCATCTCGGTGGCGGCCCAGCTCGCCGGGATGCACGCGCAGACGCTGCGCACGTACGACCGCCAGGGCCTGGTGTCACCGGGCCGCACCCCCGGCGGCGGGCGGCGCTACTCGATGCGGGACATCGCGCTGCTGCGCGAGGTCCAGCGCCTGTCGCAGGAGGACGGCGTCAACCTGGCCGGTATCAAGCGCATCATCGAGCTGGAGAACCAGGTCGACGCGCTGAGGGCCCGGATCACCGAGCTGACCGAAGAGCTGGCCGCGGCGTACACGGCGGCCGAGCAGGCCGCGGCGGCGGCGCACGCGTCCTACCGCCGCGACCTGGTGCCCCTCAACCAGCAGACGGCAATGGTGGTCTGGCGGCCCAAGCGCCGCTGACCACGCAAGCGAACGAAGGCCTCCCCGGGCGACCGGGGAGGCCTTCGCGCATAGGTGGGGCTTGGCGCCCTTCCGGGACCGGAAACTGTCGGTGCCTGCCGGTAGCGTGGAAAACGGGGGCTGCTCAGGCAGGTTCGCGCGCCCGGCGGACCCCGCAACGCCCAGCCACGCCCGGCCGGCGGGCGGCCAACCAAGGGGTGCACTCGCCCGGCAGCGGGCGACGAAGGATGCGCTCGACCGCGGCGGGCGACCGAAGAAAGCTCTCGGCAGGCGGCGGGCCCCCAAGGGGCAATCTCGGCCAGCGACGAGCGACCGAAGGGTGCTCTCGGTCGGCGGCGGGCAACCAAGGGGTGCTTTCGGCTGGGGCGGGCAACCGAAGGCCGCTCTCGCCCGGCGGCGGGCAACCGAAACGTGCGAAGACCCGGCCCGAGATGGGCCGCGAGCAGCCCCTCCCGGCTGCTCGCGGCCCCGCCGCGGGTTACGCCTTCACGTTCAACAACTGCTTCACCTCGGCGGTCCGGGACTCGATCACCCGCCGCGCCAGGTCTCGGGCCTGGGCGTTCACGCCGCCGCCGGTCCCGTTCTCCGTCTCGGCCAGCTCGACCGCTCCCTGCTGCTGGCCCGTCAAGACGTCCAGGAACTTGCGGGTGAACTCGCCGTCCGGGGCGGTTCGCAGCGCTCCCACCAGGTCCGGCGAAGTCATCTTCATGCCGCCGTGGCCGGCGTGGGCCTGCGGGGACACCGTCTCGGGCTGGTTCCACTCGCGGAGCCAGCGCCGCATGTCCTCGACCTCGGTCTTCTGCGTGACCTCGATTGCCGCAGCCAGCTCCTTCAACTCCGCCGGGACCGGGCGGGCCGAAGCCAGCTTCACGATCTCGATCCCCTGCTCGTTCTGGGGGATCAGCATCTGCAGGAACATCACGTCGGCCGCGTTGTACTGCGGTGGGGTGGCCGTCGTCGCGCAGCCGGTCAGGAGCAGCGCGACGACAGCCAAGACCACTCTCACTGGCGCTGCCACAGCGCCGGGGTGTTCGGCGGCTCCCAGCCCGCGATCGCCGTGTGCGGCTGGATGCAGCGGTAGCTCACGCCGTTGTACGTCACCACGTCGCCCACCTTGTACGCCGTGCCCGCCGACCACGTTCCGCTGGAGGGCGGGGTGGTCGTCGTGGTGGGCGGTCGGGTCGTCGTGGGCGGGGTCGTGGTGGTGGTGGTCGGCGGCGGGGTGGTGGTGCCGCCTCCGCCGATCTGCAGGTCGATGCAGCTGTAGAACGCGTTGGCCGTGTCCGAGATGTTCCAGATGGCCAGCACCTTGATCCGGCCCGAGTAGCCGGCCAGGTTCACCGTGTGCGACAGCGTCGACGGCGGTTGCTGGTTGTTGCCGTTGATCAGCGCGACGCGCGTGTTGCCGACGTAGTATTCATAGCTCGCCGTCGCGTGCCGGGCGGTGAACACCCAGTTGAACGTCACCGTGCTGCCCACCGACTTGGCAGGCCACGGCTTCGACTCGTCGACCAGTTCGGCGAACTGCGACAGGCCGGCGTTGCAGCTGCGCAGGCCCTTCGGGCCTTCGACGCTCTGCGGTTCGTAGACGATCTGCCCGCAGTTGGGGACCTTCCCGGCCGCGCAGTTGGCCTGCCGGCTGGGCGGGTCGGACACGTAACCGTGTGCGCTCGCGGAGGTGGCGGGGAGGACGACGACCAGCACCGGCGCGAGCAGGGCTCCGGCAGCGGCCGCGAAGAGCTTGCGTTTCCAGGTCATTTCGGCTCCTCGAAGGGGAACAGCTTTGTTCCGGAGGGGAGGACGAACGAGCACATCCGGGGAAGATGTGGTCTAGACCATAAGGCGATTCGGGCACAACGGTCAACGAACTACCGCCGTTCGACGAGTTCGCTGCTCCGGTCGGCTCAGTGCGAAGGTCGGGCCGGCTGCTGCAGGTGTTCGCCGAAGAAGGACGTCACTCGGCGCCACGCGTCTTCGGCCGATTCGTGGTGGTAGGTGAAGCCGACCACCTTGAGCAGCAGGTTCACCGGCGCCGCGGTGTCGATCTTGTTGGCGAACCCGTGGCTGGCGTCCGGGTACTCCTTGACGTCGTGCGGGATGCCGCGCTCGGTCAGCGCCGTCTCGAGCTTCGCCGCGGCGCCGCGCAGCCCGAAGTCCTTCTTGCCGAAGCTGGCGACGATCGGGCAGGCGTCGTCGAGGACCGAGAGGTTCTTCGGGAGCTGCCCGTAGTACGGCGCCGATGCCTCGAAGCCGCGGGAGGCTGCGACGAGCGCGAAGCCGCCGCCCATGCAGAACCCGGCGATGCCGATCCGGCCCGAGCTGTCCTCGCGGGCGGCCAGGAGCGTGCGGGCCGCCTCGATGTCGTCGAAGGTGCGGCCGCGGTTGGCGAACATGTCCGAGAACACCCGCCGCACGCAGCGGCGCATTCCGCCGCGCGAATACAGGTCCGGGCTGAGCGCGAGGTAGCCCTCGCGGGCGAAGCGGTCGGTGATGTTCTTCGTGTCCTGGCTCAGGCCGAACGCGTCGTGGATGAGCACCACGCCCGGGTGCGGTCCCGCGCCCTCGGGTTCCGCCAGGTAACCGCCGATGGTGCCGTCCGAAACCGGAATAGTCATCTCCATATCGGCGAAGATAGCGAGAAACCACCGGTCCGGCGCGGGTCGCTGAGAGTTCCTCAGCGCATTCCGGACAAAACTCAGTCCATGGTGAACGGGTCGTAGGATATTCGTTCCAGTTCGATCCCCTTGGCCAGCAGCTCGGCGACGGTCGCCTGGATCATCGGTGGCGAGCCGGAAACGAGGACGTCGTGGTCGCGCCACGTGCCGCGCTGGGTGACGGCGTGGGCGAGGGTGCCGCGGTCGCCGCCGGCCAGCGCGCCCTGCTCGGTGACCGGGGTGACGGTCAGCCACTTCGACGTCGTGGCCAGCCGGCGCAGCTCCTCCAGCGCGTACAGGTCCTCCGGGCGCCGCCCGCCGAAGAACAAGTGCACGGGCGGGTTCCGCTTCCAGTGCGACAGGTCGTCGAGGATGGCCAGCAACGGCGTGATCCCGGTGCCGCCGCCGATCATCAGCAGCCGGCGCTTCGTGGCCGTCGGGCGCACGTCGAGCACGCCCATGGCCGGTCCGAGGCGCCAGACGTCACCCGGCGTGGTGTGGTTGACGATGCTGCCGCTGACCCAGCCGCCGGGCACCGCGCGCACGTGGAAGGTGAGCTGGCCGTCGCCACGGGGCGCGTTCGCCGGCGACAGGTACCGCCAGAACCGCGGCCGCTGCGGCACTTCGACGCTGACGTATCCGCCGGCGCGGTAGGGCAGCAGCCCCTCGGTGCGCACCTTCACGAGCGCGACGTCGCGGCTGAGCTTCCGGTGTTCGAGCACGGTCGCCGACCACGCCGCCGGCCCGGTTTCGGCCTGGGCGGCTTCGCGCATCGTCTTGGCGATGAGCCCGTAGGCGGCGGTCCACGCCGATTCGACCTCGGCTGTCCACTTTTCCTTCAAAAATCGTTTCAACGCGGCGATCAGCGCGACGCCGACCGCGTCGTAATGGCGCGAGACGACGGCGAACTTCCGGTGGTCGCGGCCCAGTTGCCCCAGGAAAGTGGCCAATTCGTCGGGCCGGTCCACCATCTGCACCACGTACACCAGCGCGCGCAGCAGCCTGCTCCGCTGCGCCGTCATGGTCACCGGGAACAGATCCCGGCATTCGGGGGCGACCACGAACAACGCACCGTAGAAGTACTGCGCCAGTTCGTCTGCTTTCGGCTCGACCTCCGCAAAACTCTCACGAATCAACCTGGCCAGCTCTCGACCTTCCACGGCCGAAACGGGAAGCGTTTCGGGCACGGTGGAGATCTTCACGGATTCAGCGCTCATCGGGAACGGTATTCTCCAGTCGTGCCATGTCTTGGCGCCGTGCGTGCAGCGTCGCTGTGGCGGTGCCGCCCCCGAGGGTTCCCGACTGTAGGCGAATTCCCGTGCAGATGCGCGTGATTCCGCGCGGTCCCGCTCGAACGGAGCAATTCAGGTACGCCCGGTTAGCCCCGTCTGGCACAGCGTAAAAATGATCACGACGCCGGATTCATCCGTTACCGGTTGCCGATTTCCGAAGCATAACGAAATCAATCACCGGACGGCCGATCACCGCCGGTCGGCCGGGCTAGTCGATGGTGAACGGGTCGTACTGGATCTGGTCCAGCGCGCTGCCCGCGACGAGCATGCGCGACACCGTCGCGCGGATCATCGCCGGCGAGCCGGACACCAGGATGTCGTGGCCGGGCCAGGAGCCGTACCGCGTGACGGCCTCGGCCAGCGTCCCCTGCTCGAACCCGGGGATGCCGCCACCGCGCTCGACGACCGGCGTGATCGTCAGCCAGGGGTTCGTCGCGGCGAGCGCGCGCAGTTCTTCGAGGTCGTAGAGGTCCTCGCGGGCCGGGCCGCCGTAGAACAGGTGCGTCTTCGGGTTCTCGCCCCACAGCGCGAGGTGGTCGAGGATGGCCCGCAGCGGCGCGACCCCCGTCCCGCCGGCGACCATCAGCACCCCGCGGGACGCCTCCCGGTCGACCGTCATCCGGCCCAGCGGGGGGCCGAGCCGCCAGACGTCGCCGGGCTGGGTGTGGCTGACGATGGCGCGGGAGACCCAGCCGCCGTCGATCGCGCGGACGTGGAACTCGATGCCGCCGTCCTCGCGCGGCGCGTTGGCCGGCGAAAGGTAACGCCACAGCCGTGGCCGCTGCGGCACTTCGACGCTCACGTACTGGCCGGGGTGGTAGGGCACCGGCTGGTCGGGCACCAGCCGGACCAGGGCGAGGTCCCAGGTCAGCCGCCGGTGCTCGACCACGGTGGCCGACCACGACGGCGGGTTCGTGTCGGAGGCGGCCGCGTCCTGCATGGCCCGCGCGGCGATGGTGAACGCCTCGGCCCACGCGCGTTCGACCTCGGGCGTCCACGCCGGGCCGAGGTGGTTCTTGAGCGAGGCCAGCAGCGCGGTGCCGACCGCTTCGTAGTGCCGCGGGACCACGCCGAACTTGCGGTGGTCGCGGCCCAGTTGGCGCAGGAACGGCGCGAGGTCGTCGGGCCGGTCGACCATCTGCACGATGTGCACCAGCGCGCGCACCAGCCTGCCGCGCTGGATCTCCATGTTGATCGGGAAGAAGTCGCGCGTGGTGGGGGCGAGGGTGAACAGCATCCCGTAGAAGAACTGCGAGATGTCCGCGATGTACGGCTCGGACCTGGCCCAGCTGTCCCGGATGAGCCGGACCATCGCGGTTACGGCCGCGGGGGCTTCACGCGGGGCCGAAGACCTGGGGAGCGGGCTTACCGAGTCGGCTGTCATGGAATGTTCACGAGTCCGGGGCGGTTGAACGGGGACACCCGATCATGCACCGCCGGCCCGGGTGCGGGGACGGCATTTCCGCGCACGGCCGCCTCCTGGGTCCATCGCCACTGCCTCCGCTCGTCACTCCTCGCGGACCGCGCGCGCGGTCCGTCCGCAGGGTAGCCGCCGGGCGCCCTTTTGCCCGCATTGTTGCTCCGACCGGGTGTATTGCGGCCGGCCGGGCGTGGGCGACCTCACCGGCGAGATGGTTGGCGGGCGCAAGTTTCCGGCAATATACTTGTATGGCGCAACCAAGGAGGTGCCCATGGGTTTCGACGACACCGACGACGACGTCCGGGTCGAGCTCATGCGCGAGCTGAAGACCGCGTCCCAGCTCCAGCACGCCTGGATCATGCAGGCCTGGCAGAGCGAGCCCGGGCTGCACCCGGCGGCCGCGATGCTGCTGTCGGACCTGGCGAAGCACGGCGAGACCCGCCCGTCCGAGCTGGCGAAACGCCGGTTCGTCGACCTCTCGGTGGTGAGCAGGCAGATCGCCCAGCTGTCCTCGGCCGGGCTGGTCGACCGCCGCCCCGCCCCCGAAGACGGCCGGGCGTCACTGGTCAGCGTCTCCGAGAAGGGCCGGGCCGAGCTGACCCGCTGGCGCGCCAACTACGTCGAGTTCATGGAGAAGGCGCTCGGCGACTGGGACGACGAGCGCGTCACCGACCTCACCGCCCGGCTCGCGGAGATGAACACCGACCTGCGCCGCGCGCTCGGCAGCGACGCCTGCCTGGCCGAGACGAACAAGTGACTCACACGAACAAGTGACAGGGCGGGGTAAAGGCCCACCGGAAGTGGCTCTTTCCCCTGGCGAGACTGGCCGTTCGGTCCTGACTCGGGGGCATTCGCCCGGGTTACCGTCGGTGGGGTGACGCGTGACCGGGTCGCGCTGCTGTGCGCGCTGGGGACTGACAACTTCGGCTCGGGGCTGTTCCTCCCGTTGGCTCTCGTCTACGTGACGCAAGTGGTCGGGGTGCCGCTGGCCGCGGCAGGCACCGCTGTCACGCTGGGCGCACTCGGCGGGCTCGTCGTGCCGCCGCTGGCCGGACGGCTCGTCGACCGCATCGGGCCGCGGGCCGTGGTGGTCTGCGCCCAGGTGCTGCAGGCCGGTGGGGTCGGGGCGTACTTCGTCGCCGGCAGCGCGGGCCCGGTGGTGATCGCGGCCGTCCTGCTGTCCACCGGGCAGCAGTTCTTCTACAGCTCCCTGTACGTGCTCATCGCGGACGTCGCCGGCGACGTCCCGAAGGACCGGCCGTTCGCCGAGGTCGGGATGGTGCGGGCTGCCTCGTTCGGCCTGGGCGCGCTGGCGGCGGGGGCCCTGCTGACGTGGCTCGGGAACACCGGCTACTTCGTCGCGCTCGCCGTGGACGCGCTGACGTTCCTGGTGGCCGCGTCGATCCTCGCTTTCTTCGTCCGGCTCGCGCGGCCGCACCGGCCGGTCCGCGAACGCTCGGTGCGCGTGCTGCGCGACCGGCCGTACCTCGGGCTGATCCTGTTCAGCGGGCTGTTCGGGCTTTCGCTGGACTTCTTCCTGATCGGCACGCCGGTGTTCGTGCTCGACCGGCTGCACGGCCCGGCCTGGCTGCCGGGGGCGACCCTCGCCCTGCTGACCGTGCTGACCAGCCTCGGCGGCACGCTCGCGCTGCGGCTCACCGCCCGGCTGACGCGGATCGCGGCGATGCGCGTCGGCTCGGCCTTGTTCTCCGCGTGGTGCCTGGTCAGCCTGGGTGTGCTGCTCGTGCCGGAGGGCTGGCAGGTGGTGTACCTGCTGGCGTCGACGCTCGTGTTCGCCGCCGGTGACCTGGTCTTCGGGCCCAGGTCGGGTGCGCTCGCCGAAGCCGCGGCACCTCCGGTCGCCCGCGGACGTTATCTCGCTGCGTACCAGTACGCGTTCACCGTGGCGCAGGTGATCGCGCCCGCGGTGGTGGCCTTGTTCTCGGTCGCCGACTGGTTACCCTGGGTGCTGGTCGGGGCGTGCGCGGCCCTCGCCGTGGCCGGGCTCGGCACGCTCGGTCCGCGGTTGCCGGCGAGCGCGGTGGCCCCCGGACGAAGTTGAGCGGAACAGACTCAAGTTTCCGTGCGTTAGAGATAGTGTCAGGTCACGGTCAGGGCCTGTCACCAGGACTTTCTCGCAGTACCGAGCATGAGGTGAGGGATGGACGCTTTCAACCCGACCACGAAGACCCAGCAGGCGATCTCGTCCGCGGCGCAGGCGGCCACCATGGCCGGCAACCCGCACGTGTCGGCCGCCCACCTGCTGGGCGCCCTGCTGGCGCAGGGTGAGGGGCTGACCGCACCGCTGCTGACCGCGGTCGGGGCCGACCCGGAGGTGGTGCACAAGGAGCTCGAACCGCTGATCGCCGCGCTGCCGTCGGCGACCGGCGCGACCGTGTCGAGCCCGCAGTTCGACACCTACGCGGTCAAGTCGCTCACCCGCGCCCAGAAACTCGCCACCGAGCTGGGCGACGAGTACGTCTCGACCGAGCACCTGCTCGTCGGGCTCGCCACCGAGGGCGGCCAGGTCGCCGACCTGCTCAAGCGCCACGGTGCCACGCCGGACGCGCTGCAGGAGGCGTTCGCCAAGGTCCGCGGCTCGGCCCGGATCACCAGCGCGGACCCGGAGAGCACCTTCAAGGCGCTCGAGAAGTACGGCGTCGACCTCACCGAGCGCGCCCGCGCCGGCGAGCTCGACCCGGTCATCGGCCGTGACACCGAGATCCGCCGCGTCGTGCAGGTGCTGTCGCGGCGCACGAAGAACAACCCGGTGCTGATCGGCGAGCCGGGCGTCGGCAAGACGGCCATCGTCGAAGGGCTGGCCCAGCGCATCGTCGCCGGGGACGTGCCGGAGTCGCTGCGCGGCAAGCGCGTCGTCGCACTCGACCTCGGGTCGATGGTGGCCGGCGCGAAGTACCGCGGTGAGTTCGAGGAGCGGCTGAAGGCCGTGCTCAAGGAGATCACCGACTCCGCGGGCGAGGTCATCACCTTCATCGACGAGCTGCACACGATCGTCGGCGCCGGCGCGACCGGCGAGGGCGGCGCGATGGACGCGGGTAACATGATCAAGCCGATGCTGGCCCGCGGCGAGCTGCGGATGGTCGGCGCGACCACGCTCGACGAGTACCGCCAGCACATCGAGAAGGACGCCGCCCTGGAGCGGCGCTTCCAGCAGGTGCTGGTCGGCGAGCCGTCGCCGGAGGACACCATCGCGATCCTGCGCGGGCTGAAGGAGCGCTACGAGGTCCACCACGGTGTCCGGATCACGGACGCCGCGCTGGTCGCCGCCGCGACGCTGTCCGACCGCTACATCACCGCGCGCTTCCTGCCGGACAAGGCGATCGACCTGGTCGACGAGGCCGCGTCGAAGCTCCGCATGGAGATCGACTCGCGGCCGGTGGAGATCGACGAGGTCGAGCGGGCCGTGCGCCGGCTGGAGATCGAGGAGATGGCGCTCGCGAAGGAGAGCGACGCCGCTTCGAAGGAGCGGCTCAACGCCCTGCGCGCGGAGCTGGCCGAGAAGCGCGAGACGCTGACCGCGCTGACCGCCCGCTGGCAGAACGAGAAGGGCTCCATCGAGCGCGTCCGCGAACTCAAGGAGCAGCTCGAACAGCTGCGCGGCGAGTCCGAGCGCGCCGAGCGCGACGGTGACCTCGGCAAGGCCGCCGAGCTGCGCTACGGCCGGATCCCCGCGCTGGAGAAGGAGTTCGAAGCGGCCACCGCGGCGAACGAGGCCAGCCAGCAGAACGTCATGCTCAAGGAAGAGGTCGGCGCGGACGACGTCGCCGACGTCGTGAGCGCGTGGACCGGCATCCCGGCCGGACGGCTGCTGGAGGGCGAGACCGGCAAGCTGCTCCGGATGGAGGAGGAGCTGACCAAGCGGGTCATCGGGCAGCCCGAGGCCGTGCAGGTCGTGGCGGACGCCGTCCGCCGCAGCCGGGCCGGCGTCGCCGACCCCGACCGGCCGACCGGTTCGTTCCTGTTCCTCGGCCCGACCGGCGTCGGCAAGACCGAGCTGGCCAAGGCGCTGGCCGAGTTCCTGTTCGACGACGAGCGCGCGATGCAGCGCATCGACATGAGCGAGTACGCCGAGAAGCACTCGGTGGCGCGCCTGGTCGGTGCCCCGCCGGGGTACGTCGGCTACGACCAGGGCGGCCAGCTGACCGAGGCCGTGCGGCGGCGCCCGTACTCGGTGGTGCTGCTCGACGAGGTCGAGAAGGCGCACCCGGACGTCTTCGACGTGCTGCTGCAGGTCCTCGACGACGGGCGGCTGACCGACGGCCAGGGGCGGACGGTGGACTTCCGCAACACCATCCTGATCCTGACGTCGAACCTCGGCTCGCAGGCCATCGCCGACCCGTCGCTCGACGAGCGGCAGCGGCGGGACGCCGTGCTCGAGGTGGTGCAGCGGCAGTTCAAGCCGGAGTTCCTCAACCGGCTCGACGACATCGTCGTGTTCCACTCGCTCGGCACCGAGCAACTGACGTCCATTGTGGACATCCAGGTGGCCCGGCTCGCCAAGCGGCTGGAACAGCGGCGGCTGCACTTGGAGGTCACCGACGGCGCCCGCGAGTGGCTCGCGCTCAACGGCTTCGACCCGATCTACGGCGCCCGCCCGCTGCGGCGGCTGGTCCAGTCGGCGATCGGCGACAAGCTGGCGAAGGAGCTGCTGTCCGGGGAGATCCGCGACGGCGACACCGTGCGCGTCGACGGCCCGGACCTGGAGGCCGGTGACGCGCTGACGGTCACCCGCGTCTGACGGTTCGTGAAGGCCACCTCACCCGAGGTGGCCTTCACGGCTGTCCACAGTGGTTCGTGCCGATTTGTCGACCCGTGGCGGCGCAAAATGCTCCGAATGGGCCTGGCGACACGGGTACCGTCGATCATCCCTCCGGCGTAAGGAGCGATACCCTGGCCGTCGTGGGTATTCCGGCGTGGATCTGGTTCGTCATCGCGGCCGTCGCCCTGGTGGCGGGGCTGGGGCTGCTCGCGGCCGACCGGGCGAAGGAGGGCTCGCGCAACCGCGAGCGAATGCGCTGGGCACAGTTGCGCGGCTGGCAGTTCGTCGAGGAGGACGAGCGCCTGCCGCAGCAGTGGGCAGGCGGCGCGATCGGCTACTTCGGCGCGGACGCGGCCGTGAACGTGGTCGCGGGTTCGACCTTCACCTCCGACGGCCGCCGCCCGGTGTTCATCTTCGACATCGAGACCGAAGGCCAGATCCCCGCGGTGGTCGTGGCGGTCCGCTGCAACAAGAAGCACCGCATCCCGATCGAGATGTGGCTGTCCAGCGTCCCGTTCCAGCGCGCGGACATGCCCGAGATGCTCGGCCCGATCGGCGCCCGCTACGCGTTCGCCGACGACGCGGACGGCGCCCGCGTGGTGATCACCCAGGAGCTCGTCGACGCGGCGGACCAGCTCGGCGGCGACGTCGGCGTGGCCTGGCTGGAGAACGAGTGGGTGCTGGCCAGCGTGGTCCCGACCGCGGGCCCGTCCCGGCTGGAGCGCCTGCTGCGCGACCTGGGCGAGATCGCCGACATCGTCGACCCGTTCGACGAGGACTACGACGCGGGCCGCCACCAGGCGAGCGCCCCGGTCCCGTCCGAGGCCACCGCACCCGCGGCGCCGGGCACCCCGGCGGCGGGGACGCCGGCGCAGCAGCCGCCCGCGGACACGTCCCCCGAAAGCTAGAGGCCGAGCAACCGCTGGTCGAAGGCGCTGAGCGTCGCCGAGCGGTCCAGCTTCCCGCGCACCGACGTCGTGTTCCCCTCGGCGTGGACCACGTGCTCCACGCCGAGGTCGCCGCGGATCGAGCCCGCCGGGCCGTCCGGGCCGAGGGACTGCGACGTCTTCGCGTAGCCCCAGGCCGCGCCCAGCTGGCCGCCCAGCTCGTGGCTCTGGCCCACGTCCAGCACCCCGGTGAGCTGGCCGGTCGCGTGCTGCTCGGACGTCACGCCGACCGCGCCGAGGCGGCCGAGGTCCGCCGCCTGGCCCGAGTACCTGCGGGCCGACAGGGCTCCGTCGAGGTTGCCGGCGAAGGTGCCGTACAGGCCCGTGTCCAGCTGCTCCGCGTTCTGGCTGAGCACGTCGACGCCGTCGGCGGGCCAGATGCCGTGGCTGGAGCCTTCGGCGAGGCCGAACCGGTGCTCGGTGCCGCCGCCCAGGGGGTCGAGCGCCAGGTCGCGGGCCGCGGCCTGGCCGACCCGCTGGTTGTTCGCGGTCACCGCGCGGACTCCGCCGAGGCGCAGCGTGTGCCGTCCGGTGCGGGTCACCGCCTCGGCTTCCCGCGACGCGGCCGTCGTCTCCGCCTGCCGCTCTTCGCGCTGGGTGATCGCGGACTCGGTCAGGTCGTTGGTGAGCGCCGCGCCGGCGATGTCCTTCGCGAGGAAGTCGTGGCGGGTCGCCGTCAGCGTCTCGCGGACGACCGACGAGCCGTCCTCGCCCGACGTCGTGACGTCGCGCCGGAACGTGCTGTCGGCGCGGTGATCGAGGGGCAGGGTCAGTTCGGCCGGGCTCGCCAGCGCCGCGGCCGGGGCCGCGAAGAGCAGCGCGACGGGCGCCGCGCCCGCGGCGACCTTGGGCAGATAGCCGCTTTTGCGCCTGCTGTGCTTACCCATGCGGCGGACGATACTTCCCCTCCGAATCGAACGCACGTCCACCCGTGACCAGCGAGTATGTTCACCCACATGACCACCACCGCCCTCATAACCGGCGCCACGGCGGGCATCGGCGCGGAGTTCGCGCGTCGGCTCGCCGCCGAAAAGTACGACCTGGTGCTCGTCGCCCGCGATGCCGGGCGACTGGAGTCCTACGCCGCTGAGCTGCGGGAAAAGCACGGCGTCGCGGTCGAGGTGCTGCCCGCCGATCTGTCCGAAGTGGACGGACGAACGGCGGTCGAAGAACGGCTCGCCGCCGGTCCGGTCGACCTGCTGGTGAACAACGCCGGCTTCGGCCTGAGCGGCGACTTCTGGACCATCCCGCCGGACGCGCTGCAGCGCCAGCTCGACGTCAACGTCACCGCCGTCCTGCGCCTCACCCGGGCCGTCCTGCCGGGCATGATCGAGCGCGGTCACGGCGAAATCATCCAGGTCAGCAGCGTTGCCGGCTTCTTCAGCGGCCGCGGTTCGACGTACACGGCCAGCAAGAACTGGGTCACCTCCTTCACCGAAGGCATTGCCGCGTCCTTGCCGAAGAGTGTCCGGATGATGGCGCTCTGCCCCGGTTTCACCGCGACCGAGTTCCACCAGCGGGCCGGCATCGGCAAAGCCGGCCCGAAAATCGCCTGGCTGGGTGTCGAACAGGTGGTCGGCGAGGCGCTCGCGGACCTGCGCCGCGGCAAGGTGATCTCGGTGCCGAGCCTGCAGTACAAGGCCGTCGTCGCGATCGGCGGCCTGCTGCCGCGCGCGGTGCTGCGCCGGATCAGCGGCGGCCGCGGCCGCACCTGAAGTAGGGCTGTCCCCACCCGCGAGACGCACGCGCGCACCAGGGTGGTCCGGGGGCGCGCTCACTAGCGTTTTCCCCATGACAACTGGGTGGAACGAGGCAGCCGACGCGGTCCGGCTGGAGGCCGTGCGCAAGGAGTACGGCGACGGCGTGGTGGCGCTGGACGGGGTTTCGATCGGGTTCCCGCGCGGCGGGTTCACCGCGGTGATGGGCCCGTCCGGCTCGGGCAAGAGCACCTTCCTGCACTGCGCGGCCGGTCTCGACCGGCCCACGTCCGGCCGGGTGGTACTGGACGGCCAGGACCTCGACGGCAAGAACGAGACCCACCTGACGAAGCTGCGGCGCGACCGCGTCGGCTTCGTCTTCCAGTCGTTCAACCTGCTCCCGGCGCTGACGGTCGAGCAGAACGTCGTGCTGCCGCTGCAGCTGGCCGGCAAGCGCGCGGACAAGCGGCTGGTGGAACGGATCCTGACGCACGTCGGTCTCGACGGGCGCCGCCGGCACCTGCCGGGCCAGCTGTCCGGCGGCCAGCAGCAGCGCGTCGCGATCGCGCGGGCCCTGGTCACCAACCCCGCCGTGCTGTTCGCCGACGAGCCGACCGGCGCCCTCGACACCCGGACCGCCGCCGAGGTCCTCGGCCTGCTGCGCGACTCCGTCCGCTCCTCGGGCCAGACGATCATCATGGTGACGCACGACCCGGTCGCCGCCTCCTACGCCGACGACGTCGTGTTCCTGGCCGACGGCCGGATCGCCGGGCGGCTCGCGCGGCCGACCGCGGAAGCCGTCGCCGAGCGGATGACCCACCTGGGTGCCTGGGGCCGGGTGGCGGCCTGATGTACCGGCTCGCACTGCGGACCCTCCGCCTGCGCAAGGGCGGCTTCCTGGCGACGTTCGTCGCCGTGTTCTTCGGCGCGCTGGTCGTCTCGGCGTGCGGTGGCCTGATGGAGACCGGCATCCGGTCCGAGACGCCGGTGCAGCGGCTGGCCGCGGCGCCGATCGTGGTCGGCGGCCAGCAGACGCTCAAGCTGCCGAAGGACGACCCGGCGGCCCTGGAGCCCGAGGAGAAGCACAAGTTCGAGAACGCGACCCTGCCCGAGCGCGTCCGGCTCGACGCCGGCCTGGCCGGGCGCCTGCGCGCGGTTCCCGGCGTCACGGACGTCGTCGGCGAGTACAGCTTCCCGGTACTGGCCGGGCAGGCGAGCGCGCTCGGGCACGCGTGGGATTCCGCCGTGCTGACGCCGTACACGCTGCAGGGCGCCGCCCCGAAACCGGGCGAAGCCGTCGTCGACGCCGGGCTCGGGCTCGCCGTCGGGGACACGCTGCCGATCGCCGCGCACGGCACCGTCAGCCCGTTCCGGATCTCCGGGATCGCCCAGGCACCGCAGGCCATGCGGGACGCGGCGGTGTTCTTCGCGCCTTCGGACGCCGAACGGCTGTCCGGGCACCCGGGCCGCTTCGACACCATCGGCGTCTTCGGCGGCGACGTGGCCGCGGTGACCGCGGCGGTGGGGGACGCCGGTGTCGTGGCGACCGGCGTCGACCGCGGCGCCTTCGAGTTCCCGGAGACGGGCAAGAGCGGCGAGAACCTGATCGTGCTGGCGGCCGTCTCGGGCGGGCTGTCGGCGCTGGTCATGGTGTTCGTCGTGGCTGGCACGCTGACGCTGTCGACGCAGCAGCGCCAGCGCGAGCTCGCGTTGCTGCGCGCGGTCGGCACGACCCCGCGCCAGCTGCGGCGGATGGTGCTCGGCGAGGCCCTGGTCGTCGCGCTGCTCGCCGTCGGCGCCGCGGTGGCGCTCGGTCCGGTGCTCGCGCGGTGGCTGTTCGGGCAGCTCGTGGACCACGACGTCGTGCCCGACGTGCTGCGGTTCGAGCAGGGCTGGGTCCCGGCCGTGGTCGCGGCCGGCGCGTCGCTGCTGGCCGTCGTCGGTGCCGCCTTCGTGGCGGGACGGCGGGCCTCGCGGATCCGCCCGGCCGAGGCGCTCGCCGAAGCCGCCGTCGAGCGGCGCTGGCTCACGCCGATCCGGCTGGTCACCGCCATCCTCTGCTTCGGCGGCGGGACCGCGCTCGCGATCGTGACGGTCGCGGTGATGACCGGCCCGGTCGCGGCCAGCACGGCCGGACCGGCGGTGATGCTGTGGGCGTTCGGCCTGGCGGCGATCAGCCCCGGCGTGACGAAGCTGATGGCCGTTTTGCTGCGCTGGCCGGTGGAGGCGCTGACCGGGGTCAACGGCAAGGTGGCGCTGCGCAACACCCGCGTCGGCGCGGTCCGGGCGGCCGGCGCGGTCACCCCGATCATGCTCGCGGTCGGCATCGCGACCGCCAACATCTACCTGCAGACCACCCAGGAAGCCGCGTCGAACCAGGCCTACACCGAGGACCTGCGCGCGGACGCCGTGGTCGCCGGGCCGGGCGGCCTCGACCCGGCGGTCCTCGGCCGGGTGCGCGCGGTACCGGGCGTCGCCGGCGCGTCCGAGTACGTCACCAGCACGGTGTTCGTCGAGAAGCCGTTCGACTCCGGCCAGCACGACGACGGCCGGCCCGCGCTGGGCGTCAGCGAGCTGACCGGCAACACCGTCGAGGTGCCTTCGACGCTCGGCCACCACGTCGGCGACACGCTGTCCCTGAAGCTCGGCGACGGGACGCCGGTGGACGTGCGGGTGACCGCCGTCGTCAACCAGCGCCCCGGGTTCGAACGGCTCGTGCTGCCCGCGGACCTGCTGGCCCCGCACACCACGCTCGGCCTCGCGCCGCAGCTGCTGGTCCGCGCCGAAGCCGGGGTCGACAGTGCGACGCTGACCGCCCGCCTGCGCGAGGCGACCGCCGGGCTGCCGGTGCTCGTCGGCGACCGGGAGACGCTGATCGCGGCGCACGCGAAGGGCAACGAGGTCGGCGCCTGGGTCAACTACCTGCTCGTCGGGATGATCCTCGCCTACACGGTGATCTCCGTGGTGAACACGCTGGTCACGGCCACCGCGCGGCGGCGCCGCGAGTTCGGGGTGCAGCGGCTGAGCGGCTTCACCCGCGGTCAGGTGCTGCGCATGGCCGGCGTCGAAGGCGGCCTGATCGCGACCATCGCGGTGCTGCTCGGCACGCTCGTCGCGGCCGGGGCGATCGTGCCCTTCTGCCTGGTGGTCACCGGATCGGTGCTGCCGTCGGGCCCGGTGACGATCTACCTGGCCGTGCTCGCCATCGCCGTGGTGCTCGCGCTCACGGCGATCCTGGTCCCGGCCTGGGCCGCCACCCGCGGGCGTGCGGTCGATGCCACATCCGTCGGTGAGTGAGCCCGGCCGTGTGTAAGACTCACGGCCGTGGCGAACCCCGGGTTGGATCAAGCGGCGAAACTCGAACTGGCCAGGCTGGTCACCGATCTTTCCGTGGTGCACGGAAAAGTGACACTGGCGTCCGGCAAGGAAGCCGACTACTACATCGACCTCCGGCGGGCGACGTTGCACCACGCGGCCGCGCCGCTGATCGGCAAGCTCCTGCGCCAGCTGACGGCGGACTGGGACTACGTGGCGGCCGGCGGCCTGACCCTCGGCGCGGACCCGGTGGCGCTGGCGATGCTGCACTCGGCGGCCTCCGACGGCGTCGTGCTCGACGCGTTCGTCGTGCGGAAGTCGGTCAAGCAGCACGGCATGCAGCGGCGCATCGAGGGCATGGAGGTCCGCGGCCAGCGTGTGCTGGCGGTCGAGGACACGTCCACCACGGGCGGCAGCGTGCTGGAGGCGGTCGCGGCCCTGCGCGAGGCGGGCGCGAACGTGATCGGCGTGGTGACGGTGGTCGACCGCGACACGGGCGCGCGCGAGGCGATCGAGAAGGAAGGCCTGGAGTACCGGTACATCCTCGGCAAGGACGACCTGGGCCTGGACTGACCGGCCACCGGGGCGGATCGGTGGATTCGCCCCGGTGACGATCGTCACCCAGAATCACTGCGTGACCTTTTCCGCCCGCCGGTGTCCTCCCTGGGAGGAGGTGCCGTGACGACGACTACGCCGCTCGACGACGAGACGCTCGTCAGCCGCGCGCGGGACGGTGACGTCCGGGCCTACGAGCAGCTGGTGCTGCGCTACCAGGGCCCGATGTTCCGGCTCGCGGTCAAGATGCTCGCCCACCGCGGCGACGCCGAGGACGTCGTGCAGGAGGTGTTCCTCAACGCCTGGCGCAAGCTCGGCCAGCTCACCGAGGACGCCGCGTTCGTCGGCTGGCTCTACCGGGCCACCACGAACCGCTGCCTCAACGCGATCCGGGCGCGCAGGCCGCAGGCCGACGTCGACCTCGACACCGCCGAGTCGCCGCGGACCGACCTGCAGCCGGAGCGGGCCGTCCAGGTGAGCAGCCAGCTCGCAGCGTTGAACGCGGCACTGGCGCAGCTGACGCCCGAACAGCGGGCGTGCTGGCTGCTGCGTGAAGTGCACGGCCGGTCCTACGAGGAGATCGGCGAAACCGTCGGTGCGAACGCGACCGCCGTCCGCGGCCGGATCGCGCGCGCCCGTGCCCAGCTGGCGGAGGTGATGAAGCCATGGCGATGACGGACTACGAGCTGCCTTGCGAACGCGATGTCGAGCAGGTGTGGGAGCGGCTCGACGCGGTCGGCGCCGGGCTGGCCGACGAACACGAACTGACCTGCCCGCACTGCCGGGCCGCGCGCGAGAGCCTGCTGGCGTTGCGGGAGGCCACTTCCGAGCTCGCGGCCGAGGAGGACGTGCCGTCGGCGGACCTGTTCGGCCGGATCATGTCCGCGGTCCGGGCCGAGGTGCGGCGCGGCTCGATGGTGCGGCTGCCGTCCCCCGAACCGGGGTTCGTCGAGATCAGCGAACAGGCGGTCGCGGTGGTGCTGCGGTACGCGGCCGACACGGTCGACGGCATCCGCGCGCGGCGCTGCCGGGTGCGGACCGTGCCCGGCGGGATCGAGGTCGAACTCACCCTCGCGGTGAGCCTGCGGAACGTCGCGGGCGGAGCCGCGTTGGCGAAGGTGCGGGAGCGGGTGACCGCGGCGGCCGCGGCCCGGGTGGGCCTGACGCCGGCCAAGGTGGACCTGCTGGTCGAGGACATCTTCGAGGAAGACACTGCCGGGGAGCCAGGGGAATGAGTGTCGACTACGTCATCGCCGATCCGGTGATCGCCAGCGTGGCGGCCAGGGCGGCGATCACGACGCCGGGTGTGGTGCGTCTCGAGCCGGGCCTGCGCGGCCTGGTGACGGCGTGGACGCGCGCGGCCCGCCAGCGCTGGAAGGGGCTCGACCCGGCGCCGTCGGACGGCGTCCGGGTCCGCACCGCCGACGGCCGGGTGACGGTCCAGGTCGACCTGGTCACCGCCGGGGCCGACCAGGCGGCGGCGGTCGGCCGGGCGGTCCAGCGCGCGGTGACGCGGTTCGTGGCCGAGCAGACCGGCCTGGTGGTCGACGAGGTTTCCGTGTCCATCCTGGACATCGAGCCGGAAGCCCGGTGACCGCCGACGAAGCCGTCGAGAAGATCGTCGGCGCCCTCGCGGCGGTGCCCGGCCTGCGTCCGGCGACCCCGTCGTTGCCGCGGGGCTGGGACGGTTTCGCGGTGGACCTCGGCCCGGACGTGGTCCGGATCCGGCTGATCGCCACCCGGCTGCCGATCCCGCCGCTGCTGGACCGGGCGGCCGAAGCGGTGCGCCCGGTGCTGGCGGGCACGGCGTGGTCGAACGCACGGCTGCAGCTGGAGGTCACCGACCTCGACGGCGCGGCGTTCGGGAGACCCACGTCACAATGACGGTTTCCAGTCCTTTGTGTCCATAGCTACGAACAAGGCGAAAGCCTTGTCCCGCAGGACATCCAGGGAGGAAACATGACCGCGACGGCCGAGAAGACCACCGAAACCGCCCTCGTCACCAAGCAGGGCACGACGACCATCGCCGACACCGTGGTGCAGAAGATCGCCGGCCTGGCCGCCCGCGAGGTCCCCGGCGTGCACGACCTCGGCGGCGGCGCGGCCCGCGCGTTCGGCGCCCTCCGCGACCGCATCCCCGGCGCGTCGGCCAGCGTCGGCCAGGGCGTGTCGGTCGAGGTCGGCGAGAAGCAGGCGGCGGTGGACCTGCAGGTACTCGTCGAGTACGGCGTGGCCATCGCGGAGCTGGCCCGCTCGGTGCGCCGCAACGTGGTGACGGCCATCGAGCAGATGACCGGGCTGGAGGTGGTCGAGGTGAACATCAACGTCACCGACGTCCACATCGCGGGTGACGAGGAGCCGGTGACCAGCGATCGCGTTCAGTGAAATCCGGCTGCTCCGGGGGTGGTCCGGGCGTACCGTCGGGGTATGGAGGAGCCGCCGGAACCGAAGCGCCCCGTCGACCCGAACCGGACGAAGCCGGACGGTGGGCCCGACCAGTACCCGCACGAGCAGCCGACCGAGTACCCGCCGAAGCGCCCGCCCGAGTTCCCACCCGGGGTAACCCCTCCGTCACCGCCGAGGTGAAGGGTTGCTCCGCTGGGTTAAAAATCACAGGCTGGGGCACTCTTGAGGGCGGCCGAATCCGCTTAGCGGAGTAAAGTCGCTGGTAGGGGGATCGGTGGAGGGGGGTGCGATGGCGAAGTTCCTGGCCGACGTGACCGTCGTGGTGCACATCCTGGCCCTGCTGCTCATCGGGCTGGGGGGCTTCGTCGCCTGGCGCTGGCCCAAGCTGATCTTCGTCCACATGTTCGCCGCCGCCTGGGGGGTGCTGGTGAACGTGACGCCGGTGCCGTGCCCGCTCACCGCGCTGGAGAACTTCTTCCGGCACCAGCAGGGCCTCGGCGACCTGCCCGGCGGGTTCAACGCCTACTACCTCTACGGCACGGTCTTCCCGCAGTCGTGGCTGCCGGCGATCGGGATCATCGCGGTCGTGCTGGTCGCGTACTCCTACGTCGGCGTCTACCACCGGTGGCGCCACCGCCACGACGAGGAAACCCACGTGCGCCCGGTCCACCTGGGCTGAGCGACAATCGCCGGGTGAATTCCATCCCGGGTCCCACCGAGTGGGTGAGCCGCGAAGAGGTCGGCGTCGGCCCGTGGCCGGGTGCGTGGCCCACCGACGAGCGGTACGACCCCGAGCTGCTGCGCGAGGGCGACCGCCGCAACGTCGTCGACGCCTACCGCTACTGGCGCCGCGAGGCCATCGTGTCCGATGTGGACAGCCGGCGGCACCCGTTCCACGTGGCCATCGAGAACTTCCAGCACGACCACAACATCGGCACCGTGGTCCGCACGGCCAACGCGTTCGCCGCGGCCGAGGTGCACATCGTCGGCCGCCGCCGCTGGAACCGCCGCGGCGCGATGGTGACCGACCGCTACCAGCACCTGCGCCACCACGACGACGTCGCGACGCTGGTCGCCTTCGCGGCCGAGCGCGGGCTCGCCGTCGTCGGGGTGGACAACACGCCGGGCTCCCAGCCGGTCGAGACGGCGGAGATCCCACGCGAGAGCGTCTTGCTGTTCGGCCAGGAGGGCCCCGGCCTGTCCACGCCGGCGCAGGAAGCGGCCTCGCTGGTGGTGTCGATCGCCCAGTTCGGCACGACCCGCTCGATCAACGCCGGGGTCGCGGCCGGGATCGTCATGCACACCTGGATCCGGCAGCACGCCGATCTCGGCCGCGCTTGGTGAGCTAGAGGCCCCAGCCCCAGCGCAGCTGGACGACGCCGGACGCGTTGGTGGTCTCCAGGCCGCTGCCGCTCTGCCGGGTGATCGAGTAGGTGTCGCCGGAGCGCAGGCCGGGCCAGTAGACGATGCCGATCTGCCGTGACCGCGCCAGGTCCGTGGTGGCGGCGAAGTAGGCGGTGAAGTTGTTGCCGTCCTGGTGCCCGGCCGAGTAGTCCAGGCCGGTCGTCATCGGGGCGCCGGCTTCGTCGATGATCGTGCGGGAGGAGTACGAGCCGAGCCGGTTGCCGAGGTTCGTGGTCCACGCGGCGCGGGTCGTGTCCGAAGCCCAGAAGCCGTAGAAGTGCAAGGACAGGAGCGTGCCGGTCAACGCGCTCGCCGCGCCGACACCCGTCACGTTGTCGTTGTAGCCGGTGCCGCTGATCAGCACCCGGCCGCGGGGGATGTTCGAGTGCCGGGACAGCCAGGTCAAGCAGAGTGACACCCAGTCGTTGAGGCTGTAGCCGAACGGTTCGTTCATCGGCTCGAAGTACACGTTGCCGTTGCCGCCGTAGTCGCTGGTGACCTTGTCCCACATGCTGTTCCAGGCGTTCGGGTCGTCGATGAAGCCGTCCTTGTTCGCCTCCCAGTAGCCGAAGATGACCTTCATGCCGTGGGACAGGGCCGAGTCGGCGGCGCCCTTGTACCGCCCCCACCAGTCCGAGTTGACGCTCTGCGGGTTGATCGGCAGCCGCACGGTGTTCGCGCCGAGCTTCTGCTGGAAGCCGGTGATGATGCCGTCGGCCTTGCCGCGGACGCTGTCGTAGCTGTCCCCGGCGGTGAGGCCGGTCGGGATCACCCAGCCGTCGACGTAGTTGTCGCGGGCGTCCGCCCAGTTGACGCCGCGGAAACCGTTCGTGGCGGCGGCCGCGCCCGGCGGGAGGGCGACGAGGGGAACGAGCAGGAGGACGAGCAGGCAGAGACGAAGACGGGCCATGCGAACTCCGATGTTCACGTAAACATGCCGGGTCGAGAATCCTCGACCGCCCCCGAAGCGTCAAGGGTCAGACGGGGGTGACCTCGACCGGAATGCCGTTCAACACCGACGTTCCGGACGGAACGTCCAGCAGCGTCTCGTCGGCGACCAGGTTCGAGTTGACCCCGGGGTTCGCGCGCGCCACCCGCGTCCGGGCGCCGTCGACGTCGTGGCCCCAGCCGTGCGGGATGCTGACCACGCCCGGGCGGATCTCGTCCGTCACCTCCACCGGGACCTGCAGTTTCCCGGCGCGGGACGTCACCGAAGCGAGGCCGCCGTCGGTGAGGCCGAGGCGGGTTGCGTCGGCGGGGTGGACCTGGACCGTGCACCGGTTGCCGCCGCGGACCAGCGGGGCGAGGTTGTGCATCCACGAGTTGTTCGAGCTCAGGTGCCGCCGTCCGATCAGCACCAGCCCTTCTTCGGCGTCCTTCGCGAGTTCTTCCCGCAACCGCGGAACGTCCGCGACGACCGGCTCGGGGGCGAGCTCGATCCGGCCGGACGCGGTGCACAGCACCTCGGGGATCCGCGGCTGCAGCGGCCCGAAGTCCATCCCGTGCGGCGCCGCTTCGAGGTCGGCCAGCGTGACGTCGTACGGCCCGGCGCGCAGCAGCAGGTCGACCAGCCGCGCGGGCCCGGTGCGCTCGCCGGCCACCGCGACGTCGAGCCCGTTGCGCCGCGCGGTCTCCCCGGCGACGAAGTCGTCGAGCGCCGCGACGTCGGCCTCGGGGCCCTGACCGGCGACGATGCCGGTCAGCCGCAGCATGGTCTCCCACTCCTGCGGCAGCGCCGACGGCAGCGTCGCGGGTGTCCAGTTGGCGATGTTGCGGATGGACAGCTGGTAGAAGGCCAGGTCGAAGTGCGGCCGCTCGAGCGGCGACGGCCCGGGCAGGATGACGTCGGCGTGGCGGGACGTCTCGTTGAGGTAGACGTCCACCGAGATCATGAAGTCGAGGCTTTCGAGGGCGGCGGCCAGCCGTCCGGCGTTCGGCGTGCTGAGGCAGGGGTTGCCGCTGACCGTGATCAGCGCGCGGACCTGGCCTTCGCCCGGGGTTTCGATCTCGTCGGCGAGCGTCGCGACCGGCAGTTCGCCGACCACCTCGGGCAGGCCGCGCACGCGGCTGCGCCAGCGCCCGACCGCGAACGGGCGCCGGTTCCCGGTCGGCTGGCACGCGGCCAGCGGGAACATCGCGCCGCCGGGGCTGTCGAGGTGGCCGGTGAGCACGTTGAGGACGTCGACCAGCCAGCTCGCGATGGTGCCGAACGCCTGCGTCGTGGTGCCGATCCGGCCGTAGACCACGGCGTTGTCCGAGGTCAGCTCCCGTGCCATCCGGCGGATCTCGCCGGCGTCGATGCCGGTGCGCGGGGCGACGGCCTCCGGGGTGAACGGCTCGGCCAGCGCACGGACGTCGTCGAGGCCGTTGAGGTGCTCCGCGAGGCGCCCGGGGGCGACCAGGTTTTCCGCGAACAGGACGTTGACCAGGGCGAACAGCAGTAGCGCGTCGGTGCCGGGGCGGATGGCGTGGTGCTCGTCGGCGAACGCGGCCGTGCGCGTGCGGCGCGGGTCGACGACGACGATCTTGCCGCCGCGCTCGCGGATCCCGCGCAGCCGGCCGCGGATGTCCGGGGCGGTCATCAGGCTGCCGTTGGAGACGAGCGGGTTGGCGCCGAGGATCAGCAGGTGCCGCGTCCGGTCGAGGTCGGGCACCGGGATGGCGAGCGGGTCGCCGAACATCGTGCCGGCGGAGTAGTGCTTCGGCAGCTGGTCGACGGACGTGGCGCTGTAGAAGTTCTTCGTGCCCAACGCTTTGTAGAGCACCCGGCCGTAGAGCGTGAGGGCGATGTTGTGCACGCCGGGGTTGCCCGCGTACACCGCAACGGCGTCCCGGCCGTGCTGCTCGAGGATCGGCGGGAGGCGGCGGGCGATCTCGTCGTACGCCTCCTGCCAGCTGACCTCGACGAACTCGCCGTCGCGCTTGAGCAGCGGGGCGGTCAGCCGGTCGGGGTCGTGGTGCAGCGCGCCGAGCGACGCGCCCTTGGGGCAGATGTAGCCCCGGGAGAAGACGTCCTGCTCGTCACCTTGGACGCGCGTGACCTGCTGGTTCGCGTCGAGCGTCACTTCCAGGCCGCAGGTGGCTTCGCACAGCGGGCAGGTGACGTTGGCCGTCGTCATGACCACCGAACATACCGAGCGGTATGTGGATGGGCAAGGCACGATTGCGTCATGGACGTCTCGGCCGCGGAACACGCGGTGACTTCGCGCCACCTGCGGCGGCTGTGGAGCCTGCCCGGAACGGCACTGGGCCGCAGCCGCTGGCCGGCGGCGGTGGACCAGCGGCTGCACTGGCACTGGAACTACTGGTGGCAGGCGCACCTGCTGGACACGCTGGTCGACGCCCAGCTGCGCTCTTCGTCGGCGTCCCGGCTGGCATTGATCAGGTCTTTCGTGCGTTCGGTGCGGTTGCGCAACTTCGGCCGCTGGACGAACGACTACTACGACGACATCGCGTGGCTCGGCCTTGCGCTGCAACGGGTTTCGTCACTGGGCATCGACGTCGGACCGGCGCTGGCGGCGATCGACACCCAACTGCTGTCGGGCTGGACACCGGCGACCGGAGGCGGCATCTGGTGGCGCCGAGGCGACGACTTCAAGAACACCCCGGCCAACGGCCCGGCGGCGATCTTCCACGCCCGCGCCGGGAATCTTTCCCGCGCTCGTGAGCTGACTTCGTGGCTGACGTCCACATTGGTCGCTCCATCGTCCGGTTTGGTCTGGGACGGGATCCGGGCGGACACTGGCGAGCTGGTGAAGCACATTTTCACGTACTGCCAGGGGGTGTATCTCGGCGCTTGCCTTGAGCTGTCCTTAGTGGACGAATCGGCTCGAACGGTGCGGGCGGTGGCGGAGCACCTTGCCCCATCGGGTGTCATCCGCGGCCAGGGAGGAGGCGACGGCGGCCTGTTCGCGGCGATCCTGGCGCGGTACTTGGCGTTGGCAGCGGTCTCGTTGCCGGGCCCGGAGGCTTCGGTGGCCCGGTCGCTGGTGCTGAAGTCGGCGGAGGCGTGCTGGTCGGGCGCTTTCGCCGCACCGGAGGGGCCGTTGTTCAGCGCGGAGTGGGGCCGCCCGGCGCCTTGGCCGCTACCGGAGGACGCGCCGGAGCGGGACATGTCGGTCCAGGTGGGCGGCTGGATGCTCCTGGAGGCGGCGGCCACGCTGGAGTGAGACGACGGCCGGCCCACCAGTCGACGGTTGGCCTGCCGCGACGCGCTGCGGACTTCCGTGGAATCCGCTGGGTCGGCTACGCTCGCAGCCGACGAAGTCTTCTGTCCCGGGGCTTGCCCCGTACCAGGCCGCATCAGCCTCCTCGGAGGAAGACTTGTTCATGCTCGCTCTGGCCTTCCCCTGCCTCACCCTGATCATCCTGGTATGGCTCAGCTACCGGTACGACCGGCCCATCCTGGTCAAGATCGGCAAGTTCACCGTCAAGGCGCCGAGGCGTAGCGACTCCGCGTTGAATACCTCGCTCGAGTCAGAGCGTGGCGAGCGCCATTGATCCGCTCAGCGCTCAACAGCCACAGGACGCGCCGTGCAGGAACTTCGGGGTCAGCCACACCGACTCCGGTGGGCGGTCCGGGTCCGCCATGCGGGACATCAGCAGCTGGACCGCTCGGCGACCCAAGTCCGCGATCGGCTGGACCAGCGTCGTCACCGCTGGGCTCACGCGGCGGGCCCAGTCCATGTCGCCGTAGCCCACCACCGCCAGCTCCGAACCGATGCGGATGCCTCGGCGGTGGGCCTCGTACTGGACGCCCACCAGCATCGACTCGTCCGCCACCACCAGGGCCGTCGGCGAGGGCCAGCCGTCCAGGAGCTTGGCCGTGGCTCGGGTTGCGCCGCCCGCGTTGGAAAACCCGCACTCCACCAGCTCGCGGTTGAACCTCAGGCCCGCCTGCTCCAGCCCGAGCCGGTAGCCGCGGATGCGCTCGCGGCTGACCTCCAGGCCCTCGTCGCCCGACACGAAGCCGATCTTGCGGTGCCGCCGGTCGGTCAGGTGCCGGACCAGTGAGGCCATCGCGTGCACGTTCTCCGTGCCCACCTGGTCGACGTCGTTGCGGGCCGCCACCCGGTCCAGCAGCACCGTCGGCACGCCCATCCGCACCAGGCCGTTGACCACCGCTTCGTCGCCGGCCGACGGGACCAGCAGCACGCCGTCCACCAGGTCCGCGCGCAGCGCGCGCACCACCGCCGCCTCTTCGCCCACCGTGTCTTCGGTGTCCGCCAGCACGACGTCGCAGCCCGCCTGCGCCGCGGCCGCCCGGACCGCGCGCAGCAGCTCACCCGAGTACGGGTGCGCGTTCACACCCATCGCGACGCCGATCCGGTAGGTGACCGGGGGGTCCCACAACCGGAGGTCCGGCGAAAGTGCGGTCATAAGCCCTCGCAGACGCTCAGCCGAAAGGTATCCGCTGAGCGCCACCGTCGAGGTATCAGGAACCCAGATTCACTGAAGTGAGTGAACCGGTGGGCAGCCGCAGGACTCACGGTGACGCAGAGTGGGTGCCAACCGCACCGTTTCGGCCTTGCGGGACGGGTCGTTGATCCGGGCCAGCAGCAGCCGCACCGCCTGCCGGCCGATCTCCTCGATCGGCTGGGCCATCGTGGTCAGCGGCGGGTCGACCAGGTCCGCCCACTCGACGTCGTCGTAGACCACCACCGGCAGGTCACGCCCGATCCGCAGCCCGCGCCGCCGCGCCTCGTGCAGCACGCCGACCATCATGCTGTCGTTCCCGACCACCAGCGCGGTCGGCGGCTCGGGCAGCGCGAGCAGCGTGCTCAACGCCAGCACGCCGCCCTCGCGCGAGGAGTTCCCGCAGGCCACGAGGTCGGACGCCCAGGTCAGCCCGGACCGGCCGAGCCCCAGCCGGTAGCCGAGCACGCGCTCCTCGCTGGTCGACAGGCCGGGCACGCCGCTGATCATCCCGATCCGCCGGTGCCCGAGCGTGGCCAGGTGCGCGGTCAGCGCCGAGGTCGCCTGGATGTTCTCCGAGCCGACCTGGTCGACGTCGGTGCGGGTGGCCAGCCGGTCGATCAGCACCGTCGGCACGTCGAGGGACACCAGCTCGCTGATCACCGGGCCGTCGCCCGGCGCCGGGGTGATGAGGAGGCCGTCGACGCGACGGGAGCGCAGCGCCCGCACGGTGTCACGCTCCGTGTCCGCCGCGTCGTGCGTGTCGGCCAGCAGGACGGTGTAGCCGTGCGCGGAGGCCTCCCGCTCGATCGCCTGCATCAGCGTCGCGAAGTAGGGGTTCGCCACCAGCGAGATCGCCATCCCGATCGACCGCGTCCCGCCCGTGACCAGTGAGCGCGCGATGGCGTCGCCGGTGTAGCCGGTGGCCTCGATCGCCCGCAGCACCGCCGCCTTGGTGTCCTCCGCGACCGCGCGCGTCCCGTTCACCACGTGCGAGACGGTCGTGATCGACACGCCCGCGAGCTCGGCGATGTCCCGCTGCGTCGGCCGCGAAGACTTCGACCGGTCCATACCCGTCCTTTCCGGCAAGCGTTTGCGCAAACGCTTGCGCGCAGGGAGCAGTCTGTCTACCTTCCCGACCATCGGCAAGCCTCGACACGAAACAAAGGCTGGGAACCCATGAGACAGCGAAGTCTCACCGCGCTGACGCTGGCCGCCGTCCTCGCCGCGACGACCGGGTGCACGGTCGAGCGCCACTGGGGCGGCAACACCAACACGGGCGGGAGCGGCAAGGCGAAGGTCGGCCTGGTCACCAAGACCGACACCAACCCCTACTTCGTGGAACTCCGCAACGCGGCCAGAGCGGCCGCGCAGGCCAACGGCGCCGACTTCAGCGCGCTCGCCGGCCAGTTCGACGGCGACAACGACGGCCAGGTCCGCGCCATCGAAAACCTGCGTCAGCAGGGTGCGAACACGATCCTCATCACGCCGAGCTCGTCCACCGGCGTGCTCAAGGCGATCAAGGACGCCCGTGACGCCGGCGTCCTGGTCATCGCCCTCGACACCGCCACCGAACCGGCGGACGCGGTCGACGCCACCTTCGCCACCGACAACTTCGCGGCAGGCGAGCAGCAGGGCGCCTACGTCAAAGCCGCGCTGAACGGCACCCCGCCCAAGCTGCTGATGGTCGACGGGACCGCCGGCAGCACGGTCGACACCCAGCGCCACGGCGGGTTCCTCAAGGGCATCGGGCTGACCGACGGCTCGCCGGAGATCAAGGGCCACACCGCTGCCAACGGCGACCAGAGCCTCGCCCAGCAGGGCATGGAGAACCTGCTGCAGCGCAGCACCGACATCAACGCCGTCTACTCGATGAACGAGCCGATGGGCCGTGGCGCGTACGCGGCGCTGAAGGCCCGCGGGCTGACCGGGCAGATCGTCATGGGCTCGATCGACGGCGGTTGCGAAGGCGTCCAGAACGTCAAGGACGGCCAGTTCGCCGCCACCGTCATGCAGTTCCCGAAGAAGATGGCCGAGCAGGGGGTGCTCGCCGCCGTCGAGTACGCCAAGACCGGCAAGAAGCCGTCCGGGTTCGTGAACACCGGGTCCGCCGTGATCACCGACAAGCCCCTGCCCGGCATCGAAAGCCACGACTCCGCCTGGGGCCTGCAGAACTGCTGGGGAGGCCAGAAATGACGACGGTCACCGCAACCCACGCCCGGGAACGCGAATCCCTCGGCGAGTTCCTCCTCCGTGCCCCCGCGGTCGGCCCGGCCCTCGCGCTGGTCGTCGCGATCGTGGTGTTCTCGCTGGCCACGGACACCTTCTTCGACCTCGACAACCTGTCAACGGTGGTCCAGCAGTCGCTGGTCGTCGGGACGCTCGCGCTGGGCCAGACGCTCGTCATCCTCATCGCGGGCATCGACCTGTCCAACGCGGCCTCGATGGTCGTCGCGACGCTGATCATGGCGAAGCTCGCCGCGGCCGGGACCAACGGCTTCGTCGCCCTGCTCGCCGGGGTCGTGCTGACGATCATCGTCGGCATCTTCATCGGCGGCCTCGCCACGCGGATCAAGCTGCCGGCGTTCATCATCACGCTCGGCACGTTCACCATGCTGACCGCGGTGTCGAAGCTGATCGCGGGCGGCCAGGCCGTGCCGGTGACCGACGGGCTGCTGCAGTGGCTCGGCACCAAGCGCTACCTCTTCGGCGGCATCCCGATCACCTACGGCATGACGCTGGCGCTGCTGATGTACCTCGGCATCTGGTACGCGCTGACGAAAACCGCGTGGGGCAAGCACGTCTACGCGGTCGGCAACGCGCCGGAGTCCGCGCGGCTGTCGGGCATCAAGGTCAACCGCACGGTGCTGTCGGTGTACATCGTGGCCGGGCTGACCTTCGGCATCGCCGCCTGGCAGGCGCTCGGCCGGACGCCGAACGCCGACCCGAACCAGTTCCAGCTCGGCAACCTCGACTCGATCACCGCCGTCGTCCTCGGCGGGACGAGCCTCTTCGGCGGCCGCGGCTCGGTGCTCGGGACGCTGATGGGCGCGCTGGTCGTGGCGGTGCTGCGGTCGGGCCTCACGCAGATGAACGTCGACGGCAACTACCAGGACCTCGCCACCGGCGCCCTGCTCATCGCCGCCGTCGTGGTGGACCGGATCGCGAGGAGGCAGCAGCAGTCATGACCGAACCGATCCTCCAGGCCCGCGGCCTGGTCAAGCGCTACGGCCGGGTGACCGCCATCGACGGCGCCGACTTCGACCTGCTGCCCGGCGAGGTGCTCGCCGTGGTCGGGGACAACGGTGCCGGGAAGTCCTCGCTGATCAAAGCCCTGTCCGGCGCGGTGATCCCGGACGAGGGCGAGATCAAAGTGGACGGTCACACCGTCCACTTCAAGTCCCCTTTGGACGCTCGGCACTACGGCATCGAGACGGTGTACCAGGACCTCGCGGTCGCGCCCGCGCTCGACATCGCGTCGAACATGTTCCTGGGCCGGGAAAAGCGGCTCAAGGGGCCGCTCGGGCTGTTCCGCAAGCTCGACACCGGCGCCATGCGGGCCGAGGCCCAGCGGATCCTCGACGAGCTGGGCATCAACATCAAGTCCATCAGCCAGCCCGTCGAGACGCTTTCCGGTGGCCAGCGCCAGGGTGTCGCGGTGGCACGGGCCGCGGCGTTCGGCACCAAGGCCGTGATCATGGACGAGCCGACCGCCGCGTTGGGGGTCGCCGAGTCCGGCAAGGTGCTCGACCTGATCGGCCGGATCCGCGACCGCGGCCTGCCGGTGGTGCTGATCAGCCACAACATGCCGCACGTGTTCGACATCGCCGACCGCATCCACGTGCACCGCCTCGGCAAGCGCGTCGCGGTGGTCTCGCCGAAGACGCACTCGATGAACCAGGTCGTCGGCCTGCTCACCGGTGCCCTGCGGCTCAACGAGAACGGCGAAGTGGAAGAAGCGGCCGCGGCGACCCACGTGGCCGGCTTGAAGTGAAGGTGCTGCTGGCGGGTCTGTGCACGGTGGACGTCGTCCAGCGGGTCGAGGAGCTCCCGGCGCCGGGCGAAAAGGTGCAGTCGCTGCAGGTGGACGTCGCCGCGGGTGGGCCCGCGACGAACGCCGCGGTGACGGCGGCCGCGCTCGGCGCTGAAGCGACCCTGCTGACCGTCCTCGGTGCGCACCCGCTGGCGGCGCTGGCCCGCGCCGACCTCGAAACCCACGGCGTCCGGGTCGTCGACCTCGATCCCGCCCGGACCGCGCCGCCGCCGGTGAGCGCGGTCGCCGTCCGCGACCGCGACGGCGAGCGGACGGTCGTCTCCCGCAACGCGGCCGGGTCCGAAGCCGGCTGGAGCGGCACGGTCGACGCGGACGTGGTGCTCGTCGACGGCCACCACCCGAACCTCGCGCTTTCGGTCGCCCGCGCGGCCGGGGACGTCCCGGTCGTGCTCGACGCCGGGAGCTGGAAGCCCGTGCTCGACGACCTGCTGCCCCTGGTCGACATCGCCGCGTGTTCCGCGCACTTCAGCGCGCCGGGACCCGGCCTGCACGAGCGCGGCGTCCCCACCGTGATCACCACCGCGGGGCCCGGCCCGGTGCGCTGGTCCACTGCGGACGGCGGCTCGGGCGAGGTGCCTGTTGCGGGCGTCGAAGCGCGGGACACACTAGGAGCGGGCGACGTCTGGCACGGCGCGCTCGCCGTGGCCGTGATCCGCGAACGGACGGTGACGGACCGGATCCGCTTCGCCAACGAGGTGGCCGCCGAACGGGTGCGGCATGTGGGACCGCGGTCGTGGACGACCGCGATCGCAGGAAGGAACAGGACATGACGGCGTTCGACGACCTGCTGGCCAGGGCCGAGGGGCTGACCGTGCGCGGGCAGCGCAACGTGCTCGGGATCGTGGGCGCGCCCGCGTCCGGCAAGACCACGCTCGCCTGGGCGCTGGCCAACGCGCTCGGCTCGCGCGCGGCGGTGGTCGGCATGGACGGCTTCCACCTCGCTCAGGTCGAGCTGCGCCGGCTCGGCCGCACCGAGCGCAAGGGCGCCCCGGACACCTTCGACGCCGCGGGTTACTACCACCTGATCCGCCGCCTCGCCGAAGGCCGCGAAACGGTGTACGCGCCGGAGTTCCGCCGCGAGATCGAGGAGCCGATCGCCGGGGCGGTCGCGGTGCCGCCGGAGGTCCAGCTCGTCATCACCGAGGGCAACTACCTGCTGCTCCCGGACGACCCGTGGAGCGCGATCCGGCCGCTGCTCACCGAGGCCTGGTTCCTGGCGCCGGACGAGCCAGAGCGCATCGAGCGGCTCGTGTCGCGCCACCGCCGCTACGGCCGCTCGCTGGTCGAAGCCCGGCAGCGCGCGCTCGGCTCCGACCAGCGCAACGCCGACCTCATCTCGCAGACGCGGGACCGCGCGGACCTGGTTCTGGAGAACCTGCCGCTGGCCAACTTCGCGATTTGACGCTCGTCGTCACCGGCGGCAGCCGGGGCATCGGCGCGGCCATCTGCACGCTGGCCGCCGCGCGCGGCCACGACGTCGTCGTGAACTTCTCGGGTGAGGCCGCGCCCGCCGAAGCCGTCGCCGCGCAGGTGCGGGCGGCGGGCCGGCAAGGGCTGGCGGTGCGCGCGGACGTCTCCAGCGAGGACGACGTCCGCGCCCTGTTCGCCGCGGCCGCCGAGCTGGGCCCGGTGACCGGCCTGGTCAACAACGCGGCGATCGTGGGCAACACCCCCGGCCGGTTGGAGGACTACGAGGTCGAGGTCGTCCGGCGCACCCTCGACGTGAACGTCACCGGGGTGTTCCTGTGCTGCCGCGAGGCGGTCCGCCGGATGTCCACCCGCCACGGCGGCCACGGCGGCGCGATCGTCAACATCTCCTCGACGGCGGCCCGCACCGGCTCGGCGGGCGAGTGGGTGCACTACGCGGCGTCGAAGGCGGCCGTGGACACGCTGACCTTCGGGCTCGCCCAGGAGGTCGCGGCGGAGGGGATCCGCGTCAATGCCGTGCGGCCGGGGATGATCCACACCGGCCTGCACGCGGCCGCGGGCCTGCCGGACCGGATGGCGAAGTACGCACCGCAGATTCCGATGCGCCGGGCCGGGCAGCCCGCGGAAATCGCCGAGGCGGTGCTGTTCCTGCTCTCGGCGGCGTCGTCGTTCACGACGGGCGCGGTACTGGACGTCGGCGGCGGCCGCTGATCCTTGTGAACCGGCATTTCCCGGCTTTCGTGTGGTGAGCGTTCCCGATACCGCGCGAAAGGTGAACAACCATGCGTACGTTCGAGCTGCCCGATTCGGTGAGCGGGACGACCGTTGACCGGATACTGGGCAGGCAGCTGATCCGGACCTGGGAGGAAGACGGGATCTTCCAGGTCGCCGCCACCGCCGAGCAGGCCAGTGCCACCGGCGAAGCGCTCGCGGAAAGCCGGCGGTTCTTCGCGAGATCACTTCCGGAGAAAGCGAAGTTCGTCAGCGATCTGACCTACAGCGGTTACATCGCATCCGGCGAAGAAATGACCGCGGGCGAAGCCGACTACTCCGAAATCTTCACGGTTTGCCCGGACATCCCGCTCACGGACACCCGTGTCTCGGAGGGGTGGCCGTGCCACGGCCCGGTCCCGTGGCCGGACGAGGCGTACCGGACCGCGATGGAAGCCCACCTCCGTGAGGTCGGCGGGATCGGCGAGAAGCTGCTCCAGCTGGTCGCCCTCGGGCTCGGGGTGGAGATCGACCGGCTGACCCGGCTCACCCGCGACGGCTGGCACCACATGCGCGTGCTGCGCTTCCCGGCCCGGTCGGCGACCACCGAACGGGGGATCGGCGCCCACACCGACTACGGACTGCTCGTGATCGCGGCGCAGGACGACGTCGGCGGGCTGTTCATCCGGCCGCCGGTGGCCGGTGAGCCGCGCCGCCGGAACTGGCTGCCGGAGGAGAGCACGGCCGGGATGTACCAGGACGAGGAGCCCTGGCACTACGTCGAGCCCGAGCCGGCGGTGTTCACCGTGTTCCCCGGCGACATCCTGCAGTTCCTCACCGGTGGCAGGCTGCTGTCGACGCCGCACAAGGTCCGGCTCGCGGACCGCGAGCGGTACACGCTGGCCTACTTCCACGAGCCGGCGTTCGGCGTGACCGTGCGCCCGCTGGCCGGCGGCGACGAGACCATCCACTACGGGACGCACTTCACCAACATGTTCACCCGCTGCTATCCCGACCGAGTGACGACGAAGCGCATCCTCGCGGAGGGCCGCTTGCGGCTGCTCGACCGGTGACCATCACCGGCGGTCACCATCCGTAAGACGGGCGTGACCGCCGGTAGGTTCCGTCCGCGTGCTGGGACGGTCGGCGACGGGGAGATCACGATCGGACGCGGACTTGGTCACTCGCGTTTTGGCGAGCGAACGCTGTGCAACTCTGGGGAGCCGCACCGAGAAAGGACGGCTTCGGAAGCCATGGCGAAACTCATGTCCGTGCACCACCTGGCGCTCACCGTGACCGACGTGGACCGCAGCGTGCCGTGGTACGTCCGCGTCCTCGACCTCGAGGAGGTCACCCGGCGCGAAGAGCCGGACACGGGACTGCGCAAGGTCGCGCTGCGGTCCGCCGGCGACGAGTTCTCGGTGGTCCTGGTGCAGCACGCGGACACCGGGCGCCGCGGCTTCGACGAACGCCGCACCGGGCTGGACCACGTCGCGTTCCGCGTGCATTCGGCCGCCGAGCTGGCGGAGTGGGAGTGCAGGCTCCAGGAGTTCGGCGTCCACTACCAGGACGCGGCGCCGTCGCGCACGTTCGAAGGCTCGCGGGTCGTGGTGTTCCGCGACCCGGACGGCATCCAGCTGGAGATCTGGGCCGACCCGGAGCTCTGAGGCTCAGGCCCGCGCGTCGTCCCGCTCGTCCACCGGGCGCCGCATCTCCTGGCGGTACCGCAGCACGCCGTACCCGGTGCCGACCACGAAGAACGCGATGCTGATCCACAGCGCCGCCGTCTTCAGCCACGGCAGGGCGTCCAGCAGGCCGGCGCCGTAGTAACCCAGCAGGACCAGCGTCGGCACCCACAGCAGTCCGCCGAGGGCCGTCGCCGCCATGAAACGGCGGGGGTCCATCCGGGCGGCACCCGCGATCAGCGGGGCCAGCGTCCTGATCCACGGGATCCAGCGGGCCGCCACGATCGCGAAGAAACCCCGGCGGTCCAGGAACCGCTGCGCCCGCTCGAGGGCCTGCCGGTTCAGCACCTTGCCGTCGCGGCGGGCGATGAGCTTCGTCCCGCCCGTGCGGCCGATGTAGTACCCGATCTGGTTGCCCAGGACCGCGACGATGAGCGCGGCCCCCGACAGGAACCACGCGTTGGCGTCCGAACCGTGCTGGGCCAGCACCACGCCCGCCCCGAACAGGAGCGAATCACCGGGCAGGAACAGCCCGATGATGAGCGCGCACTCGACCAGCACGAAGCTCAGCACGATCACCCAGACGAGCAGCGGTCCGGCGGTGTCCAGCCAGCTCACGCCGACGCCCGCGGCCTCGATGCTCACGACGTTCACACCGCGAGCCTACGTGGCCCGGGTGAACGGGCCGCGGCTAACGGCCAAATCGAGCTCGCTGGAAGTTTCAGCTTTCACCAACGGTGAAGGCCCCCTCACCGAGTGGTGAGGGGGCCTTTTCCGGGAAAGCTCAGAACTGCGGCAGCGTCTCGCCCTGCACCGCTTCGACGTCCAGCTCGATCTTCACCGTCGTGCCGACCGCGGCGACACCGGCGCGGACCATCGCGCTGTAGTTGATCGCGAAGTCGTTCCGGTGCAACGTCGTCTCGGCGTGGAACGCGACGCGCACGCCGCCCCACGGGTCCGGGCCCCAGCCGCCGTAGGTCAGCTCGAGCTCGACCTCGCGGCGCTCGCCGTGCAGCGTCAGCTCGCCCAGCAGCGTCCACGAGTCCGGGCCGCGCTGCCGCAGCCCGGTGCTGGTGAACGTGATCACCGGGTGCACGTCGACGTCGAGGAAGTCCGGCGAGCGCAGGTGGTCGTCGCGCATCCGGATGCCGGTCTCGATGCTCGCCGCCTTGATCTCGGCGTGCACCGACGACCGCTCGGCCGGGCGGCCGATCTCGATCCGGCCGGAGACGTCCGGGAACCGCGCCTTGATGCTCGCGATGCCCAGGTGCCGGGCGGTCGCGACCACCGACGAGTGCATCGGGTCGATCACCCACGGCCCGGCGGGCGGCAGCTCGATCGCCTCGGCGACCGGGGCCAGCACGACGTCGCCGAGCGAGCCGCTGCCGTCCGAAGCGATCTGGGCCGTCCGCGCGATCGGGGTGTACCCGGCGGCGGTGACGACCGCCGTGTACGCACCCGGAGCGAGCGCGTCGGTGACGACCTCGCCGCGCACGTCCGCCGCCTGCCGGGCGACCTGCCGCCCGGCCGGGTCGGTGACGGTGAGCACCGCGTGCTCCACCGCCCAGCCCTCGGCCGTGCGGAAGGTCGCGCGCAAGCCGGTCATGACCGGTCGACCAGCTCGTCGAGGGCCTGGTCGTAGCTCAGCCGGACGTCGTGGTCCGCTTCGCCGCCGGTCAGCTCCACCTGGCTGGTCGCCGGCGGGTAGCCGCTCGCGACCACCGTGTACGCGCCCGCGGGCAGGTCGCTGACCACGTACTTGCCTTCGCCGTCGGTCCGAGCCACGGCCGCGACGTTGCCTTCGGCGTCGAGCACGGTGATCCGCGCGTCCGGGACCACCCGGTCGCCCTCGGTGCGCGCGGTGCCGGACAGCAGCACCGAGCTCGCGAGCTCGACGTCGTGGCGCAGCACGCCGCTGTCGGGCACGGTCAGCGTCACCGCGAAGGGCCGGTAGCCCTCGCTGCTGGCGACCAGGGTGTACGCCCCGGCGCCGACCCCGACGAACGCGTAGGTGCCGTCCGCGGTCGTGATGAACGCGCCGTTCACCTCGCCGCGGCCGTCGGTCAGCGTCACCGTCACGTTCGGCAGCGGCTGGCCGGTCGCGGCCGCCCGGACGGTGCCGGTCAGCTCGCCGGACCCGGTGAGCGTGACGTCGACCGTGGCCGGCCCGTTGCTGATCACGACGCTGGAGGCCTGCGGCTGGTGGCCGTGCGCGGACACGATGAGCACGTACGCGCCCGGGCCCTGGCTCGGCACCGAGTAGCTGCCGTCGGCCGCCCCGGTGGCCCGCGCGACCTGGCGGCCCCGCTGGTCGATCAGGGTCAGCGCGGCGCCCGCCACGTGGCTGCCGTCCTGGCGCCGGACGTGGCCGGTCACCGGCACGCCACCCGCGCCGACGGGGGTGTCCAGCTCGGACTCCGCGACCGAGTTCGTGATCGGCAGCGCACCCGAAACGGCCTGGTAGTCGCCGTGCCCGTTGGTGCTCAGCGCGTGCTTGCCGCCGCTGCCGACGAGGGCGGGTTCGCGGTCGACCGGGCGGACCGGCTCGACGATCTCGGTGGGCTCGTCGGCGTGGTCGTCCGCCTCGAGCAGCGCCTCGCCGCCCTCCATGGCCGCCGCGGCCGGGGCCGCGTTGGTCAGCGGGATCTCCTTCATGAACAGCAGCACCAGCGTGGCCAGCAGGGCCACCGCACCCGCGATGTAGAAGACCGTGGTGATCGACTCGGTGAAGCCGATCAGCACCGGCGTCCGGATCGCCTCGGGCAGGCTCTGGATGCCGCTGGTGTTCTCCGACAGGTTGCCGATGCCCGCGCCGGCGCCGGCCGGCAGCTGCCCGCCGAACGCCTTGGTGATGTTCGGCAGCAGCGTGTTGAACAGGACGGTCAGGAAGATCGCGACACCGGCGGTACCACCGATCTGGCGGAAGAAGGTCGCCGACGCGGTCGAGACACCCATGTCGCTGCGCGGGCCCGCGTTCTGCACCGCGATGATCAGCGTCTGCATGCACTGGCCGAGGCCGAGGCCGATGATGGCGGCCGCGACCAGCGGGTGCCACAGCGCCGAGTCGTACTTGACCTGGGCGAAGAAGAACGCGCCCGCGGCGATCATGATGGTGCCGATGATCGGGAAGATCTTGTAGCGCCCGGTCTTCCCGGTGATCCGGCCGGAGACGATCGAGCTGAGCATGATGCCCGCCATCAGCGGCAGCATCAGCAGGCCGGACTCGGTCGGCGTGTAGCCCTGCACGACCTGCATGAACTGCGGGATCATGGTGATCGCGCCGAACATCGCGACACCGACGATGACACCGCCGATGATCGCCACGGTGAAGGTCGAGTTCTTGAACAGCCGCAGCGGGATCAGCGCGGCGTCCTTCATCCAGCGCTCGACGACGATGAAGGCGATCACGCCGACGCCGCCGATGACGTAGCAGAGGATCGACTTCTGGTCGCCCCAGCCCCACTTCTGGCCCTGCTCGGCGACGATCAGGAACGGCACGACCGCGACGACCATCGTCAGCGCGCCCCACCAGTCGATCTTGTGCTTGTGCGGCGTGTGCGGCACGTTCAGCACCCGGGCCACGACGAACAGCGCGATGACGCCGATCGGGACGTTGATCAGGAAGACCCAGCGCCAGCCGTGCAGGCCGGCCAGCGAGTCGATGCCCGCGAAGAAGCCGCCCAGCACCGGGCCGAGCACGGTCGACAGGCCGAAGACGGCCAGGATGTAGCCCTGGTACTTCGCGCGTTCACGCGGCGGCACGATGTCGCCGAGGATGGTCATGGCCAGCGACATCAGGCCGCCGGCGCCGAGACCCTGCACCGCGCGGAACGCGGCGAGCTGGTACATCGACGTCGCGAACGTCGAAGCGAGCGAACCGGCGACGAAGATGGTGATCGCGGTCAGGTAGAACGGCTTGCGCCCGTAGATGTCGGAGAGCTTGCCGTAGATCGGCGTGACGATCGTCGAGGTGATCAGGTACGCCGTGGTCGCCCAGGCCTGCAGGTCGAAGCCGTGCAGGTCGTTGGCGATCTTGACGATCGAGGTACCCACGATCGTCTGGTCGAGCGCGGCCAGGAACATGCCGCACATCAGGCCGCTCAGGATCGTGACGATCTGGCGGTGGCTCAGCCGTGGCGGTTGGCCCGCCTCGGGCTGAGCCGGAGCTTCGGTGGTGGAACTCATGCGTTGGCCCCCTTGGCCGGTGCACCGGCGGACGCGTGCGCGTCGGCCAGCTGTGGAGAGTGGTTCTCGATACCTGTGTTGAGCCGGCCGAAGAGGCGGTTCAGGGTGCGGATTTCCCCGTCCGTCCAGTCCCCGAGCACCTCGGCCAGCCACTGATTGCGCTGCTTGCGGTTCTCTTCGAACACCCGCATGCCCTCCGGCGTCGGCGCGAGCAGGCAGGCGCGCCCGTCCTCCGGGTCGGCCTGGCGCTCGACCAGGCCGTGCTGGACGAGCGAGCTGGACTGCCTGCTGATCGTGGAGATCTCGGAGTGCAGTGACTCGGCCAGCTTGCTGGTCCGCTGCGGGCCCTCGTGGATGAGGGTGAAGAGGATCGCGTACGCCGCCCGCTCGATGCCGTCCGGACCTTGCTTCGAGACCTGCGACTTCGCCTTGTTGATCAGGCGGACCAGGCGCACGAGCTCGTGCCCGAGCTGGTCGGCGAGGTCCAGCTCGGCGGTGGGCCGGGTGGTGTTCGTTGCCATCAGTGGTCCTTCAAGGCGTTGGTTGGCAGCTGCAACTAGTTGCCTCAGGCAAGGATGTGCCTTCATCTGCGGTTGTGCAAGCGGAGTACCTCGTGATGTGGCAGAACACACTTTAGTTGTCGTATGCAAGCAAGATTCCTCCGGGCTGCTCGGAACAACGGGGGCCGCGGCTGGTTGAGAACGGTATGACCGACGACACAGCGTTGAAGGACTTCCTGGCCGCCCACCGCCACGGCGTCCTCGCCACGATCCGGCGCGACGGCCGGCCGCAGCTGTCCACCATCACCTACCTCTACGAGCCGGAGTCCGCGAAGTTCATCGCGTCGATCACCGAGACCAGGGCGAAGACGAAGAACATGCGCCGCGACCCGCGGGTGACGTTCCACGTGGGCAGCGAGGACGGCTGGAGCTACGTCGTCGTCGAGGGCCGCGCCTCGCTCACCCCGCCGGCCGCGGCGCCCGACGACGACACGGTGGAAGCGCTGGTCGGCTACTACCGCCGGGCGGCGGGCGAGCACCCGGACTGGGCCGAGTACCGCGAGGCGATGGTCAACGACCAGCGGGTACTGCTGACCGTCCACGTCGAGAAGCTGCTGGGGCTGGTCCGCTGACTGCTCCGTTACGGCTGGTTTCGAAAGAACATTTCCGCAGTGCGGACTGTCCGGGCTTACCATGAGGCCATGAGCAACGAAGCTTTGGTCACCCGGCTCCGGGACCTGCTCGGCAAGGGCGCCGTGCTCACCGACTCCGACGTCACCGCCTCCTACGCCCGCGACATGATGCCGCTGGCGCCGTCGGGCACGCCGCTCGCCGTCGTGCTGCCCGCGAACACGGAGCAGGTGCAGGCGGTGGTGAAGGCGTGCGCCGAGGCGAAGGTGCCGATCGTGCCGCGCGGGGCGGGCAGCGGCCTGTCGGGCGCGGCGAACGCGATCGACGGCTGCGTCACGCTGTCGCTGACCAAGCTCAACGAGATCGTCGAGATCGACGCCGGCAACCGGCTGGCCGTGGTCCAGCCGGGCGTGGTCAACCTGGACTTCCGCAACGCCGTGGAGAAGCACGGGCTGTTCTACCCACCGGACCCGTCGAGCTACGACTGGTGCACGATCGGCGGCAACCTGTCGACCAACGCGGGCGGCCTCTGCTGCGTGAAGTACGGCGTGACGACGGATTCGGTGCTCGGCCTGGAGGTCGTCCTGGCCGACGGGTCGCTGCTGAAGACCGGCCGCCGCACGGTGAAGGGCGTCGCGGGCTACGACCTCGCACGGCTGTTCGTGGGCAGCGAGGGCACGCTCGGCGTGATCACCCAGGCAACGGTCCAGCTCAAGCCCCTGCCCCAGGCCCCGGCGACGCTGGTCGCGGGCTTCAGCACGACCGAAGCGGCCGGGGAGGCCGTCGCGCGGGTGGTCCGCGAAGGGCTGGTGCCGTCACTGCTGGAGATCATGGACGCGTCGTCGATCAAGGCGTCCGAGGCGTACCTGAAGACGGACCTCGGGGCGGGCTCGGACTGCCAGGCGCTGCTGCTGGGCCAGTCGGACGCGGGCGGTGAGGTGGCCCGCCGCGAACTGGCGGCGCTGGAGCAGATCTGCGTCGACTGCGGAGCGGACCTGGCGTACACGACCGAGGACCTCGAAGAGGGGCGCATGCTCCTGCAGGCCCGCCGGGTGGTGCTGACGGCGCTGGAGACGTACGGCCTGTGGCTGACCGACGACGTGTGCGTGCCGCGGACGCGCATCGCGGAGCTGATCCGGGGCTGCGAGAAGATCAGCTCGGAGGTGGGGCTCCGCATCGCGGTGGTGGGTCACGCCGGCGACGGCAACATGCACCCGACGATCGTGTACCAGCCGGACGACCCGTCGGAGTTCGCCCGGGCGCAGCGCGCGTTCGACGAGATCCTCGAGGTGGGGCTGTCCCTTGGCGGGACGGTGACCGGCGAGCACGGGGTCGGGAAGATCAAGCGCGAGTGGCTGGCGCGGGAGATCGGACCGGTGGGGCTGCGGGTGCACCAGGAGATCAAGCGGGCCCTGGACCCGGAGAACCTGTTCAACCCGGGCTCGATGTTCTCGATGACCTGAGCTCAGTCCCGGATGCGGGGAATGCGCTGGGTGACCTCGGGGTCGGTCTCCGTGACGGCCTTCTTCTCGCGGCGCGCCTTCAGGTACTCGATGACGATCGGGACCACGGAAATCAGCACGATCAGGACGAAGATCGCATCGATGTTCTTGCCGATGAAGGGGATGTCACCGAGGAGGTAGCCGAGCACCGTGATACCGGCAGCCCACAGGATGCCGCCGATCACCGTGTAGGTGAAGTAGGTCTTGGGACTCATCCGGCCGATGCCGGCGATCCAGGTGATGAACGTCCGGACGAAGGGCACGAACCGGGCCAGCACGACCGCCTTCGGCCCGTGCCTCTCCAGGAAGGCGTGCGTTTTGTCGACGTGTTCGCGCTTGAAGAACTTCGAGTCGGGCCGGTTGAACAGCTTCGGCCCGGCGAAGTAGCCGATGTAGTAGCCGACCACGTTGCCCAGCAGCGCCGAGACGGTCACGAGCACGCAGGTCAGCCACAGGGGGAACAGCTTGTCGTTCGCGATGAGCAGACCCGCGGTGAAGAGCAGGGAGTCCCCGGGCAACACCGGGAAGATGCTGCTCTCGATGAAGATCACGAGGCACAGCACCGCGACCGCGGGCCCGGCCACGCCGTCGAGCAGGACGTTCGGGTCCAGCCATGACGGCAGCAGGGACATCGTGTTGACCGTGCTCTGGGCGAGAATCACCTGGAAAACGGTACAGGGTCACCCTGAGTCGTGACTGAGACCCGCCTCAGACCAGCGTCAGCAGGCCCACCACGGACCCCGCGGCGAGCCCCAGCAGCACCGCCAGCATCAGGATCCAGTACGCCGGCAGCTGGGCGGCCTGGCGCGGCGGCTCCGGGGGACGCGGGGCGAACGTCGTCGGCGCCTCCGCGTCCAAGGCCGCTCGCTCGCGCTCCAGGGAGTCCGCGCTCGCGCCCGACAGCAGCCCGTACGCCGACGGCAGCTCGTTGATCGCGCTGGTCGGGACCGCGTCCGTGACCGGTTCCGAAGTAGGGACTGCGGGCGACGACCCCGTGGCGGACGGCGACACCTGCGGTGCGAAGACGGCTTGCGCGCGAAGGGCGTCCGCCAGCAACTGCTCGGGGTCCTTCGGCTCGCTCATCTCCGCCCGTCTCCATCAAGTGGGGGATGCCCCCACGCCCCCGCCGGGGCTCTGCCCCGGAGCCCCGGGGTTCAGCAACGTCTACGTACTCAAGGTAGCCGTTCCCACCTCGGCGACCCATTCTCCCCGGCGCAGCACCTTCGCCGGCCGCAGGTCCTGGTCGAGGACCACGATGTCGGCCTGGTACCCGGCGCACAGCATGCCGGTGCGGTCCGCGATGCCGAGCAGCTCCGCCGGCCGCTGCGACGTCGCGTGCACCGCGTCGAGGATGCCGAGTTTCGCACCCCGGACCAGATTGCGGAAGGCGGTGTCCATCGTCAGGGTGCTGCCGGCCAGCGAACCGTTGTCGGCGAGGGTGGCGACGCCGTCGTGGACGTCTACCTCGAGGCGGCCCAGCGTGTAGCGGCCGTCCGCCGCGTCCGTCGCCGACATCGCGTCGGTGATCAGGACCGTCCGGTTGCGGCCCGCGTGCTTCGCCGCCAGGCGGACGACCGTCGGGTGCAGGTGGACCAGGTCGCAGATCAGCTCGATGGTGATGCGCTCGTCGTCCAGCAGCGCGCCGATCGGGCCGGGCTCGCGGTGGTGCAGCGGCCGCATGCCGTTGAACAAGTGGGTCGCCACCGTCGCGCCCGCGTCGATCGCCGGCAGCAGCTGCTCCTCGACGCCGTCGGTGTGCCCGATGGCCGCGATGACGCCGGACTCGGCGAGCTGGCGGACGGCCTTGACCCCGCCGTGCAGCTCGGGGGCGATGGTGACCATCCGGATCGCGCCCTGGCCCGCGCGCAGCAGCTTCTCGACCGTGCCGGTGTCCGGTTCGAGCAGGGTCTCCGGGTCGTGCGCGCCGCAGCGGGCCTTCGAGATGAACGGCCCCTCCAGGTGGATGCCCGCGACCTCGCCGTCCTGGACGAGCTCACGCAGGGCGGCGACCTGCTCGCGCAGGATGTCCACCGGGTCCGAGACCAGGCTGGCCAGCATGGTCGTGGTGCCGTGACGGCGGTGCGCGCGCACCGCCGTCAGGAGTTCCTCGGGATCGAGGGAGGTGAACGAGCCACCTCCCCCGCCGTGGCAGTGGGTGTCGACGAAACCAGGCACGACCAGTGCCCCGCCGACGTCCACGTGCTCGCCGGACGGCGGGGTCCCGGAACCCACGCCGGCGATCCGCCCGTCGGTGACGGCGACCCAGCCGTCGTCGAGTACACGGTCCGGGGCAGCGACCCGGCCGCCCATGATCACGAAATCTCCGGCGCCTCTCACGCACCCCAGCATATATTGGTCTGGACCAAGCATGGTGATACGACTCAGTGATCGGGATGGTCCACCCGGGTCACTGTGGGGCTTGCATGGCCTTCTGGAGTGCCTCGAGCGCCCGGCTGGCGGTCGACTTAACGGTACCCTTGGAAATACCTGCGGCCTCAGAGATCTCGGCCTCGCTCAGCCCGCCGTAGTAGCGGAGCACCAGCACTTCGCGCTGGCGGGGCGGCAGCTTCGACAGCGCGCTGACCACGGCCTGGTGCTCGCTGGAGAGCATCGCGAGGCTCTCCGCGGAGCGTGCGTTCACGGCGTGTGGCGGCACGTACTCGCGCGCGGTCTTGCGGCGGCGCAGCACGCTGCGCGACCCGTTGACCACCGCGGTGCGCAGGTAGCCGACCGCGGCCGCGGCGTCCCGGAGCCTGCCCCAGTTGCGGTGCAGGCCGGTGAAGGCCTCCTGGACCACGTCTTCCGCCGTCGCGGGCTCGTCGACCAGCAGAATCGCCAGCCGGACCAGCCGCATGCGGTGCTGGCGGTAGAGGTCTTCGAGGGTCAGGGGTGCGGCGGTCTGCGCCGGAGCCGGACCGTCCATGACCCGCAGGTGGCCGAGGGTCGCCTCGACACTGCGCTCCGCATTGCCCTCGAGCATGAACCCCTGCCTGTTCTCGACCCCGGTTTGCACGGTGTGCCGCGTCAGCAGGTTCACGGTATTCACAGCGCTCACACAGGTACTGACGCACGCCCAGCCTATCGGGTTCGGATGCCGGTGCCACAGATCGGATGCTGGTACAGAACCGTGACACGGGTAGCGTCGGGAGCAGTCCGTCCCGCGCCGACCCCGGAGATCCACATGGCCTGGTTCCTCGTCGAAATCACCTACGTCCAGGAGAAGATGCCGGACGTCCGGCCGCGTCACCGCGAGTTCCTGAGCAAGCTGGCCGCGGAGGGCCGCGTCGCGGTCGCCGGGCCGCTCGGCGACGGCACCGGAGGAGTCACGCTGTACCAGGCCGACGACGAGGCGCACCTCAAGGAGACGATCGACCAGGACCCGTACTTCCTGGAGGGCGTCATCGCCGAGCGGTCCGTCCGCGAGTTCAAGCCGGTGATCGGCGCCTGGCTGCCCCAGGAGTCATAGGTCCAGCACGGCGGGGCCGCGGTCGACGCAGATCCGCAGGGATCCGCCGTCGGCCGTGGGCACCGCGCAGGTCCCGCAGAAGCCCTGCCGGCACGAATACGGCGTGCCGGGCCGGGCCGCCAGCAGGACGTCGAGTGCGCTCCGGTCGCCCGGCACCTCCAAGACGCGTCCTGACCTGCGCAGAACCAGCCGGAACGGCTCGCCGGCGACGATCGGCGGCGGGGCGAACCGTTCGAAGTGGACGGCCTTGGCCGCGGTCAGGGCCAGGTCGGCGCGGACGCCGGTGATCATCGGCGCCGGGCCGCAGCAGTAGACCGACGCGCCGTCCGGCAGGCCCTCGAGCAGCTCGGCGCCGGAGGCCGGGATGCCGTACTCGGTGTCCGGGCGGATCCACACGCGGTCGTCGTCCGGCAGCTCGCCGAGGAACGGCATCGACCCGCGGCTGCGTCCGGTGTAGACCAGCCGCCAGTCCGCGCCCGCTGCCACGCAGCGGCGCACCATCGGCAGGATCGGCGTGATCCCGATGCCGCCGGCGACGAACAGGAACGGCCCGGCGCCGACGAGGGGGAACGCGGTCCGCGGGCCCCGCACGGTGACGCGGGTGCCCGGGGCCAGGGCGTGGACCTCGCCGGACGCGGTGCCGATCCGCCGGACGGCGATCCGGTAGTGCGTCCGGTCGTCCGGGTCGCCGCACAGCGAGTACTGCCTGACCAGGCCGGACGGCAGCACCAGGTCGATGTGCGCGCCCGGGCGCCAGGCCGGCAGCGGGGTGTCGCCACCGGCGAGCCGCAGGCTCACGACGTCATCGGCTTCGGGCCGGATCCTTTCGACGACCAGCGAAAGGTTGCGGTCCACGGCGCGCACGGGCGGCCGCCGCTGCCCGCTCAATTGCGACAACCGCCGGTAAACGCCCACCACACCGACCAAAGCGGACATCAGGTGATCGGTGCGCCCGCTGCCGTCGAGCCGGGTGGGGCGCCCGAGGGTCACCCCGCCGCCCGGGCCGCCGGCGAGCTCGCCAGGTAGGCCACCGCCTGCTCGGTGTTCCCGGTCTCCGCCGGGTGGTAGCCGCGGCGGAAGTAGGGCCGGATCTCCCGCACCAGGTCGCGCCCGGACGGCAGCAGCCCCCGCTTCGCCGCCCGGCGGTAACGCCGCAGCGACGCGCGGCCGGGCACGGTCGGGTCGTGGCGCATCAGGTACCGCGTGCCACGGGCGAAGACCCAGGCCAGCACCGGCGTCACCGCCGCCATGCTGCGGACCCGCCGTCCGTACCGCCCGTCGAGGTGCACGAACAGGTCGAACGCCACCGACCGGTGCTCGACCTCCTCGGCGCCGTGCCAGCGCAGCAGGTCCAGCATCACCGGGTCGGCGCCCGCGGCCTCCAGGGGCGCGTCGAGCACCCACTGGCCGAGGAACGCCGTGTAGTGCTCGATCGCGGCGATGATCCCCAGCCGCTCGACCAGCCACTCTTCGGCGGCCTGCCCGGTCAGGTCGCGGTCGCCCAGCAGCTTCCGGAACAGCCACTCCATCTGCGCCACGAACGGCCGCACCGGCACACCCGCCGCTTCGAGGTGCGCGGCCGCGCCGTCGTGGGCCTCGGCGTGCACGGCCTCCTGGCCGATGAAGCCGAGGACGTCCTCCTTGAGCCGCTCGTCGCGGATCAGCGGCACCGCCTGCTTGAACACCTCGACGAACCAGCGCTCGCCCTCGGGCAGCGCCAGGTGCAGCACGTTGATGGTGTGCGTGGCCTGCGGCTCGCCGGGGATCCAGTGCATCGGCAGCGCCGCCCAGTCGAACTTCACGTCCCGCGCGTGCAGGACGAGCTGTTCGTCCGGGGACGTCACGACGCCCGGCCGGACAGCTCGTAGTCGGCCGGGTCGACCTTGCGCGTCTCGAGCCAGTAGCGCCAGGTGAAGCCGGGCCAGATCGTCCGGTTGACGCCCTTCGCGTCGAGGTACCAGCTCTTGCAGCCGCCCTGCGTCCAGACGCCTTTGACCAGCTTGTCCTGGATCTCGCGCTGGAACTCGTCCTGCACGCCCGGCCGGACGTCGAGGGCGGCGGCGCCGCGCGAATCGGCGAGCTTGATCGCGTCGACGACGTACCGCGACTGCGACTCGATCATGAACACGACGGAGTTGTGGCCCAGCGCGGTGTTCGGCCCGAGCAGGAAGAACAGGTTGGGGAAGCCGGAGACGGTGATCCCCTTGTGGGTCTGCATGCCCTCGCTCGCCCACTCCTTGGCGAGGTCGCGGCCGTCGACGCCGGTGATGGTGAGGTACTCCAGCGCGTCGGTCACCTTGAAGCCGGTGCCGTAGACGATGGCGTCGACCTCGTGCTCCACGCCGGCGGAGTCGACGATCGAGTGCGCCTTGACCTCGCGGATCCCCTCGGTGACGACGTCGACGTTCGGCCGGGCCAGCGCCGGGTAGTAGTCGTTCGAGATCAGGACGCGCTTGCAGCCCATCGTGTAGTCCGGCGTGACCTTCCTGCGCAGCGCCGGGTCCTTGATGCCCTTCGCGATGTTCCGCTTCGCGATCAGCTCGCCGGCCTTCATGATCGCCGGGTGGCCGTTGAAGCCGATGGCGCGGGCTTCGAGCAGCCAGTAGAGCGCGTTGCGGTACAGGCGCTGGGTGCCGGGCACGCGCTTGAACAGCGTCTGCGCCCAGCCCGGCATCGCGTGGTCGGGCTTCGGCATGATCCACGGTGGCGTCCGCTGGAAGAGCGTCAGCTCGGCGACCTCGGGGGCGATCTTCGGGACGAACTGGACGGCACTGGCGCCGGTGCCGACCACGGCGACCTTCTTGCCGCGCAGGTCGTACTCGTGGTTCCACCGCGCGGAGTGCCAGGTCTGGCCCTGGAAGTTGCCGATCCCGGGCAGCTCGGGGACCTGCGGGATGTGCAGCCCGCCGACGCCGGAGACGAGGAACTGCGCGACGAACTCGCGGCCGTCCCTCGTCGTCGCCGTCCAGCGGCGCTCCCGCTCGTCCCAGTGGGCACCGGTCAGCTCGACGCCGAAACGGATCTTCTCGCGCAGCCGGTACTTGTCCGCGACACCCTTGAGGTAGTCGAAGATCTCCGGCTGCGGCGAGAACGACCGCGACCAGCCCGGGTTCTGCTCGTACGAGAACGAGTACATGTGCGACTGCACGTCGCACGCGCACCCGGGGTAGGAGTTGTCGCGCCAGGTGCCGCCCACCTCGGTGGCCTTCTCCAGGATCACGTAGTCCCGGATGCCGGCCTTTTCGAGCTGGATCGCCTGGCCGAGCCCGGAGAACCCGGTGCCCACGATCACGACCTTGAACCGCTCGGTCATCTGTCGGCCTCCGCTGCGTCGAGTTGGCTGCCCAGATGACGTTACCTCAGGTAACAGTTACTTGGAAGTACTGCCTACCGATCAGTACGTCCCGCCGAGCTTGCCGTGGTCCCAGCTGACGACCTTGGTCGGCCGGAACACCAGCCCGACGCGTTTCGCGGCCTGACCTGCGATGAAAGCCTGCAGTTCGGCGGGCGCCGGGTCACCCGGCTTGGCGCCGGAGTACCGCTGCATCAGCGCGGTGCCCATCCGGGTGACCTCTTCGGTGTCCTCGACGATCACGACGTCGGCCTCGAACGAGACGCCGCGGAGCTTCTCGTAGCTGTCGCCGTCTTCGACCAGCACGGTCGCCTCCGGCAGCCGCCGGAAGTTCTTCGCCTTCTGGGACGTGCCGTACGTCCAGGTCGCGACGCCGTCTTCGTGCGGGAAGTACCAGAGCGGCGCGAGGTGCGGGCGGCCGTTCGGGCCGACGCTGGCGACGTTGATGACCTTCTGCTCGGCGAGGTACGCGCGGACCTCGTCCTCGGTCATCCTGATCTGGTCGCGACGGGACATCTTCACCCCTTGGTGGCAGCCCGGCCGCCGTGGCCGGTGACCGCCGACTCGAACGAACCGCGGGCCTCGATGTCGGCGAGCGCGGCCTTGTCCGCCGACGGTACCCGGCTGCGGGAGCCGATTTCGATCACCGGCGGCAGGAACGCGCGGAGCAGCTTGAGCCCGCCGACCCAGCGCGGCACGTGGATGGTCCGGGCGCGCTTGAGGATGCCGGCTTCGAGGTCGTCCAGTGCGACGTCCAGCGGGTAGGTCTTGCCGATCAGGCCCGGCATCGACGCGCGGAGCTTGCCGAACACCGGGTGCGCGTCGGCGCTCTCGACCAGGTCGGTGCGGATCCACGTCGGGTGCGCGACGCCGACCTTGACGCCCAGGTGGGCGACCTCGGCGCGGAGGCTGTTCGAGAAGGCTTCGACGCCGGCCTTGGCGGCGGCGTAGTTGGCCATGCCCGGCGCGTGCGTGATGGCGGCGAGGCTGGAGATGGCCAGCAGGTAGCCCTTGCGCTCGATGACGTGCGGGAGCGTGACGCGGAACGTGCGCCAGACGCCGAGCAGGTCGACCTCGATGACCTTCTCGAACGCGGCCCGGTCGACCGAGCGGACGAAGCCCGCGGTCGCGATGCCGGCGTTCGCGATGACGATGTCGATCCCGCCGAAATGCTCGACGACCCCCTTGGTGGCCTGCTCGAGGGCGTCCCAGCTGGTGACGTCGGCTTCCCAGGCGTGGGCGTTGGGCCCGATCCGGTCGGCGACCTTCTGCTGCTCGTCGGCTTCGAGGCCGACGAGGGCGACCTTGGCGCCGCGGGCGGCCAGCCGCTCGGCCAGCCCGGCGCCGATGCCGCGGGCCGCGCCGGTGATCAGCACGACCTTGCCGTCGACCTTCTTGGTGCCGCTCAGCAGCGAAAACGGGTTGGCCACGGTGCCCTCCTAGACGTCACTTGAGGGCACCGTACCTCACCTTACCCGCAGTAAGCTACCCATGAGTATGTTCAGGCCGCGGCCTCGCTCAGTGCGGTGAGCTCCGATCCAGTGAGCTCGAGCGAGACCGACGCGACCAGGTCGGTGAGCTGCTCGGGCGTCCGGGCGCTGGCGATCGGGGCGGCGACCGTCGGCTGCTGCCGCAGCCACGCGAGCGCGACCGTGGCGACGGAAACACCGTGGGCCTGGGCGAGTTCGTCCAGCGCGGCGAGCACGCGTTCGCCGTTTCCGTCCAAATAGGACGCGGCGCGGGCGGCGCGCGGGCTGTCGCCGAGCTCGTCCTTCGAGCGGTACTTGCCGGTGAGAAAACCCTTCGCGAGGGCGAAGTACGGCAGCGTCGCGAGGCCCTCGCGCGCGACGAGGGGTGCGAGGTCGTGCTCGTAGTCCCGCTCGACCAGGTTGTAGTGCGGCTGCAGCACGGCGAACCGCGCGAGCCCGTTCTGGTCCGAAATGGACAGTGCGGCGGCGAGCCGCTCGGCGGTGTAGTTCGACGCGCCGAGGTAGCGGACCTTGCCCGCGCGGACCAGCGCGTCGAACGCTGCCAGCGTCTCCTCGAGCGGGGTGTCCGGGTCGTCGCGGTGGGCGTAGTAGAGGTCGATGTGGTCGGTCCGCAGACGGCGCAGCGAGTCCTCGGCCGCGGCCTGGATGTTCTTCGCGGACAGGCCGGGCCGGTCGTCCCACATCCCGACCTTGGTGGCGACGACGACGTCGTCGCGCCGGCCGCGCGCGGCCAGCCAGTTGCCGATGATGGTTTCCGAGCCACCGCCGCCGCCGTAGAGGTCGGCGCTGTCCAGGAAGTTGCCGCCGGCCGCGGTGTAGGCGTCGAGGACGGCGAAGGACTGCGGCTCGTCGGCCGTCCAACCGAAAACGTTGCACCCGAGGTTGAGGCCGTACACGTCGAGGTCGGTGTTGCCCAGCTTGGTCATGGTTCCGACATTAGTTGCCGGTTCCGGGAGGAAAACCGGCGTCTCACGCGTTGGAGTGTTCCATGGCTATCGAACTGGGCAAGCTCGGAATCTGGCGGCACTACTCGGGCGTCGACGCGGACTTCGCGGCGGAGGCGGAGAAGCTCGGCTACGGCGCGATCTGGCTGGGCGGTTCACCCGGCGGCGACCTCGAGTACGTCGACGACCTGCTCGGCGCGACGGACTCCCTGGTCGTCGCGACCGGCATCGTGAACATCTGGCAGGACGAACCGGCGTCGATCGCGAAGGCGTACGAGCGCATCGCCGGGAAGTACCCGGACCGCTTCCTGCTCGGCGTCGGCGCCGGCCACCCCGAGCACACGCAGGAGTTCAAGAAGCCCTACGCGGCGATCGTCGAGTACCTGGACGGCCTGGACGCGGCGGGCGTCCCGGTGGCGGGCCGCGCGCTGGCCGCACTGGGCCCGAAGGTGGTCCGGCTGTCCGGCGACCGCACGGCGGGCGCGCACCCGTACCTGGTGACGCCGCAGCACACGCGCGAGGCGCGGGAAATCCTCGGTGACGGCAAGCTGCTGGCCCCGGAGCACAAGGTGGTCCTCGGCACCGACGCGGCCGAGGCGAGGGCGATCGGCCGCACCACCGTCAAGTTCTACCTCGGGCTGTCGAACTACGTCGCCAACCTGCGGAAACTCGGCTTCACCGACGACGACCTCGCGGGCGAGGGCAGCGACCGCCTGGTCGACGCGCTGGTCCTGCACGGTGACGCCGAGACGATCGCGGCGGGCCTGCGCGAGCACTTCGAGGCCGGCGCGGACCACGTGAACATCCAGGTCCTGAACGAGGACCCGTGGCCCGCCTACCGCGCGCTGGCGGCCGAGCTGCTGTGACGTCCGTCCGGCCGCCGGCGCGCCCGGCGGCCGGGCCCTCCTTCTGAACCGATTCCACGTGCGGAGAAGTTTCTCCCCGGGGACCGGTGTGCGTCGGCGGTGCACCTCGTACGATGCGGTCGGGACCACCCTGTGCCAAGGAGGAGTCAACGATGCCCATCGCCACCCCCGAGGTCTACGCGGAGATGCTCGACCGGGCCAAGGCGAACGAGTTCGCCTACCCGGCCATCAACGTGACCTCGTCCGAGACCGTGAACGCCGCCATCCGCGGCTTCGCCGAGGCGGAGAGCGACGGCATCATCCAGTTCTCCACCGGTGGTGCGGAGTTCGCGTCCGGCCAGAAGGTCAAGGACATGGTGACCGGCGCGACCGCGCTGGCGGAGTTCGCGCAGGTCGTCGCGGCGAAGTACGACGTGAACGTCGCGCTGCACACCGACCACTGCCCGAAGGACAAGCTGGACGGCTTCGTCCGCCCGCTGATCGAGATCTCGGCCGAGCGCGTGAAGAACGGCCAGAACCCGCTGTTCCAGTCCCACATGTGGGACGGCTCGGCGATCGACCTCGACGAGAACCTCGAGATCGCCGCGGAGCTGCTGGCCAAGACGGCGGCCGCGAAGATCATCCTCGAGGTCGAGATCGGCGTCGTCGGCGGCGAAGAGGACGGCGTCGAGGCGGAGATCAACGAGAAGCTGTACACGGCCGAAGGCGACTTCCTGAAGACGATCGACGCGCTGGGCGCGGGCGAGAAGGGCCGCTACCTGCTGGCGGCGACGTTCGGCAACGTCCACGGCGTGTACAAGCCGGGCAACGTGAAGCTCCGCCCGGACGTCCTGAAGGGCGGCCAGGAGGCGGCGGCGAAGAAGCTCGGCCTGGACAGCGGCGCCAAGCCCTTCGAGCTGGTCTTCCACGGCGGCTCGGGTTCGCTCCCGGAAGAGATCCGCGAGGCGGTTTCGTACGGCGTGGTGAAGATGAACGTGGACACGGACACGCAGTACGCGTTCACCCGCCCGATCGTGGACCACTTCTTCAAGAACTACGACGGCGTCCTGAAGATCGACGGCGAGGTCGGGAACAAGAAGGTGTACGACCCGCGCTCGTACCTGAAGGCGGCTGAGGCCGGGATGGCGGCTCGGGTCGTCGAGGCCTGCCAGGCTCTGGGCTCGGCGGGGACGAAGCTCAAGTAGGTCTTTTCGCGCGAAGGGCCGCCACGGTGTTCCCGCGGCGGCCCTCGTCGTGTTCAGACTTCGACGACTTCGAGCAGGTTCTCGAGGCCGCGGAAGTCCTTCGCGTTCCGGGTGTACAGCGGCAAACCGTGCACGGAGGCGATGGCGGCGATCATCAGGTCCATCCGGCGCGGCCGTGGTGACCGGCCCGCGGCGATGGTCAGCGCGACCAGCGTGCCGTATCGCGCGGCGGCTTCGCCGTCGAACGGCAACGGCGTGAACTCGACGATGGCGGCGCCCAGCTGCTCGTTCCGGAGCGCCTTCGTGGCCGGGTCCGCCGTCATGACGACGCCCTGGTGCAGCTCGGCCATGGTCACCGCGGTGATCTCCGGGAACTCCGGAAGCCGTTCCGGGTCCAGCGAGCCGAGCTCGATGTAGGTGCAGGTGTCGAGCACGCCGGCGGCGTGGCGTTCAGCCACGCTTGCGCTCCCACGGGTTGTCGTCATCCCCGAGGCGATCGTCGCCGAAGAACGCTTCGGCATCCCGCCGCAGCTCCGCGGCATCGACTCTCGGCAGTCGCTTGTGCCGCTCGACCAGTTCTGCCGCGGTGAATCGCTTCCGGCGCGACAAGGGCCGCAGTTCGGCGATCTCCACGCCGTTGCGGGTGACGTGGTACGTCTCGCCGGCTTCGACCGCGTCCATGATCGCGGCCGAGTTGTTCCGGAACTCGCGCTGGCTGATGACGTTCACCAGCCGAGTGTAGCACCGGGTGCTACGCGGTTACCCGCTTGGCCGACCACCGCTGCGAAGCCGGTCCGACCACCGCCCAGAGTGCGAACACCCCGCCCAGCACCACCAAAGCCGTCCAGTACGCCGCCGGTGGGGCTGACTCCGTGTGGGCGTCCCCGAGCACCCACGGCCGGAACTGCGACTGCACCCAGAACGCCCCATACCCGAACGCCGTCACCAGCAGCGCCCCCGCGCCGGCCTGCAAAACACCCGATCCGAGCGAAAACGCCAGGTCCACCGCCAGCCCCACGAACAGCAGGTAGAACGGCACCGTCGAAACCGGGAAACCCAGCCCCAGCAACAGCGGCCACATCACCGACCGGTAAGCCACGTACGCCAGCGCCACCGAAGTGGCCGCCCAGCGGAAGCCCAGCGTCCGACGGGCCAGTACCAAGATCAACGCCATCACCCCGATGCCCCACAGCGGGTACACCCACGACGGGATCGGCATCGTGAAGTGCAGCACCGCCGTCCGGTCGACCGGGTGGCCGATCTGGTTGGCCGCGAAGTCCAGCAGGGACTTCTCCGCCTCCGGCTCGCCGCGCTCCCACGCGCGCAGCCCGAGAATGCCGTACTCCTGCTGGCCGTTCGGGAAGAACGTGTTCTCCAGGAAAAAGGCCCACAGCGCGAGCAGCACGCCCGTCCGGAAGCGGCCCGGCGGGGAAAACTTCAGCCAGCCCAGCAGGACGCCCGCCTGCATGATGCCCGTGCCCAGGTACAGCATCATGTGGGACGGGCTCCACGCGGTCAGGTCCAGGCCGTTGACGCGGTGGTTGATCACGTCCAGCGGCGCCGCCACCAGGAAGACCAGCAGGCCGATCTGCATCAAGCGCAGAGAGCGGCGATCGGCACCCAGGCCCGTGTAGCTGTGGATCGCCACCAGCACCACGATGATCACCGTGCCCACGGTGTTGATCAGGTGCGGCGGGGCCAGGTCGTCACGCAGCCACATGAAGTGCCACGACATGTCCCACGACGAACCGAGCAGCTTGAACGCGAACGCCGTCAGCCACATGCCGTAGCAGAACCTGAGCACCCAGTCCGGGGTCGGCTGCCCGGGGGCGCCGCGGTGCCAGTGCCGCGTGAAGAACAGCCGCGTCTTCGCGACGGGACTGCGCGGGATCACGTCCACCGGGACGTCGACTGCCTTGGCCATGCCGGACATCATGGCCGGTCATGGTCACGAGTGGGCCAAGACCGTGGCAAACGACGCGAAAATCGGGGTTCACCCGTAGGGGTCACAGACTTGCCTCGAACGGCCACCCCTTGGCATGGTGTCCCGCCATGATGCCGAAACGAGTTGTCGCGGGCGTGCTCGTCGCCGCCCTGCTGCTGGCCGGAGCCGGGGTGCTCGGGAGCCTCTTCCTCTAGGGGCAGAATGGCCCCATGACGCACAACCTGCTCGGCCCCGAGCCGACGCTGCTGCCCGAGCACACCGCCGCACAGGCCGCGCTCGACGCCGGGACCGACCCGGCCACCGTCGCCGCCGAACACCCCGACTACAGCGAGGCGTGGGCCTCGCTCGCCGAGAAGGCGCTGGACGCCGGCGAGACCGTCGCCGCGTACGCCTACGCCCGGACCGGCTACCACCGGGGGCTCGACCAGCTGCGCCGGGCCGGCTGGAAGGGCTTCGGCCCTGTCCCGTGGTCGCACCGCCCCAACCAGGGCTTCCTGCGCGCCCTCGCCGTGCTCGGCAAGGCCGCCGGGAAGATCGGCGAGACCGAGGAGTTCGAGCGCTGCCGGACCTTCCTCGCCGACTCCGACCCCGCCGCCGCGGAAGCCACCGGCCTCAAGTGACGCCGTGGGCCCGGGACCGCGCCGCCTGGGTCTGGAAGAAGCCTGATCAACCGCTCGTTTCCGGCAACGGAACCGAACGGGCGGGCCGGATTCAGGCGGGGTCGGG